>CAPAOV010000003.1 GCA_948579355.1 uncultured Eubacterium sp. | reverse complement strand
TAGTGCAAACGGGCTGTCAAAAGTCAGGAAAAAACGACAGCAGACATCTCAGACAGTGCTCGGGCGGCGGACTGCAAACGGGAGGAACAATAATTTTTCGGGGAGCGATACAAGGATAAAATACGGAAGGATGCCCGCGGTCTTGAAAATCACAAATAATTGAACGTTTGCCCTACAGACAGATTAGATTGCATGCGGCGGATGATTGTGATACAATGAGTGGCATTGGAGACAGAGGAGGAGAAACCGGATGAAGACGAGTGATTTTTTTTATGAGCTGCCGGAGGAATTAATCGCGCAGGACCCGCTGGAAGAACGCAGTTCTTCGCGGCTGATGGTTTTGCACCGCAAATCCGGAGTAATTGAGCATAAAGTATTTACAGATATCATAGACTATTTGAAACCCGGCGATTGTCTTGTGAGGAACAATACGAAAGTAATTCCCGCCCGTTTATTTGGCGTGAAAGAAGACACCGGAGCGGCAGTTGAATTATTGCTGCTAAAAAGGAAGCAAAATGACATTTGGGAAACGCTTGTAAAGCCGGGGAAGAAAGCGAGGGCAGGAGCCAAACTCCGTTTTGGCGAAGGACTGCTTCACGGAGAGATTATTGAAGTGCTGGAAGACGGCAATCGTCTGATACAATTTCGGTATGAGGGGATTTTTGAGGAAATACTGGACGAATTGGGGCAGATGCCATTACCTCCATATATTACGCATACGCTTCAGGATAAGAACCGCTATCAGACCGTATATGCCAAATATGAGGGGTCTGCGGCGGCTCCGACGGCGGGGCTTCATTTTACCGAAGAACTGTTTGAAAAATTGAAGAAAAAGGGAGTCTTAGTGGCAAATGTAACGCTGCACGTCGGTCTGGGAACGTTTCGGCCGGTCAAGGCAGAGGAAATTACGGAACACACGATGCACTCGGAATTTTATAGTGTGGCGCCGGAAGAGGCAGATAAAATTAACGCGGCCAAAGCGGCAGGTGGGCGGATTGTATGTGTGGGGACGACGAGCTGCCGGACGCTTGAATCCGCTGTCGATAGCGAGGGGAAATTGCAGGCTGGAGAGGGAGATACGGAAATCTTTATCTATCCCGGTTACTCGTTTCAGATGATGGATGTTCTGATTACCAACTTCCATCTGCCGGAATCGACGCTGCTCATGCTTGTATCAGCGCTGGCGGGAAAAGAGCAGGTGATGGCTGCTTATGAAGAGGCAGTAAGAGAAAGGTATCGTTTCTTCTCTTTCGGGGATGCGATGCTCGTATTGGATGATTGAAAAAGGAGAATGAGGATTAGTATGAGAGCAGAAAAGGTTCTATTTGTCTACAATCCCACGGCGGGGAAAGGGACACTGCGCAATAAAATTGCGGATGTAATCGACCTGATGATGGAAAAGAATTTTGACGTTACTATCGTAGCCACGCAAAAGCAGATGGACGCTGCCAATGTCGTGAAAAAGCGGGGAGCAAAATTCCACCGCGTGATTTGTGCCGGCGGCGATGGCACACTGCATGAGGTGACGCACGGATTGATGGCGCTGCCGCAGGAGAAGCGGCCCTCCTGCGGTTATATACCGACAGGAACGGTAAATGATTTTGCCAATGGCATCAAATTGCCAAAGCGTGTCGTTCCGGCGGCTAAAGTGGCGGTGGGAAACCGTTGTCAGGCATTTGATATAGGGGAGATGAACGGCAGCTATTTCACCTATGTTACTGCTTTCGGGGCATTTACTTCGGTGTCCTATGAGACGCCGCAGACGACAAAGACGCTTTTTGGGAAAACGGCTTACATTCTGGATGGGGCGTCAAAGCTGAATACGTTAAAAAATAATCATATTACGATTACGACGGATAAAGAGACATGGGAAGAGGATTGTATTCTGGGAGTCGTTTCCAATGCCGAGACGGTAGCGGGCCTGCGGCTTTATAAAAAGAATACGGTTCGTCTGGACGACGGCCTGTTCGATGGTGTGTTTGTCAGAACGCCCAAAAATCCACTGGAATTAAATCAGGTGATGGGTTTTTTGCTGACGGGAAAGCCAAATTCGCAGGTAAAAATCATTCACAGTTCATCCGTAACAATTGCATCTGAGGAGCCGATTGCGTACACGCTGGACGGTGAAAACGGCGGCAGACATAAAAAAGTAGTGATTACCAACCATAAGCAGGCAATCACTTTTTATCATCGGATGGGTTAATTGCGGACGACAATATCATAGTGGTTCCGGCGAAGCAGTGATTGGGCAAGCGAGGCGTCATTTTCATTATACAATTCTAATTTCAATACCCCGTCCATAAATTCCCGATTATGCAATATGCCGATATTTTTTATACTGATGTCATTGTCTGATAACAGAGTTGCGATGGCGGCAATCGCTCCGGTGCGGTCGTCAATTGTCACAAAGATATCGTATGTGCGGGCAATGATACTGCTCTTTTTCGCAGGAATGGAGTTGCGGTAATCTCCGGCGATGCGAAAAGTATCGTTGATTTCCTCTTTGTTACCGGAAGCAATCATCTGTTGGAAATGTCGGAGCTGTTCCTCAAAATAAGCGAGAAACTCATTGATGCTGTCGGCGTTGGCAATACAGATATCCTGCCACATTTCCGGTGAAGAGGAGGCAATGCGGGTAATATCTTTAAACCCTCCCGCGGCGAACGCTTTCATGTTCTCTTCTTCATTATCTTTGCTGCGTACCATATTTACCAGCGTGGCCGCGATAATGTGCGGTACATGGCTGATGGCGGCGGTGATTCGGTCATGGTCTTTGGGAGAGAGTACCACGCAGCAGGCGTCGGTATGGGAAACAAGTTCTTTCATTAATGCGATGTCCTCCGCGCGATTTTCTTCCATCGGTGTGAGGAGATAGTAAGCATTTTCCAACAGTGTGTCGGTAGCGTTGGCAAAACCGGTCTTTTCAGAACCGGCCATAGGGTGTCCGCCGATGAACTGCTTTGCCAGACCGAGACGCCTTGCCTCGCTGCATATATTGCTTTTTACACTGCCGACATCGGTAATGATACAATCCGGTTTGATGATGGACTTTAATAGCGGCAGAAAGTCAATGTTTTTCAAGACGGGCGCACATAAAAAAATGACGTCGCAGCAGGAAAAGGATTGGTCGATGGCATAGACGAGCCGGTCAATGATACCGTCTGCCATTCCCCGTTCCAAATCCGGATTTTCGCGTCTCGTGTAAACAGTAATTGTTATATCCTGACTTTTCTTTTTCAAAACGCGGGCGATGGAACCCCCGATTAGTCCGAAACCTATAAACCCCAATTCCAAATGCTTCATTGCGAATCCTCCTTTTTCATCAGTGTATCATTGTTATCGGTAAAAGACAATGATTAACATCAGAAAAAGTGGAAATGAATTTTATAGTAAAAGAAATAAAAATGTGCTATCATTGATAAAAAAAGGAGTAGGTTGATAATGAGTGTTTTACAAGGATTAGAACCGGAAACTGTGTTTTCCTATTTTGAAAAAATTTGTGCTATTCCCCACGGCTCGGGCAATACAAAGGCAATCAGTGATTTTTGCGTCGCCTTTGCCAAAGAGAGGGGACTGCGTCATCGTCAGGATGAGAGCAACAATGTGATTATATGGAAAGAGGGAACAAAAGGATACGAGGAATCGGCTCCCGTTATCTGGCAGGGACATCTCGATATGGTGTGTGAAAAAGAAGCGGGATGTACGATTGACTTTGCAAAAGACGGCGTGCAGTTACAGTATAAGGACGGCTTTATTTCAGCGAAAGGGACTACGCTGGGCGGCGATGATGGGATTGCGGTTGCCTTTGCGCTCGCTATTTTAGATTCTGACGACATTCCCCACCCTCCTCTGGAAGTAGTCTTGACTGTGGACGAGGAAATTGGGATGTTGGGGGCGACGGCGCTTGATTGTTCCGATTTGAAAGCAAGAACTATGCTGAATTTAGATTCGGAGGAAGAGGGATATCTTCTTGTAAGCTGTGCCGGAGGCGTGACGACAAAGGCAAGAATCCCGATAGCCTATGAAGAAGAGGCCGGGTATGAGACGCTCATAACCGTGAATGGACTGCGGGGAGGCCACTCCGGTGTCGAGATTGATAAGGGGCGGGGGAATGCCTGCCGAATCTTAGGGCGCGTGTTGTATCGCTTGACACAGACGTGCAATGTTCGGATACGGACAGTGGCAGGTGGTCTAAAGGACAATGCGATACCACGGGAAGCGCAGGCGGTTGTCCTCATAGGAGGTGAACAGAGGGAACAGTGCCAGAAAGAGGCAGAGGCTCTTTTGTCCGACATAAAAAATGAGTTGGCACTGACGGATGCGAATGTGCAGATTTCCCTTTCGATGCAGGCGCAAGAGAAGAGACTTCCGGTGCTGACAGAGCAGACGGCGAACAATGTGTTAGTTGCGCTTCTCAATTATCCTGCGGGTATTCAGAAGATGAGTTTTGCCATTCCGGGCCTTGTACAAACGTCCCTCAATCTAGGTATATTGGAGACAAGAGAGAACGAAGTTTTATTTTCTTTTTCTGTCCGCAGCAGCATAGAATCAGAAAAGACTGCCATTGTGGAGCGGATTGAAAGCCTGACGAAAGCATTGGGAGGACAGGCGGACAGTTATGGAGAGTATCCTGCATGGGAATACCGTCAGGACTCGCCTTTGCGCGAAACAATGATACAGATATATCAGGAGAAATATGGAAAGGAACCGGTAATACAGGCGCTGCATGCAGGACTGGAGTGCGGTATCTTTGCCGGATGCCTGCCGGAACTCGACTGTGTCTCTTACGGGCCGGATATTTTTGATATTCATACGCCGAAAGAGCGCATGGATGTGGAAAGTGTAAAGAGAACATGGGAGTATACGCTGGAAATCTTAAAACGTCTGCGGTAAAAGAAAATAGAATCTGCTTTTGCAGATTCTGTTTTCTTTTACCATAATGTGTGGGATGACTGTTATAATTCAGAAAAGCCAAAACCGTTGACAATGGCGTCGATTTTTTCTTTGTTTTTGCAGTGCGGACATTCCGTCGGGTTAAAGGCCTGATATCCCGGGAGGTCTTCCGCATGGAAGATACAGTGGATTGGTTCGCCGTAAATTTCTGTCGCAGCGCTGAATATGGCGGATATTCCCTGAATGATTCCTCCATAATAGCGGATGCAGTCTACGCTTTTGGCGATGGTGCGTCCGGTAGTGGCAGAAGCCAGTAAGAGTAAGATGTTTTTGCCCCGCACCATAGGTTGTAAATTATCACGGAAAATCATCTGGCCGTTGCTGTCAAACTCTGGAGTAATCACATACATACTTTTATGTGTGTTCAATGACATAATACCGTTTTTCGTCAGTTCTTCCGCCAAACAGGAGCCAATCATCTCGCAGCCGTCCATGCAGATAATCGTATCAATCGGCTTGCTGTACTGGTATTGACGAGCCATTTCTTTTGCTACCTCGACGGCTTCAGAATGGCGTACTTTTAAAGTAGTCATATCCAGATATAAGTTAATGTGTGAGTGTGTAGTTGCAAAATGTCCGGATGCCACATGCAGGTTGATTTTGCTGTTTACGTTGGATTTGATTTTATATTCTCTGTCTAATAACATGCGAATCTCCTTTCCTTTTTGTATGTTATCATCTTCTAATATATGTATTTTAGCATATTTTTCTTGTTAGTTCCACTATTTTTCGCTATAATAAATGATAACTGTTCACTCATTTGCGAAAGGAGCTTGTATTCATGATAAATTGGAATGACATTAAGACAGGTAGCGGGAAAATCGAACATGTATCCGAGCCGGGAGCAAAAAAGATAAGTGAAAATGAAGTTCAGATTAATTACTGGTGTCCGAAAGCAGTTTCGTGCGAGCTGTGCCTTTATGAGAACGGAAAAAAGAAACGCATCCCCATGTACGCCGCATACAAAGAGGGCATTCCAGATGTTTTTTCCCTGCGTATGCAGGGAAAGGGCATTTCCTCTTTGCTGCAGGGAGTTGAATATGAGTTTATTGTGGACGGCAGAGTTATAACTGATTTTTATGCCAGAGAAATTACGGGGCGGAGCCGTTTTGGAAAGAAACAGGGGAAAATACGGGCCGTATTTGATTTTGCCGAATTTGACTGGCAGGGGGAAAACTGGAGAAAGCTTCCGACGGATGAGATTGTGCTGTATCAATGCCATGTTCGTGGATTTACAAAGCATAGCAGTTCCGGAGTGCGGTATCCGGGAACATTTGCGGGATTGGTGGAAAAAATCCCCTATTTAAAGGAACTGGGCGTCAATACTTTATTATGTCTCCCTGTTTATGATTTTGACGAGCAGATGCGGGATGAGAATGGCGTCAGACAGGTGCGGATTAATTATTGGGGATATAGCAAAGACGCTTACTATTTTGCACCTAAACAGGGCTATACCTCTGGCAAACAGGGCGTGACAGAAGAATTTCAGCAAATGGTAAAGGCGCTTCATCAACATGGGATGAACATTTATTTAGATATGCATTTCGCAGGGAAGTCGCCGATATTTATTTTGCAATGCCTGCGGTATTATGTACTCCGCTTTCATATTGACGGCTTTCAGATTAATCAGGACTGTATGGATATGTCCATTCTTTTGGAAGACCCGGTGTTGTCCCATGTGAGACTGCTGGGGCATGAATGGAAAGAGCAGGAGGCCGCCAGGGGAGAAGAGCGTCTGATGGAAATGAACGACCGCTTTTTAGTGGATGCAAGGCGGTTTTTAAAAAGTGATGAGGGTCAGGCAGAAAATTTTTATTACCGTTTTCGGGAACAGCTTAATGGAGTGGCGATGGTTCATTATATTACGCAGCATAATGGCTTTACGCTGCGGGATTTGATTTCTTATGATGTAAAACATAACGAGGCGAACGGAGAGAAGAATCTGGACGGAACGGAATACAATTATAGTTGGAACTGCGGATTCGAGGGCCCCTCACGCAGAAAGGAAGTACTCCGCAGGAGGAGCCGGCAGGAGAAAAACGCATTTGTGATGCTGCTGTTAGGGATGGCGACTCCGATGATTCTTGCCGGAGATGAGTTTGGCAATTCCCAAAAGGGAAATAATAATGCCTATTGTCAGGACAATATCACGACATGGCTCGACTGGCGTCTGCTTGAAAAGAACGAAGAGACGTTTCAATTTGTCCGGCAGATGTTAGCATTTCGAAGAGAGCATGCGCTCTACCACAGGAATCAAAGCCTGACAGGATTGGATGGGAAAGGATTGGGGGCGCCGGACGTATCGTGCCACGGTCAGGAGCCGTGGAATGCCCGTTTCTCTTATTATAGCAGAGAGGTCGGCATTTTGTATTACGGGGGATATTATAATGGGAGGAGTTTATATTTTGCCTTTAATTTTCACTGGGATGCACATGAATTTTTTCTGCCGAATGTGGAAATTGGAGAGACATGGAAAGTACTAATCGACACGGCAGGGCAGCAGGAGGGCGTCAAAATACAGAAAAAGTATGAGATGCAGCCGCGTTCAATCGTCATTTTTGAGAGTGTGAGAAAGCCGCGGAAAAGAAAAAGGGATGCCAGAAAACAGCATCCCGCCAACGATTGACATCATATCGCCAAAACCGGTTAGAAATTGTGGTTTTCAACGATTGGGTCAAAAAGATCCAGCATACAATGTTTGTTTGATGCAAAATGTCTGCATGTTGTACATGATACTTTTGTATCACCGGATTTGTTAGAGCATGTGCAACAGTCTTTAACCGCATATGCGCTGCAATTTTTTGCAACATTAGAATACGTTTGTTCATCTGCACGCATGAGATAACCTCCGTTCTACCGCCGGGACGGTGTTAGAATTTTATTAGTAACGATAGTAGTATGAGCAGGCAGAAAGGATAATATACAGATATGATTGTGCTTCACATTGAAAGTGTTAAAGAATTTATGGAGCATTTGTTTTATGGAGATATGTTCGACCGGTTTCATGTAAAGGATTGTGAAGTCGCAACGTTTACGGTATTCCGAATCGACGGGCGCCGGCAGGACGAATGGTATGATACGGACGAGAGAGAAGGAGACGGAACCGGTTTCGTTACATGGGACCGGCTCAAACCTTATGTTGCGGAATGGATAAAGGGAAAGAAGAAGCCGGGGAAAATGGAAATGAATTTCTGCCATTATATGAAAGATGGCGACGTGGGTTTCTTGCGCGTGCGTTACGAAAAGGAGCAGTTACACTTATTTACCGGATATATGCAGAAAGAATTTTCACCGGATAAGGAAAAGCAGCAGCAATGGGACGAGAATTGCCGGATGTTTATAAGAAAAAATAAAATTGTTAGCACTCAAATTAGTTGAGTGCTAAATTTTTCTTGACAATGTCTTTTTGTAGCGTTATAGTATCTGATAGAAGAAATAAAGTTAGTAATTGGAGGTTGAGTGATATGACAAATGAGCAAGGAAATTTGGCGATTAATTCGGAAAATATATTTCCCATTATTAAAAAGTGGTTGTATTCCGACCATGATATTTTTATTCGCGAGATAGTGAGTAACGGATGCGATGCCATTACCAAATTAAAGAAACTGGAACTTATGAGTGAAGTGGCGCTTGCGGACGATTATAAGGCAAGAATTGACGTAGAAGTTAATCCGGAGGAAAAGACGATTACCTTTACCGATAATGGTCTGGGGATGACGGCGGAAGAAGTGAAAGAATATATCAATCAGATTGCCTTTTCCGGAGCGGCTGATTTTCTGGAAAAGTATAAGGATAAGGCAAATGATGAGCAGATTATCGGACATTTCGGTTTGGGATTCTATTCTGTTTTCATGGTTGCCGATTCTGCGGAAATCCATACGCTGTCTTATAAGGAGGGCGCAGAGGCTGTTCACTGGGAGTCGGACGGCGGCCTGACATTTGAGATGGGCGCCAGCGATAAAGATACGGTTGGTACACAGATTGTCCTGCATTTGAATGAGGACAGCTATGAGTTTGCCAACGAATACCGTGTGCGCGAAGTATTGGAAAAGTATTGTTCTTTTATGCCAATTGAGATTTATCTGCAAAAGGCAAATGCAGAACCGGAGTATGAGACGATACCAAGCGAAGAAGTAACAGAAGAAGACACGGTTATCGAAGAGATTACGGAAGAGCCGAAAGAGGCAAAAGAGGGAGAAGAGCAGGAAGAACCGGTAAAGAAAACAAAAATTCTCAAACGTCCGGTTTCTATTAGCGATATCCATCCGCTATGGGCTAAACATCCAAACGATTGTACGGAAGAGGAGTACAAGGCTTTCTACCGCAAAGTATTTAACGATTACCGCGAACCGTTGTTCTGGATACATCTGAATATGGATTATCCGTTTAATCTCAAAGGAATTTTGTATTTCCCTAAAGTAAATCTGGAATATGAAAATATCGAGGGAATGATAAAGCTATATAACAATCAGGTGTTTATTGCCGACAATATCAAAGAAGTAATTCCTGAATTTCTGCTTCTCCTCAAAGGTGTTATCGACTGTCCGGATTTGCCGCTGAATGTAAGCAGGAGCGCTCTGCAGAACGATGGCTTTGTAAAGAAGATTTCCGATTATATTACAAAAAAAGTAGCGGACAAACTTTCCGGTATGTGTAAGGTAGACCGCGAGAATTACGAAAAGTACTGGGATGATATCAGTCCGTTTATCAAGTTTGGCTGCCTGAAAGACGAGAAGTTCAAAGAAAAGATAAAAGATTATGTGCTGTTTAAAGATTTAGATGATAAATACAGTACTCTCAAGGAGTATTTGGAAACGCTGCCGGAACCGGAAGTAGAAGCTGAGGTTGTAGAAGAGGGAGAAGAAGAGAATTCGCAGCCGGAAGAGACGCCGAAAAAGACGGTCTATTATGTTACGGATTTGCAGCAGCAGAGCCAATATATTAAAATGTTCCGTGAGCAGGAGATGAATGCGGTTGTTCTCTTGCACAATATTGACCAGCCGTTTGTATCGGCGTTGGAGGCCGGAGAGGAGCCTGTGAAGTTCCAGCGCATTGATGCGGACTTGACGGACGCCTTTACGGAAGAGGGAGATGAGGAGCAGTTAAAGGCGGATACGGAGACGTTAGAGAAACTGTTCCGCAAGGCAACGGGCAAAGAGCAGCTTACCGTCAAGGTGGAAATGCTCAAAAACGAGAAAGTTTCCTCGATGATTACGCTGTCCGAGGAAGCCCGCCGCATGCAGGACATGATGAAAATGTACGCGGCAAACGGTATGGGCGGCATGGGTATGCCGGAAATGGGCCAGACGCTTGTTCTCAATGCAAACAATGAGCTGGTGAAATATTTGCTTGCCAATGCAGAGGGGGACAAGAGCGAACTTTTCTGTAAACAGTTGTATGATTTGGCGTTGATTAGCCATGAGCCGTTACAGGCGGATAAAATGAGTGAATTTATCGAGAGAAGTAATGAAATTATGATGCTGCTTGCAAAATAGACGACGGATAGTAAAAAAATATCTTGCAAATTTGTGCCATATGAGTTATACTAGGTTTTGCGTTTAGCAAATGCTTCGATAGCTCAGTCGGTAGAGCACTTCACTCGTAATGAAGGGGTCGAGGGTTCAAGTCCCTTTCGAAGCTCATCGGATAAACTGCCCAGATTTACGATTTTTCGTGGGTTTGGGCAGTTTTTCCATATGCTGTCACGGGCATATGGGCAATTTACATGAAAAGATAAGATAAGGAAATGAAGAAAGGTGGCGGATGAAAGTGGACGGAAAAGAATTAAGTGCAATTATTGAATTTGCAAGAGATTTGGAAGATGTGAACAAAGCGTTATGGAAAGCTTTGAATAAGTTGGAGAGTTTACAAAACGACCCCTATTACAGGCGTCTCAAAGAGACGGGGCTGTTTGCGGACGAGAGGTCAATCTTATCCGAATGGCTGCGGGCGAACCGTTCGAATCCTAATGTGGCGCCAACGATTTTGAGGGAAAGCGATATGAGAGAGTTTTGCGGTTTATTGGCGGATTTTTACAAATAACACAGTTGTTCCGCCAAACCGAAAAGAGATTGACAAATGGTATTTTTTAGGATAAAATATCTTTGTTTCAAAGTTTTTTAAAAAAATATGAAAAATATTATATTTTAAAAGGAGAACGAGTCTATGTTAAAAAAAATGCAGGAACTTATTGCTGACCAGTTAAGCGTAGATGCGGACAGCATCACGGAAGCTTCTTCTTTCAAAGATGATTTGGGAGCAGATTCTCTTGACCTCTATGAGTTGATTATGGCTCTGGAAGAGGAGTATGATGTTGAAATTCCTACCGATGACCTTGAAAGTATTAATACTGTAGGAGACGTAATTAATTTCCTGAAGAGTAAAGGTGTAGAGTAAAGACAAATTGCACATAATCCTGAAAATAGGATAGCGTAGACACCAAGAAGGTATTTTACCTTACTTGGTGTTTCTGCTAGTACAACGCAAATTAAGTTTTTGATATAGTGACGTAGGATAATTGTTTCTGACGCAGTAGCTGGACAATTAGACAAGTGAATATGTCAGTTACTTAATATGCGTTGTACTAGTATGGGTATAACTGACTAAGAGTCAATGTAGAAAAATTTTTTTGCGTAAGTTTGAGTCTGTGCGCACTTGACACAAACTTACGATGTGCAAAAAATGTGCGCAGAAATGAGGGAAACATGAGAAAAATAGCATTTATATTTCCGGGGCAGGGAGCCCAGATTGTTGGGATGGGAAAAGATGTATACGATAATTCCGCTGTTGCTAAAGAAGTTTTTGACAGAGCGAGCGAGGCTGTAGAGCTGGACTTAAAGGCATTGTGTTTTGAAGAGAATACTGACATTGACATTACGGAATTTACACAAGTATGTCTTTTGACAACTAGCGTGGCCATCATGGAAGAGTTGAAAACCAGAGGAATTAAAGCGGATGTTGCCGCGGGACTCAGTCTTGGTGAGTACTGTGCGTTGGTAGCAGCGGACTCCATGAATTACATAGACGCGGCAAAGGCTGTCCGCAAGCGCGGCATTTTTATGCAGGAAGAAGTACCGGCGGGCGAGGGCGGCATGGCAGCTATCCTCGGTATGGATGCGGCGGATATTGACAAAGTGATAGCAGAATTTGATAAAGTACAGGTGGCGAATTATAACTGCCCGGGACAGATTGTCATTTCCGGAGAGACAGAGCAGGTAAAACAGGCGGCAGACAAATTAAAAGAAGCCGGCGCCAGACGGGCCGTAATGCTCAATGTAAGCGGGCCGTTTCATTCCTCTCTTCTTACCGGAGCGGGAGAGAAACTGCAAAAAGTACTGGATGATTTGTCGATTGGAAAACCTCAGATACCATATGTTGCCAATGTCAATGCTTCTTATGTGACGGAGCAGGAAGAGATTGAACCGCTGCTCGTGCGTCAGGTAAGTAACTCGGTTCGCTGGCAGCAGTCGGTAGAGGCGATGGTGGAAGACGGCGTTGAAGTGTTTATTGAAATCGGGCCGGGGAAAACATTGGCCGGCTTCAATAAAAAAATCGGCAAAGCAATTGGCAGGGAACTGCTTACATATAACGTAGCAACGATGGAAGATATCGACAAGGTAGTGGAAGCATTACAGGCATAGAAAATGGGGGATTAGATGTTATTAGAAGATAAGATTGCAGTAGTGACAGGAGCCAGCCGCGGTATCGGCCGCGGTGTGGCGTTGGCGTTGGCGCGCGAGGGCGCCATGGTAGTAGTAAATTACAACGGTTCGAAAGAGCGTGCGGACGAAGTAGTTGCCGAAATTGAGAAAAATGGGGGAAAGGCGGTTGCTATCCGTTGTAATGTCAGCGATTTCGAACAGGCGAAAGAGTTTTTTACCGGAGTCGTGAAAGAATATGGACGTATCGACGTGCTTGTAAACAATGCCGGTATCACCAGAGATAATCTGCTGATGAAGATGTCAGAGGAAGAATTTCAAGATGTGATACAGACAAATCTGGCAGGGGTGTTCCATGGTGTGAAATTTGTCACCCGTCCGATGATGAAACAACGGCAGGGGCGTATCATTAATATGGCGTCGGTATCCGGAATCATGGGAAATATGGGACAGGCAAATTATTCTGCTTCCAAGGCGGGCGTCATTGGCTTGACAAAGGCGGCGGCAAAGGAATTATCTTCCCGCAGCATTACGGTAAACGCAGTCGCACCGGGATTTATTGCTACGGATATGACGGATAAATTATCGGAAACGGTCAAGGAAGAAGCCTGCAAAACCATTCCACTCGGCGCCTTTGGAACCGTAGAGGATGTAGCGGAGGCCGTTGTTTTCTTGGCATCCGATAAGGCAAAGTATATTACCGGACAGGTTCTTTGTGTGGATGGAGGAATTGCGATGTAACTTGCGCCGGTACGAGACGGTGTCAGAATAAAGATGTGGAGGATTATCATGAGTAGAAGAGTAGTCATAACCGGTATGGGTGCAGTCACACCAATCGGAAACAATGTGGAAGACTTTTGGGCGAATGTAAAAAAAGGTACGGTTGGGATTGGACCAATCACGAAATTTGATTCAACGGCTTATAAGGCTCATTTGGCAGCGGAATTAAAAGATTTTGACGTTACCGAATATGGCATTGACAAAAAAGCGGCGCGCCGGATGGAAGATTTTTCGAAATACGCTGTCGTGGCGGCCAAAGAGGCGCTCGGCCAGAGTGGTCTGGATATGGAGAAAGAAGACCCGTATATGGTAGGTTGTTGCGTCGGCTGTGGAATCGGAAGCCTTCAGTGTGTACAGACGAATTACACAAAATTGCTTGAAAAGGGGCCGAACCGCGTGGCGCCTCTGATGATACCAATGTTGATATCAAATATGGCGGCAGGAAATATTTCCATTCAGTTCGGGCTCAAAGGTAAAAATATCAACGTAGTAACGGCTTGTGCTACGGGTACGCACTGTATTGGGGAAGCTTACCGCTCAGTCCAGTATGGCGAAGCGGATGTTATGGTTGCCGGCGGTGCTGAAAGTGCGATTACCGAGATTGGCGTAGCCGGATTTACGGGATTGAATGCGTTAAATACAACCGAAGATGTAAAGAGAGCTTCCATTCCGTTTGATGTGGAGCGCGGCGGCTTTGTTATGGGCGAGGGCGCAGGCATTCTTATTTTAGAAGAATTAGAGCACGCAAAAGCGAGAGGTGCAGAGATTTACGCTGAAATCATCGGATATGGAGCCAGTGCGGACGCGCACCATGTAACTGCGCCTATCGAAGACGGCAGCGGCGATGCAAAAGCGATAGAATTTGCCATCAGAGACGCAGGAATTAAGCCGGAAGATATTGATTACATTAACGCACATGGGACAAGCACACATATGAACGACGCTTTTGAGACGAAAGCAATCAAATTGGCAATGGGAGACGCCGCATACAAGTGTAAAGTCAATTCCACGAAATCAATGGTAGGACATCTGCTCGGCGCGGCAGGCGGTGTAGAAGCTATCACATGCGTAAAATCCATTAACGAAAACTATGTCCACGCCAACGTCGGACTGGTGAATCAAGACCCCGAATGCGATTTGGACTGCCCGAAAGAGGGAATCGATACAGAAGTAAACGTGGCGCTTAGCAACTCTCTTGGTTTTGGCGGCCATAATGCAGTGTTGATATTTAAACGCTTTGAGAATTAAGGGGGGCGGAGACGATGTTGGATATAAACGAAATAAAGAAAATATTACCACACCGCTATCCCTTTTTACTGGTTGATTGTATTGAAGAAATGGAGCCGGGCGTAAAAGCGGTTGGTTACAAAAACGTAACGGTCAACGAACCTTTTTTTCAGGGACACTTTCCGGAATATCCGGTAATGCCGGGAGTGCTTTTAATTGAAGCATTGGCACAGGTCGGAGCGGTAGCGATTTTGTCGCTGGAAGAAAATAAAGGAAAGCTTGCTTTCTTTGGCGGTATTAAAAACGCGAAGTTTCGCAAACAGGTAGTACCGGGGGATGTTGTTCGCTTAGAGACAGAGATTATAAAGTGTAAAGGCCCGATGGGGGTTGGAAAAGCGGTAGCAACGGTAGATGGGAAAATGGCTGCGGAAGCAGAAATTTCATTTATGATTGGAAAATAACCGGGTAGAGATACGAAAGTATAGGAGCTCTTATTTTCTTTACTATTGGCAGAATGCACAATAGTATCCCATTGTTTTTTTACTATTTTCAACAAAGATTCTACAGCGGAAGAAAAAATCTTTACGAAAATGGAAAAAAAGTGGTATACTAATAACAGGCAGCAACTAGCAGCGCTATTTAAGAGTCGTAGCGCAATGAGACAGAAAGGATGGATAAGCTTGTTTGAGATAGGAGACTATGTGGTACACGGCAATAGTGGAGTCTGTAAAGTAGAAGCGGTTCAGACGATGGAGGGTATGGGGGATAAGAAGCGTACCTATTATACGCTAGTTCCAATTTATACTTCAGGAAGCAGATTATTTGTGCCAACCGATAGCAAAAAAGTAGTGACTCGTTCTGTAATGACAAGAAAAGAGGCAGAGAAACTTCTGAATGAATGGGATGAGATAGAGACTCTTTGGGTTGAAAACGATAAAAAGCGGGAAGAGGTTTATAAGGAGGCGCTTCGTTCTTGTGACAGCCGCCAGTGGGTTCGTCTCATCAAGACGTCATATCAAAGGAATCAGGACCGTTTGAAGATTGGGAAAAAGGCAACAACAAGTGATGAGCGTTATCTTCATATGGCGGAGGATAACCTTTTTGGGGAACTGGCAATTCCGTTTAAGATGACAAAAGGAGAGGCAGAAGATTATTTTGTCACCCAGATACGCAAGGAATAACGTTATTTTTTGAAAGCGTAAAAATGAGAAATGAAAAAAGAAATCATAAATTTATCTGGTGTTTATTTTTTGATAATTTATGATTTCTTTTTATGTTAGAAGAAATTTATAGGAAAAATTTCTTTTTCGTTTAGCATGGAAAATCAATACAGCTTCTTGTTTTCGTATACGGGCGCACAAATCTGTCAGCGACGGCAACGTGTTGCGGGTGGACGGCATAATTTTTCAAAGCTTCTTCGTCTGCAAACGCAGAGTAAAGCATGACGTCGGCATTGGAGCTTGCGAGCCTTTCCGTCTGTACGCGGATATCCAGCAGGCCGGGTATCTTCCCCTGAAGTCCTTCCAGTTCTCTTTTTATCCCCTGTTTTACCGTTTCCTTTTCTTCGTCCGGCATATCTTTTAACGTCCATAAAATAATATGTTTTACCATAAGATTACCTCCTATGCCTCCAAATTTTTCATCATTTCTGCTATTAAATTTTTCACCGTTTGAACTGTTTCGTTAAGGGCAATTTTATCCTGTATTGATTTATCGCGGGTAGATAATTCGACAACGGATTCTTTCATATTGCGCGGGCTGACAACGAGACGAATCGGAACGCCAAGTAAATCCGCATCCGAAAACATAACGCCCGGGCGAACATTGCGGTCGTCGTAGATTACCTCGATATGCTCTTTTTGAAGCTCGTCATAAAGGTTATCAGCGTATGTTTTTGCTTCCGCATCATCTGCGCGCAGACAGCATAAGTGAACTTGCCATGGTGCAATGGACATTGGCCAGACAGGGCCGTAATCGTCATGGTGCAGTTCGCAGACGGAAGCTGCCAGACGGCCGACGCCAATTCCGTAACAACCCATAATCGGATAGTGGGATTTGCCTTCGGCATCCAGATATTGCATATTCATCGACTTCGTATATTTTGTTCCCAATTGAAAAATATTACCGATTTCGATACCGCGCGAGAGACGGATGGCCTTTTTGCCGCATGCCGGACAAATACCGTTTTCAATAATCTTGGCTACGTCGGTGTATACTGCGTCCGGTACATCCCGCTCCATACAGAGATTGGTATAGTGGTATTCCTCTTCATTGGCGCCGCAGGAGAGGTTATTCGTTCCCTGCAGGGATTTATCATAAATTACCGTATAATCACCGGCTACCTTGAGGTTGACAGGCCCGATATATCCGGCATTGAGGCCGCAATCATCCGTGATAACGGCAGGGTGAACTTCTTCACCGAGGAAGTTAGTCAGTTTGGTTTCATTAACATCCAAATCACCGCGGATAAAGACAACGACGTAATCGTCGGTTGCATTTTTCTGATAGACGACGGCTTTGCATGATTTTTCAAGAGGAGAATGAAGAAACTCACAAATCTCTTCAATCGTATGAATATTCGGTGTAAATGTCTTTGTCAGGGTTTTATCTTCCGCATCTTTTTTATTTTCAATAATACTGTCTGCCGCTTCCATGTTGGCCCGATAGTCGCACTCCTGACAGGTAGCAATCGTATCTTCGCCAATAGGAGTGAGTAGCATATATTCGTGTGAGAGGCTGCCTCCCATCATGCCTGAATCCGAGGCGACAGTAACTACGTCCGGAAGTCCGGCGCGGGCAAAAATGCGGTTGTACGCATCGTAACAAACCTGATAGTATGCTTCCAAATCTTCTTGGGAAGTATGGAAAGAGTAGGCGTCTTTCATTGTAAATTCGCGTACGCGGATAAGTCCGGCACGAGGTCTGGCCTCATCACGGAATTTTGTCTGAATTTGATATATCATAAAAGGATAGTTGTTATAACTTTTGGCATAATCGCGCACTAACTGTACGGCGGCTTCTTCGTGAGTCATACCAAGAATCATTTTTGTTTTGTTTCGGTCGCTAAAACGCAAGAGCTCGCTGCCAACACTTTCATAGCGGCCGGATTCATCCCAAAGAGAAGCGGGGAGGGTAACCGGAAATAATACTTCCTGCCCGTCAATGGCATCCATCTCCTCGCGAATGATATTTTCGATTTTCCGGCAAATGCGTTTCAAAGGCATATATTGGGAATAAATTCCCTTGGCTACGTCTTTCATATAGCCGCCCCGCATCATGAGTGCGTGGCTCTCAATGACACAATCGCTTGGTTTTTCTTTGAAGCGTTCGCCAACTAGCTTGTCCAGTTTCATTGTTCTCTCCATTTCTGTGCGGCTCGTTTTCTCTTTGCAGGTTTATGAACGCCGCACCGTCATAAATTTGTAGTTTTTGCTGAAACCTATGTATCTTTACTTGCATAGGGTAACGGTTTTATGTTAGCATTTTAGGAAACGATTGTCAATAAAAAGGGAGGCAGACAAAATGGCATTTCAGGCAGTTATTTTTGATTTGGACGGTACTTTATTAAATACATTGGACGATTTAGCCGCTTCGGTGAACTATGCTTTGCAAAAATTTCATAAGCCGCTGCGCACCGAAGAGGAAGTGCGCGGGTTCGTAGGCAATGGAATCGCAAAACTGATTGAGCGCGCCGTTCCGGACGGAACAGACAAGCCGGAGCAGGAGAAAATTTTGCAGACGTTTCGGGAATACTACGGACAGCATTGTCAGGATAAAACCGCGGTATATGATGGAATAACGGATGTATTAAGAAATTTAAAACAAAATAAAATAAAAATAGCAGTTGTTTCCAATAAGGCGGATTTTGCTGTTAAAAAGCTGATTCCTTTTTATTTTGAGGATTTGATTGCCATAGCAAAGGGAGAAGATGAAGCAGCGGGAATTCGCAAGAAACCTGCGCCGGATATGGTGCATTCTGTGTTAGAAGAACTGGGATGTTCCAAAGAGGAAGCAGTATATGTAGGAGATTCGGAAGTCGATTTCATGACGGCAAACAATGCCGGACTCTCTTTCATTGGCGTCAGTTGGGGATTTAAAGGACGTCCGTTTTTGGAAAAATACGGTGTGGAGAAAATTGCAGACGAGCCAAAAGAACTTTACAAATTTGTATATTAATTGCAAATTGGGTCACACTAGCATTGTACAAAACGAATGCATCAGGGCTCTTTAAAGACCTGAAGAAAGTGAGGACAAAGATGAAAAAACTTATTGCAATTGGCTTGCTAACGATTTGTCTTTCGGCCATGATGGTAGGTTGTGGAGACAAGAACAACAGCGCTACTGACCCATCCAATTCACCGGATACGACTACGGACGTTACCGATACCCCGAATGCAACGGATACTCCGGAAGCGACGGATAATACCGTGGATGATAACAATGATGGAAACGATTTGTCGGAAGATGTAAAGAATGGTGTGGATGATGCGGCAGACGGAGTAAAAGACGCTGTTGACGGCGTGGACGATGCCGTGGATGACGCCACGAAAAGCCGCTAATCGAAAACAATCAAAATAGGGAACTATCGCTGCGGATAGTTTCTGGTATTCAGGAAAATCCACTATAGAAAACAGGGCCAAAGTCTTGGCAGGGACAAGACTTTTTTCCGGATAGTGGATTTTTTTGAGTATTAAAAAAGTATTAAAAAAGGGGTTATTTTTGATGAAAAGTTATTGATAAATAAACAATAATTTTGTAAAATAGTAACAGAAAATATACTGGGTCTCTGCGGAGGGGCCGGCTTGAAACAAATGGAATGGAGGAGAATATGGAAACACAAGTAAAAGAGAAACAAAATTTAGTGGTATTACAGGCATGGGGGATTACGATGATTGTATTATCGTTAGCCTATGTGTTGGAAATTGTAAAGGGATTGCGGGGGATTCCGTATGTTATCAGTGTGTTGTCCATAGGAGATATTCCCTTAATAGCATCACTTGTACTGTATGGGAAAAAGAAAGACCATCCGGCTATCCGCTATGTTATGGCGGTCTCCTATCTGATTTTTTATTTCATTAATCTGCTCACGAGTCCGTATGCGATAACCGTAGTTTACATAATGCCGATTCTGGGGGCGGCAGCCGTATATGGAAGCTACCGTCTGATTGCCTCTATGTGCGGGGCGGCAGTAGTCGCTGTATTAATCCGTATTGGAACATGTATTTTGCAGGGAAAGAAAGAAGCTGCGGCTATTACAGAGTATGAAATCCAATTTTTCGGCGTACTTCTCACCGGTATCTTTTTTACACTGGCGATTCGTCAAATCCAGTTTGCCGGAGAAGCTCGTCAGAAACTTTTAGAAGAGAGCATGAAGCAGTCGCAGGACGCGACAGACGGCATTATGACGGCAAGTGAAAAAGTAGCGGGAAGAATCGATAAAATTAACGGCCATATGGCGGAACAGCTTCAATATGCCAGCGAGATGACCGATTCCATGACAGAGATGGCGACAGCGGTCAGTCAGGTTTCAGATAAACTGAATAATCAGAGCGACGTCACAAAAGGCATTCAGGAGAGAGTAAGCAATATTGCCGGAGCGGCCGACGAGATGGTGGAGAAGTCCATGCAGACCCGCACGTTAATGAGTGAGAGCAGCGGGAAAATTTCAGCTTCCAAAAAGGGAGCGGAAGTAATGCAGAGTACGTCGAAGCAGATTGAGGATAAACTGACGCAGTTAAAAAAAGAAGCAGAAGATATGCAGGAAATTGTGCGGGTGATTCAGTCAATCACGGAAAATACCAATCTTCTGTCACTCAATGCCTCGATTGAGGCGGCCCGTGCCGGTGAGGCAGGACGCGGTTTTGCCGTTGTAGCGGATGAAATCCGCACGCTGGCAGAGGATACACAAAATTCCGCAGTAGAAATCACGGATTTACTGGCGCATTTTCAGAATATTTCGGATGATGTCGGCACGAGTATCGGCGGTATTCTGGAAGAAATTCAGAAGCAGACAAACTATATCGAGGAGGCTTATAACCAGTTTGACGTTATGCAGGTTTCCTTAGAAGAACTGGACGGACAGGCCATCGGTATCCGTGATGAGATTCAGCAGTTGAAACATGCGAATCAAACTATCGTCGATGCGATATCCGAAATGTCTGCCGTATCTCAGGAAATGGCGGCAAGTACGAAGAACATTGAGGAATTGAGCGTAGTCAATCGCGAGGCCGGCGAGAAGACCGGAAACGAGATTAATAATATCGCTCTGGAAATGAAAGAATTGGTAAAGGAATAAAAGAAATGGAGCAGATTATACTATTTCAGGTAGCGCAAAGGGAGGAAGAGCAGATACGGCGTCTTGCCTCTGTCAAGAAAATTTCAGTTACCAATCGGGACAGCAGCCATGCGGCGGGGACGCTGGCTGAATTATGCGCCGGCAAAGATAACGGTCCCTTGCCGGCGCTGGAAAAAATCCCGGATAGCAGTCTGATGCTGTTTTGTGATGTGACGGAAAAGCATTTTGATAAACTTCTGTTTGAGATGAGAATGAAAAATGTTTCCGTTGATTACAAAGCGGTTCTGACCCCCTCTAACCGCCAGTGGACAATTCCGCAGTTGCTGCGTGAATTGGAGCGGGAACGCAGTCAGATAATGAAAGGGAACTGAGCAGAAACGACTACTTTTCTTTTTTGATTACCTGTTGAAAGTCTTTCATTTCCTTGGCAATGACACCGCTGAGTGCAAGCAGGCAGATTAGATTCGGAATCGCCATCAGTGCATTTGCAATATCGGAAAAATTCCATACGATTTCCAGCGTTGTAGTTGCACCGATATAAGCAATCAGAGAAAAGAAAATACGGTAAATCATATTGTATTTGTGTGTTTTCAGCAGATACTCCAATGCCTTTTCACCATGATATTCCCAACCGAGAATGGTAGAAAAGGCAAACAGAGCAATTCCGATGCATACCAGCCAGCCGCCTGTCCTGCCGAGTGCGCTCTGGAAAGCGGCGATGGTAAGCGGAGCGCCGATTAGCAGGCCGTGATATTCATAAGAACCATTTTCGTGGAAAATATATTGATTCAGTTCCTCATCGGTATAAGTGCCATTTAAGGCTGTCGTTGAGGAATTATCTTTTGGTGTCAGGGTAAGTGTTTTTGCTTCATCTTCCGAGCCGGAAGGTGTGAGAACAAATGTACTTTGACCGTCTTTGTTTTCTGTTTTCAACTGATAAGTAATCTTGTTTCCATCTTTATCCGGCAGTGTACAACTCGAAACGGAGCTATCATCATCAACGTTAATGTTACACTCATATGCGCCGGAAATACTTGGCTCTACTTCTGTAGTGCCAAGCATTCCCGAACTGGCGATACAGAGACCTGTTATGCTGCAGACGACGATGGTATCCCAAAAAGTTCCTGTCATATTTATGTAACCCTGTCGAACGGCATTATCGGTTGTTGCCGCGGCAGCAGTAATAGCGGCAGAGCCCATGCCCGCCTCGTTGGAGAAAACACCGCGGGCAACTCCGAAGCGCATCGCATTCATCATGGCAGCGGTGATACTTCCGCAGAGACCGCCGCCCACTGCCTGAGGACTAAAAGCCATTTTAAAAATCATTGCCAGACCGGCAGGTACATTTTCGAAATTCAGGATAATCACAATGATGCCGGCAATAATATAAAACACAGCCATTAACGGAACAACAACCTGTGAAACCTTAGAGATGGATTTAATCCCGCCGACAATAATAATCAGCGCTAATCCAGTAATGGCAATGCCGGAAATCCATATAGGAATGCCAAAAGAAGAGTGCAGTGCGTCAGAAATGGAATTTGCCTGCGTCAGATTTCCGATACCAAAGGACGCCAACACGGCAAACAGTGCAAAGAGCCATCCGAGAATGGAGCCGGCTTTTTTATTTTTGAAAGCCTTTTTCATCGTGTACATCGGCCCGCCGGACATCTCACCGGCTTCATTTACTTCCCGATATTTGATAGCCAGCATACACTCACTGAATTTGGAAGTCAATCCGAAAAATGCCGAGAGCCACATCCATACAAGGGCGCCGGGGCCGCCAGATACCATGGCAGTAGCAACACCGACAATGTTTCCGGTGCCAATCGTAGCTGCTAATGCCGTTGTCAGCGCAGAAAATGGTGAAATATCACCGCTGCCCCGCGTTGTTTTCCGAGCCTCTTTTCCGAGCCCGCTTTTGAGTGCATAGCCGAGATTGCGCCATCCTAAAAAACGGGTGCGTATTGTCAAAAATATGCCTGTGCCCACGAGAAGAATGAGCATTACCGGCCCCCACACGAAATCGTCAATAGAAGATAAAATCTGCGAAATGATTTTCATTATGTAAGAACTCCTTTCGATTAAGATATAAAATCAAAATATGAATGTCAGAAAAAGTCTATCAGACAATAATGGAAAAGTCAAATTACTTGCATGCCATAATGATTTGTTGTATAATCGCTATAGCCCCGTGTTTTGTGAATGAGTATGGAAATGGAGGAGTTACATGTTAGATATTAAGTTTTTGCGGGAAAATCCGGAGATAGTAAAGCAGAATATAAAAAATAAATTTCAGGATAAGAAACTGCCGCTGGTGGATGAAGTGATTCAATTTGATAAAGAGAGGCGCGAGACGCAGCAAAAGGCAGATGAACTTCGTGCCCAGAGAAAGAAGAATTCAAAGATGATTGGCGCGCTTATGGGGCAGGGGAAAAGAGAAGAAGCAGAGGCTATGAAAGCAGAAGTGGCAAAAAATGCGGAAGAACTGGCTGCTTTGGAGAGGCTGGAGTCAGAACTTGCCGATAAAGTGAATGAGCGCATGCTGGTGATACCAAATATTATTGATTCGAGTGTTCCCATAGGTAAAGACGACAGTGAAAATGTGGAACTTGAGAAGTTTGGAGAGCCGGTTGTGCCTGATTTTGAGATTCCATATCATACCGATATCATGGACAAGTTTGAGGGGATAGATTTGGACGCTGCCCGGGATGTAGCCGGCAACGGTTTCTATTATCTGATGGGGGATATTGCACGGCTTCATTCTGCCGTCATATCATATGCAAGAGATTTTATGATAGAACGTGGTTTTGTATATTGTGTGCCGCCGTTTATGATTCGCTCCAATGTTGTAACGGGGGTTATGTCATTTGAAGAAATGGATGCCATGATGTATAAAATCGAGGGAGAAGATTTATATCTGATTGGGACAAGCGAACATTCGATGATTGGTAAATTTATTGATAAAATCATTCCGGAGACAGAGCTTCCCAAGACGCTGACAAGCTATTCGCCATGTTTCCGGAAAGAAAAGGGAGCGCACGGGATAGAGGAGCGAGGCGTATATCGCATTCATCAGTTTGAAAAGCAGGAAATGATTGTTGTGTGCAAGCCGGAAGAGAGTCCGGTGTGGTTTGAGAAGTTGTGGCAGAATACGGTAGATTTGTTCCGCTCGTTAGATGTTCCGGTTCGTACGCTGGAGTGCTGCTCGGGTGATTTGGCAGACCTTAAAGTCAAATCCATTGACGTGGAGGCGTGGTCGCCGCGCCAGAAAAAATATTTTGAGGTGGGCAGTTGCTCGAACCTCGGAGATGCTCAGGCAAGACGTTTAAAAATTCGTGTTGTGGGAGAGGGTGGTAAATATTTTGCCCACACATTGAACAACACGGTAGTGGCGCCGCCGCGTATGCTCATTGCATTTCTGGAAAATAACCTGAACGAGGATGGCTCGGTTAATATTCCAAAAGCATTGCGCCCATATATGGGAGGTATGGAGAAAATAGAAGTAAAATAAGTTGTGGCAGCACAAGAATGACACAGGGAGTTGTTACAGTGGGAACTGCGGGATAAAAAGTAGTTCCCATTTATTTACGCGGAGGCAAAGTGAGGATATGTCTGTGCTTGCACAAGACTATCCGAGCGCGCCCGCGAACCCGAGCAGTCTCGCGAAGCGTGACGCTCGTGGTTTTGTGAAACGAAAGAAACAGTAAAAATTTGCGAAAGCGTAATGGGACAAAGCACAAAAAGGAAAGGTGAAAGCGTATGAGAAAAGAAAGAAAAGGATATGGGTGGCTTTTCATACTGGTTCTTCTATTGTCGTTCATGGGTGGAACGGCAACTGCACAGGCGAAAGAGAGTGAGACGCCTGCGCTGACAGAGCAGGAGAATCAAATCAGACTCTATTTAGGGCAGAGCATGCCTCTGACCGATTTGCCGGAGGGCGAAATTACCGTTGATAAAGAGGGCGTCGTTACGATATCCGAAAAGTACATAATGACGGCGGTAGGAAAAGGCTCCGTCAAAGTATCAGTTGAGACAAAGACAGGGAAAAAATTGGTTGCCAAAGTCGAAGTAGTTGCCAATGAACGGTTAGACGGCCTCACTTTTAATGTTTCCACGTTTGCGGGAAAAGTCGTCGGCACGAAAGCGGAGCGTCTTGATATTCCGGCTTTTGAAGAAATGACCTGCCAGTGGAGCAGCGAGACGCCGGAACTGGCTTCGGTAACGGAAGACGGGGTAATTACTCCCATTCGCGCGGGAACGGCTCGGTTTCTTGTAAAAGTGGCGGACAATTACGGGGGGCGCTATGAATTTACCATTCCGCTAGCGATACTGGAACCCCATTTTGAGCACGGGAAAACCAATTTGGCAAAAGGCTGCCAGATGACGCTTTCCCTGCAGGACTATTCCGGAAATCCGGTTACCTATAAAACGATGGATGGCAGCATGGTTTCTCTTGTCTCCGGCAATTCGTCATCGGTAGTCATAAAGGCGCGCAAAGTCGGAACGACAACGATTACCGGAAGCGTGGACGGTGTGGAATTTCAATGTCGGGTTACGGTAACAAATCCCAAATTAAAGACACAATACGGATTTTATCAGAAAAAGAAATCATTTAAAGTGAACGTGACGGGATTGAATGCGGATAGTACTCCAATCTGGTCGTCTGCCGATGTCAGAGTAGGTAAAGTGAATGAAAAAGGAAAAGTGTCGACGCTACAATACGGAAGTACGGTAATCCGTTGCAAAGTGGATGGGAAGACGCTGGAATATTATCTGGCAGTCAGTACAAAAACGGCGGTAAAGGCAATGCGGATTGGCTGTAAGAAAATAGGAAAGAAAAAATACAGTCAAGCGAGACGAATGAGTAAAAATTACTATGACTGTTCTTCGTTTGTATACCGCATTTACCGCTCCGCGGGCAAAACCTTGGTGAGAAAGACAAAGTGGGCGCCGGTGGCGGCAGATATTGCAAGATACTATGTGCGCAAAAAGAAAATTGTCAAGGCGTCCAGCGTCTATGATGAAAAGAAACTGCGTCCGGGAGACCTTGTCTGTTTCGGTGGTTCTTCCGCTCGCAGAAATGGTCGTTATAAGCGCATTTTTCATATTGCAATGTACATAGGAAATGGCCGGACGATGGAGAGCAGTTCCACGTATAACAATGTGGTTATCCGTTATCGTGGTACGCTGAAAAAGAAAGGCATTCCAGTCGTTGCACGACCATAGAAAAAATTCACAAAAATAGCAATTGACAGAGCCTCCCGTTCTGTGTTAAACTTAAGTTCCTTTCGAAAGGAACCACAAGATGCAGTGTTTATCCGTGTGGTTAAGCACTGCATCTTGTTATTCTTATTTACGCGGAGGCAAAGTGAGGATATGTCTGTGCTTGCACAAGACTATCCGAGCGCGCCCGCGAACCCGAGCAGTCTCGCGAAGCGTGACGCTCGTGGTTGTTTTTATCTCAAATATCTTACATTCAGGCTAATTTCAAGCTAACTTCAAATTAATTTCACTTTAAAACAAGGGAGGATAATCTATGGGAAAAAGAATAAAGAAAGTATTTGGTGTGCTTCTGGCAATTGCCGTCCTGCTCGGGGGACTGCCGGCATATGAGTCGCACGCTGCGGTAACTAGAGATAGTGAAATCGTGTACTACGTTCCCGGCAAGGGGAGCTTCGAGACAGCGAGTCTGGCAGAGGCATTTTTAGCGGCCTATAAAAATCCAAAAGTACGCATCAATGTTTTTGCTGACAGAGAAGTGGATTTTCCGCCTTATATTGAATATGGGTATCTTAAGGAAGATACCACTTTGT
Organism: uncultured Eubacterium sp.; assembly: GCA_948579355.1. Classification (GTDB taxonomy): domain Bacteria; phylum Bacillota; class Clostridia; order Lachnospirales; family Lachnospiraceae; genus Eubacterium_F. The sequence continues at coordinate 180,782 of CAPAOV010000003.1, read as the reverse complement.
TCATAGAAGGAGGAGCAACACTCACGATAAACAGCTATAATTTCCGTATGGACGGTTTACTGAAGATAAGGGGAACGGTAGATATTGAACACTCCGAGGGCTTTATGTACGGAAGTGGGAAAGTAGAGTTTATGGATAACGGTAAACTGTTAAAACGTCCGTATACGATAGACAGAAGAGGTGAAACGAGTCTTGAGGCCAAGGACATCTGTTACGGGCAGACGTTAGCAGATGCAACGATTACGACCGATAAAGTCAACTGGCTCTCGTCCATTGAGGGCACATGGCATTTTTGTGATGAAGAGTATGCTCCGCAAGCCGGCAGCCGTTGTCATGACGTATTCTTCCTGCCGAAATATCCGTTTTCGTATGAGACGAAAGTGTTTGAAAAAAGTGGTAAAGTCACGACGAAGCAAGCGGTTCCCCAATTGGAGAAATATGTGAAGCCGCAGATACATGCAGGAGAGAATCTGCTGGGTGTGCAGCCGCAGATGACTTTTGTGAGTCCGGTCACGGGGGAAACGGTAGAGGGCGATTTTTCTTTTGAGAAGAGCAATGAACTGCTGTATTCCATCGGAGAACAGGAAATCCTTGGTACATTTCAGCCGCGCGATTCTAATTATGCGGCGGTAACACAATATTTTAAGGTGGATGTTCTTGGCACGGAGCCTGCCATCATGGAAATGCCGGTGATACGCAATCAGGGGATTTACGGCCAGACACTTCAGGACATACAATATTTACAGGGGAAATGCACAAATCCGCATACGGGCAAAGTGATTAAAGGAAGCTGGGAGTGGTCGAATCCAAACGAGAGGCTCTGTCTGGGAGAACAAAAGTATTCGATGCTGTTTGTGCCGGAGGAAGACGGATACCAAAGACTGGAGATTGATATGACGGTGAATACCTGTCCGAAAGTGATGGAGAATCTTACATGGCCGTCCTGCAGTGATATTATTTATGGACAGTCGCTGTCAGAATCAAAATTATCGTTTACAAAAAATGAATACGGCACATTTGCTTGGAAAAATGAAAATATACGCCCCGGAGTAAAGAATCAGGGAGCGGAAGTTGTATTCATACCGGCGGCTACTGATACTTATGACTGGAGCCGTATTGCCGGTTATGATGAGAATACAAAGACGATTACGTTTACGATACCCGTGCAGGTACATAGCATAAAGGGGGAACTGCCATCGATTCGGGCAGAAGCAGTACAGGAGGGAACATGCGTATCCGGCTCCGCGCTATCGCTGGAGGGACAAGGCGGCACACTGGAATGGAAGAATCCGGAGCAAATTGTAGAAGAACCTGGCCGGTACGAGGTATATTACACACCGGAGGATAAGGACAATTACGATTGGAGCGATTTCCAACCGGAAGAGGACGGAAAAATTACGATGTCCGTATACCTACAGGTCATACCAAAGCCAATCATCCCGACGCCGATACCAATACCGACGGACACGCCAACGGATAAGCCAACGGATAAGCCAACGGATACGCCAACCGATAAGCCGACGGATAAGCCGACCGATAAGCCGACGGACACACCAACGGATAAGCCGACGGATACCCCGACGGATGTTCCCACACCAACACCGGATGGAGATTTTTCACACGGACAAGATGATTTTACGAATCCGGATGACAAAAAAGGGAAAGAAGACGGTGACAAAGAGACAGAACATGAGGGAAATCAGCAGGCGGCAGTAAGTCAGACTTCCCCTCCTGCAGATTCTTCTTATGTGATTACGCAGTTGGTATCGCGCATGTCGACGATAACCGGCTCGAATCAAATAAAAAGGGCAAAAATCAAAAAGGTTAGACGGATTGGGAAAAAGGTCAGGGTTTCATGGAAGAAGATTTCCGGTGCAGGAGGATATAGTCTGCAATATGGCCGGAGTAAAAAAATGAAAAAGGCTAAGAAAATAAATGTGGTGAAAACATCGGTTTCTCTTAGCGGACTAAAACGAGGAAAGAGTTATTATATACGCGTACGTGCGTGGAAGAAACAAAAAGGCCGGAAAGTTTATGGAAAATGGAGTAAGATAAAAACGATTTCATAATGAAAGAAACGGAAAAGGAAACAGCATCCAAACGGGAGAATGCCGCATTTAGATGCTGTTTCCTGAAATCGTTACAAGGAATACTAATATTTCATATCTTTCAGAATATCACAGAAGTCAAACGTTGAGAAATAATCCTTTGGTGTTTCCCCGCGCCGAATCATCTGCACTGTTCCGTCTTCTTTTAGCAGAAGTTCAGGAGATTTTAACTTCCCATTGTAATTATAGCCCATGGAGTAACCGTGTGCTCCGGTATCGTGGATAACAAGATAGTCGCCGATATCAACTTTTGGCAGCATGCGGTCTACGGCAAATTTATCGTTATTTTCACAAAGAGAACCGGTTACATCATATTTGCAGTCGCAAGGAGCGTCTTCTTTTCCGAGGACGGTGATATGATGGTACGCGCCGTACATGGCAGGCCGCATTAAATCGCAGGCGCATGTATTTAGGCCGACATACTCTTTATAGATATGTTTCTGATGGATACATTTTGTTACGAGATTTGCGTAAGGGCCAAGCATAAAGCGTCCCAGCTCGGTAAAGATTGCCACATCACCCATACCTGCGGGAACAAGAATTTTCTCGAACTGCTTGCGGACGCCCTCGCCAATCAGGGCAATGTCATTCGGTTCCTTATCGGGTGTATAAGGAATACCAATCCCGCCCGATAGGTTAATGAAAGTAATGTTGGCGCCTGTCTTTTCTTTTAACTCGACTGCCAATTCAAACAAAATGCCGGCAAGCGTTGGATAATACTCATTACTTACGGTATTACTGGCAATAAAGGCGTGAATACCAAAATTTTTGGCGCCGAGTTTCATCAGTTTCTTATAGCCGTCAATCATCTGTTCTTTCGTGAAACCATATTTGGCATCTCCCGGGTTGTCCATAATGTCCGTTCCGAGTTCAAATACGCCGCCCGGATTGTAGCGGCAGCAGATAGTCTCCGGAATGCCGACGCTGTCTGCGAGAAAATCAATATGGGTATAGTCGTCCAGATTGATGTAGGCGTCCAGTTCGGCCGCCTTTTTATATTCTTCTACAGGGGTGACATTAGAAGAAAACATAATGTCGCTGTCGTGAAATCCCAATGCCTCGGAAAGCATCAGTTCCGTCATGGAAGAGCAGTCGACACCGCAGCCCTCTTCCTGTAATAACTGTAAAATAAAAGGATTCGGCGTCGCTTTTACGGCAAAATATTCACGATACCCTTTATTCCATGAGAAAGCTTTTTTTAAAGCCCTTGCATTTTCACGGATTGCTTTTTCATCATATATATGAAAAGGTGTCGGATATGTTTTTTCGATTTCTTTTACCTGCGCTAATGTCAGGATAGGTTTCTTTTTCATGGTTCATCCTCCCAGTGCTGTATAAATAACCGATGGCGGCTTCTCTAAGAGAGAGGCTTTCCGGTTAATAATTCATAGGCCTCCAAATATTTGTCAATGGTCTTTTGTGCGATATCCGCAGGCAGTTCCCAATCGTGTCTGCCCTTATTATCTGTCAGCCAGTCTCTGGCAAATTGTTTGTCAAAAGATGGCTGGCCATGTCCCGGCTCATAACCGTCTGCCGGCCAGAAACGGGAACTATCCGGCGTCAGCATTTCGTCGCCGAGAACGATATTGCCCTCTTCATCAAGGCCAAATTCAAATTTGGTATCGGCGATGATAATACCCCGTTGACGCGCATAATCAGCACATTTTTTATAGAGGGCAATCGTATAATCGCGAAGTTTCGACGCGTATTCTTCTCCTTTTCCGGGGAAGTCCCTCTCAAGTACTTCAATGCTTCTTTCATAGGAAATGTTTTCGTCGTGGTCGCCGATTTCTGCTTTTGTGGATGGAGTATAAATTGGCTCCGGCAATTTATCAGATTCTTTCAGACCTTCCGGCAAAGAGATTCCGCATACGAGCCCGTTCTTTTTATAGCTTTCCCAACCGCTTCCGGTAATATAACCGCGGACGATGCATTCAATCGGCAGCATTGTCAGCTTGCGGCACATCATACTGTTGCCGTCAAATTTATCTTGTCTGAAAAATTCCGGCATATCTTTGACATCGGCGGAAATCATGTGATTCGGTAAAATATCCGCAGTCATGTCAAACCAAAATTTTGACATTTGAGTCAATACGGTTCCCTTTTTTGAAATAGTATTTTTCAAAATCACATCAAAGCAACTGATACGGTCAGTCGCCACCATAATCAGGCTGTCGCCATTGTCATAGATTTCGCGTACTTTTCCTTCTTTGATTGGTTTTAATCCGCTCATAATATCCTCCATTCCGAAGCGTTTATGTAACAAGGTAACGCAAAGTTAAGTTTTTGTTTCAGATATTTCTATAGTATAAAATCTTTTCTTTTTTCTGTCAAATAGTTTGTGACAAAACGCAGGGCAATTGCTAATAGTTTGTTTCAATATATGGGTATCATACCATATCTTATCCGGTATACTACTCCCACGACCATTACCTTGAAAATCAAAATTATTAAGCAATTGTGCCTGTGTAACAAAACTTTCTTGCACTAAACAAACATTTGTTTTATACTATATATTGCGTTTTTATTAAAAAGATGTTGGGGTAAAAAGACATTTTGTCCCCAATGGCTGATTTGGATTGTCTGTTGTTTTACAACTTCCGCAATTCATCAGACATTAATATAAGACTACCCGTCTTTGGTAAAATGGAGGAATTTATGAGCGAGTACAGTGGAAGTGACATTGTTATATTAGAGGGCTTGGAAGCAGTCCGCAAGCGTCCCGGCATGTATATCGGGAGTACGGGAACAAGAGGTCTTCATCACATGATTTGGGAAATTCTTGATAATGGAATAGACGAGCATTTGGCAGGATTTTGTGACGAATTGCATTTAACGTTATTAAAGGACGGCGGTGTCGTAGTAGAGGATAACGGGCGCGGTGTGCCGGTAGATATCCATCCGGCGAAGAAAATTCCGACTGCCCGCGTTGTCTATACTGTACTGCATGCGGGCGGCAAGTTTAACAGCGACGTATATAAAGTATCCGGTGGTCTGCACGGGGTAGGCGCTTCCGTAGTCAATGCACTTTCAAAAAGCATGAAAGTAGAGATTCGCAGGGAGGGGAAAATTTATCAGGACGAATATCGGGATGGGGGACATCCTGTCACGAAGCTGGAAAAAGGCATGCTGCCAACGGTTGGCACCTGTATGAAGAGCAATACGGGAACGAAAGTTACCTTTTATCCGGACGATACTATATTTGAGACGGTAGAATTTAAACCGGAAACAATCCGTAAGAAATTAAAGGAAATAGCCTATCTAAATAAAAATTTAAAAATCATATTTAAAGATGAGCATACCGGAGAAGAAAAAGTTTATCTGGAAGAGTTCGGGATTCAGAGTTATATCCGATATATTAACCGTGATGCGGCAGTTCTGCATGATGATGTCATTTATATAGAGGGGAAAAGTGGCGATATTGAAGTGGAGGTGGCGTTTCAGTACACGCAAAATTACAGCGAGCAGATTAATGCGTATTGTAACCGTATCAATGTCGCAGACGGGGGAACGCTCGTGACCGGCTTTAAGACGGCGCTTACCCGCATTATGAATCAGTACGCCAGAGAATTAAATTTTTTAAAAAATAATGAAGATAATTTTGACGGTAAAGATATCCGCAACGGTCTGGTAGCCATCGTATCTATTAAGCACCCCGACCCGCAGTTTGAGAGTCAGACGAAAAATAAATTGGGAAATACCGACGCCAAAAATGCCGTGGACGAAGTATTTAATATGGAAGTACAGCGGTATTTTGATAAAAATGTAGAAGTGTTACGGCGTATTCTGGAAAACGTGCATAAGTCTTTCAAGGCAAGGACAGCCAGCGATAAGGCGCGCAAGACGGTGATGAAACAGCTTCTTGACGTAGATACAAAAAGTAAATTGGCCGCCTGCTCGTCCAAAAAAGCAGAGGACTGTGAGATTTACATTGTCGAGGGAGATTCGGCGGGAGGTACGGTGAAAACGGCGCGCAACCGACGGACGCAGGCGGTGCTACCTCTGCGGGGAAAGATTTTAAACGTGGAAAAGGCGCCGTTGGAAAAAATTCTTGTCAATAATGAAATAAAGACGATGATTGCTGCGTTTGGCTGTGGAATTGGCGAGAATTTTGATATTTCGAAACTGCGCTATGACAAGATTATTATATTAACGGATGCGGATGTAGACGGCGAACATATCAGTACGCTTCTTCTCACGTTCTTCTACCGCTTTATGCCGGAACTAATCTATCAGGGAAAAGTGTACCGCGGTCTGCCGCCGCTGTACCGCGTTTCCTACGAAGAGGCAAAGGGAAAGAAAAAACAAAAGGTATCCGAGTATCTATTTAATGATTTTGAATTGGAGAAGTTCCGAAAAAAAGGAAAGAAAATTTTGGAGTTACAAAGGTATAAAGGACTCGGGGAGATGGATGACACCCAGTTATGGGAAACGACACTGGACCCGGACAGCCGCATTCTTGCGCAGGTATCAATAAGCGACACGGTAGAGGCGGACGAGGTAACGGATATGTTAATGGGAAGCAATGTGCCTCCGAGACGGCAGTTTATAATGGAAGAGGCAAAATACGCTAATCTGGATATTTAAGAAAGGGAGGAAATACCATGAGTCAGGAAAATATCATCCAGTTGGATTTTTCAGAGGAAATGAAAACCTCCTATCGGGACTATGCGATGAGCGTTATTGTGTCCCGGGCGCTGCCGGATGTAAGGGATGGACTGAAACCGGTTCAGCGGCGTATTCTCTATGCCATGAAAGAGCTCGGACTGACGCCGGACAAACCACACCGCAAGAGCGCGCGTATTGTCGGCGATACGATGGGTAAGTACCATCCGCACGGCGACAGCTCTATTTATGATGCGTTAGTACATATGACAGAGGAATATTCGTTAAATGCGCCATTAGTAGATGGACATGGAAACTTTGGCTCCATTGACGGCGACGGGGCGGCGGCCATGCGTTATACGGAGGCGAGACTGTCTTCCACCGCGGTGGCGCTGTTAGATAATCTGGACAAGGGATTAGTAGATTTTGTGCCAAACTTCGACGACAGCGAGAAAGAGCCGGTCGTCCTGCCGGCAACACTGCCGAATCTGCTCATTAACGGCACGACGGGTATTGCCGTTGGCATGGCGACCAACATTCCGCCGCACAATCCGGCGGAAGTGATAGACGCCGTCATCGCCTATATGGACAGGCCGGGGATTTCTATTTATAAATTGATGGACTATATGCCGGGGCCGGATTTCCCGACAGGCGGTATAATTATCAACGCCTCGGATATGCAGGAAATTTATGAGAGAGGCGAGGGCCGTATCCGTCTTCGCGCTAAGACGGAGTTGGAAAAGGGAGAGGCCGGACGGACGAATATTGTCATTACGGAAATTCCGTACACGATTTCTGGTAATAAAATGAAACTGGTGGAAAATTTGGCCTCACTGGCAAAAGAAAAAGTTTTTGATGAGATTTATGATGTGCGCGATGAATCTTCGAAAGAGGGGATTCGCATTGTGATAGAAGTTAAAAAAGGGCGCGACATTGATAATCTGCTGAATGGACTGTATAAGAAAACCCAGATGGAAGACACGTATGGCGTTAATCTTCTGGCGATAAAACCAAGTGAAGAGGGGAATGGACAACCGAAAGTATTTAACCTCAAAACACTGATTGAAGAATTTGTACTCTTTCAGGAGGAGCTGTATACAAAAGAATACCGCTTCCTCTTACAAAAGGCAGGGAAGCGTTTGGAAATTGTACAAGGACTTATGAAAGCGACCGATGTTATTGATTTGATTATAGAAATCCTGCGCGGCTCGACTTCTGTCAGGCAGGCGAAGACATGTCTGATTGAGGGAGTTACCGACGGGATTAAATTTAAGAGCGCGGCTTCGGAAAAAGAGGCGAAGACGCTGAATTTTACGGAAAATCAGGCAGAGGCCATTCTTTCGATGCAGTTGAGTAAGCTGATTGGGCTGGAGATTCTCAAACTGCACGAAGAAAATGAGACACTGTTAAAAAATATTGCGGAATATGAGAAGATTCTTTCCGATGTAAAAGAATTATATAAGGTAATTAAGAGCCGACTCCGCAGTCTGAAAAAACAGCTTTTGGCGCCGCGCCGTACGGAGCTGACAGACACGGTGGCCAAGGCCTATGTAGAGAAAGTCGTAGTCGAGGACTTGTTTGTCTGTATTGACCGTTTTGGTTATATAAAAGCGATTGATGCGGCGGCATTTGGCCGTGTGGCGGAGGAAACAAAAAAAGAATTTTCGTGCATTCTTAAGATAAAGAATACCGATAAGCTGTGCATTTTTACGAACGAGGGGAATATGCATCAGGTAAAGATGGACAAAATACCGCGTTGCAAGATGAAAGATAAAGGAACGCTTATCCATTCGCTTTCCAAAATGGACAATCAGGAAGAAGCGCTTCTGTATGTTGCCTTTGAAAATTTATTTGAATCGATGCTGATGTTTACGACAAAAAGCGGATATATTAAATTAGTGTCCGGCGCCGAGTTTGAGACGGGGCGGCAGATGATAGCGGCGACGAAGCTGGATTCCGGCGATACGGTAGTCGGGGTTTCCATGTTGACGGCCGGCGATGTTCTGAGCGGAACAAAAAAAGTCATCCTCTTGACGGAGAAAGGATTATCGCTGGGATTTCCGGTAGCGGAGGTCAGTGAGTTTAAGAAAACGAGCCGGGGTGTGAAAGCCATTACTCTTGAAAAAGGCGATACCGTGGCCTTTGCAACACTGGTTCATCCGGCAGCAGAGACTTTTGAATATCAGGGTAAAACGCTCAATGCCCGCCGCGTGCGCAACCGCAAACGAGCGGCGAAAGGCCAGAAAGCGAATTTGCAGCAAAATACATTGACGTTCGAATAAGCGGCCGGATAAAAAGTTATAAAAACCATTAAGGTTTCAGAAAACCTAACCGATAAATATAGTAAGGAACACGGTTTTGTGTTTCAAATTTGCAAGAATGGAGGCGTATTATTATGAGAATTGATGACGTATATTTACAGGTAAATCAACTCTATAATACAAACAAAGCAAAAGGCTCTCCAAAAACAAACAAAGCAAGCAGCAAAGACTCTTTGGAGATTTCCAGTTTCGGAAATGCGTATCAGGTTGCAAAAACGGCAGCAGCGCAGTCTTCGGATGTGCGTGCAGACCGCGTAAAGGAAATTAAGGAACAGATGGCGGCAGGTACTTACCGTGTATCCATTGAGGATGTTGCGGATAAGATGGCAGAACAGTTGCTTTCTTAGTTTTGCGGTAGGAGGGTGTTCAATTGGCTAGTTTAATGGAAGAGTTAATCGACACATTGGATGCTGAGGAAGTTCTTTATGGAAAATTAATTCCTGTTGAAGAAGAGAAGACAAGAGCGATTATTTCCAATGATTTGGAAGCTTTGCAGGATATTGCAACTCGTGAGCACGAGTTGGTTGACCGTACGACAGCTCTTGAGGGGAAAAGAGAACAGGTAGTGATGGATATTGCTACCGTTCTTGGGAAAGACCCGAAAACGATTACGTTAGAGCAGATTGTCGAGGTTTTGAAAAATCAGCCGGACGACCAGAAGAAATTACGGGATGTACATGACAGGCTGAAAAAAACGGTATCGCAATTACAGCAGGTAAATAATCAAAATAAAGAACTTCTTAAAGAAGCAATCGACATGGTAGAATTTAATATGAATGTAATAAGAAGTACACGGATGTCTTCGGGGAGCAGCAATTATTCCAGCGATGCAGCAGAGGTGGCAGGGATGGCGCCGCAGCATGGAATGTTTGATGCAAAACAATAACAGGCGCAGGGAACAGTGACCTGACGCCTGATTTATTTTTGTGACGAACGTGTATTTTTTCTGTTTAAAAAAGTAGTAGAAGTAAGAGAGGATGAGACGATGGGAAATTTGTTGACAAGTTTTAATGCCGGTGTATCCGGTTTGCAGTCTGCGCAGGCATCACTGACTGTGACGGCGCATAATATGTCCAATGCACAGACGACGGGATATACAAGACAACAGGTGATTGTGACAGATTCTTTCTATCAGACTTCTGTTGGAGCACATGATAATGTCTTGCAAGTGGGAACCGGTACGGTAATTTCCCTGACCAGACAGGTGCGCAATGAGTTTTTGGATGCACAGTATCGTATGCAGGTAGGTCGTCAGCAGTTTTATGAGGCTAACAGTAAGGCAACGATGGAAATTGAAGACATGATGGGAGAGCTTCATGGCCGTCAGTTTCAAACAAGTGTAAACGAACTGTGGGGGGCTCTAAACGATATTGCGACAGACCCGAGTGATATCGTAAAGAAAGACCAGTTAGTGATGGTTGCAAACCAGTTTGTCGAGAGGGCAAAGGTACTGCAAAATGAGTTAAATATATATCAGACGAGTCTCAATACCGAAGTGCAGAGACAAGTGCAGGATATCAATGATATTGTAACTGAAATCCGGGAACTCAATAAACAAATACAGAGATTTGAGGCCACAGGCGAATCGGCAAACGACTATCGGGACAAGAGAAACGAGTTGTTAGACCAGCTCAGTAATTATATATCGTTTGAAACGTCGGAGCAGGTAGACGGCACGATTATGATTTATTCAGAGGGGGCGTATCTTCTGGACGCCGTCAATCAGTACTATCTGTCGACGGAATATGTAAATGAGACGTCGAAACTGTTGAAGCCGGTTTGGGAGAATGGGGAAGACTTTTTCCTGATGGACGGATTAGAATACAGAAAAGAAAACAATACAGATGTCGGCGGTTTGCGGGGACTTTTGGTGGCCAGAGGCGATTATGCGGCAAGTTATGTGAATGTTCCGCATAAACCACGGGCAGAGGATTTTGCAGACGCCACGGAATATAACCGCGCTCTTGCTCAGTTCAATGAAGATTTGGAAGTATATAATAAGTCCGTCGGCGCATCTATCGTGATGTCTGTACAGAGCCAGTTGGATACGCTCATACATGGTATTGTTACCGCGGTAAATGATGCCATTTGTCCAAATAAAGAAATTCAGATTCAAAATCCGGATGGAACGACGAGTACGATAAGTGTTCTCGACGAAGAGAAAGCGCTAATCGGTGATGATAAAAACAAGAGCATCGGCGTTGAGCTTTTCTCCCGACGCGGAGTGCAGCGTTACAATCAGGAGGAAGTTACAGTTGTAAAAGAAGACGGTACCACGGAAAAACAGACCGTATACCGTTATAATGAAGAAGATATAAGCGATGTGTATACGATGTATACAACCAGTCAGTTGATTGTCAATCCTGTAGTGGAAAAGGATGCTTCGACGTTACCGACGATGTATAATGAAGCAACCGGCTCCAAAAAAGGATATGCCTACAATGACTGGGAGCAGATTGCACAGGCTTTTGATAACGATATAGGAACGCTAAATCCAAACTCCATGACTACATATACGGCTAAGAATTTTTATGTGGGAATGGTGACTGAACTGAGTACACAGGGAAGCGTTTGGAATGGCATTATTGATAATCAGGCGAAGACGGTAGTGACATTGGAGAATGAGAGACAGAATGTAATGGGAGTTTCTACCGACGAGGAACTTTCCAATCTGATAAAATACCAACAGTGTTATAATGCATCTTCCCGTTATATTACTACGGTCGCAGAGATGCTTGAGTATTTGATTGAGCGATTAGGAAGCTGATGAATAACCGGAATGGAGGGATAATATGGCATCGACATTTGGAACTTTAGAAATTGCAAAATCCGGCATGATGGCTTATAACGCCGCTTTGCAGACAACCGCGCACAACGTTGCCAACATTGAGACGAAAGGGTATTCCCGACAGGTTGCCAATATGAAATCTATCGTGGGAAATAAAACATCAATAACCGTTCAGGGCTTCGGTGTCAATGTAGAGAGCATTACACGCCAGCGCGATGAATATTACGATACAAAATATCAAAGTACGCAGTCCGTTTATAACTATTATCATACGGAGGCATATTATCTGAACGCTTTGCAGGATGTGGTATGCGGTAATGTCACAAGTGATGAGAAATCACGTCTGACGGATACGTTTGATGATTTTTATGCCGCATTGAGCAATCTCAAAGGGAAACCGGCGGATACGACAGTGCGCAGACAGGTTGTGACTCTGGCAGAGACATTTACGAGTTATGTAAATAATGTAGCAACAAAACTCCAGCAATTGCAGGAAGAGGCCAATACACAGGTGAAGACATGTGTGGAGCAGATTAACGCATATGCGGAGCGAATTGTTTCTTTGAACCAGCAGATAGATACCGTAGAGGCGTATGGCTCGATTGCCAACGACTTAAGAGACCAGAGAACGCTGCTCATAGACGAGCTGGCGCAGTATTGCGATGTGGAAGTAAAAGAAATTCCGCCGAGTAACGGAGTGGGAGAAAATCAGTTTTATGTCTATGTGAATGGCGGCGTGCTGGTAGATACTTTCCGTGCAAATACGTTAGAATTGACGCAGAAAGAAACGTATAGCAATATTAGCGATATCAAGGGTCTATATGACATTCAGTGGAAAGACGGCAGTAATTTTAATGTTCACGGAAATGCATTGGGCGGGCAGTTACAGGCAGTATTCGAGATGCGCGACGGTAATAACGGAACCAATCTCAATGGCAAGGTGTCAGGACTTCAAAATAATGCCAACGGCAATCTGGTGCTTACGGTAACGGAAACGAACTGCGATGATGTGCGGGGGCTGAATATTCCGGCCAGCGACGGAGAAATTATTATTAACAACCGTACCTATGCCTATGAAAACTTTGAAGTCAAAGTAGATGGTAATGGCAAATTTACTTATGAGTTTACTCTTCAGGATCAGGTGCCGGCAGCGCAGGCAACAGCGCTGAACTATGCAGTCCAGAATGGCTATAAGGCGAATGTGGGCGAGCAGGTGGATTGCCGGGGTATTCCGTATTATGTGGCACAGTTAAACGAGTTTGTGAGAACCTTTGCACAGGAGTTTAACCGTATACAGAATGAGGGGTACGATTTGAACGATGAGCTCGGAATCGACTTTTTCAATGCTAAGGTTCCGGCAACCGGAGACAATTATATCTTTGAAGAATCGGTGGATGGCAAAGACTCTCCTTTTACGTCGGAGCCGGTTATGGAAGCCGACGGCACTTATAAAGGTTCCTATTATTATATGACGGCGTTGAATTTTGGAGTGACGAAAGGTTTTGCGGAAGACCCGGGTAAGCTGGCCTGCAAGATGAAGAATACTCCGGATGAAAAAGTCGGCAATGACAACGGAGATAATCTGCAGCGCTTGACAGACCTCAAGGATGACTCGACAATGTTTGTCCACGGCGCGCCGGATTCGTTTTTGCAGTCTATGACGGCGTTGCTCGGCGTAGACTCACAGAAAGCGAATACAATGGAAGAAAACCAAAGTAATTTAGTTTATGCTATTGACACAAACCGTAAATCCGTTTCCGGAGTGGATGAGGATGAAGAGGGTTCCGATTTGATTACATTTCAGAATATGCTGTTCCATCAGTATAAGGTTTTGTCGGTGCTGAACGAAGTGTTAGATAAATTAATTAACCAGACTGGTGTATAATGTCGAAACATATAGTATAAGACTTGGAGGTGCATGATATGCGAGTTACAAATACAATGATGCGCAATAACTCAATGTTAAATATGCAGAAAAATAAGGTGGCATATAACAAATATTTGAATCAGTATAATACACAGAAAAAAATTCAGAGACCGTCCGATGACCCGACGATTGCCGTTCGGGCTCTGAAATACCGCACGACGCTTGTGGAAATTGACCAGTATTTGACGAATATTAAAGATGCGACCTCATGGATGGATGCGACAGAGACCTGTCTGAAAGATGTCAACAACCGTCTGGAAGATATGGGTTACTATTGTACACAGGCGGCAACCGGCACGTATGACGAAAAGGACCGCAAGGATATTGTGACACAGTTAAAACAGTTTTCGGAGTACATTTATGAGCAGAACGCCAACGCCGATTATGCGGGCCGTTATCTCTTTACCGGTTTCCGTACGGACGAACCGATGCTCTTTGAAGATGCTCAGACGGATACGACGTATACGATTACCGAAAATATTGAAATTAATTCGATTAATAAGTTCCAATATGTATACGGACAGGCAGAGTATGACGCAGCAAATACTGCGGACGATTATGCCAGTCAGGCATCGCAGTTTGCCACAACGCACAGAGTATTGCTCTCTTATGATAAGTGTGATATCCAGCAGGAAATATCGCTGACTTATACGGACGCGGCAGGCAATGCGCAGACCATTCAGGCGGTGACGAAAAGCGTGGCGGCAGATACGGTTTATAACGAACATCTGCACCCTGGCGATAACGAGGTATACTTTGTGCCGGAAACGGGCGAACTTGTATTTGGAGATAAGATATATGACAGCGTTCGGGCTGGGAAAGATTTGAGCGTCGAATATAAGAAGACAGACTTTGCTAAGCACGATGTAAAACCGGAGCACTATTTTAATTGTACTTCCGTCAATAATGCCACCGGAGAAACTTCCAAATATACTACGGCGGGCAAACAAGATATTATGTATCAGGTTAATTTCAGCCAGACACTGACCGTGAATACCGAGGGAGTTGAGGCAATCAATCTCTCAATCGGAAGAACAATAAATGATATCGTCAATATGTGTAACGATTTGGACGTAATGGAAGCGAATCTCAAATCTGCCGAAAAGAGACTTGCGGATTGCGACGAAAACGATACGACCACGATAGCTGCGCTTACCGAGTTGAAAAATCAGATTACGACAGAAATTTCCCTGCAGAAGACGGTTCTCTCGAATGCGCTTGGTTCTGCGATTACAACCTGCCAGAATAGTCAGGAGAAACTCAATATTGCTCTGGCTGACCATGGTTCCCGTTATAACCGCATGAAAATGACGAAAGTAAAACTGGAGCAGCAGGAGCTTGATACGGAAGACGCAAAATCCGAAAATGAAGACGCCGATTTGGGAGAAGCATATATCAATTTTTCGGAAGCCGATTTGTTATATCAGGCAACTCTAAATGCAACTTCCAAAATACTTGGGCAGTCACTGTTAAACTTTATATAAATTGTGCTTCGGAATAGGAGGTAATTATGCTGGTTAAGACAAAATTTTTTGGTGAGATTGATTTGCCGGAAGACAAAATTGTAACGTTGGAACGTGGATTGATTGGTTTGGAGCAATATAAAAAATATACGATTCTTTATGATTGCGAGAAAGAAGAGGCTAATATTTCTTGGTTTCAAAGCGTAGAAGAGCCGACATTAGCGCTGCCGGTTATTAAACCATGGCTTGTCAAAGAAGATTATAATCCGGTTGTAGAAGATGAACTGCTGACCGGGCTGGGGGATTTGACAGAAGAAAATCTGGTTATTCTGCTCACGATGACGGTTCCGGAAGATATCAAACAAATGTCGGTGAACTTGATGGCGCCGATTATCATTAATGCGGATACACGCAAGGGGACACAGATTGTAGTCGAAAATGCAGATTATGAGGTGAAGTATAAAATTTACGACATCCTGCAGGCGAAAAAGGAGGCGTGACCATGTTAGCATTAGCGAGGAAAGTAAATGAATCCATTATTGTCAACGACAATATAGAGATTACGGTATTGGAAGTAAAAGGAGACCAGATTAAGCTTGGTATTGACGCGCCGAAGAGTGTTCCGATTTACCGCAAGGAGATATATAAAGAAATACAGGAGACAAATGCGGAGTCTGCCAATATATCGAATCCGAAAGTATTATCGGATTTGTTAAAATAGGGAAAAAACGTTGTATAAAGAGTGATTTCCTCCCTGAAATATACAGAGAGGTTCGGAAAACTTGACAAATTTGCAATCAGAGGTTAAGATTTAACTAGAATATGCCGATAATCACTGTAAGTTAAGGAAAACATTTTTTTATACACATGGAGGTGTTGATTATGGATGTTGAAGCAGTATCAAAAGTAAACGCAAATTATAGTGCCTCGGAAAGCACAAAAGTAGTTAGCCCGTCGGTAGAAGTATCGGACGTGGCTGCTGGTGCGGAACAGGTGAAAGTGATGGCGTCTAAGTCAGTAACTTCGTCTGCGAATGCAAGGGATGGCAGAAGTGGCGAAGCAGAAGAGGAGAGCAGAAAAAAACATGTTCCGAGCGAAGCTACTATTAATGATGCCGTAAAGAGTGCAAACCGTAAGATGGAGAAGACTCGTTGTGAATATTCTTATCATAAAGAAACCAATCGTGTATCGATTAAGGTTTTTGATGCGGAAACGGACGAAGTGATACGAGAAATCCCACCGGAGAAGTCTTTGGATATGCTCCAGAAGATGTGGGAAATGGCTGGCATTCTTGTAGACGAGAAAAGATAGGAGGGTTGAGTTATGGCGATTCGTTTAAGTGGTTTAACATCGGGATTGGACACAGAAGCCATTGTCGGCGCTCTGATGTCTGCCCAAAGCTTAAAGAAGACGAAGATTTCCAATGCAAAAACAAAATTGGAATGGAAGCAGACAAAATGGCAGGATTTGAATAGCAAGTTATATAAATTCTATACGGATCAGGTATCGAAAATGCAGATGACTAGTGCATATAAGACAAAGAAAGCAACGGTATCCGACCCGTCAAAAGCAAGTGTAAATGCCAATGTCAGCGCAGTAAACGGCAGCTATACGCTGGCAATTAATAATATTGCGACTTCGGAGTATCTTACCAGTGCTGTTCTTTCCAATATCAGCAAAGGCACTCAGAAGATGTCGGAGATAGATGCTTCTTTAGTAAATAGTGAAATTAATATTACTGTTGGTAAGAAGAAAACAAAATTTGTTATTACGGAAAACACGACAATTAATGATTTCACAAGTGCTCTTTCCAAAGCAGGACTTAACGCCAGCTTTGACAGCGCACAGCATCGTTTGTTTATCAGCAGTAAAGAAAGCGGAATGGAAAATGCTTTTTCACTTACTTCATCAAAGATTTCTGACGCACAGTTAAATGCTACTGCTGATTTGAAAGCGGTAATGGGATACGATAAAATGTCGTCCGACAATAAAAAAGTAGTGGATAAAGCCTTAGAGACGCTGAAGACATCCGGCGTTGGCACGGATAAGTATAACGAGGCTCTGGATTCGCTTGTGAAAGCGAAGAATAACGAGGCGGCTACGACACTCCGCAAGGCGCAGCTTTATGCAGAAAAATATGCAGAAAATAAAGCGGCGGCAGAGAAGTCAAGATTATCTTCGTTCTATGAAGTTGATGAGGACGGCAACAAAACCGGCGTAAAAGAGGACCTTATTAAAGGCTATACGGAGACTTTTAACACTCTTGTAGATGAAGATAAGGCGATTATAGAGCAGGAACTTGGCATTGATATAACGAGTGGTACCGAAGAGGAGAATCTCAATAACTATATTAATGCAGTGGCAGAACGTGATTATCAGACGGCAGTTGCCCAAAATGCAGATGCTGCCACAACAAAACAGGTAGATAAAGAAATCACTAGTGCTGAAAATAAAGTTGCCATTGAGGCGTTGACACAGACTGGTGCGACGGCGGATGAAATTAAGGCAATGGATTCTACGGAAGCCGGATTCCAAGCGCTGGCAAAATATTATGGTTATGGCAATGATACCGCAGAGCCGATTTCGGGATTTGGCGGCATTGATGGATATAAAAACGGAACGGATGACGTGGCTGATGCCATTACTGCTTCCGTAACAAATTATGCTTCCCTGACAGAGCGGTATGATACCAGTGCTGCTTCAGCTCTTGGTAAGATGGGTCTGGCGGAGATTGAAGTTACCGACGACGGCATGACAGTGAATGGCAGTGTTGTTTCCGATACAGTTACTCTGGCAAACGGTATGGCTTTTATAGCTGCTTCCGATAGTGAGATTGTACTCAATGGAGCAACGTTGACGTCATCTACCGCTACGGTTTCTGCCAATGGCTTGAGCATTGATTTGACAGGAAAGACCGCTCCGGGCGAGACGATTACATTCTCGGTTTCAACCGATGTGGATGCGATTTACAATTCCATTAAAGAGACCCTCAAAGGGTACAATGAAATCATGAAAGAGATGTATACTTCCTATTCTGCCGCATCGGCCAAAGGATATGAGCCTTTGTCGAAAGAGGAAAAGGAAGCAATGACAGATGACGATGTCAAATTGTACGAAGACAAGATTAAGGGCGCATTACTTCGCGGTGATACAACGTTAAATGGTATTATGTCTGCGATGCGCACGGCGATGCAGTCGCAGGTCGAGTACGGTGGCAAAAAGTATTCTCTTGCCAGTTTCGGTATTATGACATCATATGATTATACTGAGGGTGGTTTGTATCATATTTATGGTGATAAGGACGACTCGGTATATGCCGACCGTGAGGATAAATTAAGAACTGCTTTGGAGCAGGACCCGGAAGCAGTAGTAAACGTACTGTCCAAAGTATTTGGTAATCTCCGAAGCGCAATGAGTGATAAGATGGCAGGCTCTAAAGTCAGCAGTGCACTGACATTCTACAACGATATCAAGATTAAAGAAGATATTAAAGGCTATCAGAGTGATATTGATGATTGGGAAGACAAACTTGCTGCAATGGAAGATGCCTACTATAAGAAGTTTACTGCTATGGAAGTGGCAATGGCGAAATTGCAGTCTCAACAAAATTCTCTGGCGGGATTGTTTGGAAACTGATATTACTGATATGATGGAGGTAATCGATGAATAACAATATGGCAAACGCTTATCAGCGTAATGCGATTATGACGGCTACGCCGGCAGAACTGACATTGATGCTTTATGAAGGTGCAATTAAGTTTTGTAATATTGCGATTGTTGCGATTGAAAAGAAAGATATTGAGAAAGCAAATGCCAACATTAAAAAAGCGCAAGCGATTATTAATGAACTTCGTGTTACTCTCGACCATAAATATTCAGTTTGGGAAGATTTTGAGCGGGTTTACGATTATATAGCCCGCAGACTGTTAGAAGCCAATTTGCAAAAAGATATAGAGATTATAGAAGATGCGCTGAAGTATATCCGCGAGATGCGCGATGCATGGAAAGAGGTTATGCGTTTGAACAGCGCCAAATAGAATGATATTGCAGATGGGATGTGAGGCTGTGGATAATCAGAATCAGAATCGTGTGTATGTGACGATGATGGTAGATGCACTAAAGAAAAAAGAAAATGTGCTTACCTTTTTGCTTGAAAAGACAAGAGAGCAGGAAATGTTACTTCGCTCCGATGAGTTGGATGAGGATGAATTTTCTGCGACTATTGAGGAAAAAGGGAACGGCCTTGATGATTTGAATCAAATTGACGAGGGATTTGACGCACTATTTAAGATGGTAAAGCAGGAAATGACATCTCATCGTGAGCAGTATCGCAGTCAGATTAAAGAAATGCAGACACTGATTGGCAGAATATCAGACTTAGGAGTACAGATTCAGGCGTTAGAACAACAAAATAGTGAACGCTTTAAGATATATCTGTCAAATAAGAGAAAAGAGATTCGGGAATTTCATGTCAATAACCGGACAGCAACCAGTTATTATCAGAATATGGCGAATGTACATACTCCCGACCAGTCCTACTTTTTTGACGAGCAGAAGTAGGAGAGTAATTTTTCTATGATTCGTCTTGTTACAAAATTGAAAAAAATTTTTTCAATTTTGCTATAAAGGAATCTGAAAAGGTTCCGATATATATAACAAGAAATAAAACAAAACAACGCTGGCATGGATGCTAGTGAAAATTCAAGGAGGAATGAATTATGATAGTACAACACAACATTTCATCAATGAACTCCAACAGACAGTTGGGAATCGTAGGCGGCAATTTGTCAAAGGCTACTGAGAAACTTTCCAGTGGTTACAAAATCAACCGTGCAGCAGATGATGCAGCAGGACTTTCCATTTCCGAGAAAATGAGAGGTCAGGTTAGAGGTCTTCAGAGAGCTTCCGACAATGCTCAGGATGGTATTTCCTTAATCCAGACAGCAGAGGGTGCTATGGACCAGCAGCATGCAATTTTGCAGCGTGCTCGTGAGTTGGCTGTACAGGCAGCAAACGACACAAACGTTAGCGTTGACCGTCAGGCTATTTCTCAGGAGCTTTCTCAGTTGAAAGCAGAGTTTGACCGTATCACATCTCAGACAGAGTTCAATACTCAGAAGCTGTGTGATGGTACATTCAAAAACAAAAACCTTCAGGTTGGTGCTAACACTGGTCAGTCAATTGCAATTTCTATCAGCAAGACAACGATGACAGATATTTCTGCTAAGGTAAGCTCTTACTCAACTGCTACTGCATCTATCAGTGCTATTGATAAGAACATTACAGCATTGTCTACGACTCGTTCTAAACTTGGTGCTATCCAGAACCGTCTGGAGTACACAGTTAAGAATGATGACAATACGGCTGAGAACCTGCAGGCTTCTGAGTCACGTATCCGTGATACAGATATGGCTGACGAAATGACAAGATACTCCAAAGAGAGCATCTTGCAGCAGGCAGCAACATCTATGCTTGCTCAGGCAAATCAGTCCAATCAGAGTGTATTGTCATTGCTTGGCTAATTTGCAGTCATTGTATGAAAACATCAAATCAAATGTTTTGTTTGGAGGGGTCAGTCCTTTGTGGCTGGCTCCTTTTTCTGTAAAAAAGCAACAACTGAAAACTGCGCCGGTAAAATTCTCCGGCGCAGTTTTGCTTCAATTGTAAATGATTACAGACTCTCCCACAGAGGAAGTTCGTCTGGTTTGTCCTCCGCATATATCCGTCCGGTATTCATCATTGTTACCGGTTTCGTGTCGATTGGCTTTGGAGTCGTCTTTATAATGTTACTCAGGAAACGCCCGGTTTCCTTATAAGAATATTTGAATGTGTCGGTGTTAAATTCCAATACGGCACACTGCAGATATCCCTGATAGAGATATGCTACTGCGTTTTTAGGTACGGAGAAAGTAATGGTTTCCGACTGGCTTTTGTTCCACTGCTCGGTAAATGAAATTTCAATACTTGCACTGAACTCTGCTTTTGTCAACAGCGTTCCGGCGCTGTATTTGAGGCCCGCAGAAATTTTCTGGCCGAAAGTAAAAGTGAAGCCGCTTGTTATTGTCTTGGAATATTGTGCCTGCCCCTCGGAATTTCTGTTATCAATACAACCGATGTTTTCTAAATCCGGAGCATACAAAACCATGCATGAAATGATGTTATTCTTTGTCTGCTCCAGAGGCAGGGAGTGGATAAAAGTATCTTTGATTTCTGGCGGAAGTGCGTCATAAATTTTTACTTCCGGATTAAATGGGATTGCTGAGTCAAAGAACATCGTATTTTTGAAAATATTTTGTAAATAGGTAACTTCTGCTTCTAATTTGGATGTATCCGTGTACAGGGAAGTTCTGACTGTCACATCAAGGGTGTAAGTTTTGTGCTTGTCTTTCTTTTCCTTGTAATCGTTGATTTGGAGGCGGTATTCAACGTTGATTACGCCGATAGCGTCGCATTCCTTTTTGCTCTCGTTATATCCTTTTACTAAAAGGATATTTCTGTTTTGGGTACCGGAGTCATAATTTTCATTCGAGGGGTCAACGGGAGCGATTGTCTTATTGAAAACGGCTTCCATCTGGTCCTTATCCAAATCATCAACAAGGGTAGAAGAAATATTTAAGGCAATCTTTGTGAACTGCTCCTTGATGGCGTCAACAGTAGTGTTATTTTTTGTGTATTGCTCGCTTGATTTTTTTCCGGCAAATCCGGTATAGTTTGCCAGCAAGTAGTCAAAATGTTTCGGGTTTGCAACGGCAACCAAATCCGTCATATAAGGGGCGGTATCGGTCGGCTTCCAATTGCTGCGGATGATTTCCGTAAGAGGAGCCAGTTCCGATATGGATTTCACAGTATATCCTTTTTCGTAAAATTCTGCTACATCCGGCGAATTGTATTTGAATATCCCGAATCCCTGTGTATTGCCATCAGCAAAAGTGTTCACGGTTTCTTCAATATACTTTTCGAGTTTCTCAATACGGGTTTCTTTGCACCGGAGACCGATGGCATTTAATTCCCCTTTTAATTCTTCAGCAGTTACTTTGGACGGAGTGTCCTTCGTCAAATCAATGGGTATCTTTTTGATTGGTATTGGTGACATAAGCATCATCCTTTCTGTGTGTACTGTAGTTAGCCTGACAAGTTCGACTTGCCACCGTCAGGCTGTGTTATCTATGGGTATCTGTACACATCATAACACAGAATATGATTTTTTTCTATCTTTTTGAAAAAAATACTAAAGTAAAAGAAAAAGCGCCCGATATATATATCAGAGAGTAAAACAGAATGGAAGCTGTTCAAAAAATTAGAATAAAAAGGATTTTGCGGCAGGGAAGCCGTTATATCTCAAGGAGGAATTTATTATGATAGTACAACACAATATTTCATCAATGAACGCAAACAGACAGTTAGGAATTGTTGGAGGTAATCTTTCCAAAGCGACAGAAAAACTTTCCAGCGGATATAAAATTAACCGTGCCGCAGACGATGCAGCAGGACTTTCCATTTCCGAGAAGATGAGAGGTCAGATTAGAGGTCTTCAGAGAGCGTCCGATAATGCTCAGGATGGTATTTCTTTAATCCAGACAGCAGAGGGTGCTATGGACCAGCAGCATGCAATTTTGCAGCGTGCTCGTGAGTTGGCTGTACAGGCAGCAAACGACACAAACGTTAGCGTTGACCGTCAGGCTATTTCTCAGGAGCTTTCTCAGTTAAAAGCAGAGTTTGACCGTATTACATCTCAGACAGAGTTCAATACACAGAAACTGTGTGATGGTTCTTTCACAAACAAACACCTTCAGGTTGGTGCTAACAGTGAGCAGTCAATTGCAATTTCAATTAGTGCGACAGAGATGACAGATATTTCTGCTAAGGTAAGCTCTTATTCACTGGCTACTGCATCTATCAGTGCTATTGATAAGAACATTACAGCATTGTCTACAACTCGTTCCAAACTCGGTGCTATCCAGAACCGTCTGGAGTACACGGTTAAGAATGATGATAACACGGCAGAGAACTTACAGGCTTCTGAGTCACGTATTCGTGATACGGATATGGCTGATGAAATGACAAGATACTCCAAAGAGAGCATCTTGCAGCAGGCAGCAACATCTATGCTTGCACAGGCAAATCAGTCTACACAGGGTGTTATGTCCTTACTTGGTTAAAGATAATAGTATTAAAAAAATATTTGGCAGGGGAAGCGTTATCTCCTGCCTTATTTTTGTAAAGGAGAATATATGGTCAGCATTCAGACAGAGCAGAGTCGGGACGGAGATGTGATTCCGATTCTCTGCGGTACGAAAGGGATACGGCATTTGGGCAGTATCTATGATAATCTTTATTTTTCCCATTGTTGGCTGGATTACCACATACAGCCGCAGACCGAGAATATTATTTTGCTGGGAGGCGGTTCTGGTCGGTTGATTGAGGAGGCGCTCCAGAGAATTGCAGGAGAAATTTTAGTTGTCGAGCCGGAAAATATTTTATATAATAAAATGCGTAAGACAGCTTGCTATAAACGGGCAAACCGCACGAACCGTGTTACATGGGTCTGTGGAGATACGATTTGGAGAGAGGCGGAGAAGTGGATTCGGCGCATTTTAAATGAAGACAGTGTGGAGACGACGTTTCTCTCCTGCCATTCGGGATATAGCGAGTATTATACGGAGACGTGGGAACGGTTACAGGCGATATGCGATACGGTCTGTCAGGAAATTGCCTTTATGAAAGCTCCCATTAAACGGTTTATTCGGGCAATGACCGAAAATGAGATTCGCAATGTGCCAAAGATGTATCCCGGGATTTTGATAGGCAGATGTAAAAGGACGTGGGATAAAAAGATGCCTGTTATTATGGTGTCGGCTGGCCCCTCGTTGGACAAAAATGTACAGGAGCTACACCGAGTGCAGGGACGGGCGCTTATTTTCTGTGTAGATGCGGCGGTATCTACACTCCTCAAAGCCGGAATTGTACCGGATTTGATTGCCTGTACGGATGCCATGAAGCGTATGTCATGTTTTGAGGACAAGCGCTGTGAGACGATTCCGCTTCTGGTGACGACAAATACGCCGGCGGCGTTGTTAGATTTGCACAAGGGCATCTGTATATGGGGGCACGACCATCCTTTTGTGAATTTAATGCTGCAAAAGCAGAAACTACCTTGTGCGGAGATTCCTTTTTATTCGGGAGTGTCGACGGCGTTATTTGCCTCTGTCATCGAGCTGGGCGCGGAGACGATTATTCTGGCGGGACAGGACCTCGCCTATTCGGAAGATGGCCAAAGCCATGTGAGCGGCAGAAACGAGGGCTGTGTGAAAGACGAGAACTATCAACTGGAAGGATATTATGGCGGACGAGTATATTCAAGAGGCGACTGGGTATCGTTTCACGGTTGGTTTGAGAAGATGCTGCAGGCCTTTCCGCAGCGGAAAGTAATCAATGCAACCGAGGGCGGAGCCAAAATACGCGGCACGGTGCAAATGCCATTGCGGCAGGCCATTGACGAGCTTCCGGAACACGGGGGAGTGCAGGATTTTCTAAATCATGAGGAGTTCTATCTGACGGAAGAAGAATATAAGGGACTGTGCGGACAATACAAAAAGTACAGGAAATTTCTCGACGAATTGGACGGTAAAAGTTACCATGAAGCTTTTTATGAAAGAAAGTGGCGTGAAAATCCGGTGATGCATCTGATTGTAGATTATATGAAATCGCTGGATGATGAAAAGAGAGAGGAACGGTATAAAAGAGCAGTATCTTATGTGAGACAGACGTGGGATTGCATTGAAAATGAACAGGAGGGTATCTGAATGAGGCAGAGGAATCTGAACTACATACAGAGAGGTTTTCCGGAGTTGTATGAGCGCATTGTCAATATAAAGCCGGATAGTGTAAGACAGGATTTTGCGGCGATAGAGGCGATGGAGACAGTGTCGAAAGAAATTGTTTTTGTTCTTACGGGGGAAAAACAGGAACAGGTGCGTATTGGGAGCGCTTATGACCCGCGCCATGAGGCCCGCATATGGCTTCAGGCGCAGGATGACATTCAGGTAGATAATATTCTGTTGTTTGGTCTGGGGAACGGTGCGATAGCCCGCACGATACTTTTCCAAAAAAAGAGGGACAGTAAGGTTTTGATTTATGAGCCGTCCGCCCAGTTGTTTTTATATGCGCTGCAATACATTGATATGCGGGAGTTTTTTGACACTCCCGGCGTACGCGTCATTGTCGAGGGTATCAATGAAGATATGTATTCCGGCGTAATGGAAGAGATGCTCACGTTAGATAATTACGATAGCAAAGTATTTATTGTAGCGCCCAAAATGGCGGAATTTTTTCCTGCCTCGAGAAAATTTTTTGTTGATCGGTATCTGGATGGCGTCGGCCGTATGATGTCAAATCGCAACACTATCCGCCGTTTTCTACACCTGTCTCCTTTTAATCAGCTTCATAATCTGCAATACGTGGAGCGATATACGACCGTACCGCTTCTTGCCCGTGTCTGGGAGCGGGAAGTTCCCATTATTATTATTGGGGCCGGCCCCTCCTTAAAAGAGGAGGTGGATACGCTGCGCAATGCCGGAGAACAAGCATTTCTTTTCGCTGTTGATTCGGCTCTGCCGTATATGCTGAAAGAGGGGATTATACCGGATGCCTATATTTGCATTGAGGCGGATAAGCCGTTATGGTTTTTCGAGGATGAGCGCACGAAAGAGATACCTCTCTTTTGTAAAGTGGACACGACCCATAAGCTGTTAGACGAACATCGCGGGTACAAAATATTTGGAAAAGACGAGGGTTTTGTGAGTAAATTCTATCAGCGTTATCATATACCGGAATCGTTTTACCGCTATGGCGGCAACGGGGCGACATCATTTTTTGCCGCCTGTAAAGAATTGGGGGCAAAGAATGTGATTTTACTCGGTCAGGATATGGCATACGGAAGTGACAAGACGAGCCATGTCGGAGGCCGGAACGAGGGTTTTGTGGAGGACGACAGGTTTTTGTATAAGAACAATCAAGGGGAAATCGTGCAATCAAGGCAGGACTGGCATCGTTTTATCCAGTGGTATCAGAATGCGATTCCAGTCGTACAGTTTGAACATGTCATCAATACGGCTTCAAAGGGCGTGCAGATTAAGGGAACGGAGTATATGTCTCTGGCACAGGCGCTCGCTAGTCTGGGGCGGAAACATACGCCAATGAATGAGCTGCTTGCAAAGGCGGAGACGACAGCGGTTTATAATCCGCATATCGACCTCCTTTCCTTTTATCAGAGCTGCGAGCGGGAACGGCAGCAAATTCAGGCATTGACAGAAGCCGACCCGCACGATGAGAGAAGAAAGCAATTTCGTGTTTACGAACTTCTCCGCCTGTATGAGATTGCAGATAAGCAGAACAATTTTGCGGAGAGCCAGAAAGCGGGACTGGACATGATTGGTAACTATATTGCGAAATGTATGGAGGAGGTTTGCTGAGATGGATTTGGCTTTGGTGAAAGAAAAGCTGACAGAAATATCTACTTATTTTTATCAGGAGAGGCTTCAGGAGGGGATGGCAATGTTTATGGATGTAGTCGGCATGATTACCCAAATTCCGGAGTTCGGGGCATGCATCAATCCCCTGTTTGATGCCATAGAAAATAAGGATTATGTGCTGGCGGCCGATATATTTTATCACGAGATGGCGGAAAGGATACAGTAAGGATGTCGAAGATACAAATAAAAAGAGTGCTTTTCATTACGGGAACGAGAGCTGATTACGGAAAGATAAAGTCATTGATGAAAAGGATGGATGCTTCTCCCGAATACGAGGTGTATGTATATGTGTCGGGAATGCACCTGCTTGCCAAATACGGCAGTACTTATAAAGAAGTTTTGAAAGATAAATACCAGAATGTCCACGTTGCTTTTGGGCAGCAGTATACGCAGAATATGAGTTACAATATGGGCAATGTGTTAATGAGCCTGTCAGCCTATGTAGAGCAGATTAGTCCCGATATGATATTAGTGCACGGAGACAGGATTGACGCGCTGGCAGGTGCGGTCACGGGAGCCTTAAATAATATCCTCGTAGCTCATATTGAGGGGGGAGAGATTTCCGGTACAATTGATGATTCGATTCGCCATGCGGTATCGAAGTTTGCCCATCTTCATTTTGTCTGCAATGAGGAGGCGAAGAACCGTATTATCCAATTGGGGGAGCCGCAGGAAAATATTTATGTCATTGGCTCTCCGGATATTGATGTGATGATGGGAGAGGAACTTCCGGATATTGAAGAAGTGAAACAGTATTATGATATCGAATTTGATAAATACGGAATATTCATGTACCATCCGGTGACGACAGAGGTGGACGAGCTTCAGGAGCACATGGATGAAATTGTGGCGGCGCTGAAAGCTTCGCAAAAGAAGTTTGTCGTCATTTATCCGAATAATGATTTGGGAACGGATATCATTTTGCGCAAGATTGGACGCGAGTTAGAGGGAGAGGAAAATTTCCGTGTATTCCCATCGATTCGCTTCGAGTACTTTCTTACGCTTTTGAAAAAGGCGTCGGTTATTATAGGAAATTCGAGCGCCGGTATTCGGGAGAGCGGCGTCTATGGCATACCGGCCATTGATATCGGAACGAGACAACAGGGAAGATATAGTATCCGTAAGCTGAAAAATATTCAGCATGTCACCGAGAATCGGGATGAGATTTTGGCGGCGATAGAAAACGTCGGCAAGTATCAGGTTCAATGCCAGAGTTTCGGCAAAGGAAACAGTACGGAATTGTTTTTGGACGTATTGGGGAAACAGACGATTTGGAATAGCGATGTGCAGAAAAAGTTTGTTGATTTATAAGCTGCTTTGCGGGGGAAGATAACATGAAGATTTTATTGTATGAGTGGTCGGGGATTATGCAGCGGGATGTAAAAGCGGTGTTGAGACGAAATGGACATGAAGTGATTCCGTTTTCCTATGAATCGCCGGACTGGAAATATGATGAATATATGTTTACAAACATGAAACAGTATGTAGAAAGGTATCAGGTGGATATGATTCTCTCGATGCTCTTTTTCCCTACTATTGCGGACTTATGCCATGAGAAAGGGCTACCTTATTTGGCATGGGTGTATGATTCGCCGTTTGTCATTCACAGGAGAGAAGCTCTCCGCTATGAAGAAGTGTATGCGTTTGTCTTTGACCGGAAGCGGGTGGAAGAATTGCGGGCAGAGGGACTGCGGGTATTTTACCGGCCGCTTGCCGTTGATACCGTTCGTCTGGATGGGATGGAGATTACGGGAGACGATTGCCGCAAATGGAGCGCCGATGCTTCTTTTGTCGGTCAGCTCTACCAAAAAGAGGGCGGGGAAATAAAAAATTCCCTTGAGCGCGCCCAATATGAGACGTCGCTCCAAAGAATAAAGTGCGTGAAAGCGCTCAATGAAATATGTAATTTTAAATTGTATAGCGGGAAAAAGTGCAGTATTCCAGAACTTAAAGATTTGCAAATGTGTGGCTCGGTCATGTATTACAGCGAGATGCCGAAAGTATTCCGCCTGAGTAAGGTGAATCTGAATGTGACGCTTCAGACTATTGAGAGCGGAATCCCATTGCGCGCTCTGGATATTATGGGAGCAGGAGGCTTTCTTATGACAAATCCTCAGGAAGAGCTGTTGGAATATTTTCAGGTGGGCAGAGACCTTGAAACATACGAATCCGCAGAGGAGTTGTGCGAAAAGACCGTCTGGTATTTGAACAATGAGGATATGCGGGCAGAGATTGCCCGACAGGGGCACGATAAAGTAAAGGTGCTGTTTTCTTACGAAAAGCAATTTGCGGAAATGTTTGCGCAGATGGGATTGGCATTTTGAAGCAGTGTGACAAGCGTTTCCTGAGGAGATGAAAAAATCTCGGCGCCGCCGGCCGTACAATCGACATATTCACTTGCCAGTGAACACATCGTAATGAGCTCAATGCTTTCTTCGCGGGTCATATCAGTGATACCGTATTCCCCTAATAACGTTACGACTAATTCGTGAAATATGGCGTCCGGCTGAACTTTCAGTTTTTCAATCAATGACTGGCACAGCATGGAAAAGACGTCCGGCAGAGCATTGATTTCGGCTGCTACGGCAGAGGCTTCCATCGCTTTGCGGAGAGGAAGAATACGAGTTTCCCAATCCGGCTTTGGGATGGTGCAGACTTTGGGAATATCCGGAAAATAGTTTCGGATATAAGAGGCGTCGGATTCTCTGTGTACATATACAATGTGGTTAAAATTTATACGGGTATCCAAATACCGGTTTACATAGTATGGTGGCATGAGGAGCTCATGGGCAAACGGACAAGACAATTTCATTATAATACTGTCTTCACCGGTATTTAAAAAGTTCAACCCTGCCAGATTCAGGGAGATGCCAAAATCAGGAGAAGCTTCGGAAGTGATGGCGTCAAACAGTTCTGCCGACGATGGGTAGTCGGAGGTGCAAAACGATGAGACAGTGTATCCCTGCCGCTGTAAAATCTCATGGTACAGTCCGGCCAGTGCAGGAACAGAAGTGTCGTTTTCATATGGATAGAGTATTATAATTTGAGTTTTCATGGGATACCTCCTTTACCGCTATCTCTATCATACCGTGTTCCGTACTATAATTCAATATATTTTGTAATAAGATGCGCAGAGAATGCGCAGAAATGAGGTGGAAGATGAAGCGGATTTTATTTCTTCGGGATAAAGGATTATGTTATGATTCTCTGAATGGTTTCCGACAATTGCTCGGGGAGGCACTCACGGAAGCGGGACATTCGGTCAGTTATGCGTCTCCGGATGAATTGGAGAATTATATCGGATTGTGTGATATGGTGATTGGGTTCAATATACAGACAAATATAAAAGATTCCCACGGCGTCTATCTGTATGATTCCTTTGGTGTTCCTGTTGTGGATTTTATTGTAGACCATCCGTATATGCATCATCAGGCGCTCTCAGCGAAACTCAGGCAGTTGTATGTGCTTTGTCTGGATGACAATCATGTTTCTTACATAAAAAGATGTTATCCCCATATTGCGGGCGTATACCGCACGTTTCTCACCGGACGGCGGGCAGAGTATGTGCCTGCGTATGAGAAGCGCAGGTACGAAGTTCTCTTTTCGGGAAGTTATGCCGATGAGCAGAAAATATTAGAGGGCATTTCGCAGTTGGGCGACGTCGTAGCAGGCGTGTGTTACGACGTCATACAGTATCTTTTAGACAATCCGCATCAGACGGAAGAATTTGCCTTTGATAAGGTGTTAGCGAAGAGCGGAGTGGAGATGAACAGGGAAGAATACACCGCTTTTTTGCACTTTGCAATGCCGTCGGTGGATTATTTTTTCCGGAATTATTACCGGCACGTGCTGATTACGGATTTGGTTGAGGCGGGACTTCCCGTGACGGTGTGCGGAAATGGTTGGAGCGAGCTCTCCAGCGCCGCGAATCCCAATCTCACGATTCTGCCGCCCGTGTCCTTTGAGCAAACATTTTCCATGATTGCCGACAGCAAAATTTTGCTGAATATTATGCCATGGTTTAAGGCGGGATTGCATGACCGGATTTTTACCGCCATGTTAAACGAAACTGTATGTGTAACGGATACTAGCGATGTAATCGAGCGTCTCTTTACCAATCACCGCGAGCTCGTTTCCTTTCCGCTGACAGAGAAAGACGTTTTGCCGCAGCTTGTTGGGGAGTTGCTGGAAAACCCTCGTCGTGCAGAAGAGATTGCCCGTCAGGGATTTGCAAAAGCGAAGGAACAGTTTGGTGCGCGAGAGATTGCGAATACGGTGCTGCAGGTTTTTGCGGATAGAGAGAAAGGTGAGTGCGATGGAATTTCGTGAGGATTTTTTTGAGAAAGAAGTACTTTGTGATTTTGAGGTATCCGAGCTGATGAAGCGTGCTTGGGCGGCGGAATTGGAGATTTTGCAGCTTGTGACAACGCTGTGTGACCGTCACGGAATCCGGTATTTTGCCGACGGCGGAACGCTGCTAGGAGTGATACGCCATCAGGGATTTATTCCGTGGGATGACGATATTGATATCTGCCTGAAGAGAGAAGATTATAATCGGCTTGTTCCGGTATTGCTAGAAGAGCTGCCGCACGGTTTCGAGGTAGCGGGTATGTTTGCCAAGACAAGACGCTTTCAGGGAGCAGAATTTGGGCAGCAGCTTCGGGTGATTGCGGATAAGGAAAAATGGGACGAGGCGAAGTATTTCAAAAGATTTCATGGTTTTCCGTTCTCCGGTGTGGGAATTGATATATTTCCCCTTGACTATATGCCGAGAGATGCGGAATTAGTGAACACACAGACAATGATTGTTAGAATCGGTGTGGCAATCGTATCTCATTGGGACGAGCTGAAAAGGGCGGGAGAGTTAGAACGGCGGCTTAGCCAGATGGAGGAGATATGCGGTGTCTCGCTGCCAAGGGATGAGTCGGCGTACAATACCGTTTGGAGAACACTGGACAGTGTCTGCTCACTGTATGACGAAGCGGAGGCAGACGAGATGACGAATTTTATTTATTATATTAATAATCCCAATTTTCATGTGAAAAAGGAAAGTTATCGGGATTTTATCAAAATGCCGTTTGAAAACATGGAGTTGGCGGTTCCCTGTGGTTACGAAGATTATTTGACTGGACAGTATGGCGATTACCGCCAATTTGTAAAAAACCAGTCACAGCACGATTATCCGTTTTATAGGGAGCAGGAGAAAACAATAAGGAAATGTCTTGCCGAAAGTGGATTTGTGGGAACGTTAGAAGAGTACTGTGCGGGAAAAGCCCGCTGACGGGAGTGGGTTTACGGGGAAAGAGATGTTGATTGACTAAACTCCCTTCTCCCCAAACCACTATTTGATAATTTCTTTTTTTAGATTTATAGCATGATTCGGGCGGTCCTGATCACCAAAACCACGATATACATGTATGCCGCGTGGAAACCAAGTATAAAAATTAATGTCAATATTTTTTCTTTCAAATGGGTCAAAATAGTTGGGAATAATATTTTCATCTTTATCATCTCGCAATGAAAATCCGGCATCCCGCAAAATGGAGTCCTCTATTCCGTAACAATAAAAATCTATGTATTCGTAATCGCCCTGAGTGATGACTTTATCTAAGGCTTTTCCGGCTAAAGAAAGCTCCTCGTCTCTTCCTAAAAAATCCACAATGCGGAGAACACAAGCGTCCTCCGCAAATTCTTCTCTTGCCACAAGAACGCTTCTTATACCTTGCTTCCCCTGTATGCCCCATAGCTTATATTCATAATAGGGGTGTTGGTAATATCTGTGTTCAATGTAAGCGGGAGTTCTTCTTGGGTAAGTATGATGTATTTCATTCAAATCTACTAATGAGGTAAATTCAGCAAAAGTTTTTAGTGGTATTAATTTCCCACCCATATCTATTATAGGTATTTTTTTGTAATGCGTAATTTTCGCAATCTTAAAGTCACGGTTTTTCCCTAGTCGATAGTAGTGGTTTAATTTTCCTATTAAACCACCCATAGCGGAAATTGCTGCGGCGTAACGTTTTTCAATGCTGACAGAAAAAAGATTGTAGCAGTGCATATTTTTGGCGAAATATTGCGACATTTCTTGTCCTAGTATCCGATTTTCCGGATTTTTCAGTGACTGAATCATCACAGTGGACATACAGGGCCATTCGTGCTCTGCCATGGGAATGTAGCCCATAGAACCATATATTGTACCATCGGTATCGTCTTCTGCAATAATATAAAAAACTTCCTTATCTCTGACATGCTGGAATTCAAACATAGTGCGGTCATTGCCCATGATATGACCCTTTTTCCAGTGTTCGTCAATAAATTTCATGATTTTTGGAATATCATCATATTGTGCCTGCCTGATTTTAATCAATCAATCACCCCGTCTCATTCAAAAAAATCTATTATTTCATCTAAGGATACAATAGGATAGTCAATTTTACCTGCTAACTCATGCCGGATTGTATCAAAGGCAAAGGTTGGTGTTACAACAATAACGTCTGCCTTTTCTATATTGGCATCCGGACTCACAACCTTTAGTCCGTTAATTTTAATCTTTTCGGAATTCTTATCTATTCCGTATTGAACTGTTATTTCGGGATATTTCAGCATTTCATTAAAAAATAATCTTCCGATTTCACCCAAACCATATATGGCTATATTTTTATAGTTTTTCACCAAAAACCATTCTTTTAAGATTAATCCTTTCTGTGAAACACGCATTAATCCGCATACAGTATAAAATCTTTTCCAAATAAAATCCACACTACTTTTTTCAAACGTATTATTTGCTATGTTGATATAGCTTCTAATATTCAATTTTTGAGGACACTTTAATTCGCAGCGGCCACATTTTATACAACTTCCTGCCTTACCCTTATTACTCGTGTAGGTTTTGTATTCTTCCAAAAATACTTTATATCTGGCCCCGGGAAACTCTTTTAATGATGTATTCCAGATATCTCTGTCAAGCGAATTTAATAAAGAGAAAATATCTGGTATAGGAATGTCACGGGGACACTCTTGTTCGCAATAATGACAAGCGGTGCATGAAATCTTGTTTTCATTTCTTATCTCATCATTAATCTGTGAATATAAATTAGATGGAATGGTCACTGGATTCTGCAATAGTTTTCTGTTTTGGGTTACATGTTCTTTTGTAGTCATTCCACTCATAATGATATCTACTCCATCCAGACTGGACACAAAATTTAATGCCAGTGATGGCATACTAATGTCTTTTCGGTCGATTTTTGAAATATGTTTTTCTATCAACCTCCCCCCTTTTAGGGGTTCCATTACAAAAATTGGTACATTATGTTTTAAAGCAACCTGATAATTTTCTTCAGCGCTAATAAGTGGATTATTCCAATCAAAATAATTAATTTGCAGATACACAAATTCTGTTTCCGGATGTTCAGTCAGAATTTTATCCAGTAATTCCGGTTTATCATGAAAGGAAAAACCTATATGCTTAATACGTCCTTCTTTCTTTTTTTGCAAAAGGAAGTCAAAACCGCCAAGTTTTTCGTGGTTAGCATAAATGTCAACAGTCATACAATGTAATAGATAATAATCAAAATAATCCACGCCACAGTTTCTTAAAGACGCTTCAAAATAATTTTCGTAATCTTCTTTACTTTTACACACAAAAGGCATTTTATCAGCCAATAAAAATGTTTCTCGGGGATATCTTTTTACTACTAGTCTTTTGATAATTTCTTCTGATTTTCCCGCAAGATAATGAGGGTGTACATCATAATAACAAAATGCTTCTTTTTGGTATTCATCAATCATTTCTATTATCGTCTCTATATCCAATTTACCATTCTTCCAGGGTAATCTTAAAGACCCAAAACCTAGGTTTTTCTTATTTAATTCCATTGTATCAACTCCAAATTATATTGTTTCCAGTCTTTCTTTTATAGAAGTGTTACATCCATTATCTCCGGGGTTTTCATTATTACAGAGGCGCTTGTGCAAGACAGTCCGGCCAGTGCAGGAATAGAAGTGTCGTTTTCATATGGATAGAGTATTACAATCTGAGTTTTCATGGGACACCTCCTTTACCGATATCTCTATTATATCGTGTTCCGTACTATAATTCAATATATTTTGCAATAAGATGCGCAGACAATGTGCGGAAATGAGGTGGAAGATGAAGAGGATTTTATTTCTTCGGGATAAAGGCTTATGTTATGATTCTTTGAATTGTTTCCGCCAATTGCTCAGGGAGTTGTTGGAAACCTCTGTCCTTTAAGACGATAAAAGACATTATGGCACTGTGGCTTGGTATTTTGGAAAAGGCTGGTAAACTGATTGAGATAGGTTAAGAAAGGTTAAGAAAGGACAGGTATCATCCGATATAGAAAAAGAACTTCTTGACTTTGCGGGAGGAATTTGAGATAATTGACCATATCATAATGGTTGGGACATATTAAGAAAAAGAATGAAATGTCCGATATAATTTGGGAGGATGTCCTTAAGTTTTTATCTTAAGGATTTATTTTATCATATGTAAGTATGCTAATTTAATCATGTAATCCTTACAAAAAAACAAGAAAGAAAGGTAGAGTAAAATGACATTAAAAGAGAAAATTGAATTTTTGGAAGAAATTATGGACGTAGATGAAGGAACATTATCAGAAGATACTGTTCTTGCAGATGTTGAAGAATGGGATTCTTTAAGTGTATTATCTTTGATTGCTGAAATGAAAAAAAGGT
The DNA here is from genome assembly GCA_948579355.1 of uncultured Eubacterium sp. Taxonomy (GTDB): domain Bacteria; phylum Bacillota; class Clostridia; order Lachnospirales; family Lachnospiraceae; genus Eubacterium_F. Next base: position 145,321 of record CAPAOV010000003.1, on the reverse strand, counting down.
ATGATTTCAATCTTACTGCAAATACCATTAAAGAATTTCAGACAGTAGCCGACGTATGTCAGTATATCCCAAGCTAGGAGAAATGTAATGATTGGTGAATTTTCTAATGTAAAAATTCAGGGTATGGCATCAGCAGTACCGCAATATATTGAGGAAAATACTAATTTTGTAAATATACTTGGAGCAAGAAGAACAAAAAAGCAAATCCAGCTCACCGGAGTTTCAAAAAGACATATTTCAGGACCCCAGCAAAGGACATCTGATTTATGTTATGCGGCAGCCTGCCCTTTGATGGAGAAACTGAACTGGAAAAGTGATGAGATTAAAATTCTTATCTATATTACACAAGGACCTAACTATATTCTGCCATCTACCGCTTTTTTTCTTCAACAAAGATTGGGCATTCCAAAAGATTGTATCTGTTTTGATATTAATCTGGGATGTTCTAGTTTTAATGTTGGCGTACATGTTGTTTCTGCATTGCTTCAATCCTGTAACATATCAGATAAGGCTTTGCTTTTGATTGGTGACACCGCAAGTAAGGTACTCGAACCAGAAGAACCAATGACAGAAGAGGCAATCTCAGGAAGAATGATTTTTGGTGCGGCAGGTGCTGCTATTGCACTGGAAAAAATCGAACAGAGCAGCCTGAAATTTATGACGAAATCTGATGGTAACGGGTATGAAGCTATTATGCGCCACTACGGTAAAGGAACAACCATGGATGGTACAGCCGTATTTGAATTTGCTATCAATGATGTGTCAGATGATGTAAAAGTATTTAAGGATTATTTTGGGTTAAAAGAAGACGATATTGATTACTATGTATTTCATCAGGCTCAGAAATTAATTTTAGATAGTATTGCTACAAATTGCAATTTTCCAGAAGGAAAAGAGCTCCGTTCATTAGAAGAATACGGAAACACGTCGGGAACTTCTGTTCCATTAACGGTGTGTGCCAATCTGAATCAGTTTGCAGACAAGAAAAGTATAAAATTATTTCTTTGCGGCTTTGGTGTAGGACTTTCATGGGGAAGTATATATACAGAAGTTCCCACCGAAAATATCTTATCTGTAATTGAAACTAATGAACACTATGATGGTGACAAAATACCAGCAGGGAAACTGGCTGAACACAATATTCTGATTGTTGGAGCAGACGAGGAGATAGGGGAAAACATTAGCCGATATCTTAGCGGTAGCTCCGCAACGGTAATTCTTGAGGGAACAGATGAACACAAACTGTATAATATACAGGATGATTTGTTTTATGAATCCCATGTAATAGTACATAACGATTCAGAACTTTCGCAATTTGATAAGGTTTCACAATATTGCTCCGAAAATAATATCTGCCTGCATGGAATTGTTTTTGCAAAATCAGGTATGACGCCGGATACAATCTATGACGTCTGTATGAAACTACAGGCAGATGAAATTTTGCAGAGTGCGGAATGTAGTATCGTACTTACTTCAGATATTGAATGTTTACATACACAAAATAGTCCGATGTACTATGAAGAAAAAGGGAAAATAGAAACTATTCTTTCCAAAATTCAGGAAGACATTAATAATGAACAAGTCCGTGTGAACGCAGTTTTATATGACGAAACAAAACTGGACTTAACACAAATTACTGGCAGCGGTCAGGAATGGATTGAAAAATTTTTGCAGCAAAATTGTCCGGCAGAAATGAACCGCCCTCTATTCATAGGCAGAACACTGGTGTATCTGTTAAGTGATAATTCTCAATATACAACCGGTTTAATTGTTCCTATCAATCGCTAAAAACGGAAGGTGAGTGTATGGCAAAAAAGATACTGATAACAGGAGCTTCCTCCGGAATCGGGGAACAGACAGCGCGCTATTTATCAGCGCAGGGTTATGAAACAATTTTAGTGGCAAGAAATAAAGAAAAGCTGAACCGTATGGCAGAAGAACTTCCTTCATTAACCTATACATTTCCACTAGATTTGTCAGAACTTGAAAAAATAGAGGAAATTTATCTGTTCTGTGAAAAAAATGGAATTGTTCTCGACGGTCTGGTACACTGCGCCGGTCTTGCGAGACATTATGCCGTAAAAATGAATGATATTGACGATATGCACACAACATTCCGCATTAATTATGATGCATTTGTGGAATTGGTCAAGTATTTTTCCCAACGGAAATATTCTCATAAAGGGGCTAGTGTTGTTGTGATGTCATCTCTATCCGCCATAACATGCAGGGCATCTACGTTAAACTACTCATCCTCAAAGGCGGCATTAAATGCAGCGGTAAAAGTGATGGCAAAAGAACTGGGAAAAAGGGCTATACGTGTCAATTCTCTTTTACCCGGTTATGTGATAACTCCGATGACGGCGGACGAGAGTTTGGCCGCTGATGTCGGAAAGAGCCAGCCTTTGGGTTTTATTGAACCGGAGTACATTGCCTATATGATTGAGTTCCTGTTATCTGATAAATCAAAGTATATAACAGGGGCAAATATCCCGATTAGTGCCGGGATGAGTTTTTAGTTGGAGGGAAATATATGATTAGGACAGAGGATTTTTTTAATCATTATAATAAAGTTGTCATCTGGGGTGCTGGAAGTGGTTTTACAAAGTATTATACTGGTGGTTATGATATCTCTTATATTGTAGACTCTGATATGTCAAAATGGGGCAGGACTATAGCCGGAATTACGGTTGAGTCGCCACACGAACTATTAAAAGAAGACTTATCTTCTACAGCAGTAGTTATTTGCTCCGATTTTGAAACAGAAATATATAACACAGCGAGGCGTATGGGAATCCGTTGTGATATCTACTCGTCCAAAATGCTTTTTCCAAATCCTTTTTCCGACAACAGCTACTATGCCTTGCCGGAATTTGTAGAAGACAGACCTTTTGTGGGTAAATATTCAATTGAAAAAAACACTCAGATACTACTTGCATTGATGAAAGCTCATGGTATCAAAAAAGTTGTAATTAGTCCGGGAGGAACAAATATTTGTTTTGTGTCAAGTATTCAATCAGACCCGTTTTTTGAAATTTATTCTTCTAGCGACGAACGTTCTGCAGCTTATATTGCCTGTGGGCTTGCTGCCGAAAGTGGTGAACCGGTTGCCATTAATTGTACCGGAGCTACTGCTTCCAGAAACTATATGCCGGGTTTAACAGAAGCATATTACAGAAAATTACCGATATTAGCCATTACATGCAGCCAGTATCAGGGTAGGATTGGACATAATAACCCGCAGGTTACAGACCGTTTGCACTTACCGACAGACGTAGCTAAATTAAGTGTACAGCTTCCGATGATTAGAAACGGTCAGGACCGATGGGCCTGTGAGGCCAAAATAAATCAGGCATTGGTTGAATTAAAGAGACATGGGGGTAATCCCGTCCATATTAATCTCATGACCGAATTTAGTACCGATTGTTCTATAAAAGCCCTGCCTGCTGTCAAGGTAATCCGGCATATTAGTTATAATGATTCATTGCCGCCAATAGAAAGTGGCCGGATTGGCATTTTCGTTGGAGCACATAAGCGGTGGAGTGATGAGCTGACTGCCAATGTGGAAGCATTTTGTGAAAAGTATAATGCGGTGGTTTTATGTGACCAAACGAGTAATTACCGTGGGAAATATCATGTTTTGGCTCCTCTTCTATTGACACAAAAGGTCAATAATGAGAAAGTAATCCCATTTGATCTTCTAATTCACATAGGGGATATTACCGGAGCTTATATGAAAATAAATGCCAAACAGATTTGGCGGGTAAATCCGGACGGAGAAATTAGGGATACATTTGCCAGATTAAGGTATGTTTTCGAAATGGCAGAACAGGATTTTTTTGCTAAATATAGCAGATTAGAAGTCAGTGAAGAAAAGTGTTTCGGGGATAAAAGTCAGGCTGAAAGATGGCAAAAAAAATATCAGGAAGTTTATGACAAAATTCCGGAATTACAATATTCAAATAAGTGGGTGGCAAAGGAAACGGCACCGCTCATACCAGAAGATTCCGTTCTTTATTTGGGGATACTCGATTCTCTGAGAAGTTGGAATCTTTATGAAGTACATAAATCTGTAACGGTATATGCTAATACAGGAGGATTTGGTATTGAGGGAGGAATGTCATCATTACTTGGTTGCTCATTAAATAATCCTGATAAGCTGTGTTTTGGAGTTTTTGGTGACCTTGGTTTTTTTTGCGATATGAATGTTCTTGGCAATCGTCATGTCGGTAAAAATCTGCGGATAATGATAGTAAACAATGGTGCCGGCGCTGAATTTTATGCTAAAAAAAGTTACTACAGTGCTATATTTGGCAATACCGTTGGTAAATATTGTGCTGCTGAAGGGCACTTTGGAAATAAATCAGAACAGATCATAAGAGACTTTTCTCAAAATTTAGGCTTTCAATATATGAGTGCCCGAACCAAGAATGAATACAAAGATAAAGTGAAAGTTTTCACAAATCCCCGTATTACGGAAAAACCAATTCTCATTGAAGTTTTTACCGATTGTTGGGACGAGGCAGAGACAAGGGAAATAATCGAAACATTAGAGCAGAATTAGAGAGGAATACTATATGGTATTAATAATTAGCATTGTTATATTATTAATTGGTATGTTTATCGGATATGTGTGGGCATGTATTTACTGTGGAAAGGATTTCCGGTCCTCTTCTCTCCAATATTCTGAACAAAATATGTTGAATTATTGGATAGAGAGAAATCGCAACGAAAGACGTAATATGTTTCTGTTCTTCCTAAACAATAATTATTATAATATTGCTATTTATGGAATCAGTGGGATACATTATGATTCTTTTATAGAGGATACGATGCTCAGAGGTTTTCGCAACGTATATCTGGCAGACAAATATGCTGTGGAACTGTCTAAACAAAAGGGTGAGAAAATTTATACAAAAGAAGAACTAAAGGCACTGGACTTAGATGCCATTGTCATTACATCAGACACGCACTTTAAAGAAATAAAAGAGGAACTGGATGCCTTGCAATTAAATACTAATATTTTTTCATACCGTGATTTGGTATATAATCTTAGGAAGGAGAAATTGGAGTGAAAAACAAGATAAAAGTGGGCATTACAACCTGGTTAGGCAATACATCCTTAAACTACGGTTCTATGCTTCAGGCATCAGCAATGCAAAAGCTTATCAAGGATTGTGGATGTAATCCCATTACTATTAATATCGGCAAATCGCGCCCCAAAAGTCTATATCATCCACTTCTTTTTTTGGAGTTATATCGATACGGTTTACGTTATATAAAAACAAAATATTCTTTTTCTCGATTTATGCATAAAAATATGAAGATAACCAAACGGTTTTGTGATAACAAGACATTAGTTAATTATGCAAAACAAAATCTTCAGATTCTGCTTTGTGGAAGTGATGCTATCTGGATGGAGCAGTGGTTACCTTTATGTCCATATTTTCTATGGGATTTTCAGGAACTGGAAGAATTTCCCAAAATAGCTTATGCGCCAAGTATTCCTGCGGGGGAATTGGTTTATCCCCATATAGAGCATGCATTAAAAAGTTTTGTATCTATAAGCGGACGGGAAACTGTAATAAAAGAGCTGCTCCTGCCCTATACGGAGCAGAAAGTATCTATTGTATTAGACCCAACACTGGCTGTTGACGAAGAGTTTTGGAACAAAAAATGTCTTAAGCCGCTTATAAAAGAACCTTATATTTTAGGCTACTTTCTCTCATATGCTCCCTTACATCGGATATCCATACAAAAAATCAAACAGCGATATCATGTCAATAAAATTGTTTATATTAATACAAATTTTGTTGACGTTAATGTTGATAGTTCATTAACTGATTACAAAGGAGAGGATTATAAAAAAGCAGTAGGCCCAAATGAGTTTTTGACTCTTATAAAAAATGCGACTGCTGTATGTACAGATTCCTATCACGGCGTTGCCCTCTCTATTGCATTCAAAAGAGAGTTTTATGTTTTTGACAGACCAATGATTCAGGACTATAGAAAAAATTGCCGTCTGCCTGACTTGTTTTTGCGATTAGGCATTGACGACCGTTATGTTGAGTCAAATCAATGTATCGATGAAATGGGAGAAATTGACTGGTCTGTCGTTGAAGACAAACTGCGGGAAGAACGAAAGTACTCTCATGATTTCCTTCGTAATGCAATACAAAAAGCAATTGAGAAAAGGGAGATTATTAATGAAAGTCAGAAATTTAATTGAAGAGGCCATTGATTTTAAGATGAGATTTGGCTGTTAGACTTTTATTGTTGGTGGCAGATGTTTTTTAGGTATAACAAAGCTGACGTAAGTCCAAAACCTACGAAAAATCGAAAAGTATGCAGTTCCCAAAATCAGGCAGTCGGTTTTACGGACTTTAACTTGCGGTAGGACTGGCCGGAGCGGGTAGTGATTACAGCAACGGCGGCTAAAAGGCTGATATGGGTAAGGGTATTCAGATTTGCGACAGAAGATTTATTTCTTACCCACATTAGTTTCTGTCAATTGACATCTTTCCACATGGCAAGTCTGGCGTCACAGAAAGGATTTCCCTGTGGGAGAAGTTTGGGAGTTTGGTATTGCGCCTGTTCAATGGAATGATGTATTTCTCGTCATACCGTTCTCTGACTTGATGTTAAATGTTTTTAACATCATAGCCTTTATCAGCAAGGAACAACATATGGATGTCTTGGATGATTTCTTGACGGTAGATAGCAATCAGCTCCTTTCGGTGAATTTGTTTTGGCGAATTAATTATACCATCTGGAGCTGGTTATTACTATAGATACAGAACCAAAAGTTCTGGAAGTGATGAAAGAGGTTGCCATGCCTCGCAAATCCGCAGGTTGATGATGCACCTTTGTTTCTATGCTAAATAAACTGGAACATCCCCGAATTGTCAATTTTTCAACCGTTGCTGTAACACTTTATCTTGGGGGAGAGATGGCTTATTTCTCATCCCAAGCAGCAGTTGAAAGTATGACAAAAATACTGGCAAAAGAACGGGCTTGTTTTCATATTATACTGAATGCCGTAGGACCAACATCAATCCGAACCGACCTCATTGCAAAAGTTCCGGAAGGAAAACTAAATAAGATTCTGGAGCGACAGTCAATTTATCATTTTGGTGAGATTAAAGATATTATAAATGTAATTAATTTTTTATTTTAAGGATTTATTTATGCAAATTACTAACGGCATTGGCAAAATTCCTGCCTTTTGCTACGGAAGAAAGGGTATTGCAGCTATGTATGGAAAATATGACAACATAAAAATTCGGGGAATAGCTTCGGCTGTTCCGACAACAGTTATTGATAATGAGGAATGTGCGGTGAAATTAGGAAGCCGACGTGCGAAAAAGCAGGTAATGCTTACCGGTATCCGCAATCGCCACTGTGTAAAGCAGGGGCAGGCAGCATCGGATTTGAGTTGCGTAAGTGCAGAGAAACTGCTGCAGAAGTTACAATGGGACAGAAATGAAGTTCGAATCATTGTCAATGTCACACAATCTCCGGATGTTCGTACGCCGTCGACGGCGATGATTATACAAAAACGTCTTGGTATAGGGGAAGATTGTCTGGCTTTTGATGTGAATCTTGGGTGTACCGGATATGTCAGCGGCTTGCAGATTATAGCGGCCATATTACAAAATACCGGCGGGAAAGGACTTTTACTGGTTGGCGACGGAATGTATTCCGAGATACCGGAAGTACCTACGACAGATTCTCTGCTATTTGGGGATGGCGCCAGTGCGACAGCAATAGAATTAGAGGATAACAATCCTATGCTATATGCACAGAAGACAGATGGAACAAGGCATGGTTTACTTAGTGTTGCGTTAGACGGAACGTTGACGATGGATGGCAATTCAGTTCTTCTGTTTTCCCTGAATGAAGTCTGTCAGAGTATTAAAAAATGTAAAGAGCATTTTTCTATTGAAGAGGAAAGTATTGATTATTACATATTACATCAGGCTCAGAAGCTGATATTAGAGGGGATTGCAAAGGAATGCGGCATTGATTCCGGAAAAGTGCTGACATCCTACGAGGAATATGGAAATACATCGACGGCTACCCTGCCAATTACCATTTGCAATAATGCAGAGGAGATAAAGAAGAAAGAGCATGTCAAATTATATTTGTGCGGGTTTGGCGTTGGTCTGGCATGGTCCAGCGTAGTGGTGGAGATGGATACGGATTGCATTTTACCGATTGAGGTGACGGATTATAGTTATAACGATTTATAGGAGGAATGATTATGAACAGGGAAGAAAAATTAGAAATTATTGCGGATATTTTAGAGGTGGAGGCAGACGAATTGCAGGAAGATATGTCATTGGATGATTTTGAGACATGGGATTCGGTAAGCGTATTATCTGTTATAGCTATGCTTGGTGAAAAATTTGGAAAGTACCCGCATGCATCGGAGATTCGTCAGTATCTCCGGGTAGTAGACCTTATGAATGCAATGGAATGAGATACGGAGGCCGTTAATGAATAATCCAATGGATGTATCCGGAAAACGGATTTTGGTGACGGGAGCTTCTTCTGGAATCGGAAAGGCTACGTCTGTTTTGTTGAGTGAGTTGGGGGCAAAGCTAGTACTGATGGGAAGAGATGCTAACCGTCTGGATGAAACAAAGCAGAAGCTTACAGGGGATGGACATATTGTTATTCCACTGGAACTTAGGGAATTTGCTTCTTATGCTAACGCATTTAAGGAGATACGTGAGACAGGAGAAAAGCTTTCCGGTCTGGTGCATTGTGCTGGCATTGCAAAAGTGATTCCTATCAAAGTAGTTTCAGCCGCAAATATTCAGGAAATGTTTGATGTGAATTTTGTTTCTTTCATGGAACTCGTAAAGTACTACAGTAAAAAAACAAATTCAGCAGGTGGAAGTATTGTTGCATTATCTGCGATTAATGCGCACTATCCACAAAAATGCATGAGCGTATACGCAGCGACAAAAGGAGCATTGGAGATGGCAGTTTCTTCTCTGGCGGTTGAATTGTTTGATAAAAATATTCGGGTGAATGCCATTGTGCCGGGGCCGATTGCCACACCGATGGCATATTCTTTTGGGGAGGTTTCCGGTGAGGAGAGTAATATCACGGGAAGACAGATGATGCCACTGGGAGAGCCGGAAGATGTTGCCAATATGGCGGCATATTTAATAAGCGATACTGCAAAATTTATTACGGGAAGAAAATTCTATGTAGATGGAGGACGGCTATAATGAGAAGAGATAGCGAATTAAAACTATTTCAGGCGAGAGATAAGTCATGGGTTACATATGGTCAGTTAGTTCAGGCGATGCGTGATGTAAAAGCGGATGATTGTGAGGTTCTTCTCGTTCACACTGATTTGTCTTTTGGTTTGCTTAACAGAGAAATTAAGAGAAAAGAGTTGGTTGAGATATTGTTTGATTCCCTTTGTGAGTTGGAAGTCTGTACGCTTGTATTTCCAACTTTTACTTTTAGTTATGGGAATAGAGAAGACTATGATGTGAAAAACACAAAATGTAAGATGGGCATGTTAAATGAGTATGCGAGAAAGAGAGAAGATGCGGTACGCTCCGAAGACCCTCTGATGTCAGTTTGTGTGATTGGAAAACATAAAGAGCTGGCAGAAGTAAGCGGCGATAAGTCGTTGGGGGAGGGGAGTTTTTTTGACCGTTTGCACCAGACTCCAAATGCGAGAATACTCTTTTTTGGAGCAGAATTATATCAATGTCATACACAGATGCACTATGTAGAAGAAAAATTGCGGGTTCCCTATCGTTATGATAAGGAATTTACCGGACATATTATTGACGCCGATGGGAATATTCGGGAAGATAAACATACGTTGTATGTAAAGTATAGGGATGTGTTACCTTGTGTTCCGCCGACATTTGAACAAGAGCTCATGGAACAGGGATTGTTTTTAAAGAAAAAGGTAGGAGATGCCAACGTTTCAAGTTTTACTGAAAAAGCAGCATATGAGAAAGCGGTTGAATGGCTGACAAGAGATGTAAATTGCTTTTTGGCAGAACCATATGATACGAAACCACTCGTAAAAGAATACTCATATGGCAATGTAACCACGGTTCAATAGGAGGTATACAGTGTATAAAACAGTGTTAGATTATTTTGAAGAAACAGTGGCGGAAAACAAAGAGAAGACGGCATTGATACATAATAATGAAACCTGTACGTTTGAGACCTTAATGATGCGGGGAAGGAAACTTGGGACTAAATTATCTGAAATGCTGCCACAATCCCAATTTTCCCCTATCGTTGTATTGTTGCCAAAATCAATTGATTCGGTAGTTGCCGATATTGGAATTTTATATAGCTCCCATGTGTTTAATAACTTGGATATAAAGACGCCTATCCAGCGTTTGGAAAATATACTCAAGCAATTGAAACCGTCTACGGTAATTACCAGCACGAAATACTCTGCGCTGATTGATTGGGGAAAATATCAGATGAAAGTGGTAGAGATGGATAAACTGGAGTACGGCGCGATGTCTGTTGATGACGCCATACTGCAGGAAAACCGTGCGAAATTAATTGACACCGACCCGTTTTGCATTATTAATACATCCGGTTCCACCGGAACGCCTAAAGGAGTTGTATTAAATTACCGCAGCTTTTTTGATTTTATGGCATGGGCGACAGAAACTTTTGATTTGTGCGGCGATGAAATAATAGGAGCCCTTTCTCCGATTGTATTTGATATTTATGATTTTGAGATATGCCTGATGATGATGAAAGGGGCGACGATTGTTCTTTTGGACAGCTCGCTGGCTGTTTTTCCGGCAAAATTATTAGCTGAATTGCAGGAAAAGAAAGTAAACTTTTTGTTCTGGGTACCGACAATTATGGTTAATATTGCCAATATGGATTTGCTTGTAAAGATACCGTTGCCGGATATCAAAACTGTATGGTTTGCCGGTGAAGTTTTCCCAACAAAACAATTTAATTACTGGCAGAAACATTTGCCGCAGGCAGTCTTTGCCAATCTGTATGGGCCGATTGAGATAACGCTTGACTGTATTTATTACATTGTAGATAAAACATTTGCCGATGATGAGCCGCTGCCAATCGGTATTCCATGTAATAACACCGATATTTTGCTTCTCACGGAGGAAGACAAGCTGTGTGACAGGGGTGAGGAAGGAGAAATTTGTGTGCGTGGTACTTCCCTTGCGATGGGATATTATAATAACCTGCAAAAGACGGAAACTGTGTTTGTCCAAAATCCTTTGAATCAATCTTATCCTGAATTGATTTATCGGACAGGGGATATTGCGGCATATGGAGAGGATGGTCTTATCTATTTCAAAGGCCGTAAAGACAGCTTAGTGAAACATCAGGGATATCGGATTGAGCTTGGTGAGATAGAACATGAGATAGTAAACAATCTTAAATTGGTTTCAAACTGTTGTGTTGTTTATGATAATAAAAATAAGTGTATTGTATTGTTTTACGAAGAAAGTGGAGTGACGGAGTTGGAGATTCGTAAAGCTTTGGGGACTTCTTTCCCGCGCTATATGGTTCCTACGGTTTACCATGCGATGGATGAGCTGCCAAGAAATACGAATGGCAAAATTGACCGTCTGAAACTTTCACAGTCAATATAAGAAAGAAAGGAGGAAAGACAATGGAAAAAATAATGGAGATTTTGCAGGGAATCCGCCCTGAATTTGATTTTACTTCCAGTGAGGATTTTATTGAAGATGGGTACTTAGATTCTTTTGACCTTGTATCGTTAGTATCTGAACTGGATGATACATTTGATATTTCAATTGATGGTTTGGATATCATACCGGAGAATTTCAAGTCATTAGATACAATTGCGAATGTTGTGAAAAAAAATGGAGGGAATGTATGATTACTACATTGAAAGGGAAGAGGATAGCAGGGATGCTGACAGTAATGCCGGAAAATGAGTATGATTATGATGAGGAGACAAAACCTTTTGCTACGCTTCAGACAAGGAGATTAAAGCGGATTATGGGTTTTGGAAAAAGACGAGCGGCCAAGGCAGACTCAACGACATCTGATTTTTGTATCTACGGATTAAACTATATGCTGGAGAAAGGATATATAAAGAGAGAAGAAATCGGTGCCATTGTAGTTACGGGGCTGACGCCTGATTATTTTATTCCTCATGTGAGCAATATTATTCATGGTGAGTGTGACCTTCCTACCGATGTGATATGTATGGACATTCCACAAGGCTGCGTCGGGTTTATGTTAGGAGCGCTTCAGGCCTTTTTGCTTCTGGATGTCATAGGTGACAAGAAAGTTGTTGTTTTTAATGGTGATGTACTGTGCAGAAAGAATAAAGAGGAGCCGCTTACAGCAGCTTCTTTTGGCGGGGATGCGACGGCGATTACCGTATTTGAGCATGATGATAAGGCGGCAGATATATATATGAATTTATATAATGACGGAAGAGAGAGGGAAACATTGATTATGCATGCAGGCGGTTTCCGTATGCCGAGAACGCCAGAGACATCTATTCCGAGAGATATCGGTGATGGAACAATGAAAAGTTATGATGATTTGTGGATGGATGGCTCTAAAGTATTTAACTTTGTCCAAAAAGAAGTACCGCCTATGATTGACGAGATTGTAAGCTATGCGAATATGACAAAAGAAGATATTGACTGGTTTTTGTTTCATCAGCCAAACAAATTTATGTTACAGAAACTCGCAGATAAAATGGAGGTGCCATGGAATAAAGTTCCTATGAATGTAGTGGAGAGATTTGGTAATTCCAGCGGCTCAACGATACCGGTTGCCATTACCGATAATCTGGCTAAAGAGATGACAACGAATCGATACCAGTGCTGCCTTGCCGGATTTGGCGCCGGCTTGTCTTGGTCTTCTATGATTGTGGAACTGGGGAACATGGATTTTTGTGAAATGATTACATCGGTTTATTGATGGAGGGAAAAATAAAAATTCAGGAGATAATGCAGTTCATTTCAGTTTTGCGGAAGACAAAGAGGAGGCTGTTGACAAATTATTTTCATCTGTTTGAGTAAAAAAATGTTTCTTTGGATATGATAGCCTTTCTTATACAGGGGATGAAATTATTCCGTGGCGACGGCGATCAAGACCGTCCATCATGAGAAGTGTATAGGAATAAAAGATAGGAGGAATACAGTGAAATATTATATGATTACAGGAGCATCTTCCGGCATAGGCAGAGAGATGGCAAAAAAACTTTCCAATGCAGATACAACGGTTATCCTTGTAGCGCGCAGACGGGATAAACTGTTGGAAGTACAAAAGGAAATAGAGGGAAAGAGTATGGTAATACCATGCGACTTGGGGAAATTAGAAGAAATTGAGCCTGTTTTTCAGACGTTAAAAGAAGAGGGTATACGTCTGGATGGTCTTGTTTATTGCGCAGGAGTGGTGTTTATAAAAACATTGAAACTTATGGAGCGGGATGACTTGGAATATATGTTTCGGGTCAACGTTTTTGGTTTTTATGAAATGTGCCGCAATTTCATAAATGTGAAAGCTTCCAATAAAGGAGCGGCTGTTGTAGGAATTTCTTCTTATGCGGCTGTAATGAAAGAGATGGGGATGTCTGCTTATGCGATGACGAAAGAAGCGATGAATGTTCAGGTACAGATTTTAGCGAAAGAATTTTTGAAACGGAAGATTCGTATTAATACGGTGATGCCCGCTAATGTGATGTCGAAAATGAGTGATGATAAGAATGAGTGGAGCGAGGAAGAGATTGCGGTAGTAAAACAAAAGCAGCCATTGGGAATTATTCCTATTGATAATGTAGTGAATGTAGTTCAGTTTCTATTATCCGATGAAGCGAAGTATATAACAGGGGAATGCATTGGTATAAGCGCAGGATATCACGGATAATAATAGATAACGCAGTATTTTGATTAAGGAGAGGATGAAAAAATGACGTTACAGGAAAAAATCGAATTTATTGAGGAGATTATGGATGTAGATGAGGGAAGCCTGACAGAGGATACCATTTTGGAAGAAGTGGAAGAATGGGATTCTCTTAGTACTTTGACGTTGACTGTGAGAATGAAACAGGACTATGATATGAATCTTACGACAGATACGATTAAAGAATTTGTAACCATAGGCGATATATGCAATTATATACCGGATTAATACTAGGAAGAGAGTGTGTTCTATGAATGGAAAGTATTCTAATATAAAGGTATCTGGCATTGCCTCAGCAGTCCCTTCTTATGTTATGGATAACATGGATTATATTGATGTGTTTGGCAAGCGTCAGGTGATGAAACAGGCGAAATTAACCGGAATATACCGCCATCATTTATCATATCGTTATCAGAAACTTTCGGACCTTTGTGTCAGTGCCGCGGAAAAACTGTTGGAGCACTTACAGTGGAACCGGGAAGAAGTGAAAGTGCTTATTTTGTGTACGCAGTTTGCCGATTACGAGATTCCATCTACGGCAATTGATTTGGCGGAACGTCTCGGAATGGGAAAAGATTGTATGGCATATGATATCAATCTCGGCTGTTCTGCTTTTGATTTGGGAATACAGACGATAGGCGGTTTGTTACAAAGTCAGCCGGATGGAACAAAGGCTCTGTTGTTGACAGGTGACATTGCGATTCTGCCGGATAGTGTGACAATGAAAAGAGAAGATATTATTAATATTATGATGTTTGGCTCCGGAGGCGCAGCAACGGCTTTAGAGAAGCAGCCGGAAAACGAATTTTCGTTTCGGAATTTTAGTGATGGTTCGGGATGGGATGCAATTGTACGCTATAGAAAGACAGAAATGATGATGCAGGGAAATAAAGTATTTGAATTTGCACTTAATGATGTCGCCACAAACATGAGTGCCTTTGTACGTGACCTGAATATAGAGGAAAATGTTGATTTTTATGTTTTACATCAGGCACAAAAATTGATTTTAGACACCGTTACAGATGTGTGTGGATTACCAGAAGATAAAGTGATTACCTCATTTGAAGAATATGGAAATACATCTAGTGCATCGATTCCGATTACGCTTTGTCATAATCGGGATAAATACGATGGGAAAGAAAATATTCAGATTTGCAGTTGTGGTTTTGGTGTCGGTCTGTCTATGGGAATTTCTTACTTTCAGGTTCCGGTGGAAAACATTCTTCCTGTCATTGTGACGGATGAGCACTTTGATGAGCATAGGCTGCATTATGGAGAAATCTATACGAGAAATGTTCTCATAATGGAGCCAAAGACTGCTATTGATAAATTTATTGGCCGTGAATTGGATTCTAGTGGATGTAATCTGGGTTTTTACGGTTCTCACGAAATTGTCGAAGAGATGCAGTCACAGCTCTTTTGGAAAGATTGTGAGTTATTTGTTGATAAGTTAGATTCGGTGGCGGAAAGTTCTTCAAAAAAGTATGATGCCGTTATTTTTGATATGACTATTTATGATGAGGAGAAAGTCGCAGAATCGGCGCAATGTTTAGCGGAGCAGGGGGCGTTGTCTACAAATAGTTCCATTGTTCTTGTTGCGGAGGAAGAAGAGAGTGATGAAACTTTACAATCTTTTATGTCCTCCCTTTCTGCTTTGCTACAGGGAGAGTATAGAGTGAATGCTGTCGTGTATAAAGCGGAGAGTTTTGATTTGTTCCCTAAAATTTTTGATAGTCCGGAATGGTTGGAACGAAAGATTTCGTTGGAAGATTCGTCGGATATGGAAAGACCATTTTTTCTTGCACAGGCCGTCGAAAAGCTAGTATCATTAAAATTTCTTGCCGTGTCATCGACAATTATACATATTTCAGATAGTATTAAGGAGTTTTTGTAAAGGAAGGATGGAAATGACCCATTTTTTGTCAGAAGACGATAAAAAAATTATAAGGAATGCAATTGGGAAGCCATTGCGGGCAAATTGTTATTTATCTTATCATGAAGTCCAAAAGAAGATTATGGATGGGGAGATGGACATATTTTCCCATAAGGATATCGTAGTACTTGTGCACAAGATGCGTGGAATGTACAAGATGTACTATTTTTTAAATGATAGTAGAAGACTCTCTAAGAATGTTTATCAGGATTTATATGAAGAAATGTTAAATTACAATATTTTGATAACAGATATTATTGCGAGGGGAGAAAATGGCCGCTATGACGTTGTAAAAAATATGGGATTTAATTTTTATAAAAAATATTTTCGTCTGCAGCTTTCTGTTGACAAAGAGAAAATATTCCCTTTAACGGAAAAGGCTGTATTTGCGGATGAAACAGATTGTGAAGAAATATACGAACTGCTTTATAGTTCCTTTGATGTCTTGTCGGACCATTTGCTTACGAAAGAAGAGCTGAAGCAGTCTCTTCTTTTTCATCAAGTTATTAAAATATGTCGGGATAAAAAACTGGCAGGTGTTTTAATATTTGAAAAATATGGTGTCAAATCATATTTGAGAGCGCTTTGTGTTAATCCCATATATAGAAGCAGAGACATAGGGTTTTCCCTTGTCAACAGTTATATTGATATTCACAGAAATGAGAGCCAATCTTTTTATTTATGGGTAGAGAGCACGAATCAGAACGCAATCCGGTTATATGAGAAATTTGGTTATCGACATGACGGTTTGACTGATTGTATATATCTGCATCAGCACTGCGATCATGATTAACTGGACAAAAAGAAATGAGGGGTTAGAAATTGTATAATAATATATTTGGTTGTGAGGCATATGCCTGCTATTTGAAAGACAGAGAAGATTTATCTAAAAGTACTTCAGAGAGACCTTTTTTTGTTTTTGCAGAGTATGTTATAAAAATGGGATGAGTCGTATAATTCGGTCCGCTACTGCAAAAAGAAAATGAGAAAATTAGTTTTGTCTATCTATGAGACTGACATCCGTAAAGAGTATTTGCGGTGTCAGTTTTTTGATGAAAGGGCGATTTATGGTTGACGTTTCAGGAAAACATACATATGATATTATATTATATGCATGTAATTGCCGGAATGGATGTACCCTCTTTGGAAAGTTATCTTTTACTCGTAAAATATTGACTTCTTTTTTTAGATGAGTAAAATGAAACGTATAAAGAAATGAAATTAAAAGGATGGTCTTAAGATGAACGGAAAGGGAAAAAAACATAGAGCAAAACGGGGGATTAGTTTGATTATTCCCGTTATATTATTCTTTTCTATTATGGGTGCGGCTCTGTATGTGGCTGCGGGTAAAATATCAACACAGATGTCTGCTTCTGCTGTTGAAAATCTAAGCGAAAATTTGGATTTAATTCGGGGAACGATAGAGGTAATGTTAAAACGGGAGGCAGAGTTTCAGAGGCTGCTCGCACAGGAGTTAGCCACTATGGAAGAGCCGGAAGAATTTATTCGTTCTTACGATAAAAATAGTACAATGGTAAAAATATCTATTGTACCGTCGGGAAAGACGGAGGGAATTTCCAATACAGGACAAACATTTTCAACAAAGGATTTGGATTTTTCTTCCACAAGTATAGTAGAGGGCATGAAAATGTCCAAATCCTATATAAATTCAATGGGTACATGGGCGTATACGATGAAATGTCCGATTATAAAACAAAATAAGGAAATTGCGACTCTTTATGTGGAGTATGTTTATGATTCCTTTGAGAGCGCCTTACCTGACAAGTTCTATAATAATAGCGCCATTCTGTATATTATGGATGCAAAGAGCGAGAGATTTGTATTAAAGCCGAAAGGAATGGGAGAGAGGGCAGCAGGCCATATAAATCTGTCAGACTTTTATCATGCGAATAAAGTATTGGAAGAAAAAATAAAGCAGAATGTTTCCGAACATATAAAAAGGGGAAAGAACATCATGTTTTATCATGATATTCAGGAGAAAGAGTCTCTGATATATATGTGGTCAGTCAATGGTGGAACTACATATCTTATCGGATATGTGCCGGTAGAAGCAATACAACGGGAAGGAACGGCAGTAAATAACAATATATATTTCATTGTTGCGGTGATGCTGCTTACCTTTTTCCTTTGCTGTGGGCTGTTTGTTTTCAGTCACAGACAGCAGGACAAGAGCAGAAAAGAGAGAGAAAAGGAACGTGAGATACATAATAAACGATTAGCAGAGGCATTGCAGGCGGCACAGATTGCCAATGATTCAAAAACAACGTTTTTATCCAATATGTCGCATGACATTCGGACTCCGATGAATGCGATATTGGGATTTACTTCCCTTCTCGCCAAGGAAGCGGATAATCCTGCAAAAGTGAAAGAGTATACGGAAAAAATTACTGCGTCAGGACAGCATTTGCTCAGTCTTATAAATGATATTTTGGATGTGTCGAAGATTGAGAGTGGAAAAGTTGTACTTACAATTGGAGAATTTACTCTGAGCAGCATGATTTCATCGGTAGATGCCATTATACGTCCGGCAGCAGACGCCAGAGGACAGACGTTTGAAGTTACGGTAAGCGGTGTAAAACATGAATATCTGATAGGTGATGAGACAAGGCTTAATCAGATTTTAATTAATCTTCTCTCAAATGCAGTGAAATATACTCCGGAGGGGGGAAATATATGGCTGCGTATTATTGGATTGGAGCAGCGCTCCAGTCAGTATGAGCATATTCGAATCGAAGTTGAAGATAATGGTTATGGTATGACTCCGGAATATCTTGAGGTGATATTTGATGTCTTTACCAGAGCAGAGAATAGCACGACAAACAAGGTACAGGGTACCGGATTAGGTATGGCGATAACAAAAAATATTGTCAAACTGATGGGGGGAACGATTGAGGTCGCCAGCGAAGTGGATAAGGGAAGCTGTTTTACGGTGGACTTGGAACTGCGTATTCCGGAAGAGGTGATAGACGAGCAGTTTTGGAAAGACCATGGTGTTTCCCGAATGCTGGTTGTGGACGATGAACAGGATATTTTGAACAATGTTCAAATGCTTATGGAAGAAACACCTGTTTCCGTGGACTTGTCATTGAGTGGTGAGGATGGCATCCAACAGGTACGCAATGCCTGTGAGAAAGAAAATCCATATCATCTTATCTTGTTGGATTGGAAAATGCCGGAAATGGACGGCATTGAAACGGCAAGACAGATTCGGGATATTGTGCCTGAGCATACGCCTATTTTTCTTCTGACATCTTATGATTGGAATGAATTAGAGGAAGAGGCAGTACAGTCGGGCGTTGACGGATTTCTATCCAAACCGTTTTTTGTATCTGCACTGAAAGAGAAAGTTCGGGAACTTCATTTTGCTTCTTCAGGAGAGGGAACAGTAGAAGATGACGGACAGGATTACAGTTTGGCCGGACGAAATTTCCTTGTAGCCGAGGACAATGAAATCAATTCAGAAATTTTGTCAGAAGTATTAAGAGGAGAAGGGGCAACCTGTGAAATCGCAGAAGATGGTAAATTAGCGCTGGAACGTTTCTCCCGCGCTGAAAAGGGAGAGTTTGATGCCATTTTAATGGATGTTCAAATGCCGGTTATGAACGGATATGAGGCTACAAAGGCGATTCGGGCATTGGAGCGTGAAGATGCGAAGACGATACCAATTATTGCAATGACGGCAAATGCTTTTGCAGAAGACGTAAAAGATGCTTTGGCAGCGGGAATGAACGCACATATTGCTAAGCCAATTGACATGGAGTCGATAAAGAAGACGCTGAGCAAATATTTGCAATAGAAAGGGAGAGTGCAATGATTATTCATTTAAAGAAAAACGGGAAAAGACTAGCTGCTTTATTGCTTATCGGAGCAATGATGGTTACTATGGCTGCCTGTGCGAGACAAGAGGATTTAGAGGAGAATCTTGTGAGTGACCGAGTGAATAATACGAAGATGGTTAATTTATTTGGGCCAATGGAAAGAACCGACCCGGATGCAGATAATATTGCGAGAACGGCATTTGATATTACGGTCAGCGCAGCAGAAAAGAAAACGGGAATCACGGTAGAGTACCGAACATATACTGCGGAGAATTATAAGGAGAAAACTTATGATGATGTAACGCTTGACAGGGCGCGCAATAATATGGACGATTTGTATTTATTAAATCCGGATACAATTCAGGTGTTGGGTAATGAGGGGAGGCTGGCGGACTTATCAGAGCTTGAAAGCGCCAAAAACCTCAGAGACGTTGTAAAGATTGCCAATACGGTAAATGGTAAGTTGGTGGCAATTCCTCAGGAAGTGGTAGTGCATGGATTATTCGTCAACAAAGATATGTTTGATAAATATAATCTGAAGCTTCCTTCTACTCCGGAAGAGCTTCTCGAGTGCTGCCGGGTATTTAAGAAAAATGGAATAGAAACACCGATAGGTGCAAACCGATGGTGGCTGGAGTGTTTTGTTCTTGCTCAGGCTTATGCAGATATGTATAACGGAGACCATACGGACGAGGAGATTGCACAGATTAACAGTGGTGCAAAGAAGCTGCGTGATTATATGCGCCCCGGCTTTGAATATTTGCAAAAATTAATAGATTTGGGATATATTGATGCCAAAAAGGCATACACATATGAGGCGATAGATGGTGAGGGGCCAGATTTTAAAGCCCAGAAGACGCCAATTGTTATGGCATATTGGGGAGCGGCTAACGCAGAAACTGCGTATGGTAAAGTGGACTTTAATTTGCAGGTAATTGGTTTTCCAAGTCATCTGGGCCAAATGCCGGTGATTTCCATGACCGGATATGGCATTCATGTCAATGCAGATAATCTGAAAAACACAAAGGATGTTCTGAATATTATTCTGTCTGATGAGCAGCTTAAGATATATACAGAGACGAATAAAGTAATTTCTCCATCGAAGAATGTGGAAGTAGATTGTATTGATGCTTTAGTGCCGCTGAAAGAAAAAGTAAATGAGGGAACCTATGTACTTGGCTCCAATGCCGGAATGAAAGTAGAGCAGTGGGGGAATATATGCAACATCGTGAGGGATTTGTTGAAAGGCTCTTCTGTGGAGGAATGTATGAAGAAGTTTGATAAGCTGCAAAATGATTCGCTGAAAAAATAATTTACAAACTTATTTAAAGATACGCATTTTTGTCAGGAGGAGGCAAGTGCCCCTTTTAGTGCCCAATCTCCATGCCCCGGCATGATTAGGGTGTCATCGGAAAGGGAATCCAGATAAGGCTTGGTTATCGAATTAAAATCTTTTTTGCTTCCTCCCGGAAGGCGTGTTATCGTATCATATCCATTTACAAGACTGTCACCGGTAAAGACAATTTTCGGTGTCAGTCCTTTTTTTGACGCATTAAGGCAGATGCACTGACTGCATTCGGAGTGCCCCGGCGTGTAGCGAATCGCAACTTCGTAGCCGCCAAAAGGAAAGCTTATTTCCCTGTCAAACGTTTTGTCGGCTTCACAGGTAAAGTCCAGTTCAAAAAACTGCATGCACTGTTCCTGCTCCTCCTCGGTCTTTCCTATAATTAATACGGCGGAGAATGCAGCAAGATTTTTATATGGGTTTACAATTTTTTCTGCACAGCATTGCGAGCAGAGGAGTGTACAATCAACCTGCTCACGCAGCCAGCTCATACCGGAAATGTGGTCATAGTGGGAATGGGTGAGCAGTACCGTGGCATGTGAAAGCGCGTGAAGAACAGGAACTGCCTCATCCGAAAAAAGCGGGTCAATAATTAGCGCCTCTTTTTCATTCTCGTCATTTATTATAACATACATCCGCGAATCCATTATCGGCATCGAATAAACGTATATTTTTGTGTTGTCTTTTATATAGTGCATAGAAATCTCCTTATTATTGATTGATTCGCATTCGCTCCCTGTAGCTGGGCAGTACGCTTTTTGCAGTCATTTACTTAGAAAACAAGTAAGTGACTGCATTTAGTTTAGCATACTGCTATTATCTTTACAACCGTGATTGGCTTATTGATTTGGGTAAATCATTTCTTTTGAATGGGAATCCATATTTCAGTATGGTAGTTTTCATCCTGCGTTCCGTTCGGGTACTTGTCTGCTGCGTCATACATTTCCACACAATAACCTGCTGCAAACTCGTATTCTTTCAATGCCGGAAGCCATTCCGAAAAAATCTTTGTGTTCACATCTTGAAGTGCTGTTGGCATCGGTCCTACGCAGGAAAAAACAGCCCATGTAAATGCAGGGATAGTTCGGGTTACAAAACCTTCCGGAATTTCCATTTTTGAATCATACAAATCGGCAATCAAATACTCGAAGCTGTCATTCCCCATTTTTTCATCAATGTTGATTCCAAACATCCCACAGACATATTTCCCGTTTCCTTTTTCATAATGGCTCTGCCAAAACAAAGGGATTTCCTGTTTGCAGTTTTCATAATTGAATTCTTTCGACACCCCAAGGACCGTAAAGCTTTCTTTGTCAATGATTTTGTAATTCATGAGATAACCACCTTTCAATGAGATTTCTAATTTCAGCGGTGCAAAAGTCTTTATCATGACATCGTCTTTCCGCACCATAGTTGGCGATACACCATGAAATCTTGTGAATGCTTTTGTGAAGCTGTCAGGAGAATCATATCCGTATTTCATCGCAATATCAATGATTTTCATATCTGTCGTGGCAAGGTCGCCGCCGGCGAGAGCTAACCTGCGCTTCCGGATATATTCTATTACCGAAAAGCCACAGAGCATACGGAATCCTTTTTGGAAATAAAAAGATGAAATATGCACATGATTGGCAACATCTTCTGCGGATATGTTCTCGGTAATATGCTGCTCCATAAAGTCAATTGCACTTTGTATGGCATTCGTCCATTCCATTCGTATCACCTCCTGTTGCAGGAACAGTATATCTTATCAAATAAAAATCTGCCCGACTTACTTTGCTTTGTTTTGTCTTATTTTAAATCTTTTGCCATGATTTCATAAACCAGCTTTACTTCATTTTCCAATTCGTAAATCCCATGTCCCACAGTTTTATAGCCCCTGTGCTCGTACAGGCATGCTGCGGGAAGAGAGGCGTCTAAGACGGCCGTGTCATATTTTTTGGAAATCTCATTTTCCAGAAAATTCATAATGTGCGAGCCGCAGCCCCGCTTTTGATACGGGGGCAGTACATATACGCCGGTAATATGGTTGTTGTCAAAGCACCCTGTTCCCATAATTATATGTTCATCTACCAATACGCCCATATTACCAGATGAGATACCGTCTGCAATGTGTTCTTTACTGTGGAGCCGGCAAAAGAAATCCACGACTTCTCTCGGATAATACTTTGGATATATCGTTTGAATTGTTGTCTGTAAAACATTGTGGATGGCACCTGCCATGTCAGAAGTCGCTGTTATATATTTCATATTTTCCTCCGATAGGTTTCTCAATTTGAGTTTTCTTTTCATTATACATAAAAAGAGGATATTTTTCAATTGGCCGGAAAGTTATCCGTTCTTATATTTTCTTCGCTTTCACAAAGAGTTTCCAGAGAGTGTCGACAACCTAAGCTTCGCCTTTCATGGTCGCATTATAGAGTATTATTACAGCCGTGCCGGTCTTTACAGATGAATTACGGTATGATAGTATAAAGAAAGACAGGAAAAAAACGGAAAGGCGGCATTTCAGGTGCTACAGGGTGTCAAAAAAATGAAACCGATTCATATGATTATGTATCATTATGTACGTGATTTAAGAGACAGCGCTTATCCGGCAATTAAAGGGTTGGATAAGGCTTTGTTTGAGGAGCAGATAGAATATTTATTAAAGCATTTTAATCCTCTTAGGATGGAGGATATTTTACAGGCATACCGGGAACAGGATTTTTCTTCAGTTGCGGAAAATGGTTTTTTACTGACATTTGATGACGGTTATATCGACCATTACGAGGTCGTTTATCCGATTCTAAAAAAGTTTGGTATTCAGGGGGCTTTTTTTCCCAATGCAATGGCTTTAAAAGAACATAAATTATTGACGGTAAACCGTATTCATTTCATTTTGGCAGAAGCCGAGATGCGTGGACGGCAGGCAATGCCAGAACTGGTTCAGGATTGTTTTCGGGAAATGGATGAATGCCGTAAGCAGGGATTGGAAATTCCGGCAAATGAGGCGCTTTATAGCGAGTTGGCGGTGGCGAATCGCTGGGATACGGCAGAAGTTATATTTGTTAAGAGGCTACTGCAGAATGCGTTGCCGGAAGATATACGGACAGAGATAGCAAAAAGATTATTTCAGAAATACGTGGGGCGGGAGGAGAGCGACTTTGCCAGAGAGCTCTATCTGGATACCGGACAAATGCGGCAGATGCGGGAGGATGGTATGTTTTTCGGGTTGCATGGCTACGACCATTATTGGCTTGGAAAGCTGGATGCCCCGGCGATGGAGCAGGATATAGAGAAAGCGCTTGCATTTATGAAAGATGTAATCAATCCCAATGAGTGGGTAATGAACTATCCTTACGGCAATTACAGTGATGCAGTGATAGATTACATAAAAACAAAGGGTTGTGCGCTGGGCGTTTCCGTAGAGGCGCGGGCCGCAAAATTAGGGGAAGACAACCGGTTTGCTCTTCCGAGATGGGATTGTAACGATGTGTATCCGAAAGGAACGATGGTTTAGCATATTAGAAGAGTATCTGAGGGGAGAGAAGAGATGAAAAGACAATTTAAGATTGGGGATATTTTAGTTGGTGATGTCAATCGGGTGCTGGTTATTCCGGAAATCGGCATTAATCATGAGGGGAGTCTGGCCGTCGCCAAAGAGATGGCAGACGCGGCGCGGCGCGCGGGAGCGCGTTTGATTAAACACCAAACGCATATAGTAGAAGATGAGATGTGTCAGGTGGCGAGAAAAGTAGTGCCGGGCAACTCCACGGATTCCATTTATGATATTATGGCGCGTTGCGCATTGAATGAGGAAGAGGAGCGGGAGTTTAAAGAATATACCGAAGAGCTGGGAATGGTATTTTTAAGTACTCCGTTTTCGCGGGCGGCGGCAGACCGTCTGGAGCGCATGGGAGTTCAGGCCTATAAGATTGGCTCCGGAGAGCTCAATAATTATCCGCTCATTGAGCATGTGGCGGAATTTGGAAAACCGATGATTGTATCGACGGGGATGAATGACATTCCGGCGATAGCAAAGACGGTAAATATTTTGGAGCGCTGCGGCGTGTCTTATGCATTGATGCATACGACGAATATTTATCCGACGAAACCGGAGTGGGTGCGGCTCGGCGCCATGCAGGATTTGATGAGAGAGTTTTCCGGTGTTCCGGTTGGATTGTCCGACCACACGCAAAATAATAATGCCTGTATTGCTGCCATGGCAATGGGAGCAGATATCGTTGAGAGACATTTTACGGACAGAATGGAGAGAATGGGGCCGGATATTGTCTGCTCGATGGACGAGGCGGCTTGCTCCGATTTGATGCAGGCGGCAAAGGAAGTACCGAAGATGCGGGGCGGTGAGAAAGTGGCCTTGCCGGAAGAGCAGGTGACGATTGATTTTGCTTTTGCCACGGTTGTGACGATAGCTCCGGTGAAAAAGGGGGAGCCATTTACGAAAGACAATCTGTGGGTGAAACGTCCGGGAACAGGTAGTATTCTGGCGGAGGAATATGATTCGCTTCTGGGGAAAACGGCTGCCGTGGATATTGATGCGGATGTGCAACTGACTTATGATATGATACGATAGGATGAGGCAGAAAGGAGTGGTTGGCAATGATATCGGGGAAAAGAGTATTAGCCCTGATTCCGGCGAGGGGAGGAAGTAAGGGAATTAAGGGAAAGAATATCATTGATTTGTGTGGGAAACCATTGATTGCGTATTCGATTGATGCGGCAAAAGAGAGCGCCTATGTTGACCGTATTGTTGTGACGACAGATTCCGAACAAATACAGAAAGTGAGCGCTGACTGTGGGGCATATGTACCATTTTTGCGTCCACAGGAACTGGCGTCGGATACGGCGAAGACGATTGACGCCGTGCTGCATGCGGTGAACTGGCTGAAAGAGCGGGGAGAGAACTATGATATTTTACTTTTACTGCAGCCCACTCAGCCGTTGAGGCGGGCGCAGGATATTGACGCCGCCCTCAATCTGTTTGTGGAGAGTGGGGAGCGGGGGGTAGTTTCCGTGCGTCCGGTAGAAGAACACCCGATTCTGATGCGTACGATGGATGGGGGAGAGATGGAGCATGTGCTGCCTCTTGGAAGCACTGTTCGCCGACAGGATATGCCAGAGTATGTTCTTGTTGACGGCAGTATATATATTAACCGCATTGCAGACTTGAGTGAGAAGACAAGTTTCAATGATAATCCTGTTCCTTATCGCATGGAAAAACAGTACAGTGTTGATATTGACGAGTGGCCTGATTTGCAACTGGCAAAATGGTATTTGCAAAAAAATGCGCAGACAACAAAATAGCAGAACAGAAATGAGGATTAAATATGCAAGAGTTTCGAAGAAGATTACAAAATTTTTACAGATTCGCCTATCGATGGTGCGACTACATTCGCGCACAGCAGATATCGTTATCCGATAACCTGCTGTCTGCTGTGATATCTTCTTTAGAAGCTCTGTTACAGTGTCAGGAATTGCAGGATGTAGTGACGGAGATAACAGATTGCTTTACGCTGTTTTTGACGGCATATGAGGACAGAGACAGGATTTTGGCAGCAGACTATATGGAGACTGGAATCTTACGTTTGCTGGAGGATGTTACACAGCAGATGCTAGCGGAAGAACCGCTGCCGCAGGCGGGAGAGGGATATGAATTAGAAATGACTTCCGTGTCGGCGTATACGCTTGTGCGCGCGGTGGACGGCAAGAGAAAATATTTGCATTCCAACCTGAATCCTTTTCGTGAAGCGGAGCAGTTTACAGAGCGGTGGATGAAAGAGGGAGTCAGCGTATATCATGTAGTCGGTTTGGGACTTGGCTATCATGTGGAGAGTCTCAGCAGATATCCATATCTTCATGTCTATGTATATGAAGAGGATGAGGAGTTGATATCCATCTGCCAAAAATATTCCGATGTGTGGCCAATTTTGGAGAAACGAAAGAATGTCCATATTGTGGCAGATGCGAGGTATGAGCGGTTTGTCAGAAAAGCGCAGGAGATAGAAGAATATAAGAAAATGGAGCAGCTATGTTTATATCATCCCTCGCTTGCGACGATTCGGGATACACATTTGCGGGAGAATATGCAGACACTCTTTTTGCAGATGGACAATGCCAATCGCTGGTCGAATCTGATGAAAATTAATTTTTCTGAAAATGTAAAACGGGTGCCAGACGGCGGGGACAGACTGCGGGAGAATTTTGCCGGCAAAACAGTCTATCTCATTGCCGGAGGGCCCTCGCTTGACAAGAATATCCATTTGCTGAAAGAGCGCGGGGAAAATGATTTGGTTCTTACTGTGGGAACTTCATTGCGCCGCTGTATTCAAGAAGAAATCCATCCCGATTATGGCATCATTACCGACCCGAAGACTGCCGTTTATGCGCAGATTAATGGTATTCAGCAGAGCCGGATTCCCCTGCTGCTTCTGAGCACGGCCTATCTGTATCTGGCGAGGGATTATGAGGGTGAGAAATACTTACTCTGTCAGGAGGGATATGAGCCGGCAGAGGAGTTTGCGCATAAACAGGGCTGGCAGACGTTTGAGACAGGCGCTTCCGTAGTGACAACCGCACTTGATTTTTGTATCAAAATGGGTGTTAGGCGCATCGTTTTTCTTGGCCTTGATTTGGCGTTTACCGGCGGGCGCAGTCATCAGGGCTTAAAAGAGAAAAATATGACGGCTCAATCGGAATTGTATGTGACGGATATTGATGGAAATGAAATTCCCACTTCCCGAAATCTGAATCATTATCGTTTATGGATAGAGAGAAGGATAGCACGAGCAAAGCAGGAAAAGCTTCCGATAGAATTTATTGACGCCTCAGAAGGAGGCGCCCGGGTAGAGGGCACGGTAGTGCAGACGCTACTCCGGACGATGTCAGAAAGTTAAAGTTATTCAGACGTATTTTGCCCGGACAATCCGGGCCAGTTTTCATCCCGTTCGTTGATATTGAGGGGTGTTCCATCGCTCATCTGATATCCGGCGGCGGAGCCGCTGCCGGAGTATTCACCGATGACATCGGGCCATTCAATGCCGATGGCAGGGTCGTTCCAAGTGAGGCCGCCGTCGTCGCCGGCATGATAGAAATCGGTGCATTTATAACAAAATTCTGCCCATTCGCTCAGCACGAGATATCCGTGCGCGAATCCTTTCGGAACATAAAATTGTTTCTTATTCTCTTCTGACAGTTCCAAACCGTACCATTTTCCATATGTTTTACTGCCCTGACGAATATCCACGGCTACGTCGAAGACGGAACCGCGTATTACGCGGACAAGTTTCCCCTGTGGATAGTTTTTTTGAAAGTGGAGGCCGCGAAGCACTCCTTTTGAGGAACTGGATTGATTGTCCTGTACGAAAGTAAGGTTGAGTCCGGCCTCTTTCATATCGTTTTCATTATAAGTCTCCATAAAATAGCCGCGCTCGTCGCCATGTACAGTAGGCTGAATCACGCACAATCCCTCAATGCCGCCGGCATTTTTTTCTACCTGTATCTGTCCCATAATTATCCTCCATTTTTTTATATTTCAATTTCCGATAAATAACGCGCTAAAGCATCCTGCCAAGTTGGCAGAGGATTAAATCCCTTTTCCGTTAATTTTTGTTTATCCAGGCGACTGTTAAACGGACGTATGGCTTTTGACAGCCCATACTCTGCAGTAGAAACCGGTTTAACGGTCAGGTGCTTGGTATCGTAACAGCTATGTCCCAGAGCAGCAGCCTGACGGAAGATTTCACAGGCAAATTCATACCAACTGATATAACCGCCCTCATTTGTCGCGTGATAATATCCGTATTGTTTTGTTTCAATCATATCAACAAGCAGCCGTGCCAAATCATAAGTGTAGGTGGGCGTACCAATCTGGTCGTCTACGACAGTTAGTAAGTCATGATTGGCGCCAAGGCGCAGCATAGTTTTGATAAAATTATTTCCATGAGTGCCAAATACCCATGCAATGCGTATGATAAAATATTTATCAAGAATCTGGCTTACCGCCTGTTCACCTGCCAGTTTTGTCTCGCCATAGACATTGAGCGGGGCATAATCGGTCTGGTCGGGTTTCCAAGGTTTACTGCCCTGACCGTCGAACACATAGTCTGTGGAGAGATACATCATCGGAATATCCAGCTCCTTGCAGACTGTGGCAATTGTCCGAGTTCCCTCAGAATTAACTTTCACAACAGTCTGCCGGTTTTCTTTCTCTTCAGCGGCATCAACGGCTGTCCATGCGGCGCAATGGATAACGGCGTCCGGAGAAGTCTCGGGAATAACTTTGTTCACGCTTGCCGGATTGGTGATGTCCATTTCTTCGATATCCACACCGACGGCTTCGTGATTGCGCTTCGTTAATTCGTTTACTACGTCATGTCCTAATTGTCCTTTGACGCCGGTAACAAGTACTTTCATGTTCAACATCCTTTCCTTTGCTGGTTAGCGATTGCCGTACATTTTTTCATAGTAGTCCTGATACTCTCCCGAGATAATGGTCTCCCACCATTCTCTATTGTCGAGATACCACTGGATGGTCTTCTTAATTCCATCAGCAAAGCTTGTTTCCGGCAGCCATCCAAGTTCTTTATGAATTTTTGTGGGGTCAATGGCATAGCGCATATCGTGTCCCTTGCGGTCGGTGACATAGGTAATCAGACTTTCCGGTTTGTTAAGTTCTTTGCATATAATTTTGACAATGTCTATATTTCTCATCTCGTTATGTCCGCCAATGTTATAAACTTCGCCTACACGTCCATTGTGAATAATTAAATCAATGGCTTTGCAATGGTCTTCCACATAGAGCCAGTCACGGACGTTCTCTCCCGTACCATAAACAGGCAGAGGCTTATCATTGAGTGCATTGGCAATCATTAGCGGAATGAGTTTTTCCGGAAAATGGTAGGGGCCGTAATTGTTGGAACAGCGGCTGATAGTAACCGGCAAATTATAAGTGCGGTGGTATGCCAGTACGAGCAAATCGGCGCCAGCTTTTGAAGAGCTGTAGGGGCTGCTCGTGTGGATTGGCGTCTCTTCCGTGAAGAAGACATCCGGTCGGTCAAGCGGTAAGTCGCCATATACCTCGTCCGTGGATACCTGATGATAGCGGGTAATGCCGTATTTGCAGCACGCATCCATCAAGACGGCAGTACCTTTAATATTGGTATCAAGAAAAACTTCCGGATTCTCAATGGAGCGGTCTACATGGCTCTCTGCCGCAAAGTTTACGATGATATCCGGCTTCTCCTCTTCAAACAGTTTGTAAACGGCCTCACGATTTGTAATGCTCTCTTTCACGAAGCGGAAAGACGGGTTGTCCATAATGGGAGCAAGCGTCGTCATGTTTCCCGCATAAGTGAGACAATCTAAGCAGATAATACGGTAATCCGGATATTTTTTGAGCATGTAAAAGATGAAATTGCTTCCGATAAATCCGGCGCCTCCGGTAACGATAATAGTCATAAAAATCCTCCATTTCGAGAACGCTTTTGTTCAGCGATGATTTGTTAGTTTAGTGTGTCCATATATTTGCCATCCAAAACATCTTTGAGGTACTTACCGTACTGATTTTTTTTCAGCACTTCATATACGGCGAGAACATCTTCGCGTTGAATCCAGCCATTTAGATAGGCAATTTCCTCTAAACAACCGATTTTCCGATGCTGGTGGGTTTCCACTGTCTTGACAAAGTTGGTGGCGTCCACAAGGCTTTCATGTGTTCCGGTATCAAGCCATGTAAATCCCTGCCCAAGAAGTTCAACATTAAGCGCACCCTGCTCCAAATAAATTTTGTTCAAATCCGTAATTTCCAATTCGCCCCGCTTACTTGGCTTCAGGTTTTGGGCATATTCTACGACATGGTTATCGTAGAAATATAAACCGGTAACACAATAATTGCTCTTTGGATGTTCCGGTTTTTCCTCAATCGAGACGGCTTTTCCCTCTGCGTCAAATTCTACAATACCAAAACGCTCCGGGTCGTCTACATAATATCCGAATACAGTAGCGCCATGACCGCTTTCAGCATTGTTGACAGCAGATAAAAGGCGTTTTTTCAGACCGTGTCCGGAGAAAATGTTATCGCCTAATACCATAGCAACCGTGTCGTTTCTGATAAACTCAGAACCGATTAAAAAAGCTTGGGCAAGTCCGTCTGGACTTGGCTGCACCGCATAGGAGAGATGAATGCCGAAGCGGCTGCCATCGTTTAGTAATTCCTCAAATCGCGGCGTATCCTGAGGTGTAGAAATAATGAGAATATCACGTATTCCCGCATTCATTAACACGGATAGCGGATAGTATATCATCGGTTTGTCATAGATAGGTAACAGTTGTTTACTTGTCACGGTAGTTAATGGATAGAGACGCGTACCCGACCCGCCGGCTAAAATGATGCCTTTCATTGTTTGTCCTCCATAATAAATAGTTTTCTCCTCAAAGGGATGTTCTGTTTTATAGACAGTATAGAAGATGACGTTACGTCACCTGCAAGAACTTTTTTAAATTTTTTTATCCTAATCATTTTTGGCAATAAATATGCCCGCCTCTTTTGTGACAGAAAATCCGTGTTGTACTTTCTGGCTTACATAACTGCGGAAATCACCGTATCGGTTGAGCAAATATTGATTTTGATTACCATGACAGGATAAGATGTACGAGATTAGCGGTTCCGCTTCCGTGACAAAGAGTCCGTCCTCATAATCCAGCCACTGTGTGTGCGGAAAGAGAGGCGCCAGATAGGCCCCCCCATTTTCTTTTCCAAAACGCTCATAGAGCTTGTCCGCTGACAGAACAATCCGTGAATCAAAGTCGGCGACCAGACGGCTTATCTCCTGCATATGCGCCCTGCCATAAGTGCTGGCAATAAATATGCCGTCCGGTTTTAAAACACGTTTGATTTCCTTACATACCTGAGCAATATTGCTGCAATAGAAGAGTACATGGTTTGCCAGCACAACGTCAAAGCTGTTGTCATCAAAAGGCAATGCGTCGGCGTCGGCGGCAATAAATGTAAACCTGCTCTCGATATTATTTTCCGTGAGATTGCGCCTTGCGTCGCGCAGCATGCCATCGGATAAATCCGATAGCGTAACCGAGAGGGAGGCGGGGAGGCGGGTTTGATTTGAAGTCCAGAGAGTGCCGTCTCCGCAGCCGATTTCCAATACGGTTTCGCCGCCGCAGAAGCGGCACTGTTCATAGAGCCAGTGAAACCAGCCCTGCTTATTTAACGAATATTTATGGTGCAATTGAATGCGGGAGGAGATATTAGAAGCGTTCTGATATTGATTTTTCAGACTCTTTTCCACCGCAGTCAGATGAATCAGCTCTCTCATCTGATTCCAATCCACTTCTTTTCCAGTGCGCAGTGTGGAGGCAGTATCTTCAATGGCCTGCTCAATCAATCGCATCTGTTCTATGCGGTCCTGAATCAGCTTCTTCTGGATGGCAAGGGAATTGAGCATAAAGTGGCAGTCAAAATTATCCAGCGTCATCTCACGGATTTCTTTTAGTGAGAAGCCGAGATATTTGAATAACAGGATTTGTTGTAGTTTGGCAAAATCCTTTTCCGAATAAAAACGTGCGCCGGAATCATTAACATAGGACGGCTTTAATATATTCTGCTGGTCATAGTAGCGTATTGTGCGCAAAGTTACCTGTGCCATTTTGGCAAATTCGCCGGAAGAAAAGTACGATTCCTTTTTCATATAAGGTATATTTCCTTTCTGTTAGTATTCTCCATATGCTCCAAAGAATCCGTTGGAGGGCAAAATATTTTTTGAGCCCAACGCCGGGAAGAGATAAGAATCATGTGTTGTCATTGTACCATGAATACAAAGGTGTTTCCATTATAATTAGTAAAAAGAAAAAACAATAAATCGATTTCGGGCAGAACATCCGCGTACGGAAGAAAGCTTTTCACCGACTTATTGCTTTTTCTGAATCGTTACACCAACTCGGCAATTCGGCTTACACCAACATAAATTTCTGATATTTTGTACCATGTACGCAAACCGACAATACCGTCCTGTGTCAGATTAAATATCCTTTGGAAAGTCCGCACTGCCTGCTCGGTTGCCGGCCCAAAGATACCATCCTCTGCAATTTTAGGAATGAGGGGATATCCGTTAGAAATGACATTGAGCTGACGCTGCATCTGCCGCACTTTCTCTCCCGAATCACCTTGACGCAATGGCGTGCCGGGATAGGAGGCAGGAATTCCTGAAATTTCTTCTGATGAATTTATAAACATGGAATCTCCGTAGTAGTTTCGTATAATCTCGATAGGAGTGTATCCCTGGTCGCCAAGCGTCTTGGAACCCCACTGGCTTAGCCAGTTTGGACAAGTTACATTTTTGCCGTCGCAGTATTGGGTGAGAATGGGCTGCTCAACATTTGGTCTGGACAAATAGTTGCTGAAAATTTCATCTACGACGCGGGAAATGCTATCAAAGATGTTACGATTTGGTATCCACTTGTGGTCATATGCCGTTGAGGAGGTTATCGTAAAGTCGTAGCCTTTGTTTCGGTACCACTCCGTATACACGCGGTTCAGTGTAAAGGATTGAATGGCAAGGATATTTGCCTGCAACGTTGCTTCCGGCCAAGTCGAATAGATTTCACTGCTTGCTACGTTTTTGATGTAGTCTTTAAATTTTACATAATAGTCCTTAGCGCTAGAGTCGGACGGCGGACCATTGTGGACAACGACATATTCCGGTATGACAACGCGGCTGAGGACGATTTCACCGGTTTCCTCCACAGTCTTAATTTCATTTTCAGGAATTTTCGGCGGATAATCCCCCCATAGGGTATGGTCGGGGATGACAAAAAGCTCGGCGCTGTTCGGTTCGCCGGTTGCCACCGGAAGGAGGCTGGCTTCCTGAATGGCGGTTTGTCCTGAGAATATTTCGGCTCCGTTGATTTCTACCGTCTCAAAGCCGGGGGCGCTAATATAAATCGTATATTCTGAATAGGGTTTGTTGGCGCCCGGTTCCATACTATATTCGAGGGGAGGTGCTTCCAGTTCAATGTCATTTAACTGACCTTCCTGATTTGTATTGGATTGTTCAATCGTACGTTCCGGTTCGTTTTCCGAAGTAATGCGCACGGTGGCGTCAGAGATTGGATAATTTGTGTTCTCTGATACTACCTGAATATTTAATTTTCCAAATTCCATAGATATCCTCTTTTTGGACATAGATTACTATAATATATGAAAAAAATGTGAAATGTTACGTCGGGCACTTGACATTTTAAAAAGAAATTATATAATTAACATGCTAATGATTAATTATTAAATGATTAATTGCTAGAAAACGATTTGGGAAAGGAGCAGACAAATGGAGCGGGAAGAAATCCTGACAACGAGAGAAGTTACACATCAAATGATTGTAACAAATCAGATGCATCGGCGTACGTTGGAGTGTAATTTAGAGGGGACGGGAATTCA
Source organism: uncultured Eubacterium sp. (assembly GCA_948579355.1). Classification (GTDB taxonomy): domain Bacteria; phylum Bacillota; class Clostridia; order Lachnospirales; family Lachnospiraceae; genus Eubacterium_F. The sequence continues at coordinate 110,828 of CAPAOV010000003.1, read as the reverse complement.
TCGGGCGCAGCATCGTTTGCTTATGACATTGGCGAAAAAGTCTTTTGTATCGCAGGTTGAGCTTGCCCAATATTTAGAAGTATCGCCGGCGACAATTGCGGTATCGCTGAAAGCATTGAAGAAAGCAGAGTTAATTAAGAAGACAGCAAAAGAAGAAGATAACCGCATTAATTTTGTGGAATTAACAGATAAAGGGCGCAAATTGGTGGAGGATAGCTGCGGCTTTTTTGATGCACTGGACGAACAGATGTATCAGGGATTTGAGCAGCAAGAGTTGCACCAATTATATGATTTTTTTGAGCGCATGTACAATAATATGGAGCAGATGGTGAAAAAGAGATGGAAAGGAGATAGCCGTGAAAAATAGTATGAAACGATATAAAAAATATGTAAGTCCATACAAAGCTGCTTTTATCTTAGGGCCGATTTTTATGATTGTCGAGGTTATCGGTGAAGTTGTTTTGCCGAAATTAATGTCAATGATAATTAATTATGGCTGTGGAGAAGCAGAGGGAGTAGCTGCCAAAGGTACCGGATATATACTGGGTATCGGGGCGGTTATGCTCGTGACGGCGTTGTTTATGATGCTGGGAGGTGTTCTGGGGGCTTATTTTGCCATTAAGGCATCGGTAAATTTTGCGGCCGATTTGAGAAAAGATGTGTTTAGCAAAGTACAGAACTTCTCTTTTGCTAATATAGAAAAATTTTCTACAGGTTCATTAGTGACGCGTCTGACGAACGATATTACCAACTTGCAAAATGTTCTCGCCATGGCGCTGCGGATGATGCTAAGGGCGCCCGGTATGCTTGTTGGCGGCCTGATAATGGCATTTGTTATGAACTGGCGGCTGGCGCTGGTGTTCTGCGTTGTCATTCCGCTGCTGCTTATTTCACTTGGACTTGTGATGAAAACGGCATTTCCGAGGTTTGATGTCATGCAGACAAAGATAGACGGACTTAATTCGCGTATTCAGGAGAATATTACGAACCAGCGAGTTGTCAAGTCTTTTGTTCGCGATGATTTTGAAAAAGAGACATTTGAAAAGGCAAGCGAAGATTTGAAAGATAAAACGCTGCGTGCGATAAAGGTTGTTATTTTGACGATGCCGATTATGACGCTGGCGATGAATGTCACAATCATAGCTGTCGTCTGGTTTGGCGGGCAGCAGATTCTTGTCGGCGATATGCCGGTTGGCGATTTGACGGCTTTTACTACATATGTGATACAGATTTTGATGTCGTTGATGATGATGTCCATGATAATGATTCAGGGTTCCCGTGCCCTTGCTTCGTCCAAGCGTATTCTTGCCGTGCTGGAAACGAAAATTGATTTGAATGACGATGAGGCGTCACAGAAAGAAAGAACGGTTGAGATTGGTAAGATAGAGTTCCGCAATGTCGGTTTCCGCTATTTCAAGAAACATAAGAAAAATGTATTGCAGAATATTTCTTTTACGGCAAATCCGGGGGAGGTCATAGGAATTATCGGTTCCACGGGTTCCGGAAAAAGTTCTCTTGTACAGTTGATTCCGCGTCTTTATGACTGCGATGAGGGAGAGGTTCTTGTCGATGATGTCAATGTAAAGGAATACTCTCTGAAAAACCTGCGCAACGGCGTGGCGATGGTGCTGCAGAAAAATACATTGTTTTCCGGAAGTATTGCGGAGAATCTGCGTTGGGGGAATGAACATGCTACAGATGAAGAAGTTTATGAGGTGGCGGAAGCGGCTCAGGCAGACAGCTTTATAAGGAATTTTGAGGACGGCTATGAGCGGGAGCTCGGTCAGGGCGGCGTAAATGTTTCCGGCGGTCAGAAGCAGCGCCTGTGTATTGCCAGAGCGCTGTTAAAGAAACCTAAAATTCTCATACTGGATGACAGTACGAGCGCAGTAGATACGGCAACTGAGGCGGAGATTAGAAAAAGTTTTTCAACTTCGCTGAAAGAGACGACAAAATTAATTATTGCACAGCGTATTTCCTCTGTGGAGAGCGCAGATTGCATTATCGTCATGGATGAGGGGCGCATTGTAGGTCAGGGAACGCATGAGGAATTGCTAAAGAATAATGAAACATATCAGGAAATCTATTATTCCCAAAAGGATAAAGAGGAGGTGGCAGGATGAGTCAGACAGAGAATAAAGCAAAGCAGCAGCCGGTTCCGCCAATGGGACATGGAAGAAGAGGGGGAGCGGTAAAGGGTGGTAAACCGCAGAATACAAGAGAAACCATTCATCGTCTTCTGTTCTATATGGGAAAAGATAAAGGGTGGATAGCGTTGGCTCTGTTATGTGTATTGTTGTTCAGCGCCGCCACACTGGTGGGTTCTTACCTGTTAAAACCGATTGTTGACCAAATTCGCCAATCTGCCACAGAAATTGCTGTTTTGAGAAAGAGCGGCGGGGATTGGCAGATGGCGCTTGCGGGCGGAACCGCAAAGCTGTTAAAGAGTGTCGTTACGATGCTTCTTGTTTACGGTGTCGGTGTGCTTGCCAACTATTTGCAGCAGCGTATTATGATTGGCGTATCCCAGCGCGCCCTGATTGCGATACGCAGGGATTTATTTAATCATTTGCAGGAGATGCCGGTACGGTACTTTGACAACAATGCGACCGGTGATATTATGAGCCGTTTTACGAATGATATTGATATGATTGGCGAGTTGATGAATAATACGGTAATTCAGTTGATTTCTGGCGCGATTAGCATTGTGGGAACAATGGTCATCATGATAAGTATTAATATATGGCTGGCGCTGATAACGATTGTAATGATACCGGTCATGGTAAAAGCAGGCGGCAGTATAGCGAAACGCAGTGCCAAGTATTATCGGGAGCAGCAGCGGGCGCTCGGAGAACTGAACGGTTATATAGAAGAAATTGTAACCGGACAGAAAGTTGTCAAAGTATTCTGCCATGAAGAGAAAGCGGTTGAAGATTTTACGAAACGGAACGATAAATTGAGAGATAAGCAGATACACGCGCAGTTTTTCGGCGGTATTATGGGGCCTGTTATCGGAAATATCGGTCAGGTATGCTATGGTCTGACTGCGGCTATCGGCGGTTTGTTCTGTTTATCCGGAAGACTTTCGATTGGTGGTCTGACGGTATTTGTCAGTTATTCCCGCCAGTTCAGCCGGCCGATTAACGAAATTTCTATGCAGGTCAATACTATCTTTTCCGCACTTGCCGGCGCCGAGCGTGTCTTTGTGTTGATGGACGAGAAATGCGAGGAAGAGGATGGAAAAGATTCGCTGGAGATGAATGATGTAAAAGGCGAAGTTATTATGGAGCATGTAAATTTCGGCTACGAAGAAGATCGGATGATTTTAAAAGACATCAATCTTTATGCCCATGCAGGCCAGAAAGTGGCGTTTGTCGGTTCTACCGGAGCCGGAAAGACTACGATAACAAATCTTCTGAATCGGTTTTATGATATTCAGGAGGGAAAAATTACAATTGACGGCGTAGATTTGAAAAAATATAAGAAGCGAAGCCTTCGTGAAAATATTGCCATGGTATTGCAGGATACGCATCTGTTCAGTGGAACGGTGCGAGAAAATATCCGTTATGGACGTCCGGATGCAACGGATGAAGAAGTTGAGCAGGCGGCAAAGACAGCGAGTGCACATTCTTTCATTATGCGTCTGGAAGATGGGTATGATACCGTTTTAGAGGGCGACGGCACGAATTTAAGTCAGGGGCAGCGTCAGCTTCTCAACATTGCCCGCGCGGCCATCTCCTTGGCGCCGATACTTGTTCTCGACGAGGCAACCAGCTCGGTTGATACCCGAACGGAGAGGCACATTGAACATGGAATGGAGCGTCTGATGAAAAACCGGACGACGTTTGTCATTGCTCACCGGCTGTCAACGGTGCGAAATGCCGACTGTATTATGGTTTTGGAACAGGGAGAAATTATCGAGAGGGGAACTCACGAAGAATTACTGAAGAAAAAGGGACGGTATTACCAGCTCTATACAGGAGCTGTAGAGCTGGCATAAAAAGCAGCGGCTGAAAACCGCGCCGCAGAGAACTTTAGTTCTTTGCGGCGCGCAGGCGGTCTTTCCTATAAGATAAAAAATACTTGTTAATTATGAAACCGGAGTTTCGTCTGCGGCGGTTGTTTCTGCTTCCTCCTCGGACTCTTCGGTTTCTTCTGTCGTTTCCTCTTTTTTCGGAGGCTGGGACAGAAGCGTCAATACTGTCATAAGAATAGAAAGAACAATTGGCGCCGCATAGACAACGTTCTGCGCTGCCTGCGATACGGTGCGGTGCGCCGTGTTAAACCATATCAGAACGGCAAAATAGACGATAAAAACAAGAGTTGCCAATATGGATGCAAGTATCCTTGCCAATGTCTTTTTAACGCCGCCGAATTTGGAGCGGGTAATAAAATAGACGAAAAAAAAGGCAATGCAAGAATCCAAAATACAAAAGAGAAGCATTCCGGGATTGATTGTCATTGTCATCACCTCAACAATTTATTTCCTTATTTTGTATTGGCAAGTGCTTGCCGGTCACAAAACAAAAAATGCAGGAAAAGGGACTTGAACCCTCATGGTATTGCTACCACACGGACCTGAACCGTGCGCGTCTGCCAATTCCGCCATTCCTGCATGCGAAAGTTATCTTATCATGTTCCTGACAAAATGTCAATCTCTTTTTCATTACTGCGGGAGAATTTCCCGATTGTGAAATGTTTATGGTTCATATTGCGTAGTACAGTGATTTATGATACAATACAAAATGATTTTGGGTTTTTAAATTAAGTAATGGAGGCTGAAAAGAAATGAACAGTGCGAAAAAAATCATTAAGAATAATGGAATGGGTTCCGGAGAGGAAAGAGGAAAGGGAAAAAATACCTCCCTGTTTGATAACAAAAACAAAATCCTTGTAATTGTCGGTATACTTGCTATTTTGGCAGGAATCTTTGTCGTATGCTATACGCAGTTGCGCCCGCGCATCGTCCTGACCGTAAAGGGACCGGCAAAGGATGGTAAGGAAGTTACCAACAGTGTCAACCTGGCAGAAACAATGTATGATATATATCAGACCGAGGCAATGGCAGATATGTATGCTGCTTACGGCATGAGTTTTGATTGGGAAGATACAACGGATAACGGTGATACTTATGCAGACACATACAAGAAGACGATTATGGATGAGCTGAAAAAGAGAGAAATTCTCTATATGTGTGCATTAAAAGAGAATATGTCGCTGACGGATAAGGAAAAGGAAACAATTAAAAAGGATGTGCAGTCGGCAAGACAAAATCTGACGGACAAGCAGAAGAAAATGAAAGGTCTGGATGAGGCGACTGTGACTGCCGTTTTTGAAAAGAGAGAATTAGGTGAAAAGTATAAGAAATCAGTTATTAGCGGACTGAATATTGATGAAGAAGCTCTGAAAAAGACAGTAAGCAAAGAAGATTACCGTCAGTATACATTGCAGTATTATACTTTTGCCAAGACAGAGACAGATGCAAAAAATGAGTCAAAAGAAAAGGATAAGAGCGTTCTGGAAAAGGCTTTGAAAGACATGAAAGAGGTTCAGAAGAAAGCCGCTCAGGCAAAGGATTTTACAAAAGATGTCATTGAGTTGAAAGAGGGCAGCAGCACGGACGAGAAGACCGGTATCTCTTATGCAACGAAAGATTTGATTGAAACGGATACAGATTTTCTTGATGCGAAGACATTGAAAACAGTAAAGAAAATGAAAAATGGTGATATCTCGGATGTCCTTGAGACGAAAGACGGTTATTATGTAATTAAGATGGTGAACAACAATGATCCGAAAGCGTATGATAACCAGTGCAAGACGGTTGTGGAGCAGGAGCAGACGAATCAGTTTGATAAGCAGTATGCGAATACTATTAAGGGACAGTATACAACGGAGATTCAGCCATTCTGGAAAGGACGTGTGGCATTGGGATCAATGACCTATGATGACAGTGTTGCCCAATAAGAATGAATCATCGCTGCTATGACGGACAGGAAATGGAAGGAGAAAAGCATGGCAAACGTAAGACGTATTTATGTGGAGAAGAAAGCCCCTTATGCCGTACATGCAAAGGAGCTCAAGCAGGAATTAAAGAATTATCTGAACATTGAGACATTGGATGATGTCCGCATTCTAATCCGGTATGATGTGGAATCAATTACGGATTCTTCTTATGAAAAAGCATTAGTTACCGTGTTCTCGGAGCCACCGGTAGATGATGTGTACGAGGGTGATTTCAAAAAGAAAGAAGAAGACAGAGTGTTTTCGGTAGAATATCTGCCGGGACAGTTTGACCAGCGTGCCGATTCAGCGGAACAGTGCGTGAAGCTGTTAAATGAAAAAGAAGAACCGATTATCCGTTCTGCCACGACTTATGTTCTCAGCGGGCAGATTTCCGACGCAGATTTTGAACGAATTAAATCATATTGTATTAATCCGGTAGATTCGCGGGAAACCGATGAGGTAGTACCGGAAACGCTGGTGACGAAGTTTGATGAGCCGGAAGATGTGAAAATCTTTGATGGCTTCAAAGATATGCCGGAAGACGAATTAGAAAAATTATATTCTTCTCTTGGACTTGCCATGACTTTTAAAGATTTCCTCCACATTCAGAATTATTTTCAAACGGAGGAAGACAGAGACCCGTCGATGACGGAAATCCGTGTGCTTGACACATATTGGTCAGACCATTGCCGCCATACGACATTTCTTACCGAATTAAAAAACGTTACGTTTTTGGACGGTGATTACAAAGAGCCGATAGAGAAAACATATCGGGAATACAAAGCGATTCACGATGAGATGTATAAAGGAAGAGAGGACAAGTTTGTCTCGTTGATGGATATTGCCCTTCTTGGCATGAAAAAGCTTCGTGCGGAGGGGAAACTTGATGATATGGAAGAGTCGGATGAAATTAATGCCTGCTCGATTGTTGTGCCCGTTGAGATTGATTATGGAAATGGGCCGCAGGAGGAGGAATGGCTTGTATTCTTTAAAAATGAGACGCACAATCATCCGACGGAGATTGAGCCTTTTGGTGGTGCAGCCACCTGCCTTGGCGGGGCGATTCGCGACCCGCTTTCCGGCCGCGGTTATGTCTATCAGGCGATGCGGGTGACTGGAGCAGCAGACCCGACAAAATCATTGAAAGATACGATGGAGGGCAAACTGGCCCAGAGAAAAATTGTCACAGGGGCTGCTCAGGGTTACAGTTCTTATGGAAACCAGATTGGTCTGGCAACCGGACTTGTCGATGAAGTTTACCATCCGAATTATGTGGCAAAACGTTTGGAGATTGGCGCTGTCATGGGTGCGGCGCCGAGAAAAAATGTAATCCGCGAAAATTCGGATGCGGGTGATATCATTATATTACTTGGCGGACGAACCGGACGTGACGGTTGCGGAGGGGCGACTGGCTCTTCCAAAGCGCACAATACCGAATCAATAGATACGTGCGGCGCGGAAGTACAGAAAGGAAATGCGCCGACAGAGCGTAAGATTCAGCGTTTGTTCCGTCGGAGAGAAGTCAGCAGCCTGATTAAAAAGTGTAATGATTTTGGCGCCGGCGGTGTATCGGTGGCGATTGGTGAATTGGCAGACGGTTTAATTGTCGACCTTGACAAGGTGCCGAAGAAATATGCCGGTCTGGATGGAACGGAACTGGCAATTTCCGAGTCGCAGGAGAGAATGGCAATTGTCGTCGACTCCAAAGATGTTGAACAAATGCTGGCGTATGCGGAAGAAGAAAATCTGGAGGCGGTATGTGTGGCAACGGTCACCAGAGAACCGCGTCTGGTTTTGAAATGGCGGGGAAAGGAAATCGTAAATATTTCCCGTGCATTTTTGGATACTAACGGCGCTCATCAGGAGACCGACGTACAGGTAGTGAGTCCGAAAAAAGAGGACAATTATTTACAGCAGGTAGATAAGGCGGATAGTTTCAAAGAGGCATTTTTGAACAAACTGGCAGATTTGAATGTCTGTTCCAAGAAAGGACTGGTAGAGATGTTCGACAGCTCTATCGGAGCCTGTACCGTAAATATGCCTTATGGCGGAAAATATCAGTTGACGCCGACACAGACAATGATTGCCAAACTGCCTGTTCTTGAGGGCAAATGCGATACGGTTACGATGATGAGTTATGGCATGGATTCATATCTAATGAGCTGGAGTCCTTATCACGGAGCAGAATATGCGGTATTAACTTCTGTTGCCAAGATTGTAGCAGCCGGAGGGGACTACCGGAAGATACGTTTTACTTTTCAGGAATACTTCAAGCGGATGACAGAAGATTCGCAACGCTGGGGTGAACCGATGGCGGCTCTTCTGGGGGCGTTTGATGCGCAGATGAAGCTCGGACTTCCATCCATTGGCGGGAAAGACAGCATGTCCGGTACATTTAACGACATTGATGTACCGCCTACGTTGTGCTCCTTTGCCGTTGCTGTTGCCAAGGTAAAAGATGTAATTACAAATGAATTTAAGAAAGCGGGCAGCCGGCTTGTTAAATTTAACATAAAAAGGGATGACTATGATTTACCGGATTTCGCATTTATTATGGAGCAGTATGATAAGATTTTAAAATTAATGCGCGATGGTGTGATTCTCTCGGCACAGGCGCTGGATGGCAACGGAATAGCAGAAGCGGTTGCCAAAATGGCGTTTGGCAATAAGTTTGGCGCTAAATTCTGTAAACACCGTCCGAAAGAATTTTTCTTTACCCCTGCTTACGGTGAGATTGTGGCGGAGATAAACGAAGAAGACTTATCTTTATTGGATGAAATGGGAATCGCATATGAAAAATTCGGTAAAGTTCTTGCGGAGCCGCAATTTGTCTGTGACGAAGAAGTGATTTCTCTGGAAGAGGCATTAGAGGCATGGACGGGAACGTTGGAGAAAGTATTCCCGACGCGCTCTGGTGTCGAACAGCGAAAAATAGATACGGGAACATACGAGACAAAAGAAATCTATGTATGTAAGCACAAAGTGGCAAGACCGAAAGTATTTATACCGGTATTTCCGGGGACAAACTGTGAATATGATACGACCATTTCCTTTCAGGAGGCGGGAGCAGACACAGAAAGCGTTGTCTTCTGCAATATGACGGAACAAAACATTACTGATAGTGTAGACGCCTTTGAAAAGGTGATTCGCGAATCGCAGATTCTTATGTTTTCCGGTGGTTTCAGCGCCGGAGATGAGCCGGATGGCTCAGCGAAGTTTATTACATCGGTATTCCGCAACGAGAAAATACAGGATGCCGTACACGAACTTCTTGATAAGAGGGACGGTTTGGTGCTTGGTATCTGCAACGGTTTTCAGGCTCTTGTCAAACTTGGACTTGTGCCATATGGCAAAATAACTACCCAGACGGCGGATTCTCCGACGTTGACAACGAATAGCATTGGCCGTCATATTTCCAAGTCCGTGTATACGAAAGTGGTAACGAATAAATCGCCATGGCTGCAAGAGGCGGAGCTTGGCGGTGTCTACGCTATACCGGCATCTCACGGAGAGGGCCGTTTTGTAGCGAATGATGAATGGCTCAAGAAACTTTTTGAGAATGGACAGGTTGCTACGCAGTATGTAGATATTGATGGAAATCCGACGATGGATGAAGATTTCAATCCGAATGGCTCCTACTGTGCCATCGAGGGTATTACAAGTCCGGACGGACGTGTTCTTGGCAAGATGGCGCATTCCGAGCGACGTGGCGATGGTGTAGCTATCAATATTTACGGGCAACAAGACCAAAAGATTTTTGCAAGCGGCGTAAATTATTTTAAATGATAGCGGAATTGTATTTTTATAATATTTGCAGGGAGGGCGGTTATGAAACAACTGCGTCTTGTATTGGCGTCAAAATCTCCCAGAAGAAAAGAATTGCTGCAACTGTTGGGACTTCCGTTTGAAGTTATCGTGTCGGAAGAAGAGGAGATAATTACAAGTACGAATCCGGCAAAAGTGACGGAAGAACTGGCCTGCCAAAAGGCGGCGGCAGTGGCAGATTTACTTGACCATGGTATTGTTATCGGAGCGGACACGGTAGTGGCCGCAGACGGTAAAATTTTGGGGAAACCGAAAGACAGGGCGGATGCCAGAGCGATGATTACGATGCTTCAGGCTCGCAGCCATATGGTATATACTGGTGTCTGTCTTGTCGATTCGGCAGACAGGGGGCATTCTCTCTGTTTTCACACAGGTACGAAAGTAAACGTAGCTCCCATGACGGAAGAGGAAGTGGAGGAGTATATCCGGACGGAAGAACCTTATGACAAGGCGGGCGGTTATGGTATACAGGGACTGTTTGCCAAGTATATCGAGGGAGTGGAGGGAGATTATTTTACTGTTGTCGGCCTGCCTGTACATGCTTTATATGAGGCATTAAAAGATTTTGCAAAAAGAACTTGACAGGGAGACGCTTTTTGAGTATAATAGCACTTGTGTTTAACAAATGCGCGAGTGGCTCAGTTGGTAGAGCACGACCTTGCCAAGGTCGGGGCCGCGGGTTCGAGCCCCGTCTCGCGCTTTTTTTATTTACGCGGAGGCAAAGTGAGGATATGTCTGTGCTTGCACAAGACTATCCGAGCGCGCCCGCGAACCCGAGCAGTCTCGCGAAGCGTGACGCTCGTGGTTTATAGGATTCGGGTGTCAAAAGCCCCTTATTTCTTAATGGATTGGCATATTGTCATTTCTTTTAACAAGAAAGGGTTTTTGACACCTAAATCTTTATAAGAAAGATTGTCCTGCGCGGAGCAATTTTCAGTCGCCGTTTTTTTATATAGAACTGCAATTTGATTTGCGGTTCTTTTTTTGATTCATTTTTTGTTCTCAGGTTAGGGCAATCGCTTAATCATTTGTCTATCGAAATTTGTGCACTGCGCGGGTATCATACGGTATCGTTGTCCTTGTATCACTCCCCGAAAAATTATTGTTTCTTTTGTTTACAGAACGCCGCCCGAGCAATTGTCTGAGATGTCTGCTGTCGTTTTTTCTGACTTTTGGCAGCCCGTTTGTAATGCACCACCAGAACGATTGCGTTTTTACTGCGGGCAGATGCGAAGCATCTGTTCGTGGAAGAAAGAAGCCGAAAATGAATAAATTTGTTTTCCGCTTCTTTCTTCCACGAAACGGCACCTTTGGTGCCACCCGCAGTAATTAGTAACAAACGGTGGTGTATAAGAACCGGCGAGCGGTCAATGCTGCAAAAGTCAGGAAAAACGACAGCGGATAGCGAGTTTTGCGAGGGGGCGGCGAAAGGTTTCTGTAAACAAAAGAAGCAATGTATTTTTCGTTGGGAGTGGATACCGGATAAGATACCGCATGATACCCGCTGCCCCGAAAAAAACAAATAGTTGTTGCAAAGTGGTGAAAAAGTGTGTATAATATAAGTAATTCATGTGTATAAAGTAAGTATATAATATGTATGGAAAGAGGGGCGGTATGAAGAAGAGAATCAACATAACGTTAGATGATAAGGTGCTTGAGCGCATTGACCACTATGCAGATGAGCATTATACAAGCCGCTCCGGTGCGATTACAATGTTGATTGTTGAAGCTACCGATAATCAGAAAGAAAGACGCAGGGATTAGATAAAAGTTACGGAGGAGCGGATGAGGGCGACGATGGATTATATGGTAGGAAATACTGCCATACAGATAAGAAGCAGCAAAAATAAGATAACGGTTATTGACGTACGCAAAGAAAGGGTACGGAAAAGTATTTTAAAGCATTTACTGGCAGCGCTTGTGATAACGGGATTGCTTATTCTTTTATGTTTTTATGTAGTACGGCTGGAAAATCGCAAAGTTATGTTAGATAAGTCGGTATATGCGCTGCAGTCACAAGTTGATGATATGATAAAGGGAAATGTAGTATTGCAGAAAGAGGAAGAAAGTCTGCTTGTTGATTATGATACCATATATAAAAAGGCGTTGACGATGGGGATGAAATTTCCGAAAAAGCAGCAGGTAGGAACATACGATGTGCAAAAAAGTACGGCCGTACGCATGAGTAAAACGCAAGCGGCAGAGATTGACAGTGCCGGAAAAGCAGATAAAAAGAAGTATCCGTAAAAAAGTGGTGAAAAAAGTACAAAAAATATGAAAAAACTACTTGCATTCTTAAAATGTTTCATGTATAATATCGCTTGTGGTTGTAATTGGGCTATCGCCAAATGGTAAGGCACTGGACTCTGACTCCAGCATTTCAAGGTTCGAATCCTTGTAGCCCAGCTCACTAGTCCTGATTGATGTCAGGACTTTTCTTTTGCCTGAAAACAGATTTGTTTGGAGAGGAGAATGAAGATGGGCGATTTATGGAAAAAGGAAGTTGAAAAGCGTCGTACCTTTGCTATCATATCACATCCGGACGCCGGAAAGACGACGTTGACGGAAAAGTTTCTTTTATACGGCGGCGCCATTAATCTGGCGGGCTCGGTAAAGGGGCGTAAGGCGGCTAAACATGCGGTTTCCGACTGGATGGAGATTGAGAAAGAGAGAGGAATCTCGGTGACTTCTTCGGTACTGCAGTTTAATTATGACAATTTTTGTATCAACATTCTAGATACGCCGGGACATCAGGACTTTTCGGAAGATACTTATCGGACGCTGATGGCCGCCGATTCTGCAGTGATGGTCATCGACGGCTCCAAAGGTGTTGAGGCGCAGACAATCAAGCTTTTTAAAGTATGCGTGATGCGCGGTATTCCGATTTTTACTTTTATTAATAAAATGGATAGAGAGGCGATGGACGCCTTTGAACTGATGGACCAGATAGAAAATGTGCTTGGTATTCGCACCTGTCCGATTAACTGGCCGATTGGCTCGGGGAAAAATTTTAAGGGGGTCTACGACCGCAATACGCAGACGATTTCCCGCTTTCTCTCTGGAGATAACGGACAAAAGGTTGAGACAATTAAGGCGAAACTCGGCGATGCGAATCTGGATGATTTGATTACAAAAGAATACCATGACATTCTGGTGGATGAAATTGAATTGCTTGATGGGGCCAGCGATGAGTTTGATTTGGAAAAAGTGCGGGCAGGACAACTGTCACCGGTGTTTTTCGGCTCTGCGCTGACAAATTTTGGCGTGGAAACTTTTTTGCAGCACTTTTTGGAAATGACGACGTCGCCATTGCCGCGGGAGTCGCAAGGAACTCCTGTCAATCCTTTTTCGGATGAATTTTCTGCTTTTGTTTTTAAGATTCAGGCGAATATGAATAAGGCGCACCGCGACCGTATCGCCTTTATGCGTATTTGTTCCGGTAAGTTCGAGGCGGGCATGGAAGTCATGCATGTGCAGGGAGGAAAGAAGATTCGTCTCGCACAGCCGCAGCAGATGATGGCGCAGGAAAGAAAACATGTGGAGGAGGCATATGCCGGCGATATAATCGGCGTCTTTGACCCGGGTATTTTCTCCATTGGGGATACGTTATATAAAGGTAAGGAGCCTGTTTGTTTTGAGGGTATTCCAACTTTTGCACCGGAGCATTTCGCGCGCGTGCGTCAGGTGGATACGATGAAGAGAAAACAGTTTATGAAAGGGATTACTCAGATTGCTCAAGAGGGTGCGATTCAGATTTTTCAAGAGATGAACACCGGAATGGAAGAAATCATTGTCGGCGTTGTCGGCGTCCTCCAGTTTGAGGTCCTCCAGTATCGCTTAGAGAATGAGTATAATGTGGAAATACGGATGGAGCAGTTGCCATATGAACATGTCCGCTGGATTGAAAATAAGGAAATTGATGTGGCGTCATTATCGGTAACTTCGGATACAAAGAAAGTAAAAGATTTGCGTGACCGTCCGCTTCTGCTCTTTACCCACCCGTGGAGCATACAAACAGCTCTTGAGCGCAACGAAAATCTTTTACTGAGCGAATTTTCACGGAATTAGCCAGTGGCTGGGAAAAAATTTATTAAAAATCCACGAATCGGTGGGAGAGTTTGTTTGTAAGCCTCTCTTCTTTTACAATGATTCGTGGATTTTTTGTTGTTTATTTAGCTCGGCTTGTTACCGTCAGGCTACCTTACGTTCAGCCGCTTGCGCATAATCAAATATGTCGTAAAATAGAATCCTCCGGCAAGAACCGCATTGAACAGTATAAGCATCAACAGGAAGGAGTGAAATACATAGTTGGATGATGAAAGACCGTCCAAAAAGTTAAAGTAGATGACTGGCAGCAATACAAGGGAACTGACGATTTGCAATACGACCGACAGCGCGATGTAAAAGCCGATACTGATTATCGCCCGATGGGAACGGAATAACTGCCCCAGCACAATGGAAACATAAAACTGCAGTATCTTAGCGGCGCCGGAAACGATAAATACAAGCACTACTAAAGAAAGCAGGGAGAAACTGTCAATGTCAATATTGAGTATCAAATCCTCAAAGGCCTGTACTATTTCTCTAAAAGTGGCGGGTGTAGCTACAATAATAGTAAAAAGAATAGAGAAAAAAGCAAGGATTCCGGATACTATGTAATATAGCATGGCAATCAGCCATTTGCTAAATAAAATTTTACCCGTCGAGGTTGGCAGCGTAAAAGTCAGATAGGCCTCGTTCGTTGCAACCGTGCGGTAGAAACGCAGCGCCATCATAATCTGGCAGCTGAGGAAGAGTCCTAAAAGAAGCAAATAGTATCCGATTAACCCTCCCTGTAAGGCATAGGTCAGGTTCAGGCCATTTTGCTCTTCGTAGCCTAAAAAAGTACCATTTAGGCCCAATTTCATCAAAAAGGCGAAAAGCGGTGTCAATACAACGATAAGGCTGAAAATCGGCCAAAATAAGCGTATTGTATCCTTAAATTCGTGTTTAATCAGTTTTCCTAGCATCGAAACACCTCCCTAAACAGCGCGTCAACGGATTGTCCCTCGTGTTCCCGTATATCCTCTACGGACGAGTGCATGCGAACCTGACCATTTTGCAGGAATATTACTTCGTCTAAAACACTTTCCACATCTGAAATTAAGTGAGTAGAAATGAGAACGGACGCATTTTCGCTATAGTTTGAAATAATTGTCTGTAATATGTAATCACGTGTGGCGGGGTCTACACCGCCGATAGGTTCATCCAGACAATAGAGATTGGCGTTGCGGCTCATAGCCAGAATGAGCTGTACCTTTTCTAGTGTTCCTTTCGACATCTGGCGCAGGCGCATTTTTTCGGAGATATTGAGGCGCTGCATCATCTCTTTTGCTTTCGCTCTGTCAAAATCCGAAAAAAAGTCCTGATAATAGGAAAATAAGTCGGTTACCTTCATCCATTTTGGGAAAATCGTCTGGTCAGGAAGGTAGGAAATGTGTTGTTTGGTAAGAATACCGGGTTGTTCTGCACCAATTCGGACGATGCCGGAAGTTGGTTTCAGTAGTCCGGTAATAATTTTTATAAATGTTGTTTTGCCGCTGCCGTTCGGGCCCAATAAGCCAATGATTTTGCCGCAATCTAACGAAAGATTGACGTCATTGAGAGCATAATTTGGGCCGAATTTTTTAGTCAGGCGGCTTGCTTCCAGTAATAACATAAAATCCTCCATTCTGCCTGTTATAGGCTGATTTATCAATTTCTAATCTGTTTTTCAGGGATAGTTCTTTTTAATAAATGCCATACTATCTTCTGAATCATAACCCAATGCCAGCAGTGCATTTTGACATTCGTTGACAATTTCCGCAGCCAGACTTTCACGCATTGTTTGAATCAGCGTCCCGTCACTTGTGACAGAGCGTCCGTTCGTCCTGTTAGTTACCAGCAGTCCCTCCTGCTCCAGAGCGGCGAGCGCCTTTTGCATTGTGTTTGGGTTGACAGCCGCCTCGGCTGCTAATTCCCGAACAGAGGGAAAGTTATCACCGCAATGGTAACGTCCGGAAAGAATTTGGCGTTTAATCTGTTCCATCAATTGTATATAGATGGGGCGGTCATTAGATAATTTCCAAGCCATAGTTACCTCCTTTTCTACTGCAAGATTTATCCAATGTTGTGTTACTGTATTAATAGCACAATACAATAATACATAAAATAGCAGATGATGTCAAGCACAAGTGTAAAGAAAATGACATCATTTACCATTATACTAGGCATTGTCACAAGGAGTTATCGCAAAGATAAGTTGCAATTCAATGATAAAAGAGAGGTTAGACGAAGCAGATGAAAAAACAGTGGATGATTATTATGGGTATGGTTGGCATGATGGCCGGTATCGGTTTATGCGGACAGAATGCTGAGGCGAAGAAGAGAACGGTTACGGTGAATCCAAAGACGATTCCCTGCAGCAGGGCGTATCGGCAGAAGCCGCAATACAATGCAAAGACAAAACAGTTTTTGATGCTGCAATCGTATCTGGACCGTCTGGGGGAAACCGGGGGAACTTTGAAGTTAAAGAAAGGTACTTATAAAGTTCCGGGCACACTGTCAGTGCCATCAAATGTGACGATAGAATTAAAATCCGGCGCGAAAATAAAAAAGACTAAGGCTACGGGAACGGGGAAATTAAAGGCGACGAAAGTTTTATTGCAAACGGTTTCTTCCCAAAAGGCTTCACAGAACCGTACGGTGTCAAAATACCAATCGTCGAAGAAAGTGAGTATAAAGGGTTCCGGAAAGGCCGCGATTGACCTCGGGAAAGTAAAAGGAGCGACCGCTGTATATATCGGCCACGCTTCCGATGTAAAAATCAGCGGCGTTACATTTAAAAATAAAAAAGGCGGCAGTTACGTCTGGATAGAGGGCTCCCAGAACGTGACGGTCAGCAATTGTGTTTTTCAAAAAGGAGCGGCTGTTTCAGGTTTGAAAAACCGCATGGCGATACGCTTGGAGACAATCAATGAGACGACAAATGACTTTACCGGAAAATGGAGTAAGTTAGATAATACGAAAAATAAATCCATCACGATTACCAGAAATGAATTTCAGTCTGCGGATATCGGTGTTGGCACGACGAAATCAGTTGTCGTAAAGTCTGCAAAAAAGACGACAAAGCATTACCAGACGAAAATCACAATTGATAAAAATACATTTACGGATACGCAAAAATGCGCGGTTTATGCCGTCTTGTGGAAAAAGCCGGCGATAAAAAACAATACGATTAAGCTTGTATCTTCGAAAAAGAAGACAGGCAGCGCAGTGTACGGTTATGGTGTTTATGAGCCGTCAGTGGCGTCAAATACAGTTAGTAAATGTAAGTTTCTGGCCTGCTTTAATAAGGCGGCGAATGCCGGCAAGGGAAAGAAGATGCCAAGTGTGGCATCCGTTATTGGCACGGCAGCGAAAAATAAGCTGGCGGCAAATGCGGCAAGCGAACTGAGCCATTATTATATACTCAACGGCAAGACGCGTATTACCTATGTGAGGAATAAAGCAGATAAAGCATTTGTTATCACTTCATCTACGGGGCCGTACCATGAGAAGTATAACGATGCGGCAGACTTTTCCAAGCGCCGTGTGTACTATACGTTCCTGTCTTATATGGAACAGTTGGAATATGCCGGAGGCGGTACAATTACAGTAAAGGCTGGCAATTATCCGGTTACGAATCATATTTGTATTCCCTCAAATGTAACGATGACACTCGAAAACGGCGTCAATTTTACAAAGTCGGGAACAACAGCAACGGATATCTGTTATGCCAAATCGCTTTTTACCCTAGTGCCGCCGTCGAAAGATGGGACAAAGGGAACGGTACGCAGTTACAATGGGGCGCACGATATTAAAATTATCGGTCAGGGAACGGCCCGAATCAACTGTGCCAATGTAAAAAATTGCATGGGTCTGGTGATGGGACACGCAAGGAATATTTTAATTCAGGGAGTTACTTTCCAAAATCAATATGGCTCTCATTTTGTGGAATTAAATTCTTCTCAAAACGTAGTTTTTGAAAAATGCATGTTTGAGGGATTTAAGCCGCTCGACGAGAAGAGCCATAAAGAGTGTATCAATGTAGATGGTAACGATTTAGTTACCGACGGCTTCAATTATGACTGGTCTGCCCATGATATGCTCACATGTAAGGACGTTTATATTCGCAATAATGTATTTAAAAATGTGGGAACGGCCATTGGCAGCCATACTTATTCTGTCGACGGCACAAAACAGCTATATCAGGAGAATGTGCAGATTATAAACAATTGTTTTGATGGAACGTATAATGTGGCAATACGCGCTCTAAACTGGAAAGATACCCTTATTAAGGGAAATACGTTTATGAATATTCAGTCGTTGGATGATGGTAAACGAAATGACTCGGGAAATCCATATAAATATGTGGCGCTGCTGCTGCGCGGTGTTCTCAATCCAACGGTAACGGAAAATACGTTTGAAGACTGCCGCTACTATCCGATTCGTGTTATTATGCAGATGGGACCGACGACGGATGCTTCCGTAAAAGCGGGATATGCGGATACGATTTGCTCTATTTCCGAAGCAAACTGGGCCGCAATGCAGAAAAACACGCTGAATAATATTGCTAAAAAATATCATAATATTTTAATCCGCGCCACCGAGGAACAGGAAGATTCGGAAGCAGAAAAGAAGCCGTTTCTTGATTAATACGGATTGGAAATGAAAGAAATAATCTATTTTTCGTTTGGAGCGGTATACCGGACAAGATAGGGCAGGATACCCACCGCCTTGCTACAAAAATGGGCGAAACTCAAATGGCTGCGGAATTGACAATGTATGGAAGTTAAGTTATAATAAAACGATGTGTAGTCAACCTGATTTTATGTTCGGTTGGCGGTACAATTAAGAATTTCGGGAGGTATATCCATGGCTGAAACAAAGAAGAAAATTTTAACGTATGAGGGATTAAAAGCGTTAGAAGATGAATTGCATGATTTGAAAGTGAATCGACGTCGTGAAGTTGCTCAGAAAATTAAGGAAGCAAGGGAGCAGGGCGATTTATCCGAGAATGCGGAGTATGACGCAGCGAAAGAAGAACAGCGCGACATTGAACTTCGGATTGAGGAAATAGACAAAATACTGAAAAATGCAGAAGTAGTTGATGACGACGATGTTGACGCAAGTGTAATTAATGTAGGCTGCACAGTGAAAATAAAGGATATGGAATTCGAAGAGGAGATGGAATACAAGATTGTAGGTTCCACGGAAGCAAACAGCCTGAAAGGTAAAATCTCCAATGAATCTCCGGTGGGAAAAGCGCTGATTGGCGCGCAAAAGGGAGATACCGTAGAGGTAGAGACACCGGTTGGTTTTATTCAATACGAAATTTTGGATTTTCATAAGAACTAAATGATAGAAATGAGGGTAAAAAATCGTGGCAGAAGATATGAATCAGTTGTTAAAAGTGAGAAGAGAGAAACTTGCAAATCTTCAGGCGGAGGGCAGAGACCCGTTTGCCATTACGAAGTGTGAAGTAACGCATCATTCGATGGAGATAAAGAATCACTTTGAAGATATGGAGGGAAAAACGGTAACAGTTGCCGGCCGAATGATGTTTAAGCGTGTGATGGGAAAAGCTTCGTTTTGTAATGTTCAGGACTTAGAGGGAAATATTCAGGCTTATGTGGCGCGTGACAACATTGGTGAGGATTCTTATAAAGATTTTAAAAAATATGATGTCGGGGATATTCTTGCAATTACCGGCGAGGTATTTAAAACGAAGACGGGAGAAACTTCTATCCATGCGAGCGACGTGAAGCTGCTGTCAAAGAGCCTGCAAATTCTTCCTGAGAAATTTCATGGTCTGACAGATACCGATATGCGTTATCGTCAGCGTTATGTGGATTTGATTATGAATACGGAAGTTAAGGAGACGTTTGTGAAACGCTCCAAAGTACTCCGCAGTATCCGTAATTATTTAGACGGACAGGGCTTTATGGAAGTGGAGACGCCAATGCTGGTGGCGAATGCCGGTGGAGCCGCCGCCCGCCCGTTTGAGACACATTTTAATGCCTTGGATGAAGATTTGAAACTGCGCATTTCTTTGGAATTGTACTTAAAGAGACTGATTGTCGGAGGACTTGAAAAGGTCTATGAGATTGGCCGGGTATTTCGGAATGAGGGACTTGACACGAGACATAATCCGGAGTTTACGCTGATGGAGCTCTATCAGGCCTATACCGATTATCATGGCATGATGGACTTGACGGAAAATTTGTACCGCTACGTGGCAAAAGAAGTAACCGGTTCGGAAGTTCTGCAGTATGGCGAACATACGATGGATTTGTCCAAGCCGTTTGAGCGCATTACGATGGTGGACGCCGTTAAGAAATACGCCGATGTGGATTTTGATGCGGTTGCAACGACGGAAGAGGCAAAAGCGCTCGCCAAAGAACATCATATTGAATTTGAGGAGCGCCATGAGAAAGGTGATATCTTGAATCTGTTCTTTGAGGAGTATGTGGAGGAACATTTGCTTCAGCCGACATTTGTGATGGACCACCCGATTGAGATTTCTCCGTTGACAAAAAAGAAGCCGGATAATCCGGAATATGTGGAGCGCTTTGAGTTCTTTATGAACGGCTGGGAGATGGCAAATGCCTATTCCGAGCTCAACGACCCGATTGACCAGAGAGAACGCTTTGAGGCGCAGGAGAAGCTGTTTGCTGCCGGCGACGAGGAAGCAAACCACTGTGATGAAGACTTTTTGAACGCCCTGAGTATTGGAATGCCGCCAACCGGAGGCATCGGCTTTGGGATTGACCGCATGGTGATGATGATGACAAACTCGCCTGCAATACGTGATGTGCTGCTGTTCCCGACGCTGAAAAGTATTGAGAAATAGACACAATAAATAGTGCGAAAGTCACGCAGGAAAGAACAGTAATTCCTAAAAGGATATAAGGCAGTCATCTTACCGGAGAGTGTAATTTGGCTGCTTTTTGTTTTAAAAATCTAAGGGGAGATTTTCAAAAAGAAAGCAGATGTGTGGCTATGACGAAAGAGAAGCAAAAAAATTATAAACTATAAATAGAAAAACCTTTCCTCCTTTTGATGTAAAAAAAGAAAAATCAGCAAAATTAACGTGTTTTGAAGCAAAATTAACACAAAAAGACAAAGGGAAGTCTGTTATACTATATTATATATTCTAAATTATGCATTTTTTCATAGGCGTGCTATCGGTGGATTAAAATTAAGAAGCTGTAGGAAAAAGACAAGGGGGATTGGTTATTATGAAAATACGGAGGGGAACTCTTATTTGGAAGATGATGGCTGCACTGCTCTCGGCAGTACTGGTCGTGGGTATGGTGCAGAGTGCGGCCCCAATGACTGCGCTGGCACAGGAAGGTGTCCGTGAGCTTAATGTAAAAACTGCTGCAAAAGAGACAGGTGAATTTGTCTGTAATTTGTATTTTAACGGTAGTGCATGGAGCGGACAGAGCGTTACCGTGCAGGATGAAGAAGGAGTTTCTACTCAATGTATCGGTGCGGGGGGAGATGTTTACAAGGTATCTCTTCCGATGGAAACGAAGTATTTCTTATATGTGAACGGGGTTGCCACGGGTAATAGTTTTCAAATAAGCAAATTTGTAGGGAGATATCAAATGGAGGTGAACCTTTATAGCGTTTCATTTAAGGATAGTGATGGAGCGGATTTAGGTATACCTGACCAGATTGTTGCCAGATTTACTTCTCCGAAGCAGCCGTCAGAGCCGGTATCAAAGGAAGATGGGGTCGTGTTTGACAAGTGGTTGACTGCCGACGGGGAAGAATTTGATTTTGCTTCTAGTATTGAAGATAAGACAGTTCTTTACGCCAGCTGGAAGCGTGTCTCCGGTAAGGGCTGGGAGCTGGACGCTGACGGTAAACTGACGATTAGAACGCATGAGGGGATGAAAGACTGGAATATTAATGGAAAGAATATACATAAAGACGTAAAAAGTGCAGAGATACAAGATGGTGTGACATCTATAAGCGGAAGCGCCTTTGAAGACTGCGTAAATCTGGAAGAAATTGATATATCAGGGAGCGTGATATTTATAGACGGAAGTGCCTTTGAGGGCTGTTCTTCTCTGGGTAGTATCAAGTTGCCAGAAAACCTGCAATGTATAGGCAGCTATGCGTTTGTAAGGTGTAGTAGTTTGCAGAGTATTGAAATACCAGAAAATGTAAACCTCATAGAAAATGGGGCATTTGCAAACTGTGCAAATCTGTCGAGTGTGAAGTTTATTGTTGGCAATCCATTGAAGCTTCAGTTTTATGACATTGCTTCGGTATTTGAAAATTGTAAATTTGTGACGGGAAATAAAAAGGGCATCCATGTTCCGGCGGGTACGGTACACGACTATCAGAATAGTTTCGATGGGATGGAGAAATATATTACGGATGACACAAATACCCACGACGATGTAACTTGTACCGCATGGAAGAAGACGGACAGCCTGCCGACGACAGAGGGAAATTATTATCTGACGGAGGATGTGACGCTCTCTGAAAGCTGGGAGCCATTCTATGGTGACGGTGAGATACATCTCTGTCTGAACGGAAAGACTATCAGGCTGGTGACGTCTGAGAATATAGTTCGTGAAGTAATTCATGTTGTAAATGGTTGGACGTTGAACCTGCACGACTGTAAGGGAAATGGGAAGATTACCGGCGGAACAAATGGTGCTATACAGAATCAAGGCATATTTACTATGTACGGCGGGAAAATTACAGGAAACAGAGGGAGTTACAGTGGTGTATATAATGAAAATGTTTTTAGTATGTACGGCGGCGAGATTAGTGGAAATTTAAGTATAACAGTGAACGGAGGAGCCGTAGGGACCAGTAGAAAGAAAGATTTAATTGTAGGAGGAAGCGCAGTTATAGCGGAAAACACGAATATGTCGGAAGAACCGGCGAATCTGCTTATTAACACTCCAAATAAAAAGATATTGATTGACAGTGCGAATCCACTTTCCGGTGCGGCAAAGATTAGCATAAGATTATATTCTGAAGAAAGTCTAATCAGTATTACAGATGCTAACAATAAAGATTACAGCCGTTATTTTACAAGCGATGACCCTGATTTTGACGTTGTGAACGGCCCTGACAATGAAGTGCAGCTTATCAGGAAACACACCCACACGCTGAAAGAACATAAAGCCGTTCCCGCCACATGTACAGAGGCGGGTACAGGTGCCTACTGGAAGTGTGAGGGCGAGGATGGCTGTAATCAAATGTTCTCAGATTCTATGGGAAACAATGAGATTACAGAGATACCCGAGGGGGATGATGCGACGGGTCATGATTACGGCGCATGGAAATCCAACGGAGACGGAACCCATACCCGCACTTGTGCAAATGACGGCGCCCATACGGAAGACGGAGACTGCTCCGGAGGTACGCCTACATATACGGAAAAAGCGGTTTGTTCTGTGTGCGGCGGAAGTTATGGCGAGGTATTAGGCGATACCACGCCGCCTGCGGGAACGATTAGAATTGATGATAACTCGTGGACAGATTTCCTGAACACAATTACGTTCGGACTGTTTTTCAGGGAAACGAAACAGGTGACGATTGAGGCGGAGGATAGAGGCTCCGGCGTAGATAAGATTTATTACCATATTTCCGGCTATAACCTGACGGAAGCGGATGTAAAGGCGCTCGGTGGGGATGACTGGACAGAAGGAGATTCGTTTTCCATAAATCCGGACAGAAGATGTGTGATTTATGCAAAGATAACTGACAAGGCGGGCAATGTGACATATCTTTCTTCGGACGGATTGGTGTTTGATGGAACGGCGCCGGTAATCATCGGTGTGACGGATGGGGCGACCTACACTTCATCAAAGGTTGTATATGTACACGAAGCAAACCTGAAAAGCGTAACGGTAAATGGTACGGAAGTTGTGCTACGCGACAGTGCATTTATACTAAAAGCGAACTCCGGAGAGCAGACCATTGTTGCCACGGATAAAGCGGGAAATATTACTACGGTAACAGTAACTATGCATACGCACGATTTTGGAGAGAAGTGGGAACATAACGAAACAGCGCACTGGCATGAATGTGCCTGTGGGGAGAAGTCGGACGAGTCAGCCCATGATTTTGGCACATGGATAACAGATAAAGAGGCGACGGAAAGCGAGGCGGGAGAGAAGCACAGAGCCTGCCAAACGTGTGAGTTCGAAGAAAAGGAGACTATTCCGGCCACCGGAGGCGGTGACAAGCCGGATATCGGGAAAATTGAACAGGGCGTGCAGAAAGATGACAAAGCGCCTGACACGAAGATTGCCACGCCTGCGGAAAAGATGTCGGACATTGTTCTGACACCGGAAGAAAAGGAGCAGTTGTCGAAAGGGAACGGATATTAAAATAGTTCTTGATGTGAAAGATGTGTCGGACACTGCCAGCAGCGGCGACAAAGCTCTCGCAGAGGCGGCATTGAGCGGCGACGGTGCGGCAAAGGGATTTGCCATCTCGCAGTACCTTGATATCAGCCTCTTTAAGGTTATCGGGGAGAACCGCAGCGCCATATCCGAAACAAAAGAAAAAATTGCGCTCGCGCTTGCCGTGCCGGACAGCCTGAAAAACACGGACAGCAAAAAGACGAGGACATTTGCCGTTCTGCGGATACATGATGGCAAGGCGGAACTTCTGAATGATGTGGACGACAACGCTGATACTATTACGATAGAGACAGACCGCTTCGCCACCTATGCAATCGTCTACAAAGATGTGTCAAACGGTGGCAGCGGTGACAATAACGGAAACGACAACAAAGATAATCAGGACGTCAACAATAAGAATGATAATCAGGATAACACCAATAATAATCAAAATGGCGTCAATGATAATAAAGACAATCCTGACGATAATAAGAATGATATCAACGATAACGAGGATGACAGCAGCGATGATACCGATGATGACGACGATAGTGACAGCAGTGATGACAGCGCTGATAGCAGTTCCAGAGGCCGCTCAGGGTCAGGTTCCTCAAATGGCAGCGGGCCGGAGACCGGAGATAGTGCACCGATAGAATTTTATGCCACGCTTTCCATGATTGCAGGCTTCACTTGGCTGCTCCTGTATTTTTCAGACCGTAAGAGGGGTATGACGGAAGAGACAAAGAAAAGGCTTGTCAGCCGGATTGTGGCATGGGCAAAGCGGGGAAGTAAAATCAGAAAATACCCTGCCATTGCCGTAATCGTTGTATTGCTTGTATATTATCATAGTATCGGTAAGAAAACGTGCGTGGAATGGGAAGAAATTTGTGAGGAGTAGGATTTGTAATGGCTATGGTCATGTGAAGAGAAAATGTTACATATAATTAACGGATAACCTTTCTTTTAAGACAAGACTTCTGTCATGCAAATTACAGACAAGACATTAAGAAATCGTTGGCATATTTGCCGGCTAATGGTAATGTGCCAACGATTTTAAGATTTTTCTGTAGAAAGTCCTTTTGGGTTCTGGTAAGTACTTTGTCTTATTGTATTCAGATGTAATCGGATTGAACTCAAGAGGATATTTGTTTAAGAAAAAAGTTTACTTTCAATAAAGTTTTTAATAAACATTGGGAAATTATGTTATATTTCCATTAAGAAGAATTGTGCTACAAGGTGGCATTGGCCTAATTTAACAAAGAATGGAGGTGGTGTTTATGAGTACATACGAAGTTTTGACATTATTAATTCTTTTCGGAACATTTCTTGTTGCACTGTTTGCTTATATAGATAGGAATAACAAGAAAAAATAAACAGGCCCGACTTATTAGGAATTACACCCAAATGTTGGACATGGAGGGAATTATGCGTAATATTTAGAGGTGTATACTTTATATTATTCAAAGGTTTTACCTAACTAAACTTTATTGAACTATTTTTAATGATATGATATGATTGGTTTGTCAGGGTTAAACCTGTGGATTGAAAAAATAATGTTTTCAATAAAGAAGAGGTTGCTGTTCCAATTTGTCAAACTCTTCTTTATTATTTACTAATGATACTATTGATTTTGATTTGGTATTTGATTAGAGCAGTACCTTTTCAATCTGTTAAAACCCCTCTTTTGCCCGCTGTGCCCGCATTTCCTTTCTCCGCTTACCGGCTTCCCATTCTGCCCGTTCGCTTTCCGTTTCAATTTGTAACCGCGGTACTTCCTGCGGCGTTCCATTTTTATCCACGGCTACCAGTATCAGATAGGCCCGATTGATAGGCCGCCGTATGCCGTCAAGACTCTCCACATAGGTGTCAACCCGAATTTCCATCGAAGTACGGCCGACATAGGTTAATTTGCCGATAAGTACAATGAGGTCGTTTTGAAAGGCGCCGCGGATAAATTTGAGATTATCGACCGAGGCGGTAATAACATTAGACTGCGAGTGCCGGATTGCCACGAGTCCGGCGATTTCATCAATCCATTCCATCAGTCGCCCGCCAAACAGACGACCGCCTCCGTTCAAGTGTTCCGGCCGTATTTGTATAACATGTTCAATAATTGATTCAGAAACTTTCTTTTCACGTACTTTTTCCATTAAAATCTACCTTTCTGTCCTGTTTTGTATTGTCATAAATATAAAACTTTTTCGCTCAGGTTTAATGTATGAGATAATATAACCTAAGTCTTCACAAATTGCAACAGAAATATAATACTTGACGCACAAGAGAGGGTACAATACAATTATGAATATATAAACGGAATGACTTATTATAGTAAAAGCGCCGCAAAATAAAATGTTACGGAGGCAGATATGATAACACTGATAAAAGGGGATATTACGAGAGTAAATGGGGTAGAAGCCATCGTAAATGCCGCCAACAACAGCCTGCTCGGCGGCGGAGGCGTCGATGGTGCGATTCATAGGGCGGCGGGGCCGGAGCTGCTGGATGAGTGCCGTCTGCTGGGCGGCTGTAAAACGGGGCAGGCAAAGATTACAAAAGCATACCGTCTCCCATGCAATTATATCATTCATACGGTCGGCCCGATATGGCAGGGAGGCAGTCACAACGAAGAGCGATTGTTATCAGACTGCTACAGAAATTCGCTGTGGCTTGCAGAAGAGTACAAGATAAAGAGCATTGCGTTTCCTTCCATATCAACCGGTATCTATTCCTATCCGCTGCAACAGGCGGCGCATATTGCAGTCAGAACGGTAAAAGAATATACAAGAGAACATCCGCAGGCATTTGACACAATTGAGTGGGTGTTGTTTGATGATGTGACGGAAGCGGCATACCGTGTGGAAGTAGAAGATGGGAAAAAATGAGTTGAAGTCAGGGAAAGGATTTTCATGGAATGATAATAAAGAATAAATGGTATCTCTATGTAACCGAATTTTTTGCCGGAATGTCGGTAATGGCAGTAGAGCTCGGGGCCAGCCGGCTGCTGGCTCCGTACTTTAGTTCTTCGCAAATTGTGTGGACGATTATTATAGGAACGATAATGATAGCCATGGCTTTGGGCAATATTTACGGGGGACGGATGGCAGATAAAAATCCAAGTCCGGACAGATTGTACAGACGCATGATTTTTGCAGCGGTATGGATAGCTGCTATTCCGGTACTAGGCAAGTATATCATACTCGGAATTTCCGCCTTGCTGATTTTCTCTGTCAGCAGCAATTTCCTTATTTGGGCGGCTTTTGCTGCCTGTATGATTATTTTTGTCTTTCCTCTGTTCCTTTTGGGAACGGTTACGCCCTCTCTGGTAAAATATACGGTTGATAGTTTGGAGGATAGTGGAAAGACGGTAGGAATGCTCAATGCATTCAATACCATCGGCAGCATTATCGGAACCTTTGTGCCAACTTTTGTAACGATACCGGCGTTTGGTACTTCAGTGACTTTTCTCGTATTTGCCGGAATCCTGCTTCTTCTTGCCCTGATTTATTTTATTAGTACAAAGAAGCGCTGCGTCAGTTTGGTGTCAGGTATTATTCTGTTTGTTCTGTGCTGTTTCGGCGGCTTTTCCGACAGCTTTGCTTTTTGGGAAACGAATCTTCTATATGAGGGAGAATCGGTGTATAATTATTTACAGGTAAAAGAAGATAAAGAAAATGTGATTCTCTCTACGAATGTGTTGTTTGGCGTGCAGTCGGTTTTGAAAAAGGACGCCGATTTGTCGGGTATGTATTATGATTATATGTTGGCGGCTCCTATGCTGGCGGGTGCGGAAGAGAAAGAAAAAACAGACGTACTTGTTCTTGGCAACGGAACGGGAACTTTTGCCGCCCAGTGCAGAAAGTTCTTTCCCCGCTCTCAGGTCGAGGGAGTGGAAATTGACGAGAAGATTACGGCGCTGGCAAAGGATTATTTTCAAATGCCAAATGATGTCAAAGTTACGACGTACGATGGCAGAGCTTACCTCAATGCCATAGACAAAACGTATGATGTTATTCTCGTAGATGCTTTTCAGGATATTACGATTCCGTTTCAAATGTCATCGGTGGAATTTTTTCGCCTCGTAAAGTCTCATTTAAAAAAGGACGGAGTGATGGCTGTCAATCTGAATATGCGGGGCGAAAGCAAGGGGAGTATCAATGAATATCTGTCAGATACAATAGGTGCGGTATTTGAAAACGTTTATACGATAGATGTTCCAAACTATACAAATCGTGCGTTGTACGCTTTTGATTCGCAAGAAGCAATGAGGCGGTTTGAGCAGGGGATTGCAGATGAATCGGAGGGAGAATGGAAAGAACTGATGCGGACTATCCGTCGGGATATGTCGCCTTACGAGGCCGGCAGCCATATTATGACGGATGATAAAGCGCCGGTAGAATTGCTTGGTATGCAGGTTATTGATAGTCTGATTAAAAATGAGGTAGAGTATTATCGCAGGATTTATGAGGAGGAGGGATTTCAGGGACTTTTGGGGCGTTTATAAATAACTGGAGATTGATTTCATACCTGAGATAAAAGAATTAGGGATGAAATTTGCAGAATAAAATTTAAAATGTTTCATGCGAAAGGAGAGAGAACGATGGCAAAATCAAATCAATATGCCGGAACAAAGACAGAGAAAAATCTGCAAGCTGCATTTGCAGGGGAATCACAGGCGAGGAATAAGTATGCTTATTTTGCCTCTGTGGCAAAATAAGAGGGATATGAGCAAATCGCTTCCCTGTTTCTGAAGACGGCTGACAACGAAAAGGAACACGCAAAACTTTGGTTTAAGGGAGTCTGTGAAACTTTGGACCTGTTGACAAATGAAAGAAAAAATGACCTCCCGCAATTAATATAATAATTATACCATATGAGAGATCATTTTTCTTTCATTTGTCAACAGGTCCTTTTCTTCACACACTCGTTTAAGGAACTGCAGGGAATCCATAAAATCCATTCTGGTTTATTCAAATTATCACCGCGTTTCCATGTTCGTTTTTGCAGATAATCTAGTAGTGGGGCCAAATATTTCCTATCTGTCCAATCACAATTTTGTCCTCTCGCATTCATAAGAGCTTTCATCCACGGTTCATATGTACTGGGATCTTTTTTAGCAACAGATTTTAGCAACATTTTTCGCAAAGTTCTATCCACAAAATTCATTTTGCTCTCATTCCATGCACCCCTTCCATAAAAAAGTGAAATATTTTTTAAATCGCCTGTTAAATTATGTGCCCTAATTTCTGCAAATGCACTTTCATCATAGGGAGAAGCTCCTACACACAATACCGCCACTTTTTTATTTTTCAATTTGTCAATGTTCTTTTTCAAAAACGGTAATCCTGCAATTCTAGAAGCATATATACCGCCGCAAAATATGACTGTTTTGTATGGCATCACTTCATCTACTGTCACTTTCGATATTCCTACACAATAAAAATTTGTCATATCTTGAAGCCATTCAGCATATTTTTTTGTAGCACCATATTTAGACTGATAAACAATAATTCCTTTTTCTATAATGAATTCCTTTCTTTAAAATTATTTTTGTGGTTTTCACTTTGCAATGCGTTTTCAATAGCTTTTATAATACATTTGCTACTCACAGTAGCACCAGATACCGCATCTACTTCCAGAGATTGCTCGCCAATGACATCATCAATAATTTTTTTCGCCTTTTTGCCTAATCCGTTTTCGTGTTCTATAATTTTTATATTAGTTATCTCATGTCCAATGACAAGTACCTCCACCTTAACATAGACAGGCGTAACAGAATATTCTCCTCCATATGTTCCATCTGCAATTTTGGCTATGTCTGGATTGGAAACTGTAATGCTATTAACATTATCAATTAAAGTATTTTGCATAACCTTCACGCTTATCAAAACAAATAGTATTACGCATACCAATATTAGGATTACTTTCTTTTTCTTCATCATTTCCCCTCATATTCCAATGCTTGATTCCAAAACGCTTGATAGGCAAGTTCTTGTTGCTTATATAGTTCATTCGCTGAGATTCCCGGTGTTGTTACAGAAAGAACAGTGCCAATGCCAATCGTATAAATCAGCATATTCAAATGTAACTGTTTTGCCTGCGTTACACTGATGTTTAATTCACTGGCAATAATTTCAGCATTATGAGGATTGGCTTCCGATTGATACAAATCATTTAAGGAAGAAATCCCTTTTCGTTGATGTAGGATAAAAATCTTAAATAGATGTGGTTCCTCTTGGGCTAATTGAATATATGTTTTTCCTGTACTACGGAACAAGTCATTTTTGCTAATGTGAGTAGTTACATATTTTTGTATAAAACAATTAACCTGCTCAACCACATCTTGCCGTAATCCATCCATATTTTTACAATAACTATAAATGGGCTGTACAGAACATCCTATTTTTTCGGCAATATTCTTTACCATAACTTGTTCCATACCGCTATTTCTTGCAATTTCAAAAGCAGCATTAACCACCATTTCTTTTGTAATTCTTTGTTTTGGCATTATGTACCTCCTTATAATCAAGTTATATAAATTATTTATATAACTTGATTATAAATAAAACAGTGACTTTTGTCAATCTCTAACACAACACGACGGCAAAAATTCTCTCTGCCGTCGTGTTGTGCCTATATGTAAATGATTTCCTCATTCACAATCTCCCTCGAGCAAACCCTTATGCCGTCGTCCCCATGTGTCTATCGACTGTTCCTCTTGGGCAGGTACAGTTAAGCATGGGATTAGATAATCGTTTTCTTTTCTGTATGTGCCGACTAATTGCTCACTAAAATGGAGACGGTCTTTTTATATATAGAAATTGAATTTGATTGTATGTAATTATTTCTTTTTAAAAGGTAAATAATTAGTAGATACATGTAGAAGACTATAAAATTTATCAGCGTATGTAAGATAAATACTATTTTGGTAGAGTCTAATTAATATTTCTTTGTCAAAACAGTATTGTTTTGCAATGTCTTTTGCTGTTCATAATATTTTTTGAAACAATATACTATTTCATTTTTTTATAATAAAAGTGATATAAAATGAATAATTGATTACTAAAAGTGAATAAAATGTTGCAAAGTTTCAATAAATGTGATATGTTTATTTAAAGAGGTGACAGATTTTATGGAGGATAAAGCTACTGAATTAGAACTAAGTGAAAAACAGATACATGAAATCGATAAGTTTGTGTTTAGAAAACGCGAACAAATCATGCGAGTTCTGTTTACTGAAGGCGAAATAACCCAAGGTCAGTTGGCAGAGAGCATAAATTCTACAGTTTCATCCGTATCAAATATCTTGTTAAAATTTGAACAATTCAAATACAAGCTTTTGCATTGTGATAGCAGAGGTGTTAGGAAATATTATTCGCTTTCAGCTATTGGTGTAGCTTATATGCAGTATCTTAGTGGAAAAAGCAAAGTACAAAAAGACGAGAACATAATTTGTGCTAATAGTGCATATCTGTTGCAAGAAGCAAGAAGAACCTATAGATATTTTCAAGATAAAGCAGATGAAGACGGAGAGATTCTGATGGAAGATACTTTATTGCGCTTGAATTTTTGTATTAATAACAATAGCACGTTAGAAGATGTAGATAAGTTTTTAAAATATATGTATTGTTTGGAAAAACTGATAATAATGAATAATGAGGTATACTTGGATAAGGCATTACAACTTATCCAATCTAATATTTTGAGAAATTGGATTGATCGTTTCTTGGAAAGGTTCTTTTTGCTCCTGCCAATTTTAAATTTATTAGAAGATAAGACTAATGTATTAAGTGTGTTTACAGTTTTGGAGAATCTTGCAAAAGGACAATTAGAAGAGGCAGACGTTATAGTTAAGGAAAAACAATGGGAAATATGCTGTGAGGGCGTAGCAAAATTTTTGGAAATACTTAAAAAAAGTGGGCAATCTCAGGATGATATTTATCGCATTTTGTGTGGCTATATGCCCGATAAAATGGAGCTTGCAGCGATGATAACACGGATAATATGTTCTTAGACACATATACGAAAAGGAGGGAATCACTTGAATATGAATAAAGAATGTGATTCTCGAACTGCGTTTTTAAAAAATGGAGATAATGCTAAGGTAGCTAGTAAAGAAAAAAATATAAGGAATGAATCAAGACGTAAAGAGATAAAAAGTATTACACGGAAAATTTATGCAAGATTGCTAGTATATATTGCGATTTTTATTATAGGATTTGTTTGCGCAATATCTTTTGGAAAAATAATTAGTGTAGTATTTTCTTTTCCTCTTGTTGAAAATTTTATTGAAAAAAAGATGAAAAAGTATTTTATAATTAAATATGAATTTTTGACAAGATGTGTTGTTGTTTTGGCTATAAGTTCAATATTAGGAGGATGTGTTCTATATTTTAATTTAAATGAAAATATATCGGCAGCATTTTGCGCATTAATGAATCCATCGACAGTTAGTAAAATAGATTCGTATAAATCGCCTAATGCATCTCCTGATATACACGAACCTAAAAGATTAGAGACAGAGGAACAAGAATGGCTGGAAAAACAGAATTCAAAATTGTTAGAGATTTTTAATCATATAGTGGTGACACAAGCAGATTATGAGTGCGCATCAAAGATTATGTTGTCAAAAGATATTTCAAATTACATTTTCTTTTTGGATGGACAATATAAGATTGAATCTTGGGACAATGAGGAAGACATTTTATTAAAAGTTAGTTGTCTGACTAGGAATAAGCACAAAGAAAAAAACAAGAATGTATTTGATCAAGAAGCAAATGAATTGGAAAAGAATGAAATAAATGCTATTTCAAATAGACAAAAGAACAAAAAGGGGAAAAATATTCCTATATCTGAAAGATTAGATGATACTAATACCCGTTCAAATTTTTATTCAACAATGCCAAAAGCAAGTTTGGCATTGTTGCTTGCAAATGATTATCACTTATTTGCTTTAATTGCGTTTTACTATGGCTATCCTGATGATGTGATAATATATTATTATGTAAAGTCAATTGAATATCAATTAGAATATATTAGTTTTAAAGAAGTTTCAGATGAAACAGTAAAAGAAAAGTTAATATGGATTAGCACCAGATACGAAGATATTGTTTTTACATGTAATGATACAACAGAGGCAAGTTTGGCGAAGAAATTAGCATATGCATTCAGATGTTTGTCAAGTGAATATTGAGTCTGTTTATGGTGGGTTTTGTAAGATTAAGAATAGGACAAAATTAGAGTATTGCAACAAATCTTAGAAGAGCAGGAGTTCTCACTGCGAGGATGTGAATGTTTTGAAGATTTCTTATAATAAATTGTCTGAAATATTGGAACAAAGAGAAGTTACAAAAACTGGGTTAAGAGAAAATATAAAAGTTTCTACGGCCACTCTTGCAAAATTATCGAAAAATGAACCGGTAGTCAGGAAAGTAATAGAGGATATTTGTAGTTTTCTAAACTGTCAACCGAGAGATATTATGGAAATGAAAAAGGAAGTTGACAAAACGACTTTGTTATATCGGTTGAGAGAACAAAAAAGGATACGATTAAAAGGGGGAATATATTACCACACACAGATGGAACTCGCATATAATTCTAATCATATGGAAGCCAGCAAACTTACAGAGGAGCAGACAAGATATATTAACAGAAACTATAATAAAGAAAATTTATCTGATATTGAAATCTAATACATCCGATAGCCGTCTTGAATGGTTTAATGTTGGAGACTATAAACAATGTTCTAATATGGTAGGTGATTCAAAAACGATTCCACCTAGCAGAGTGAAAAAGGAAATGCAACGCTTATTATTTGAATATCAGCAGAAAGATATAGTAACTTTTGATGATATCGTAGAATTTCATTATCATTTTGAAAAAATACATTCGTTTCAGGAGGGGAAGCACAGTATAGGACAAATGATTATAAAATTAAAATGTCAAGCAAAGATAAAAATAAAAGAGCTTGATATTTTTTTTATTTCAAATTTTATTGACAAATTCAAATAAAATGATATAATGAAAACAGGATAAAAACGAATCATTAACAGGAGTGTGTATATGGAGAAAAATGAAGGTGGAAGAAGTATAGAAAGAAAAATAGCTTATTACAATTTGGATAGAAAAGCATTATTTGGAAGTTATTTTACCTTGGAAGGGATTGAAAGGAAACAGGAGTAGTTTATGTTATGGAAAATATTGACAGACATACGTGTTATGACGAAGCAAAGCGGCGTATGGAAAAGAATAATGCCGGAAAATATGAAATTATTCGTAATGCTGTAGGAGTACAAGAAGCGCACAGCAGATTATATTATCGCACTTATATTCCTGCTCCATTACAACACGTAGATGAGCAGCCATTTTTAGTAGATGAATGGGGACATCGGATAAACATCATTTATAGAGAAATCGGGAAAATGCAGGGGATTAGCTTTTATGAAACAGATTTCAAAGCTAGAAACAGACAGCTTTATAAACAGGAATGCATTTCTGTTTTGGAAAATGATGACATAGAGATACAATTAGCAGATGTATTTAGTATTCGGATATCAGAAGATATTTTCAGAAAAAAGATTTTATATGAATGTATGGAAGAACATAAAGACCGCATTTGCAGTAATATTCTTAGGGGAAAATTTGAAATAAAATATCAGAATGCGACATTTCGGCGGAATCAGATATGGGAAAATTCAAAATTTAAGAAAGTAAGTTTGTTGGAGTATAATCCACCAACACCGGAACAAGTTCCTGAGTTGATGCGGGATTTAGAACTATATTGGAATGAAGCTATAAGGATAGATCCGATTATAAAAGCGGGACTTCTGGCGTATCAGTTCTTGACAATTATGCCGTATGAGGAGGATAATGAAATTTGGGTCAGCATTTTATTAAACTTCTTTTTGAAACAGAAAGGTATGGGAAGTGATTATTACATTCCATTTGCCAGATATTTTGTAGAGCAGGATGCAGAGCGGAAGTCGGCAATGCGTCAAGTTAGGGAAAGTGGAGATTATAGTAAATGGATTTCATTTTTTATACATGTTGTGGAAATGGCGGCTGCCAAAACAAATCAGGCGATTATTCAGTTGGAACAGATTCATAAGAATACCTTGATTTCTATCAAAAATGAAAAACAAAAATCTTTATTGCAGGAGATATCTGCATTTATGGAAGAAAATCCAGTTTTTGTCATTCGTGATATCGAGCAGGAGTTTCATACAGCATATAATACCGCTGCGAAGTTAGTTGCTATTTTAGAAAAACATGACTTGATAAAGGAAATTTCAAACAAGCAGAGGTATAGAGTCTATTGTTATGAGCGGTATATTAGGGAGATTCTGAGATAACGGACTGTTAATATTTTTTATATGATAAGTTTTTTCTATAACATCATACCATGGTAATAATATGCTGTAATGGTTAGTGGTTATACTGCCCGGAAAGGAGGCAGAGTGTTATGATTTATATTACAGGGGATGCACATGGGGATTTCCAGCGCATATTTGATTTTTGTGTGAGATTTGAAACATCTGTGGATGACATAATGATTATACTTGGAGATGCGGGTATCAACTTTAGCGGCGGTTTTAAGGATCAGATAAAGAAAGATTACATAGCAGCAATGCTGATAACACTGTTCTGCATACATGGAAACCATAAAAAAAGGCCATATGCCATTCCCTCATATGAGGAAACAGAGTGGCATGGCGGTACAGTATATGTGGAAAAAGAATATCCAAACATACTGTTTGCAAAAGACGGGGAAATTTTTGAACTGGATGGACTAAAGACGGTTGTCATCGGAGGTGCATATAGCATTGATAAGGAAATACGCCTTGCATACGGTTGGGGATGGTGGGAGGATGAACAGCTTTCGGAAGAAATCAGGCAGTATGTGGAGCAGTAGCTTGATAAAATGGACTGGAAAGTGAAGTTTCAAAATATCCAAGAATAACAATAAGAAAGAATGCACTGGAAACAATACAATTATGGGACGAAGAAGAATTTGAAAATAAATTCAAGGATTATACTTGGTTTGACAATGAAAAAGTAGTTCTATTCCCACAAGATGTAGAAAAAGATTTTTATGATAATGAGCTTGCATATATAAAAAGAGATTCTGATGGCATTACATATATTGATTACATGAGCGTTGGATGCCAAATGGTACAAGCATCTAAAAAAGATGTATATGTAATGGATAAATATGTTTGTACAAATTTTATACAAGACACATTGAGCAAAATTCAGGAATTGATTTATAATGGTATGAAAAATAAGGATATAGGAGTTCGAGAAAAGTATGAGTGGTTGAGGGAATATTTTAAGGGAACAATAAGACAGATTATCAAAATATATAAAAATAGGATAGAAGATATTCATGAAGAAAACAAAGAAATGAGATAAAATATATAAAAAATATTGTCCTATACTTGATATGAGCTAATGGTAATGGCAGAGTAGGACCTTTAATAATGTTCAAAGAATGTTTAAAAAATAACGTAATTCCATTTATTGTTGACGAACGGCATAAACTTTATTATTACAGAGGATTAAAAGAAGTTGAGAATGAGCAGGGATATTTGCTAGATACTTGTTTGTCTGCACAGGATATGTATGGTAAATTACTGGAATATTTTATAGAAAATAAATTTTGTAGCCAGTTATAGGCATCAGTGTAAGTGTTCACGCTTATAAATAACTGGAGATTAACTTCATACCTGAGATAAAAGAATTAGGGATGAAATTTGCAGAATAAAATTTAAAATGTTTCATGCGAAAGGAGAGAGAACGATGGCAAAATCAAATCAATATGCCGGAACAAAGACAGAGAAAAATTTGCAAGCTGCATTTGCAGGGGAATCACAGGCGAGGAATAAGTATACTTATTTTGCCTCTGTGGCAAAAAAAGAGGGATATGAGCAAATCGCTTCCCTGTTTCTGAAAACGGCTGACAACGAAAAGGAACACGCAAAACTTTGGTTTAAGGAACTACAGGGAATCGGTGACACAGCGCAAAATCTGGAAGCTGCCGCTGAGGGAGAAAACTATGAGTGGACAGATATGTATGAAAGCTTTGCAAAGACAGCCGAGGAAGAGGGATTTCCGGAATTGGCTGATAAGTTCCGCAAAGTAGGAGAGATAGAGAAACATCACGAGGAGAGATATCGTGCGCTTCTGAAAAATGTAGAAACGGCAGCGGTATTTGCCAAAAGTGAAGTCAAGGTGTGGGAGTGCAGAAATTGC
This sequence comes from uncultured Eubacterium sp., assembly GCA_948579355.1. Classification (GTDB taxonomy): domain Bacteria; phylum Bacillota; class Clostridia; order Lachnospirales; family Lachnospiraceae; genus Eubacterium_F. The sequence continues at coordinate 73,311 of CAPAOV010000003.1, read as the reverse complement.
GGACATATTATCGTGGGAACGAATGCTCCGGAAGTGTGTTCGGTGTGTAATCATCCACAGAGCTATTTTGAGGTACATGCAGAGAATTACTAAACCAAATACTGAGAGAGGGTTGTTGGGAGGCAGCAGTCCTCTCTTTGCCTTTTGATTGTGCGGAAAGTTCCCTGTTATAAGTTACTTTAGAGGTATGGATAAGTTGAAAAAGGGTTTTAAAAGGTTGGATAATCTGTTACAATAGGAATATCAATAGAAAAGTTGGTGAAAAATGATAACGATGGAGCAGTTAAAAGCATTAAATAAGATTGAAAATATGGCGATAACAGAACATGCACGTATCCGTCTTTATGAGAGGAATATAAGTATTGATGATATTGTAAACGGTATTAATACAGGTGAAATTATTAAACAATATGAAGATGATAAACCATTATCAAGCTGTTTGGTATTAGGATTTTCTGTAGAATCCGAATATATCCATATAGTATTAAGTTGTGATATAGATTTTATATATTTGATAACTGCATACTTTCCTGACACTGATATGTGGGAAAATGATTTTAAAACAAGAAAGGGGCGTTAATCATGGTATGTATGGAATGTGGAGCTAAGGCCGAAAAAGGATATACAACGAGCGTAACAGATTTAGAGAACTGCCTTTTGATTGTGCGGAAAGTTCCCTGTTATAAGTGTACAGAATGTAACGAGATTATCTATACAGGGGATGTTATTAAAAGACTGGAACAGATTACGGAACAGGCGAAACAATTTACACAGGAAATTTCGATTGTAAATTATAGTAGTGCTGCATGATGAAAATGCAATAAATAAGAATTAAGACAGTAAAAAAGGACTGGTTTCCCAGCCCTTTTTTGATTTTGATAAATAAAAATAACTATTTCCCTTTCTGTCTCCCCTCCGTGTCAATGGTATAGTTATCTTTTATGATTAGCTGGGAGATTGGTACGAGCGTAAATCCTTTTTCTTTCAGGGTGGAAAGCAGCTCATCCAACGCTTCTGCGGTATGTTTCCCACCGTTGTGGCAGAGAATGATGGAGCCGTTTCCCAAGTGCTTGTGCTCTGTCACGCGGCGAATGATGGTGGCGGCGTCATAGTCTTTCCAGTCAAGGGAGTCAACATCCCACTGAATGGCATAGTATTGATTCTCGCGGCACACCTGAATGAGTGTATCGTTATAATCCCCATAGGGAGGGCGGAATAGTATCATGTCTTTGCCGGTCAACTTCTTCACCTTTTCATGCGGTTTCATCAGTTCTTCTTTACACTGTTCTGCTGACAGTTGTGACATCTGCTTATGATTTTCGCTGTGATTGCCAAGGTCATGCCCTTCTGCCGCAATCGCCTTTACGTCATCCGGATATTTTTCAATCCATCCGCCCGTCATAAAAAAAGTTGCCTTGACGTTATGTTTTTTTAGCGTTGCCAGAAGGTCCTTCGTGTCATCATTTCCCCAAGCAGCGTCGAAACTTATTGATATTTGCGGTTTGTCTGTTTCCACGCAGTAAATCGGAAGTTCTTTTCCCTGTATCAGTGAAGTGCTGATAACCTCCTGGTTTTTAGGGTAGAGGAGAATGCTGGATGCCAAGAGGGCAATCGAAGTTAGGACAATGGCACCTACCTTTGTAAAGAGAATCAGTTTTTCACGTTCTTTTTCTATGTTCATAATTAAAGTTTCCCGCATTATTTTTTTGCTATATTATATTGAAAAAAAGTTGAATTTATACTACTTTTTCGATAGAATGAATATATATTTTTGGAATTCTGAACAGGAGAGTGAGTATTGTATGAAAAAAAGAAGAGCAATCGCAATCTTTTTATGCCTGTCAATGGTATTTTTGCTTTATCCGGAGATTGGGAAAGCGGAACAGACAGATGCTGCGCAGGAGAATATAAAAATATGGGAGGATACATTGGGAGAAGTATCCGAAACCGGATATGTTCCTGTCCATAAGACAATCTTAAATGAAGACGATTTGCATGTGGGAAAGAGGAGAATGTCTGCCCGCAGGGGTGTTTCCATACCGGCTTCCTATGACGCCAGAGAGGAGGGGCTCACGAGTGAGATTCGTAATCAGGAGGTGTTCGGAAATTGCTGGGCCTATGCGGCGATGTCTGCGTCAGAAAACAATATTAAGAAAAAGGGTTATGAGACAAAGCCGGATTTATCCGAATATCATCTGTCTTATTCCGTTTACAATAAGGCGTTAGACCCGTTAGGGCTTACGTCAGATGATGTCTGCCGCGTAAAACAGATGAATAACAACGTGTACTCATGGGGTGGGAATGATTATGCAACGATTGCGTCGCTTTCCCGCTGGCAGGGAATCGTAGAAGAGGAAGACGCACCGTCATCGTATTTGTTTTCTGCATACAAAAACAATGTAACGGCCATTGTGCCGGAAGATGTCTTATATAAAGACAGTTATCATATCCAAAATGCGGAATTTGTATACCTTTCAGAAGATAATCGTGATTTAATAAAAGAAAAAATAATGGAGCATGGTTCCGGTACAATTTCTTATTATTCCGGTACGGAAGCGGAAAACAAGAGATATAGTAATACGGGAGACGATAATTATACTGCCTACTATTGTGATGATGCTTCAAAAATAACGAATCATATGGTTACTGTTGTAGGATGGGATGATAATTATGCAGTAAGTAATTTTAACTCATCCTGTCGGCCGGATAAACCGGGGGCATGGCTGCTTCGCAACAGTTGGGGCAGCTATAATGACATGGGAGGATATTTTTGGATTTCCTATGAGGATACAACATTGAATGTAGAAAATGATTCGCAGGCGGAAGTGACCTTTTATGATGTAGAGCCGGAGAATCGATATGAATATAACTATCAATATGATTCGGGGTTGCCATTGCGTTATATAGATGGTTTTGAATCGGTTGCCAACGTATTTGAGGCGCAGCATAATGAAAAGATAGAGGCAGTTTCTTTCCATACGCAGGAGAGAAATGTTACATATAAAATTGAGTTATATCGTGTATCAGACAGGAGCAATCCGAAGTCCGGTGATAAACTGGGGGAGACAATAACGGGACAATGTAACGAAAGAGGATATCATACGGTAGATTTTTCAGAGATGGGAATGGAGGAAGTTTTTGTAGCAAAAGGAGATACGTTCTCGGTTGTTTTAAGTCTGAAAGACAGCAGCGGGGTTATTAGCTATTATACGATTGAAAGACCATACCTATGGTCTGATTTAGAGGAGGTTGTGTCAGGCGGCACCAATCAAAGTTTTGTATATAATGGTAGAAGTTGGACTGATTTAACGCAGGCAGATTTTGGAGCGCAAAAGATAGATGCCAACATCTGTCTGAAAGCATTTACTACAGAAGCGACAGAGATTCCGACCGTGACGCCAACACTAACCGCGACACCAACGCCAACCTTGACCGCGACCGCAGCGCCGACGCAAGAACCAACGGATGAGCCGACCGCAGCGCCGACGCAGGAACCAACGGATGAGCCGACCGCAGCGCCAACGCAAGAACCGACAGATGAACCGACAGATGAGCCGACAGATGAGCCGACCGCAATGCCGACGCAGGAACCAACGAACATCCCGACATTTGGGCCGACGCAAGTGCCATCGGAAAAGGTAAAGCCAACGCAGGAGCCATACAGAATGGTTGAACCGACGATACCGCCGGTTGTTAAAAAGCTTAAGTTCAGCCCCGCTTCTAAAAAAGTAAAAGCAGGCAAAAAACTGAAGTTGAGTAAATATTTGAAAATTACAAAAAACCGGACGGGTTCCGTAGCATTTAAATATGAATTTACGAAGAAAAAGTACAAGAAATACGCATCGCTTACGAAAAAAGGAGTTTTGAAAGCAAAGAAGAAAGGACGGAAGAAAACAATTTATGTCAGAGTAAGGGCATTGGATGGAAGCTTAAAAACAGCTAAAATAAAGATTAAAATAAGATAGGGGAATGGGGGATTAGGTATGATTAGGAGTAAGAGAATTTTCTTTTTTCTCATAGTGTTTCTGATTATTTCGGCGGCAGTAACGATAGTTTTCTGTTTGAAGAAACAGGAGGAACCGGAGGCGGCGGTGCCGTTGCAGCAGTCCTCTCCGAAACTTTCTGCGGAACCGACAGAACAGCAAAAATCCGATACGGAAACACCGCCGGCCATTATTAATACAGCAGGGAAAAGTCTTCAGGAGAGAATTGCCCCGCCGTCGGGCTTTGAGAGAACAAAAGCAGGGAAGAACAGCCTGACTACATTTTTGCGGGAATATCCTTTGAAAAAGGCGGGGAAACCGGTTCTTCTATATAATGGGGAAGAAAAGGGGAATCAGGATGCCCATGTGGCAGTTTTCAAACTTCCATTAGAAAAAGAAGATTTGCAGCAGTGTGCGGACTCGGTAATGCGTGTGTATGCAGAATATTTCTGGAAGACAGGGCAAAAAGAGCGGATATCATTCCGGTTTGTGGACGGTTTTCAGGCGAAGTACACCAAATGGCGCTCAGGATACCGGATACGGGCGGGAGAATCCCGTTCTTTCTGGGTATCGGGCGGCGCGCGTGATGATTCTTATGAAAATTTCCAAAAATATCTGCGAATGGTATTTGCCTATGCAAGTACGCTTTCGCTGGAACAGGAGTCAAAGAAAATAAAGCTCTCCGAGGTTGAAGCAGGGGATATTTTTTTGAAAGCCGGAAGCCCGGGACATGTTGTGATGGTAGTAGATGTGTGCAGTTCCCCTGACGGAAAAAAAGCTTTTTTGCTCGGTCAGGGTTATATGCCGGCACAGGAATTTCACTTGTTAAAAAATCCATTACATGAGGATGACCCGTGGTATTATTTGGACGAAGTGTCATATCCTTTGCGGACGCCGGAATATTCCTTTGAAAAAGGGAGTTTTCGGAGATTGAATTATTATTGATTTCTGTATTATAGCATTGAGTAAAGGGCGTCTGGAATATAAAAATTCAGATGCTCTTTATTTTGATGTAAAAAACTGTTGACATAGAAAATGATGTGGCATATAATGTTCATATGAATAATTGTTCATATGATAAAAGGAGGAGATGAAGTGGATAGAAAAGATGAAATAGAGTGTTGTGAGACGACGGAAATACATGAGGATTTACTCTGTATTGTGAGAGACAAATTACCGCCGGAAGATGACTTGTACGATTTAGCTGAATTATTTAAAGTTTTTGGGGATTCTACACGTATCCGCATTTTGTTTGTGCTTTTTGAAGAGGAGGTTTGTGTGTGTGATTTGGCAGAAGCTCTTCATATGACACAGTCGGCAATTTCGCATCAACTTAAAATATTGAAGCAGAACAAACTGGTAAAGGGAAGACGAGACGGAAAGTCAGTTATTTATTCTTTGGCGGATGACCATGTAAGGACTATTATCGCACAGGGGCTGGAGCATATAGCAGAGTAAAACTTTATTTGTCAATATTTTTATGAAAGAAAGGAAAGAGTGAAGAATGAAAAAGAAATTTAAACTACAGGAATTGGATTGTGCAAACTGCGCAGCAAAAATGGAGGAAGCAATCAAAAAGATAGACGGCGTCAGTGATGCCAATGTTAGTTTTATGACACAGAAGATGATGATAGACGCAGAAGAAAGCAGTTTTGATAAAATTATGGAAGAGGTTGTAAAAGTCTGCCGGAAAGTAGAGCCGGATTGTAAAATCATGATGTAATCACGTTCTCGTGCGGTTTTTCGAACGAAAACGTTTTCGGAATGGAGGTTAATATGTCTGAAAAGCAAAAAAGAATGTTATTGCGCATTATCTTATGTTTTATAATATTTGTGCTATTTATGATATTCGAGCATATGGGAATATGGGACGGATTTAACCGTGGTTTACTGTTTTGCATCTATCTGCTTCCCTATCTGACGGTAGGCTATGATATTGTATACAAGGCAGTTCGAAATATCATGCACGGTCAGGTATTTGATGAGAATTTCTTGATGATGATTGCTACTTTCGGTGCTTTTGGAATCGGAGAATATGCCGAGGCAGTGGCAGTTATGTTGTTCTATCAGATAGGAGAATTGTTTCAGGGATATGCGGTTGGCAAGTCGAGACAATCCATAAGTGAGATGATGGACATTTGTCCGGAATATGCCAATATAGAAGTAAATGGCGAACTAATGCAGGTAGAACCGGACGAAGTCGAAGTAGGAACCGTTATTATTATTAAACCGGGAGAGCGGGTTCCTCTTGACGGTATTGTAGTGGATGGGGAATCATGGATTGATACAGCGGCGCTGACAGGTGAATCGGTTCCCCGTAAGGCGGCGGCCGGTGATGAGATTATCAGTGGTTGTGTGAATGGAAGCGGAACATTGAGAGTGAAAACGACAAAAGAGTTTGATGACTCGACCGTGGCAAGGATACTGGAATTGGTTGAGAATGCGAGCACAAAAAAGGCAACGGTAGAGAATTTTATTACCCGCTTTGCCAAATACTATACACCAATTGTAACGATAGGAGCAGTATTGTTGGCAGTTCTGCCGCCCCTGCTTTTTGCCGGGGGCTGGTCGGATTGGCTTCAGCGGGCTTGTATATTTCTTGTTATATCCTGTCCATGTGCACTTGTCATTTCTGTACCGCTTAGTTTCTTTGGGGGGATTGGAGCCGCCTCCAAACTTGGTGTTCTCGTAAAAGGAAGCAACTATCTGGAAGCGGTAGCGCAAATGACTACAATCGTACTGGATAAGACGGGAACAATCACAAAGGGCGAATTTACCGTGACTGATATTTTGCCTACAGATATTGAAAAAGAGCAATTGCTGGAAATCGCCGCCTTGGGAGAGGGATATTCAAATCATCCGATTGCGGCTTCAATAAAGAAAGCCTATAGTAAGGCGCCTGATTTAACGCGGGTGGCAGAAGCAAATGAGATTGCCGGACATGGAATCGAGATAACGGTGGACGGTAAGAAGACTTATATCGGAAATGAAAAACTGATGGCGGCAAAAGAAATTGAGTATGAAATTTGTGAAGAAGCAGGAACGGTTGTATATGTGGCGCAGGAAAAACGCTTTCTGGGAGCTATTGTGATTGCTGATACAATCAAGCAGGGAGCGGCAGTTGCCGTCGCCGATATGAAACGTATTGGAGTAAAAAAGAGCGTAATGTTGACGGGCGACCGCAGCAAAGCGGCTGCGCATGTGGCAGAGGAAGTTGGAATTGATGAGGTTTATGCGGAACTTCTGCCTGCGGATAAAGTGGAACAGGTGGAACGTCTGCTGCGGGAACAGGAAAAGAAAGAGCGTCTGGCCTTTGTCGGGGATGGTATCAACGATGCGCCGGTACTTACTCGTGCCGATATCGGAATTGCCATGGGAAGTTTAGGCTCCGACGCGGCAATTGAGGCCGCCGATGTGGTGTTGATGGATGACGATATCGGAAAGATTGCCTCCGTAGTACGCATCTCGCGCAGGACGCTCCGCGTTGTGAAGCAGAATATTATTTTTGCTCTCGGGGTCAAATTTCTCGTTCTTTTGTTAGGCGCTCTTGGTATGGCAAATATGTGGGAAGCAGTATTCGCAGATGTAGGCGTTTCCGTAATCGCAATCCTGAACGCGATGAGAGTGTTACGGGAAAAAGGAACATCGGATGCCTGACGTTATTTGCAAATAAAAGAAAAATAGTGTATACTTAATAGATAGAATCGAAAGAGGACAGGTACTTGACAAAGCAGCCTATCCTCTTTTGATATCGTTTACCGATGCGAAAGGAGGAAATGATTTGGACAATAAATCAATGATGGAATTGGGAGAAGAGCTGAATGAAAAGTTTAACGACCTTACGGAATATTGTATGGTGTCGGGGGCGATTAACCTTGACCTCTATAATGAATATGACGTAAAGCGCGGGCTGCGTGATTCCAGCGGAAAAGGCGTACTGACAGGACTGACGGAAATATCGGATGTCAAAGGATATCAAAATAAAGACGGCAAGAAGATTCCGTGCGATGGCGAACTCTATTATCAAGGGTATCATGTAAAAGACCTTGTGGCAAGTTATGAAAAACGTCGTTTCGCTTTCGAGGAAACAACGTATCTGCTTCTGTTTGGTGAACTTCCTACCAGAGAGCAGCTTCGCAGTTTTGAGGAAGTCCTCACAAGTTTACAGGAATTGTCCGGTCAGTTTGTCCGTGATGTAATAATGAAAGCCCCAAGTGCTAATATTATGAATGCACTGCAAAAGAGTGTATTGACATTGTACTCATATGATGATAATCCGGATAGCACGTCGGTTTCCAATGTGTTGCGTCAATCTTTACAATTGATAAGTAAAATTCCAATGATTGCGGTATATGCTTATTTATCTTACCGCCACTTCACGTTTGATGACAATTTGTATATCCGCACGCCCGACCCGAAATTATCAATTGCTGAAAATATATTGCAGATGCTTCGGCCGGACGGCAGTTTTACGGAATTGGAAGCAAAGGTGCTGGACATTGCGCTTGTGCTTCATGCCGAGCATGGTGGCGGTAACAATTCAACGTTTACCAATCATGTCGTAACCTCTTCGGGAACGGATACATATTCTGCGATATCGGCGTCCATTGCATCTCTCAAAGGCCCCCGTCATGGCGGCGCCAATCTCAAGGTATTGCAGATGTTTGACGATTTAAAAGAGCATTGTCCGGACTGGAGCAGCGAGGGAGAAATAACAGATTATCTAAAAAAGATTTTGAACAAGCAGGCATTCGATGGTTCCGGTCTCATATATGGTATGGGGCATGCCGTCTACACCGAATCAGACCCGCGTGCGGTTATATTAGAAAAATATGCCGAAGAGCTTGCAAGAGAAAAGGGGCAGATGGAAGAGTTTTATCTCTACGAGACGGTAGCGCGTATTTCCAAAAATCTTATTATGGAGACGCACAGACGCTATAAACCGGTTTGTACGAATGTAGATTTTTATTCCGGTTTTATTTATACGATGATGAACATTCCGCGCGAGTTATTTACACCAATCTTTGCGATTGCCCGCATATCCGGATGGAGCGCTCATCGCTTGGAAGAGCTTGTAAATAAAGGGAAAATTATTCGCCCGGCTTACAAATACGTGGGAACGCATGAAGAATATTGCGAGCTGGACGAGCGCGATAAATGCTAATCAGCAATGGGGGTTAGTGCGACAAATCGCTCAGAAAAGAGGTAAAAATGGCAGAGATAGAACGAAAACAGGATGAAAAACTGGGAACAGCGCCGTTGGGGCGTCTGATTTTCAGTTTGGCGATTCCGGCAGTAATCGCACAGTTGATTAATGTTGTATATAATCTGGTCGACCGTATTTATATCGGCCATATTCCCGATGTGGGTGCACAGGCGCTGACTGGGCTTGGGCTCTCTCTCCCTGTTATATTATTGATACAGGCGTTTAGCGCACTCGCGGGGATGGGGGGCGCGCCACAGGCTTCTATTCAATTGGGAAAAGGAGACCGAAAAGCGGCTGAGAAAATACTTGGCAACAGTGTAACGATGCTTATTGCCTTTACCGTATTTCTGACAGTCGGACTCTATTGGTTAAAGACGCCGCTGTTATATTTGTTTGGAGCCAGTGACTCTACCATTGTGTTTGCTGAAGATTATTTAAATATCTATTTAGCAGGAACTGTTTTTGTAATGGCATATCAGGGGCTAAATATGTACATCAGTTGTCAGGGGTATGCTAAAACAGCAATGTTTTCCGTGCTCATAGGGGCTGTACTCAACATTGGACTTGACCCGCTATTTATTTTTGGTCTTCATATGGGAATCAAAGGTGCTGCATTGGCAACCATTCTTTCGCAGGCTGTAAGTGCCGTATGGGTGGTCAGTTTTCTTCTCGGAAAGAAAACCGGTTTGAAGATACGAAAAAACAACCTGCGCCTTGAATCCAAAGCGGCAGGCGGTATTTTGGCGCTAGGTATATCGCCTTTTATTATGCAGTCTACCGAGAGTCTGATAACTATAGTGTTGAATCGGGGATTACAGCAGTATGGCGGAGATTTGTATGTGGGTACGCTTACGATTTTACAAAGCGTCATGCAATTGATTGTAATTCCGGTAAACGGATTTTCGCAGGGGGCGCAGCCGATTATCAGCTATAACTATGGCGCGCGGAAGATTGCGCGTGTACGCAATACGTTTCTTATTGCGCTCGCTATCATATGGGGCTTCAGTTTTGTGTTTACCGGAACGGTGATTCTGCTTCCCCATGTGTTTGCGGGGATGTTTACAAGCAATCCGCAGATGCTGGATTTGGCGGTCGCCAAACTTCCGGTATTTCTTGTGGGACTGCTTATTTTCGGTGTGCAGATGACATGCCAGAGTACGTTTATGGGATTGGGGAAAGCGAAAATATCTCTGTTTATTGCTCTTTGGCGAAAGGTTATTCTGCTGATTCCGTTAGCGATTATTCTTCCGCGGTTTTTTGGCGTTGACGGAATATACTGGTCAGAACCAATAGCGGATACGATATCGGCGTTGACGGCGGGAGTGTTATTTTTCCTTACAGTTTGGCATAAAGAATTAAAAATTCGGAAAGAGAAGTGATTGACAATGAATCAGCATATGATATTCTTAGATATAGATGGTACTCTGTTAGATGAAAAAGAGGGAATTGTGCCAGAGAGTGCCGTGCACGCGCTGCACAAGGCAAAGGAAAACGGCCATTTGATTTTTATATGTACGGGGCGTTGTAAGGTAATCTGGCCCAAAGATATTTTGGCGATTGGCTTCGACGGTGTGATAGGAGGCTGTGGTACTGACATATACTATCGTGAGAAAGAATTGTTTCACGCGCAAATAGACAGGAAACTGCAGCGGGAAGTGGTGGCGGATTTGCTGCGTTTTCATGTGGACGGTATATTGGAGGGAAAAGAGGCGTCCTATTTTCGCAAGGACTATTGGATGCCGGAAGTAAAGCAGATTTTTACGGATAACGGCAGTTTTGCCACGGAATGCCAGTTGTTCTGGACGGAAGCCGAACCGGATTTTGACAAAATGGCGCTTTGGTTTGATGAGAGCAGCGACATGGAAGCTTTTCGGCAAAAGTATGCGGAGCAATTTGATTTTATATTGCGCAGTCCGACTTTTTACGAAGTAGTTCCCAAAGGATGTTCCAAGGCGACAGGGATTGCCTTTCTGTGTGATTATCTTAATATACGGCGCGAACAGACAATTGCAGTAGGAGACAGCACGAACGATTTGCCGATGTTAGAATACGCGGGCGTCAGTATTGCTATGGGGAGTGGAAATCCGGATATCTTTCCGACGGTCGATTTTGTCACTTCCGCCGTTATGGAAGATGGGATTGAGGAAGCTTTTATGCATTATGGACTGATATGATACTAGGGTTAAAAGGTCAAACATGAGAATGGAGCAATCCAAAGTATCAGTTATAAAGGAAAGAGAGGTAGAGGAGTGAAGTTAAAGAAATTATTGGAAAAAGTGGATTATGAATTGGTACAGGGGAGTCTGGAAACAGATGTTACCGATATCGCCTATGATTCGCGGAAGATTCAATCCGGTATGCTTTTTGTGGCGATTGCCGGAACAGTGCAGGATGGCCATAAGTACATTCCGGATGTGGTGGACAGAGGCGCCTCGGTTGTTGTGACAGAGCGAGATGTTACCATAGCGGATAAAGAAGTGACGGTTATCCGAGTGAGTAATGGCCGCGCTGCACTGAGCTATTTGTCACAGGCCTATTTTGACTATCCGGCATCCAAAATGACAACGATTGGCATTACCGGTACAAAAGGCAAATCGACCATCGCTTATATGGTGCGCGATATCATTGAGAAATCAGGAAAAACCTGCGGCGTCGTGGGAACTATCGGCGTGGCGGTAAATGGTAAAGTAACGCCGACGGAACACACAACTCCCGAATCGTATGATTTACAGAAATATTTTTATAATATGGTGGAGGCTGGCTGCGACTATGCGGTGATGGAGGTCAGTTCTCAGGGGATTAAGATGGACCGCGTGGCGGGAATGCAATTTGACTACGGTGTGTTTTCCAATATAACACCCGACCATATCGGTCCGAATGAGCACGCGGACTTTGATGAATATCTCTGGTGCAAGAGCCGTCTGTTTACGATGTGCCGCATTGGTGTTGTCAACAAAGATGATGAGCATTGGCGGGATATCGTAAAAGACGCTACTTGCGAGATTAAGACATACGGTGAGAGCGACGCCGATTTGACAGCGTCTTCCGTGGAACATGTGAACATGGACGGCACGTTATCCATGAAATTTCATGCGTCCGGCATTTTGGAGGGCGATGTCATTGTCGGACTTGCGGGGCGGTTTAATATCGCTAATGCGATGTGCGCCGCCTGTGTAGGCACGCTTCTTGGGATGCCGCACAATGTCATTTTGCATGCGCTGGAGCACGTGAAAGTGCGGGGGCGTTTGGAAAATGTACCGACAGGACGGGGATTTTCCGTATTGATAGATTTTGCCCATAACGGTATTAGTACCGAAAGTGTGTTAAAGACACTGCGGGGATACAACCCTTCCCGTATCGTCGCCATCTTTGGCTGTGGCGGCAACCGCAGTAAACTCCGCCGCTATGAGATGGGTGAAGCGGTGGGAAATTTGGCGGAGCTCGCCATTGTCACAAGCGATAACCCGCGTACGGAAGACGTGATGGACATAATAGAAGATATCAAAGTGGGATTAGCAAAGACAGAGGGAGAATATATTGTCATCCCTGACCGTCAGGAAGCGGTCAATTATGCCGTTGACCATGCGCGTAACGGCGATATGATAATTCTTCTCGGGAAAGGACACGAGGAATATCAGGAAATCAATGGCGTGAAGCACCATTACAGCGAACGCGAAGCAGTAGAGAACGCACTCGCGCGCTTGTAAAAGGATACCAAATAGTGGCAAAAAGGGGTTGCAACTTCATTTTTTTCTGCTATACTTAAAGTAAGCCTAATATTTGACAAAGGAAATGTCGATATACAATATGGTAATGGATTACCAAAATTAAATTAATCAAAGGAGTGATATGTATGAACGGTATTTATGGAATGAATTCGGGCAATTCTTTCATGAATAGCTTCTTCGGTACAGGTGGCAGCGGTTCCGGTCCGTCCCTGCTTTCATCGTTGGGCGATTTGCAGATGATTAAGAGCGGCGCTTACAAGAAAGCAATGAAAGCGTACTATGCTAATCAGGTTTCACAATCCGGAACGGATGACAAAGATGCAGAGACCATTAGCGGCTCCGGTGCGGCAGATAGCAAAGTGAAGCTTTCCAACCTTAAGAGTTCCGCACAAAAACTGTATGAATCAGCGAACGCGCTGAAAAATGCGGACTATTCCAAAGATGCAAAACCGGAAGACTTGCTTGATAAGGCAAAGAGTTTTGTCAACAACTATAATAGTACATTGTCAACGACGAAAAATATGAATTCCTACAGCATTTTACAGACTGCTGTATGGGGAACAGAGCAGATGAATATCAGCGAGGGATTATTGAACAAAGTTGGTATATCGATTGGCGATAACAACTCCCTTTCGATTGATGAGGAGAAGTTTAAGTCAGCAAAGATGAGTGATTTGAAAGCTCTGTTTGCAGGAAGCGGTTCTCTGGCAGACCGTATTTCCCAAAAGGCGTCTACGATGTACAACCAGAGTACGAACCAGTTAGCTGTAAATCAGGGTAAAACGATGTACACAAGGTTTGGAACATTGATTTAAGCAGGAAGTATATGAATAAGTGACGGATGGCACAAACAGTTTGCTGTTTGTGCCTTTCGTGTGTATTTTGCGCGAAGGTAAAGTGAGAATACCTGCGAGCTTGCTCGCGGAGAATTCGAGCGCACCCGCGAACGCGAGCGGTCTCACGAAGCGTGACGCTCGTGGTTCAGGCATATGAATGGAGGATGAGAAGATGCATCACTTTTTTGTACCGGAGGAGAATCTTTTCGATGGCCGGATTATAATACGGGGAGATGATGTGAATCATATCCGTAATGTGCTGCGTATGACTGTGGGAGAGAAGCTGGCGGTCTCCTGTGGAAAAGGAGTGGAATATATGTGTGCGGTGGAAGAGCTGCAGGAAGATGCGGTTACGGCACGTATATTGGAGGAACATGCGACGGAGAGTGAACTGCCGGTATCTATCACCCTGTTTCAGTCTCTGCCAAAGAGTGATAAAATGGAATTTGTTATTCAGAAAGCTATTGAATTGGGAGTATCCCGTGTCGTTCCCATGAGGACAAAACGCTGTGTTGTGAAACTGGACGAGCGGAAAGAGGAAAAGAAGTTAGCTCGCTGGCAGGCGATTGCAGAGGCGGCGGCAAAGCAGAGTGGAAGAGGTATCATACCGGAAATACAGCGAATAGCAGATTTTGAGCAGGCGCTGAAGATGGCGGCACAATATGATACGGTACTCATTCCTTATGAACTGTGTGACAATATGCAGGAATCCGTGACGGCGGTGCAGCAGGCGGCAGAGGGGAAGAGCATCGGCATATTCATCGGGCCGGAGGGCGGTTTTGAACGGGGAGAAGTGGAACGGGCAGTAAATGACGGCGCCGTTCCGATTTCTTTGGGAAAGCGGATTTTGCGGACGGAGACAGCGGGACTTGCCATCTTGTCGGTATTGATGTTTCTGATTGAGGGAAAAAACAAGAATTGATAGGAGAATACAATGGAATGTTATCTCGATAATGCAGCTACGACCAGAGCGCTGCCGGAGGTGTGCGAGCTAGTGGCAAAGGTGATGTATGAGGATTATGGAAACCCCTCTTCGCTGCACCGGAAAGGGATGGAGGGGGAAAATTATGTGCGGCATGCGGCCGGACAGATTGCGAAGACGTTAAAATGCGCGCCGAAAAATATAATTTTTACTTCCGGAGGAACGGAGAGTAACAATATGGCGCTGATGGGAAGCGCCTTTGCCAATAAGAGGCGGGGCAGACATATTGTCACCACCTGTTTTGAGCATTCGTCAGTGCATGAAACGTTGATTTATTTAGAACAGCAGGGATTTGAAGTGACATATCTGCCGGTGGACAGGCTGGGGCATATTTCTTTAGATGTTTTGCGGGATGCGATTCGGGAGGATACAATACTGGTATCTGTAATGATGGTCAATAATGAAGTGGGAGCAATTCTCGACGTGCAAGAAATATCCCGCACGGTAAAGGCTTGTCAGAGTGATATAATATTTCATGTAGACGCTATACAAGCATATGGAAAGATGTTGGTAGCGCCGAAGAGGTGGGGGATTGACGTTCTCAGTGTCAGCGGACACAAGATTCATGGACCAAAGGGAACAGGATTTCTCTATATTGGCGACAAGGTGAAGATTCATCCGTATATACATGGCGGCGGACAGCAGCGGGGACTGCGTTCAGGAACGGAGAACGTACCGGGGATTGCCGGTCTTGGGCTGGCAGCGGAAAAGATGTATGCGGATTTGGAGGTACACCGGAATCTTTTGTATGACAGGAAACGGTATTTGATTGAGCGGCTTGGTGAGATGCCAGAGGTTACTGTCAATGCCTGTCTGCCGCCGGAAATTGAGCAGACGGCGCCGCATATCCTTAGTGTCAGTATTGCCGGAGTGAGAAGCGAGGTGTTGGTTCATGCTTTGGAGGATAGGGGGATTTATGTATCGTCCGGTTCTGCCTGTTCTTCTCATCATCCGGGAATAAGCGGAACATTGAAAGCTATCGGAGTGGAAGATTCTCTTTTAGATAGTACAATACGTGTAAGTTTTTCGTTTGAGACGAAGAGAGAAGAAATTGATTATACAATCGAACAATTAAAAGAAATAGCGCCGGTTTTGGCGCGATATACCAGAAAATGAAAAGGAGTTTAGGAAATGGTACAAGCTTTTTTAGTAAAATATGCGGAGATTGGCATAAAGGGAAAGAACCGTTATGTATTTGAGGACGCTCTCGTGCGCCGGATAAAGGAGCGGCTGCAGCGTTGTCAGGGAGATTTTTTGGTAGAAAAAGAACAGGGGCGGATTTATATTGAGGCAAAATCCGATTTTGATGAGGACGAAGTCATTGACGGATTGACACATGTTTTTGGTATCGCTCATATTTGTCCGGTTGTATTAGTGGAGGATAAGACGTTTTCCCATATCTGCGAACAATTAGTGGAACATATGCGCGAAGAATTGGGGGATGCGCCGTTTACTTTTAAAGTATTTGCCAAGCGCAGTGATAAAAACTATGACATGCAGAGTCCAGACATATGCATGGAAGCGGGTGCCTATATTTTGGAGCACATGCCGAATGCCTCGGTAGACGTACACCATCCTCAGGTGAGAGTCTTTGTGGAAATCCGGCAGCGCGCTTATGTATATGTCACAAGTATTAAAGGTCCTGGCGGGATGCCGGTTGGAACTGCCGACCGCTCGATGCTTCTTTTGTCCGGTGGCATTGACAGTCCGGTGGCGGGATACATGATGGCAAAGAGAGGCGTTCGTATTGAGGCGGTATATTTCCATGCGCCACCATATACGAGTGACCGTGCGAAACAGAAAGTTGTGGATTTGGCGCGGCTGGTATCTGAATACGCCGGAGATATAAAACTTCATATCGTGAATTTTACGGATATTCAGTTATATATTTATGAGCAATGCCCGCACGACGAGCTGACGATAATTATGCGGCGTTATATGATGAGGATTGCACAGACGATTGCGGAAGAGAGACACTGTCTGTCACTGATTACGGGAGAGAGTGTCGGGCAGGTTGCCAGTCAGACAATGCAGAGTCTGGCAGCGACGGATGCGGTATGTACAATGCCGGTATTCCGGCCTCTCATTGCTTTTGATAAAAATGAAATTATTGAGGTGGCAGAGAGGATTCATACATTCGAGACATCGATTCAGCCATTTGAGGACTGCTGTACTATTTTCGTGGCAAAACATCCGGTGACAAAACCGAATATTAGTAAAATGGAAGAATCTGAGAAACAATTAGAAGAAAAAATAGATGAGATGGTGAATAGGGCCATTGAAGAAAGAGAAGTTGTTGTAGTACGGCCAGAAATCTAAAAAAGCGGCGCGGTATTTCCTATAAGACAAAAAAAGCGGCGGCTGTGCTGCCGCCCCGTAAAGTAACAAACCCAATTTTTTGCTGTGCAGACATTAGTCCACAATAAATTCTGATAACTTGTCAAGGATTTCATCGACATCGCTTTCGCTATGGATGTTCAAATCAATGGACTTGGACAAGTCAAGACTAAAGATACCCATGATGGACTTGGCGTCAATGACATATCGCCCGGACACTAAATCAAACTCAGCATCAAACTTTGCCACTTCATTTACAAAGGCTTTTACTTTGTCAATAGAATTTAAAGAAATTTTAACTGTTTTCATAATCAATACCTCCTTTTTTTGTATTGAAAGATAGTTTTCTCTTTCTTCATGTATTATACTAGTATGAAGCAAAGATTATGTCAATATCCAAAATTGACGAGGTGATTGAAAAAATAATGCGTTTTTTGTGCAAACTGCTAACGGAATGGAGAGAAAAATGACAAAAAGAGAAAATTTGCCGGAGAGAAGGCGGGTGGCCTTTCTCACATTGGGCTGCAAGGTAAACTTTTATGAGACAGAGAAAATGATGGAGCAGTTTCAGAAAGCCGGTTTTGAAATTGTGGATTTTTCTGATTCCGCAGATATATATATCGTCAATACTTGTACCGTTACGAATATAGCAGACCGCAAATCCAGACAGATGCTGCACCGTGCAAAGAAAAAGAATCCGCAAAGTCTTGTTGCGGCGGTAGGCTGTTATGTGGAAAGCGACAGCGAAAGGCTGAAAGAGGATAGTACGGTTGACGCCTATTTTACAAACGGCGACAAAGAGAATATAGCCGAACGGATGATAGAGCAGTTTTCTCTTGAGCGAAAGAGCCGTCTGACAGCGGCAGGCAGCCGTGATGTCCGTCACGAGCGGACGAGAGCCTATATTAAAGTACAAGACGGATGTAACCAATTTTGCACTTATTGTCTGATTCCGTATGTGAGAGGACGGGGGAAACTTCGCAGTATGCCAGAAGAGCAGGTTATTGCAGAAGTGGAACTGCTGGCGCAAAAAGGCTGTCGAGAAGTTGTGCTCACCGGCATCCATTTGTCCTCTTACGGAGTAGAGCGGATGGGAACGGCAGACTTTGTAAAGGCGAAAGGCGAGCCGTTATTGGAATTGATTCGCAGGGTGGCACAGGTGGATGGAATTGAGAGGATTCGCTTGGGGTCATTGGAACCCCGCATTATTTCAGAAGTGTTTTTGCAGGAACTCGCGAAAATAGAACAATTATGTCCGCATTTTCACTTATCTCTGCAAAGCGGTTGTGATAGTGTGTTACAGAGGATGAATCGACGTTATACATCCGATGAATATCGGGAAAAGGTCAAACTTCTTCGACAGTACTTTTCCTGTCCGGCGATTACAACCGATGTCATTGTCGGCTTTCCGGGGGAGACGGAAGAGGAATTTGACAAGACGAGAGAGTATTTGAAAGAACTTCAGCTCGCGGATATTCATGTATTTCCGTACTCACCACGAGCCGGAACGAAAGCGGCGGATATGCCGGCGCAGGTAAGCCCGGAAGAAAAGAAGAGAAGAGTGGATTGCCTTATAGCAGATACGGTTTGTTACCGACGCAATTACGGCAATCTGTTTCAGGGGCAAATGGAGAAGGTGCTATTTGAAGATACGGAGGAGCGGGACGGCGTCTGCTATTTAATGGGACATAATGAACGCTATGTGAAGATAGGAGTGCCACTCGCAGAGGCGGTGGCGAGCGGATATCGGGAAAATGAAATACATGAAGTGAGAGTGCAGCATATTTTTTTCTGACCATTGAAAAGCCTCTTGATTTTTTTGATTTACGGGCATAATAATATCAAATTACGATTTGGTAAATCAGGATTAGATATTTGAGCAATCTTGAAACGATTGTAAACTTTGCCGCTTCCATTTCCGGCAAATAAAAAGAATCATTAGTGAAAAAAGTTACAATTACCCCTTGCGAATTAGTTGGGGATATATTACAATGTTGATGATTAGTTTGTGATAATAGAAAGGGCGTGACAGGATGCAGGAATTTAACAATACACAATATTTCAAAGTCGAACTTGATAAGGAATTAGATGTTCGGGATATTATTGCATCTGTTTACGGAGCTTTAACGGAAAAGGGATACAATCCGATTAATCAAATAGTCGGTTATTTAATGTCGGGTGACCCGACCTATATAACGAGCCATAAGGGAGCGCGCAGTCTGATTATGCGTGCGGAACGCGATGAAATTATCGAGGTGTTTTTGGAAGATTATATTGAAAATAATTTGAAAAAATAAACTTTAGGTTGTTACTCTTTTGTATAAGTGAACCTGCATTTGTTTGTTGACAGTTTGAATGGAGCATAGATTGAAAATTATGGGACTTGACTACGGTTCTGTAACAGTAGGTGTGGCTATCAGTGACGCCATGCTGCTTACTGCGCAGCCCGTCGAAGTAATAAAAAGAAAAAGTGAAAATAAGTTACGGCAGACTCTCGCCCGCATTCAGGTGTTGGCGGAGGAAAACGACGTAGGACGTATTGTGCTCGGATATCCGAAAAATATGAATAATTCGGAGGGTGAACGGGTAGAGCGTACGAAAGAATTTATGGACAAATTAGCAGCTCGCACGGGATTGGAAGTTGTGTTGTGGGACGAACGCCTGAGTACTGCAGCCGCGATGGACGTGTTAAAAGAAAGCGGAGTACGGGCAGACCGGCGGAAAGCGTACGTGGATAAACTGGCTGCCTCCGTAATCTTGCAGGGATATTTGGATTTTATACGTGATTAGGAGGAATTAAATGTCAGAAAATGGTCAGATTATGCTTACGGCTGACGATGGCAGCGAGGTGGCTTTTTTTGTGTTGGAAAAAGCAGATATTGCCGGAAAGTCGTATCTACTTGTGAGCGATTCGATAGAAGAGGAAGAGGCAGAAGCGCTTATTCTCAGGGAAATGGAAGAGGGCGACATGGTGATGTACGAAGTTGTGGAGGAAGAAAAGGAATTGGCGATTATCTCTAAATATTTCGAGGAATTATTAGAGGACATAGAATTAAAACCAGAATAGAGAGGTGTATTTTTTGAGAAAGAAAGAGAAATCGGGGAACGAGTATGTAAAAGTAGTTCCTTTGGGCGGATTAGAGCAGATTGGTATGAATATTACTGCGTTTGAAACCGAAAAGAGTATTATTGTAGTAGATTGTGGACTGGCATTTCCGGAAGATGATATGCTGGGCGTGGATTTAGTAATTCCCGATATCACATATCTGAAAGACAATCGGGAAAAAGTAAAAGGATTTGTCATTACCCACGGACACGAAGACCATATCGGTTCCCTGCCGTATGTGTTAAAAGAATTAAATGTTCCAATTTATGCCACGAAGCTGACGATGGCGATTATTGAAAATAAATTAAAAGAGCATAATCTGATTAACAATGTAAAAAGAAAGGTGATTTCGTACGGCCAGTATATTAATTTGGGAGATTTTCGTATTGAATTTATCTGTACGAATCACAGTATAGCCGATTCCGCAGCGTTGGCGATTTATACGCCGGCTGGTGTTATCGTTCACACGGGCGATTTCAAGGTGGACTATACGCCGGTATACGGAGACACGATTGATTTGGCGCGTTTTGGCGAGCTGGGCAAAAAGGGTGTGTTGGCGTTGATGTGCGACAGTACCAATGTTCTCAAATCGGGATTTACCGAGTCGGAGAGAACCGTTGGCACGACGTTTGACACGATATTTGAGGAAAATGCAAAAAACCGGATTATTGTCGCCACCTTTGCCTCGAATGTCGACCGTGTGCAGCAGATTATTAATTCCGCGCAGAAGCAGAACAGAAAAGTTGTCATTGAGGGGCGGAGCATGGTTAATATTGTCAATACGGCAGTAGAACTTGGCTATATTCAGGTGCCGGACAATATGATAATCAGTCTGGAAGAAATGAAAAATTATTCCGATGAGCAGTTGGTTTTGATTACAACCGGAAGTCAGGGAGAGGCGATGGCTGCGTTGTCTCGCATCGCGGCGAGCATTCACCGCAAAATCACCATTATGCCGGGCGATGTTGTTATCTTTAGTTCCCGTCCGATTCCGGGCAATGAGAAATCGGTATCGAAAGTAATCAATGAGTTATCCCAAAAGGGAGCCAAAGTTATTATTCAAGATACGCATGTATCCGGACATGCCTGTGAGGAAGAGATAAAACTGATTTATTCTCTTGTGAAGCCTCGATTTGCCATTCCGGTTCACGGTGAGTACCGCCATCTCTTAGGCCAGAGCGAGCTGGCGCAGAAGATGGGCGTGCCAAAGGACAATGTAAAAATACTCCGTTCCGGGGACATTCTGGAACTTCGGGAAGACAGCGCCCGCATCGTAGGAAAGACGATAGCACAGGGGATTATGGTAGACGGACTGGGCGTCGGTGACGTCGGCAACATTGTTTTGCGCGACAGGCAGCATTTGTCGGAGAACGGCTTGTTAGTTGTCGTTCTTACTCTGGAACGTGGCTCCAATACAATCCTGTCGGGGCCGGATATTGTATCCCGCGGTTTCGTCTATGTGAGAGAATCGGAAAATCTGATGGATGAGTGCCGGGAAGTGGTGAATATTGCGCTTGACCGCCTCTATGACAGAGGAATTACCGATTGGGGTCATATGAAATCAGAAATCAAAGATACGCTCAATGATTTCTTGTGGAAAAAGACAAAACGAAACCCGATGATATTACCGATTATTATGGAGGTATAGTTCATGCTGAAAGCGGTGCGAACGATGCTGATTGTATTATTGAATATTTTATTGATTGGCATAGTTGTTTTTGGCGGGGTGGAATTGTGCCATGTCGGTTATCGGTTAGCGTATCGCACGGTAGGTGATACGTCGCGTGATTTACCGCCGGGAAGAGAAGTGACGTTTTATATTGGTGAGAACGAAACGGAGTATGAGGTGGCAAAGGATTTGGCCCGCAAAGATTTAATCGGAGACCGCTTTTCCTTTTATTTGCGTATGCAATTGGAAAAGAATGACGACGTACGCCTGCAGCCGGGTTCCTATACGCTGAACAGCAGTATGACGTATGACGATATTCGTCATGCCATATACCGAAAGAAAACAGATACATTGGAATGAAAAAAGAAAGCCCGCCGGAAAGTAGCGGGCTTTTTATAAGAGCAGAATGGAGGATGTGCATGGAGCAGGAGCGCATGGAAGTTTTTTTAGAAAAATATCGTCGGCAGTCCGCCCCTTATATTGCGGATTTGGAAAGGCAGGCGCTAGCCGCAGACGTGCCGATTATCCGGCGTGGTACGCGTGATTTGCTGCGCTATCTGCTTCGCACGGGAAAACCGGCCCGTGTGTTGGAAATCGGAACGGCAATCGGATACTCGGCGCTTTTTATGAAATCATGCCTGCCGGAAACCTCATCAATTACAACGATTGAGAAAGTAGAAATGCGTCTGACGGAAGCGAGGCAGAATATAGCGCGTTACGATAAAGCGGGGCAGATTACGCTGTTGGAGGGAGATGCAGCCGATATCTTGCAGCGTCTGGCAGAGGCGGGAGAGCAATATGATTTTATATTTATGGACGCTGCGAAAGGACAATACTTGAATTTTCTTCCCTTTGTCTGCCGTCTGCTGGCACAGGGGGGGACGTTGGTATCCGATAACATTCTTCACGAGGGGGATGTGCTCGAATCGCGTTATGCGGTTACAAGGAGAGACCGCACGATTCACGGACGCATGCGGCAGTATTTGCAGGCGCTGACGGAGAGGAAAGAGCTGGAAACGATTTGCCTTGCTGTTGGCGACGGGATGACAATCAGTTACCGACAGTGAGCGGTGTATGGAAATGGAGGAGAAAATGAAACGGAAGAAACCTGAGATATTAGCGCCGGCAAGCAGTCTGGAAGTATTGAAGACAGCGATACGTTACGGCGCAGACGCAGTATATATCGGGGGAGAAATGTATGGGCTGCGCGCCAAGGCAAAAAACTTTTCGAAAGAGGACATGCGGGAGGGGATTGCTTATGCCCATGAAAGAGGGAAGAAAGTTTATGTAACGGCGAACATTACCGCTCATGACAGGGATTTGCAAGGTGTGGAAGACTATTTTTGGGAATTAAAAGAACTGGCGCCGGACGCCCTTATCATTTCCGATGCGGGAGTATTTACGATTGCCCGAAAGGTGTGTCCAGAGATTGACATTCATATAAGCACGCAGGCCAATAATGTAAACTACATGACGTTTAATTTCTGGCATCAGTCAGGAGCGACGCGCGTTGTGACGGCGCGTGAATTGTCGTTACGGGAAATCGCACATATTCGTGCCAACATAGCGGAGGGATTGGAGATTGAGACGTTTATTCATGGGGCGATGTGTATCTCGTATTCGGGGCGCTGTCTTTTGAGCAACTATTTTACCGGAAGGGATGCCAACCTCGGCGCCTGCACACATCCGTGCCGTTGGAAATACCATATTGTGGAGGAAACACGGCCGGGAGAATATTTGCCGATTGAGGAAAACGAGAGAGGAACATACATTTTTAATTCCAAAGATTTGTGTATGATAGAGCATATACCGGAACTGGCAGAGGCGGGGATTGACAGTTTTAAGATTGAGGGGCGGATGAAAACGGCGCTCTATGTGGCGGTTGTTGTACGCGCATACCGACAGGCCTTGGATGACTATTGGGAAGACCCTGAACGCTATCAAGCGAAACTCCCATTTTATCAGGAAGAAATCGCGAAGTGTACTTACCGGCAGTTCACGACAGGGTTTTTCTTCGGGAAGACAACGCACGAATCACAAATTTATGATTCGAACACGTACACGCAAGGTTCCGTCTATCTTGGCATAGTGGAAGAAGTCACAGAAGATGGAGAGATTATATTTGAGCAGAAGAACAAATTCAGTGTTGGCGACACGATAGAGATAATGAAAACGGACGGCACAAACCTGACCGTGACCGTGCAGGAGATGGTAAACCAATATGGCGAACAGGTAAAAGATTGCCCACATCCGGCAGAGCGCATTCGCATGAGGGTAGACGCAGAGGTGCAGTCCGGTGAGATAATGCGTATGGGGAAGACAGAGGAGCAGGTGGAGAAACAGACAGGGAAACAGGAATAATGGCATCGAAATGAGAGGATACTATGAGTGTAAAGACGAAAGTGTTGATGTTATTGGAGGCCAATCGGGACTGCGATTTATCCGGACAAGATATTGCCGGACGGCTTGGCGTGACGAGAGCGGCCGTTTGGAAAGCGGTGAAAGCGCTCAAAGATGAGGGGTATGAGATTGGGGCGGCAAACAATCGCGGATACCGGCTGATGGGAAAGAGCGACGTATTGTCGGCCGAGGGAATAAGGCCCTGTTTGCGGGAATGTTATCAGGACAACGAAATCGTCGTATACAAAAGTACGGTCTCGACGAATCTGGATGTAAAAAGGAGAGCGCTGGACGGCGCCAAAGAAGGGCTTGTTGTTTTGTCGGAAGAGCAGACGGCGGGACGTGGCAGGAGGGGAAGAAGCTTTTCTTCTCCGTCTGGAACGGGCATTTATATGAGTTTTTTGTTTCGTCCCACACCGGAACAGTCTTCAGACGTCGTACTCATTACGACGGCGGCGTCGGTAGCCGTCTGCCGCGCGATACGAAAGGTTTTGCGGGAAGAGCCGTCGATTAAGTGGGTAAATGACGTTTATCTGGGCGGCAAAAAAGTATGCGGTATCCTTACCGAAGCGGTTTCCGATTTTGAGAGTGGGCGGATTGATACGGTTGTCGTCGGCATTGGCATCAATTATCGTGAACCCAAGGAGGGATTCTCACCGGATATCCGGGATGTTGCCGGAGCGGTCTGTAGCAAAGAGAATCCGACGCCGCGCAATACGCTTGCGGCAGCCGTGATGAATGAGCTGTTTTCCCTCTATGAGGGATTATCTGAAAAAACATATATGGAAGACTATAGACGATGGTCGAATGTGCTCGGCAGAAGAGTCCGTTTTTCCTCTGGCGACGGGTGGGCTTACGGAACGGCCGCAGAGATTGACGACGACGGCGGTCTTCTGATACGCATGGATGACGGAGAGGAGCAGGTGCTCCGTACGGGTGAGATTAGTCTTCGGGTTTGTGACGGAAAGTGAGGGATGACAATGACAGTGACATATAAAACGGAAGAAGAGAAAGAAAGGGTCATTCTCGTGGCAGTGGACGTGGAAGACGGTACGGATGTGGAAGATTCGCTGGATGAACTTAACGAGCTGGCGGAAACTGCCGGAGCAGTCGCAGTCGGGCGTCTTATACAGAAGCGGGAAGCGGTTCATGCAGGCACGTATATCGGAAAGGGAAAGATTGCCGATTTAAAAGAGATGGCAGAACAAAATCAAGCGGACGCCATTGTCTGTGATGATGAGCTGTCGCCGGCACAAATTACAAATCTTCAGGAAATGCTGCAGACGAAAGTAATTGACCGCACGGTTTTGATATTGGATATTTTCGCTAAACATGCCAAAACAAGCGAGGGGAAATTACAGGTGGAATTAGCGCAATTGCGTTATCGCTCTTCGCGCCTTGCCGGATTGGGGAAATCGCTGTCGCGTCTCGGCGGCGGTATTGGAACGAGGGGGCCGGGAGAGAAAAAGCTGGAGATGGACCGGCGATTGATTCGGGAGCGGATAGCGGTACTGAACCGCCGTCTTACAGAAGTAGTACAGAACCGTGATACGATGCGCAAACAGAGAAGTCGGGAGCAAATTCCTGTCGTGGCGATTGTCGGCTACACAAATGCCGGCAAATCAACGCTTTTGAATGTGCTTACCGGAGCGCAGGTGTTAGAGGAAAATAAGCTCTTCGCCACTTTAGACCCCACGACGCGCATACTCACGATGGAGAACGGACAACGGTTTCTCTTTACGGATACGGTAGGATTTATCAACAAGCTGCCCCATCCGCTGATACGCGCCTTTCAGTCTACACTGGAAGAAGCGAAGTATGCCGATATAATTTTGCACGTGGCGGACGCTTCCAATCCGAAACTGGATTTGCAGCGCGACGTTGTCTATGAAACGCTTCATAAGCTTGGTGTGGAAAACAAGAAAATAGTAACGGCTTTTAATAAGATGGATTGTCTGCGGGAAAGCGATTGTCAGAGACTGCGCGATGACAGGAGCGACGCGGTAGTACACATATCGGCAAAATACGGCCGCGGTATCGCAGAGCTGCTGCAGACGCTGGAGGAGATTGCCAACGAGGGACTCGTGAAGATAGAGCGGGTATTTCCTTATGAGGAAGCAGGGAAAATCAGCCGCATTCGGGAACTCGGCAGACTGGAGGAAGAAGAGTACCGCGAGGATGGTATTTTTATTCGGGCGAGCGTGCCGCCGTTTCTTGTGTAGTTTCATCTACAGGCTCACCGGCGCACTAGGGCAATCGCTTAATCATTTCAGGGCAACGGGTATCATGCGGTATCTCATCCGGTATCCACTCCCAGCGAAAAATACATTATTTCTTTCATTTACAGAAATCTTTCGCCGCCCTCACAAAACTCGATGTCTGCTGTCGTTTTTTCCTGACTTTTGCAGCATTGACCGCTCGCCGGTCCTTATGCACCACCATTTGTTACTAATTACTGCGGACGGCGCCAAAGGCGTCATTTCGTGGAAGAGGGCTGCTAAAAACAAATGTATTTGTTTATGACAGCCCTCTTCCACGAACAGATGCTTCGCATCTGTCCGCAGTATGAGTATAATAGCTGCGGTGGTGCATTAGCACCGCTGCGTAGCGGTCTAGTGCAAATGGGCTGCCAAAAGTCAGGAAAAACGACAGCAGACATCTCAGACAATGCTCGGGCGGCGCTCTGTAAACGAAAAGAAATAATAATTTTTCGGGGAGTGATACAAGGACAACGATACCGCATGATACCCGCGCAATACACAAATTCGGAGAGACAAATGATTAAGCGATTGCCCTGCCGGCGCACTCACCGAAATCCGAATCTTGCATATATTGTTACAGACAATATATGCAGGAGCGCTATCAGTGAAAAAATCCGTTTACATTATTTGTGTCTGTGTACTTATGGTTTTGGTTTTTTATGAAGCAGGACGCGGGGAGGACAAAAAAAGCGGTGGCGTCTATGTGCCGACCGCGCGTCTTATGTCGCAGCTTCAGAAAGAAAACAACAAAGAGGAAAAAGGAAAAAAAGTAGCATATCTTACTTTTGATGACGGGCCGAGTTACAATACGGAAAAAATTTTAGATATTTTAAAAGAGAAAAAGGCAGTTTCTAGTTTCTTTATAATAGGTAAAGACATTTCAGAGGAAAAAGAAAAAATTATAAAGCGGGCGCTCAAACAGGGGAACGCGGTAGGGGTACACACATACTGCCATGAACAATGTAATATTTACAAGGATAAGGAACATTTTTTTGCGGACTACGATAAGGCGGAGCAGGTACTTGAGAATATACTCGGCAGGAAACCAACGCTGCATCGCTTTCCGTGGGGGAGCAATAATGGATTTGTCAGTTCTTTTGTAGACAGTCTGATAGAAGAATTGCAGAGACGGGGAGTACGAAGTTTTGACTGGAATGTCTCGGGGGAAGATTCTGTCGGGGCGAGCGTAGCGGAGGAAACGATTTTTGCCAATGTCAAAAGGGATTTGACAAGATACGATAAGCCGATTATTTTGCTGCATGATTCGGCTACGACAAATCATACTACTGCTGTCTTACCGCAGATTATTGATTACATTCGTGAACAGGGATATGAATTTGACACGCTGGAGAATCATCCGGGGTATCTGTTTCCGGCGAGCTGGCGGTAGTTCATACCAGCGCTTCTAATATTGCCAGAATATGCTTCCGAGTATCTTCCGGCAGATTGTGATACAAGTGTAGTAAGTGAGTTTCTTCGGAGGAAAGAGAAGAAATGTCCGGAGGTTGTGCGGCAGGTGTATAGTCGACAAGCGTATCAATGGAAGTGTGAAAAAAATCAGCAAAATTTTTGAGCGTCTGTATATCCGGCTCTGATAAGTTATTTTCATATTTATAGATGGATTGTTGGCTTAAACTAAATTTGTCGGCAAGTTTCTGCTGGCTTAAATGTCTTGACTGACGTAATTTTTTTAAATTTTTCACAGGCAGCCTCCTCGTCTTATAACTCTTTTCAAATTTCATTTTAATCGTACGTCGGAACCTTATCTAAAACCTTAAAGTAGTTATTGACAACAACTAGTGATTGTATTATAATTTGTTTGTTCTATTCAATTTATTATCTTGTAAAAAGCGGCGGCTGAGAACTGCGCCGCAAAGAACTAAAGTTCTTCGAAAACAGAGGAATTTTTACATAAGATAAAAAATGGTCAGAAATGGTAAGGGAATTTGCTTGACATGGGAGGGATAGAATGATATGATAAAAAACGATTAAGTTGTTTTAATTAAAAAGACGAAGGAGTGAAAGTAAAATGAAAAGAACTACAAAATCAGTTCTGGTTTTTGCTTTGACAGCAAGCATGGTTTTTGGCAATGCCGGCGTCAGCAGCGCGGCTAAAGCAAAAAAACCTAAATTAAGTAAAACCAAGGTAACGATTACCGTTGGTAAGAAAAAGAAGATTACTGTCAAGAAAGCAAAGCCAAAGAAAACAAAATGGTCTGTAAACAAGAAAGGAAAGAAGATTGTATCCCTTTCCAAGAAGAAAAAGAACAGCGTTACCATCAAAGGTAAGAAAAAAGGTAAAGCTACGGTAACAGCAAAGATTAAAGTAGGTAAGAAGACTTACAAGAAGACAGTTAAGGTAACGGTAAAGAAGGCTGTTAAGAAAACGACAACACCTACTCCACCAAATACAGGTGGAAACACGGGCGGAAACACTGGTGGTACAACACCTACACCATCCAATCCGTCAACAGGCAACCCGCCAACGGATAATCCGCCAACGAGCAACCCGCCAACGGATAATCCGCCAACAAGTAACCCGCCAACAAGTAATCCGCCAACAGACGATCCGCTTGGACCAAATGACAAAAAGATTACATTGAGCGCTGATACAGAAGGTAATAAAGGTGGTATTGACGGTGACGTTACATACAATGCTGACGGCTCCGCAACATTCACTGCATTATCTGCTAACTCGGGCGGCGGTGTTGTTTGGACACTGAACGGCACGGAAGGTTTTGACCTGAACAAGTTCAGCAAAGTGATTTACAAAGTTTCCGTAAACAAAAAGGCTTTGGATAAGGGAACACCGATTGTGTTGCAGTTGTTAGGTGACAACCCACCGGTATTCTGGAATCCGACAGCAGCTTCTCCTGCTGAGTACAGAGATATTGAAGAGCCAAATACTACGATGACTTATGAGGTTGCTTTAGATTCAGACAAGATGGCTTATGGCGCTTTGGTTAAGTTCAACACATGGACATCTGACGACAGCTATGAAGGTGAAGAGGACGTAGATATTACTGTTCATTCTATCGTTCTTGTAGCAAAAGATAATATCCCAACGGATACAGCTACTGCTACAGCTACGCCGGAGACAGAAGTAATTGAGCCTAGCGTTAAAGATGAAGAGAAAGTAGTTTATGAGGATTTGGCTGCAACAGACGATTACTTTGTAACAGCAGCAGGAAAAGTAGTTTCTGTAAGCCAGAATGATATTGTTGCACTTGATAAAGTATTTGACACAGAGGATACTTACAGCAAGTGGGTAACAGAGGACAGAGACCTTGTTAAGACTCTTGACAATGGCACGGTAATTACGGCGGTTCGCAATCCTGAAGATACTAGCAAGAGAACTGTAGTAGTTGAAGAAGCTGCCGGTACAAAGACATATGAAGTGACAGCAACAATAACAGATAACAGCGAACTTCAGTTTACTGTATTGAAAGAGGGCGCTGAAAAAGCAGATGTTGTTAATGTTACCAATAACACAATAACTGTTATCCGCGATGACGCTCGTGTTGCAACAGTGACAAAGAACGAAGACGGAAGTTATGATTTGGATGTAGATGCTACATGGGCTGAGAACAATGGTCTTGAGTTGGCTAAAGTGAAAAAGGGAGATACACCAACGGATACTCCAACTGACACACCGACGGATACACCAACTGACACACCAACGGATACTCCTACGGATACACCAACTGACACACCAACGGATACTCCTACAGATACACCAACGGACACACCGACGGATACTCCTACAGATACACCGGAGCCAACTCCTGAAAATCTCGTAATAGAGGGTGACGCGTTGGGAGAAAAAGCGGCGTTTGATTCAATGGTTGGTGCGCCTGAGGGTGCACAGGTTGTAGTCATTGAAACAGTGGCGAGTGCAATTAAAGGTGCTTCAAAGGTAACTGCTACTTGGAAAACAGAAGATGAAGACGGTAACGATGTAACGGGTTCTTTATCTGGTGTTTTCCTTGCGAGAGCGAATAAAACTAGCTGGAATGGTGGCGCTAACGAGCTTGGTGCTGGTTGGGGTGCAAACGGCACAAATGCAACAGTGAATTTGAATACAGCCAATGTTACAGCGCTTGCTGACGATACTCCGGTTTATATTATTTTTGAGGTTGGTGCAGCTTCTGCAGGCTTCAGAGGTAAGGTTACAGTTACAAGTGTCAATATAGATGACACGCCAATGGAAAACCTGCCAGAACCTTGGGAATATGAACCGGCACCGTTAGGTAAGTGGGCTACAACAGCTCAGGTACAGTTGCCAGCAGATATTGATTTTTCAAAGTACGATACATGTGAAATTGAGTATGAGAAAGATGATAAATCTGGTGAAAGTCATAATGTTTATGTAGACTTTACCGCTAAGATTGATGGCACAGAAAAGAAAGTTTCAGCTTATAGTGAAAGTGAACCGGGTAAATTCTCCGTTAGTTTGGCAGATTATCAGAGCGGAACAGTGACAGAACCGAAATTTGGTATACTGACAAGTGCCGAAGGTTTCATGGGTACTGTTACAATTAAAAAGGTAACTCTCATTGCGAAAGCCTGATTTTCATTTTAGTGCAGAGGATATAAGGTATCTGCAAAGCTTGTTTCTTTCGTGAGAAAGAGTTTATACAACTTATATTTTATGATGAGAAGATCCCTTGGATCCGTATGGGTTCAAGGGGTCTCTTGTGAAAAGAGGGATTCAATGAAAGAAAAACGTAAATTAGCTGTTGTAATAGTCTTCAGCTTGATTTTTGCGCAGAGTATTTCGTTATTCGGAGCAAAAGGATTAGAGGAAACAGAGGCAAAGGGGATGCAGACATTTACCGTTTATCGGGGGAAGAGCGCTTCTTTGACGATTACACAAAAGGGTAAGAAGAAAAAAACAGGTAAGAAGTACCGCTATCAGGTAGCGAATAAGAAAATTGCCACTATTTCCGCGAAAGGGAAAGTGAAAGGCAAAAAGGCAGGAACGACAAAAGTAACCTTGCAAAAGAAATCAAACAGAAAAAAGATAAGAATAAAAGTTAAGGTAGTTGACTATGTGAAAGAGCTGCGTCTTTCGTCTGCGACTAATGTGATGTTGCAGGAGGGCGGGAAAAAATCGGTTCGCGCGCTTGTTTATCCGAAGACGGCGAAGAACCGCAAAGTGGAGTATAAAAGTTCAAATAGCAGCATTGCCACCGTCAATTCGGACGGAGTAGTTCAGGCAGTGCAGAGTGGATTCGCCACGATTACGATTAAGACAAAGGGAACAACAAAAAAAGGAAAGAAACTGAGTAAAAAAGTTCAAATATATGTAGCAGCAGATACACCGTCTGCGCCGACGCCGAATGTGCCGGATGGCAATTCGACTGTTATTGGCAATGGCGGGGCAACCGATAAGCCGGATGACAAGCCGGACGAGAAGCCAAAGACTCTGGAACAGGCGATTAAGGAAATACCGACGCCGGATTCTTCTACACTGCTCGCTGCCAGCTTTGTTGTAAAGGAAGCGGGAGCAACAAGTACGCTTTATTTTGTGAACCGTGCTTATCAGGGAACGATGCATGTTACCGTAGATGGTATGGATATGACAAGTAACAGCGGGGTGATTAATGCCCTGAAACGTTTGGAGACAGAAGTGACTGGAAAAGGAAATGCTGTCTCCGTAAATCCGGGAAATAAACCGGAAAATAAATTTTACGACGAGAAACTTGGCTTGTGGCGTGATATATTGCTTGTGTCAAGGGTTGATTTATCCAGTGCATGGCTGATTAAGAATCTTAAAAGCGGCCAGCAGTATCACCTCATGGCATGGCAGCAGGACAAGAAATATGGAACACCGTATGGGATGATTATTACGGAAGGGGATACTACATCGAAGATTGTAGTATATTGATATATACGAAAGGGGGTGTGGTACTTGATTAACGCCAATGAACAGCGGGTTTTGGATGTGGCAGAGGGGACGTTTGAGTACAATGGCGAACTCTATACTGTGCGTCCGGCATATCTGGGAACCTTGAGAAATGAGTTTGACAAGGAAAGTGTGGATATAACGGCAGAGAAAGCAGACGAAGGCATTCGGATGATTTATGGAAATGTTGAACGTGGCGTGAGAGAGGGATATCTGATGAAACTCTCACAAGAGGATGCAGAAAAGGCGAAGAAAGAGGGAAAAGTCCGCAGCCTCAGTGAGATTGGTCTGGGAGATGAAAATAAAGACGGACAACAGGAGGACAATTCGCAGGAAAACGGACAGGATGAACAACAGAGACAGGAAGTTGTCACTGGCAAGGACGGCGAGACTTATCCCATTCAGCAGACGCCGCTGCGGATTAATGAATTAGAAACATTGCGGACTTCCGAGATTGAGTCCGTACAGAAATATACGTCAAATGAACAGATAGCGGGCCAGTTGAATGCCAATGAAAGACAAATGGCAGTCACAATACTGATTGCCTGTGTTGTCTGCATTTTGGTGCTGACGATTTATCTGAAAGTGTTTAAACACCGGAAGAAAGCGTTTTTAGTTATGCTCGGGGCGAGCCTGATGAGTTTGTCGATTCTTGTTGCCGG
Organism: uncultured Eubacterium sp.; assembly: GCA_948579355.1. Classification (GTDB taxonomy): domain Bacteria; phylum Bacillota; class Clostridia; order Lachnospirales; family Lachnospiraceae; genus Eubacterium_F. The sequence goes on along the minus strand of CAPAOV010000003.1, from coordinate 40,233 downwards.
AAGCGTATATGTCTATGATTCATGGGCGTACAGTCCGGAAACGTGGCAGACAGCAGCGGTGGAAAGCGGTTATTTCAAGGAGTGCTCAAAGTTTGTTCAGGAGGATATACAGAAAATCTTTTCCGGTGTGGAAATGGCTTCCGGCGTGGAACTTCTGGCGTTGGAAGATAGCGGTATTTACCGCGACGCCAAGAGTATTTTTACCGCCCGTCTGAACGGCAGGGAACTGCCGAAACTGGAAAAGAGACAGAAAGAAATAGAAGAAGCGCTGCAGCTTGTATTGGTGAGGGAACCGCCGCAAAATGTAGATAAGCTGTCCGAAGTTATTATGGAGCGGTACCGAAAAGTACTGGATACGCCGTATGCCTCATTTTTGTACCAATTGCGCCAGAAAGAACAGAATATCAGTGTGATGGTCGTTATCGGTTCACTTGTGCTACTGGTTGTTTCCATTATACTTATATGGAAAGGCAGCAAGTATGTACACCGTAAATTCCGAGGTCTTTCTTATGGGATTGGTATGGCAGGAACGAGTTTTATCGTGGCAAATCTTACCAATCTGCTATGGGGGAAAAAAGTTCAGGCAGAACCGCAGGCCTATCAGGCACTCTTTCAGCACTATATGGACTGGCGCAGTGAAAATATTTTGTATTTTGGTATTTTGCTCTTATGCATCAGCGTTTTCACATGGGGAGCCGCCTATGTTACGAAGAAAAATCATATTGAAAAACAGGGACTCAAATAATAGGGGATGCAAATGGAACATTTCCTATTATGTGCAAATGACATACCCGTTTGGAGGAAGATATGTACAGAAAGAGCGAACATAGTATTTTAAAGCATATAGATTTTCTGATTTTAGATAGCGTTATGATACAAATTGCTTTTATCATAAGTAATTGTCTGCGGTATGGTTTTCAAAATCCCTATGCCACGGAAGAATGTCGGCAGTTAGCTGTTATTATGGGAGCGCTTCTCATTTTCGTTTCTTTTATGACAGAGGGGTACAAAAATATTCTCCGGCGGGGATATTTGCAGGAACTGCGGCAATGTGCAAAAGTAGTATCGTCAGTATTCCTGCTGTTAGTAGCTTATCTGTTTGTCGTACGGACGAGCAGTAACTATTCCCGTTATGTTATATTGATGTGTTGGATAATTGGATTATATCTTATTTATATTGAGCACATTATATGGAAATCCGTTCTCATTCATAAAATGCGCCGCGATATTGACCAGCGGCAGATACTTCTGATGGCATCCAATGTGGAGATGGCGCAGGAGGTACTGGGGCATTTTGCGGAACAGGAAATATGTGATTTTCAGGTGATAGCAGTTGTTTTACCGGAGCAGACGGATGATGCCTTGCAGAAAATAAAAGAGCCGCTCATCTTTGGCGCCGAAGAGGCGTTGCAGTTTGTCTCCAATCACGTTGTCGATGAAGTGTTTATTTACACTGTTTTGGAACGGGATGTTCCGACTTATTTTATTGAAGACTGCCTCAATATGGGGGTGGTGATACATCGTAACATAAAAGAGATGATGTTATACGAGGTACATCAGCATGTGACAAGGCTGGGTGATTATATGGTGTTGACCATGTGTATCAACAGTGCGACGACGAAACAGTTGTTTCTGAAGCGGTCTATGGATATTGCAGGTTCTATCGTGGGCCTTATCTTTTTTGGAATTGCTTTTCTGTTTGTAGCGCCGATTATTAAAATACAGAGTCCCGGTCCCGTCATATTTAAACAAAAAAGGGTCGGTAAGAATGGGCGGCAGTTTTATATTTATAAATTCCGCTCGATGTATATGGATGCCGAGGAGAGAAAAAAGGATTTGATGGATACGAACCGTATGAAAGGCCCGATTTCCAAATTTGAAAACGACCCTCGTATTTTTCCGTTTGGAAGATTTATGCGCCGCTGCAGTATTGATGAGCTGCCGCAATTTTGGAATATATTGAAAGGTGATATGAGTTTAGTTGGAACAAGGCCACCGACGCTTGATGAGTATGAACAGTACGAAATTCATCACAGAAAGCGGCTGGCAGCGAAACCGGGGCTTACCGGTTTGTGGCAGGTGAGCGGGCGGAATAACGTAGAAGATTTCGAGGAAATTATCCGGCTGGATTCTCAGTATATCATGGAGTGGAGCCTTTCTTTGGACATAAAAATACTTTGTTACACGGTAGCCGCCGTGCTTGGTAAGAAAGGAGCGGAATAATGGAGCAGGGATTTATTGATATTCACAGCCATATTTTGCCGGGTATTGACGACGGCTCAAAGAGCTGGGAGCAGACGGAGAGAATGCTGCAAATGCAGCGAGAACAGGGTGTCACCCGTGTGATAGCGACTCCCCATTTTGATATGGAGCAGAATTATCAGAAAGCGGATAAAATTCGCGAACTGGTTGCCGAGGCGAACGAACATGCGAAGAAAGTAACGCCGGAGCTTACGCTGTATACCGGCTGCGAGGTGCTCTACTCTCCGGGGATTATCGACGCCTATAAAAAAGGCGATATTTTGACAATGGCAGACAGCCAGTATCTGCTTGTCGAGTTCTTTCCAAGGAGCCCGTACCGCGAGATTGAAGATGCCATCGCTTCTCTGATACGCGAGGGCCTGATACCGATTATTGCCCACGTAGAGAGATATGAGTGTCTGATGCAGGAATATGACCGCCTCTGTGAGTTGATGAAAATGGGCGCCGTCATGCAGATGAACAGCCGCAGTCTGTTGGGCAAACGTTTTGACAAGAGAGTAAAACTCTGCCGGAAAATGGTACAGAACGGATTTGTGCATTTTCTGGGAAGCGATTGTCATAACGATGGGGAGCGTCCGCCGAAAATGCGGGAGACATATGAAGCCATCGTAAAATTGAGTGGAAAACAGATGGCAGACGAATTGACCATGAATAATGCAACATATATTTTTGAAAAAAAATATTTGTGATACCGGAGTGCGGAGTTGTGGAACAACGGAGCAATCCAAAGTATCAATTGGGGGCTCAAGGTGTTTTGGCCCCGACATCATAAAACAAGATAATGAACAAGAGAATTGAATGGAGGAAACAGTAAAAAATGAAAGCGAAATCTCAAGACGAAATGGAAATTGATTTGCTGGAGATATTTGGGGTGCTGATGTCCCGCCTTTGGCTGATTGTTTTGGTTGGCGTCCTTTTTGCCGGTGCTACTGGTGTGTTTTGTAAATTTGTTGTGACGCCGATTTACACATCGACGACACAGCTCTGTATTCTGAGCAATACAACAAGTATTGCTTCTTTATCTGATTTGGCAATCGGAACACAGTTGACACAGGACTATATCGTTGTCACAAAGAGCCGTCCGGTAGTGGAGGAGGTAATTGATAATCTGGAGCTTGACATGACTTATGAAGAGCTGCTTTCCGTGACAACCGTTGAGAATCCTACGGACACCCGTATTTTGTCAATCTCCGTTACCAATCCGGACCCGACGCTGGCAAAGCAGATTGTAGACCAGTATGCGCAGGTTTCACGGAAAAGTATTGCCGAGCTTATGAAAATTAACGAGCCGGGCATTATTGAAGAGGGGCATGTGGCAGAGAGAAAGACGAGTCCGACGACAACAAGAAATGCAATGATTGCCGGTATTTTGGGAATTATTTTGGCATGTGCCGTTGTTCTTACCCGCCATATGCTGGATGATACGATTAAATCTTCGGAAGATGTCGAGCGCTATCTTGGACTGAACACACTTGGTATTCTGCCAATTGAGGAGAATGCATTGAAAGAGGAACAGCGTGAGGAGATGGCGAAACAGGCAGCGAAGAAAAGAAAGAGAAAAGCAAATCATAAGGGAGGTAAGAAGTGATGAAGAAGATGGAATTTGCAAAACTGGATGAGTTGTCTTATCGTGCGAATGAGGCATTTAAAACACTTCGTACCAACATACAATTCAGTGGAGACGATATTAAGGTAATTGCCTTTACGAGCTGTACCCCGAATGAGGGAAAAAGTAACGTTACCTTTAATCTGGCTCGTTCGTTTGCCGAGAATGATAAAAAAGTGCTATTGATTGATGCGGATTTGCGCAAATCCGTTCTCGTCGGCCGATACAAAATCGGCGCTGTAGATGCCGGACTAACGAACTTTTTAGCCGGACAAGCAGAGCTTGACGAGGCGCTTCACGAGACGAATGTGGAAAATATGCATTTGATACTGTCGGGGCCGTATGCACCAAATCCTGCTGAGCTGCTCGGTACCGAGAAGTTTCAGAAAACAATAGAAAAGTTTCGTAAAGAGTATGACTATGTGCTCATTGACTGCCCGCCGCTTGGCTCGGTTATTGATGCCGCCATCGTTGCCCAGCAGACAGACGGTGTGATTCTTGTCGTTGAAGATAACGCTATCAGCTACCGCTTTGCACAGGGAGTGAAAGCTCAGCTCGAGCAGAGTAACTGTAAGATTCTCGGAGCAGTTCTCAATAAGGTACCGATGGAGAAGAAAGGCTATTACGGGAAATACTACGGTAAGTATTACGGCAAATATTATGGGAAATACTATGGTAAGTATTATGGCACTTATGGCTCGGAAAATGGAGAGGAATAGGGGGAACTGATTGAGAAAGTAAAATTTGCAGCTATGCTGGGGAGAAATTTGGCTTAGGAGAAGCGGGAGAGGGAAAGCAGATGACAGAAGCAAATCGTAGAGAAAAAATTCGCATTCTTCATATTATACAGTCAAAAGGAGGCGTTCAAAGATATATTAGAAGTTTTTTAAAATATATTGACCACAACAAATTTTATAATATTATAGTCTGCTCCCAAGATTATAAATCGGATGATTATGTTGATTTGGCCGATGAATTTGAGACTGTAACTATGGTAAGAGATATTGATATAAAAGCAGATATATCTGCTATTTTTACAATCCGTAAACTGATAAAAAAGTATCATTCGGATATTTTGTATTGTCATTCCAGTAAGGCGGGAGCAATTGGAAGGATTGCTGCTTTGGGAATGAAAAATAAGTGCATTTACAATCCTCATGGTTGGGCTTTCAATATGAACTGTTCTAACAAGAAGAAAAAATTATATGCTATTATCGAGCGAATGCTTGCTCGAATGACAGATAGAATAGTATGCATATCGAAAGCGGAGCAGGAATCAGCTCTGGATAAGAGGATTTGTAAAAAAGAAAAGACAGTTGTTATATATAATGGAATAGATTTTGAAGAATATGAAAATAGTCAAGGCGAATTAACACGCGAAACCGCGGGTATAAAAAAGAATGCATTTGTAGTCGGGTTTGTGGGGAGATTATCAGAGCAGAAATCTCCGGATATTTTTGCAAAGACAGCGGTTCTCATTAAGCATAAAATTCCGAATGCTTTTTTCCTAATGGTTGGAGATGGTGAATTGCGTAGCGAAGTTGAAAAGATATTTAAAGATAATGGGATGGAACAAAGCTATTTGATAACAGGATGGGTTAATAATCCTATGACATTCATCCAATTATTTGATATCGCAACGCTTCTTTCCCGCTGGGAGGGGTTTGGATTAGTTCTGGCAGAATATATGCTGGCTGGGAAGCCGATTGTTGCTTCTGATGTAGATGCGATACCTAATATTATAGAAAATGAAATAAACGGTTTGGTGTCAGAACTTAATGAGGAGGAAATTAGTGAGAACGTTTTTTCTCTTTATAGAGATAGCTCGTTGAGAGAGAAGCTTTGTTCCAATGGAAAGAAAATAGTGCGGGAGAGATATGATGTTAGACGTGTTGTGGCAGAGCATACAGAATTGTTTATAGAAACTTTGAATTTCACACATAAAGCACAATATGGTGTCGGTGGAAAAAAGGATTGAAATGAGGAGCAGGAGTTATGGAAAAAGTGAAAGTTCTGCACTTTGAATTATCAGATAGTGTTGGTGGGATTGAAACATTTCTATATAATGTTTTATCTGACATTGACCGCACACAGTATGATTTTGATTTTGTCACAGTAAAGGATAATCCGGGCCTAGGGGAAAAAATCCAAAGCTTAGGAGGGGATATACACCATATATCCCCCTATAAGAAGATGATAAAATATATTAAGGATTTATCAAAGATTATGGATGATGAAGTGGAAATTGTACATATCCATAAGAATTCAGCCGCTAATATACTTCCAGCTATTGTCGCTAAAAAGAAGAAAAAGAAAGTGATTGTGCATGCGCATAATACTTCGACCAGTGAAAATAAAATTTTCAACCTGCTTCATTATATAAACAGACCAGTTTTGAGGCGATTGGCAGATGAAAAATTGGCGTGCTCCCAGCTTGCCGGGGAGTGGTTGTTTGGTAAAAAAGAAAATGTAACTATCATAAATAATGGAATCCACTTGGACAAGTTTTGTTATTCAAAAGAAAAGCGAGAAAATAAGCGAGAAGAACTGAATTTGTCTTCATCGCTTATTGTTGGGCATGTGGGAAGATTTAATTTTCAAAAGAATCATACGTTTTTAATAGATATTTTTTTTGAACTGCAAAAGCTGTATCCGGATGCAAAGCTTGTATTGGCAGGTAAGGGAGAACTCTTATCTGAAATTCGCGAGAAAGTGCAGGATTTGGGGATAGAGAAAAAAGTACTCTTCTTAGGTGAATGTTCCGATATAGAGGATGTATTGCAGTGTTTTGATATTTTTATTATGCCATCGCTATTTGAAGGACTGCCGATAGCAGGAATCGAAGCACAGGCAGCGGGCTTGCCATTATTGGCTTCTGATACAATATCGGGAGAACTGGAGCTAACCCCTTATGCCAAAAAGCTTTCATTAGATGAGCCGCCGGAGGTTTGGGCAAAAAAGGCGCTTGATTTACTTGATGGTTATGAGAGAACGGCAAGGCAAATTGAGTTATTAAAAAAGTATTCGATTGAAAATACGGTTTCGCAATTAGAAAAAATATATTTAGTGATGCATAACAGGAGGAATCGAGAATGTATATAGCAATTTTTTCTATATCAACAGCCATTCTCTATATTGCCGAGAAATTAAAAGAAGGAGCAAGAAAGAAAGTTCTTGTTTTTATTGCTTTATTAATTCCAAGTATTATTGCAGGATTACGAGATTATTCGATAGGAGCAGATGTACTTTTATATGGCAACTATTGGTTTGAACGCGCCTGTAGTTATGATTCACTTTTTGCGTTTTTAAAGAAAGCTTCCGAATATAGTATTGCATCAGGATATGCTACAGTTAATTATCTTGTTTCAAGGATTAGCCATAATCCACATATGTTCTATTTTGTGTATGAGTTAATTCTTATGTATATTGTTTACAAGGCTGTTAAGCCTTTTAAGGAACAGGTTAGTATACCTTTTGCTTTTTTAATATTCTTTTTTAGTTATTATAATTCTTCTCTAAATATTTTAAGGCAGATTATGGCGATTGTCTTGGTTCTTTATTCCTTTCAGTTTGTTGTTAATCGAAAGCTAATTCGTTTTATCTTAGTGATTTTGCTGGCAGCATCGTTTCATGACACTGCAATTGTTGCTTTTATCATATATCCGCTTAGTCTGTTGATAAATAGTAAAAGGTATGGTAGGATTAACGAGGCAATTATTATTTTGATGGGAATCATGGCACTCATATTTTTTGACCAAATATATGACATTATATCTAAAATGAACTTTCTTTCCCAGCGATATGACCATTACCTTACAGATGAAAGTTCCGGTGGACGAATAATAAGAATTGTGTATTGGGCGATAATATTTATTCTTTTCTTAATCAAATCAAAAAGGTGTGCGAAATCCTTTGAACATACAAGAACGTTGTTCATAATTACTTCAATCTCATTTTTGGCAACGTTTCTTAACTTCTTTTTGGGAGCTTGGGCAATAAGGATTGTATATTATTTTGATGTGTTGTCAGTTATTACACTACCTGTTATTGCAAAAAATATGGGGATAAAGGATAAAAAGTGGGGAAATATACCTTCGTATGCTCTAATCCTTGCTATAACCGCTATTAGTTGGCTTATTACCTATGTAATAAGGAGCGGGGGCGGTACATATCCCTATATATTTATGGAGATGTAAACGGTATTTTGTAAGGAGATAAAGGAATGGGAAAGAAAAAAATATTTATTATTAATTCACACTGGAATAACCGGGGGGATGAGGCGGCGTTACGGTCACTTATAGATTCCTTGTTAGCTCATGGTTATGAGGTCAGTGTCCAGTTATGTTCACCAGAGATTAAGAATTTTCCTTATAAAAATGTAAAATGTATATCAGAGTATCCGCGTGTTCGACATATACCAGATTTTATTTTAGGTATATTTACCAGACATTTTTTTGTCAGTAAAAAGGGAAAGGCTTTTTTTGATGAGATAGAAAAGGCTGATCTTGTATTACATGGACCGGGAGGACCGTCAATAGGAGACGTTTATTATAAAAAGGAGATATGTTATCTTTTGAGATTATGGGCGGCCATCCGCAATAATAAATCATTTATTATTTGTGCACCTTCTGCAGGGCCTTTTTTTAAAAAGAAAAGAAACCGTTTCCGTCGTTTTATTTTTAATAATGCGAATAAGATTATATTGAGAGAGGAAATATCAAAGAAATATCTGGACCAATTGTTATTAAATAATGATGCAATTGTTGCATATGATTTGGCGATTCAAAACGAAATAGAAACAGATGCTAATGAAAAAATATTTATGGAAGATGATGACTTAGCTTCTTTTATGAAAACGGGAGAAAAAATTATCGGACTCACAATGACTGATTTGCAATGGCATCCTAAATATGCAGGCAAAGACGGAGTAAAAGAAAGAATAGAAGAGACATTTGAAGAGATAGTTTCCTGGTTTGTTAAAAGAGGTTATAAAATACTTTTTATTCCTCAATTATTTGGCATGGGAAATGACTATGATTATATGAGCAGATTTTGCAATGACAAATGCTTTGTCTTATCCGATAATTATGACTGCTATTTTCAGCAGTACATTATAAGCAAATTGTATGCTGTTGTTGGAATGCGTTATCATTCTAATATTTTTTCGGCTAAAATGATGGTTCCATTCATATCAGTATCTTATGAGCAAAAGATGAGAGGATTTATAAATAAGATTGGCTTTGACAATTATTGTGTAGATATTGAAGAACTTTCTAAAGAGAGTATTATTGAGAGATTTGTATCTTTAGAAGAGCATTATATGGAGATAAGGGAACATCTTGAAGAGATAAACGCCAGCTTAAAACAGGGCTCGCGAAAGACAGTTGAAATTATTTTTGATTTTTTAGAAAAGGGTGATTGATATGTCCGGTGTTTTAAAACATATTGTAAAGGACTTTTTGATGTTTTGCGATTACTTTTCTGATTATTGTAAATATAGAAAGTTTAATTATAATAATCCGTCAGTATGTTCGAAGAGTGCATTGGAAGCTAAAATCTTCAGACAGACGCATACAATAGAGAAAGGAATGTCAATTGAAAGGCCACGAAAAGGATTTGGAGAAAAGAAGATTAAGGAATTAATTGACATGCTGGAATTATATATGAAGAAAGAGTTTTCATGTCTGGATACAGCCTTTATAAATGCGGTCAATGTAATGTTTAGATATGTTGAGTTTCAAAGAAAGCTTGGCTATGAAAATAAGGATTTATATAAAGCAATAAATAGATATGACAAATTTTACGATGAGTCTTTTGAATGTGGTGTAAAGGAAGTCACATATATTGAATTGCAAAAAGAAATACATCAGGAATTTCCTGCATTTTTTGATAGCAGGCATTCAGTTCGTCAGTTTAGTTCTGAAAATGTTGACTATAAAAGTGTTGAAAAGGCGATTGATATTGCAAAAAAATGTCCAACTGCATGTAATAGACAGGCGTTTCGGGTATATATGTACAGTCAGGCAGAAATAAATGGCTTCATTGGTGAGGTTATAGCGGGAAATACAGGGTTTGGTGATTCAGTCAAAAATTATCTGGTAGTTACTGCAGATATGTCGGCATTTTATGATTCCTTTGAGAGAAACCAGTTATATATTGAGGGGGGGATATTTGCTATGGCCCTGATTGAGGCGCTGCATTATTATGGAATTGCGAGCTGTATTCTGCAAAATGGAGAAAAAAAGAGCTCAGATAAAGAAATTAGAAAAATCTGTAATAATATTCCTCAAAATGAAAAAATCATTCTATATGTAGCAGTTGGCTATTATAAAGATAAGGTAACATATGCAGTATCTCACAGGAAAAGCAGCAGTGAAATTTTTATAAACAGGTGATTATAATGAGTGTGCAGATTTCGGTGATTATTCCAACATACAATCATGAGAATTATATTGAACGCGCGGTAAATAGTGTTCTTGAACAAAAAGTTAATTTTGAAATAGAAGTATTGATTGGAGAGGATTGTTCTACAGATAAAACACGCACTGTTCTAAAAGGGATGGAAGACAGGCTGCCAGAATATTTTCATATTTATTATCGCGAAAAGAATTTGAATGCCGGCAATTTTGATGATTTGTATTCAAGAATGACAGGCAAGTATTTTATCATGCTGGAGGGCGATGACTATTGGACATATGAATATAAATTACAAAGAGAGTATGATTTTCTTGAAACCCATCCGGATTATGTTGCGGTGGCGCATAATGCTCAAGTAGTAAATGAAAAGGGGGTTCCTGTAAACTGGCATATTCATGAATGTAAAAAGAGCGAATATACAATAAAAGATTTTCAAAAAGGATTATTTCCGGGTCAGACAGCGACTGTACTGCGAAGAAATTATTATTATTATGATTTGTTCGATTATGATATTCGTGCACCGAAGAATTATCCGGGAGATAGGGTGAAAGCCTTTTTGATGGCAGCAAATGGTAAAGTATATTGTTTTCAGGAAAAGTGGAGCGCATATAGACTTGTAACCACACACGGGTCAAGCTTTGCGGCAAATAGCAGTTATGATTACCAAAGTAAATTAGAATATCATGCAGCATTATACGATTACGCCAAAAGAAATAAAAATACTTCTGTTTTAAAAGTAATAGAGCAGATGTACTTCTGGTATTTTTGGGGATGTATTATGAAGAAAAAATGTGGTTTACATTTTGAGGATTTTAGAGAAGAATTTTCAAATGCTGAATTTAGGATGAGCATATTGCTATATATTATAAAAAAGATGTTTTTGCTTCCATTTAGTAAAGTTTCTGTAATGATTGAAGCATATCGGAGAAATAAGGCAATAGAAAAAAGCTTTCAGGGGATGGGCAGATGAAAGGAAATCAGGTTTTTTCGAATTTTATCTGGCGGTTTGCCGAACGGTGTGGAGCTCAGGCAGTTAAATTAATTGTTGAGTTGGTTTTAGCCCGGCTCTTGCTGCCAAGTGATTATGGAACGATAGCATTAGTTACCGTATTTATAACGATATTGAATGTCTTTGTGGATAGTGGATTAGGAAATGCCTTAATTCAAAAAAAGGATGCGGATGATTTAGATTTTTCCAGTGTGTTTTATCTTAATTTGATATGGTGTTCCTTATTATATCTGTTATTATTTGTTTGTGCTCCCCTTATTTCGATATTTTATCAGAGACCGGAGCTTACAATTATAGTAAGAGTGATTGGAATAACAGTGCTGATATCGGGCTTGAAAAATGTTCAGCAGGCGTTTGTCAGCCGCAACATGCTCTTCAAGAAATTCTTTTTTGCTACCTTAATTGGAACATTGGGTGCCGCTGTTGTAGGTATCACAATGGCATGCATGGGATTTGGCATTTGGGCACTGGTTGCCCAACAGTTGTTCAATACCGCAGTGGATACGTTGGTTTTGTGGATTACAGTGCGCTGGAGACCAAAGAAAATTTTTTCTCTGGAACGTTTAAAATCTCTTTTTAATTTTGGATGGAAATTGCTAGTATCCGGATTAATTAACACAGTTTATACGAATATCAGACCTTTGGTGATAGGTAAAATATATACCGCTTCTAATCTTGCCTTTTATAATCAGGGGGCAAAGCTGCCCAATGTAATTGTTGGAAACATTAATAATTCAATCGACAGTGTATTATTGCCAGTGATGTCAAATGAGCAGGATGATGTAAGCCGGGTCAGGGAAATGACGAAACGTGCGATTAGCACCAGTGTTTATATTATGGCGCCACTTATGATAGGGCTTGCTGTCATTGCAGAAGATTTGGTCTCTTTAATACTTACTGATAAATGGCTTCCCTGTGTTTTTTTTCTGAGAATATTTTGTATTGCGTATATGTTTGAACCTATTCATACAGCAAATTTAAATGCTATTAAAGCGTTGGGAAGAAGCGATTTGTTTTTAAAACTGGAAATATGGAAAAAAATTGTAGGGATGACTTTGTTAGCCTCAACCATATGGATTAGTGTAGAAGCGATGGCGTATAGTTATCTTTTGGCATGTGTACTTGCACAGATAATAAACAGTTGGCCAAATAAGAAATTGTTGCATTACAGTTATCTGGAACAATTAAAGGATATTTTTCCTGCAATTTTATTGGCTTTGTTTATGGGAGCATGTATTTATCCAATTACACATATCAATCTTAATAGAATTGTGATTGTGGCATTACAGATAATCGGAGGAATGATTATATATATTTTGGGTTCAGTAGTTTTAAAATTTGATTCATTTAAGTATTTGGCAGATATAGTTAAGTCTATTTTTTTGAAAAGGAGCAGATAAATCATGGATAATGGGATTTTTGTTACCAGATCTTCGATGCCGGACCTGCAAGAGTATATGGATGAAATTTCTGACATGTGGGATAGCCACTGGCTAACGAATATGGGGCCTAAACATAAACAGTTTCAGGCCGAACTCACCCAGTATATGGGTGTTGATAATGTCGATTTATTTACGAATGGTCATATGGCGCTGGAATTAACTCTTCAGGCAATGAATTTGCAGGGAGAGGTTATCACAACTCCATTTACCTTTGCATCTACTACACATGCAATTGTTAGAAATGGTTTGAAACCAGTATTTTGTGATATTGATCCCGAGACATACTGTATAGATACAGCAAAAATTGAAGAACTTATTACAGATTATACTTGTGCAATTATGCCGGTTCATGTTTATGGCAATGTGTGCAATATTGAGGAAATTAACCGAATTGCCCGTAAGTATGAACTAAAAGTTATATATGATGCTGCCCATACATTTGGTGAAACGTATAAGGGAAAGGGAATTGGTTCTTTTGGTGATGCTTCCTGTTTTTCCTTTCATGCGACAAAGGTTTTCAACAGTATAGAGGGCGGGGCAGTCTGTTTTAAGGATAAACAGCTAGGGGAAAAGTTATATGAACTTAAAAATTTTGGCATACATGGACCGGAAGAAGTGTCAGCGATTGGTGCAAATGCAAAAATGAATGAATTTTGTGCAGCGATGGGATTGTGCAATCTCCGTCATGTGGAGGAAGAAATAGATAAAAGACGAAAGCTGGTTGAAAGATACCGTGAACATCTTGGCGGATGTGAGGGGATACAACTTAATGCTGTTCAGCCGGAGGTAAAAAGTAACTATGCATATTTCCCAGTTGTGTTTGAAGAGAAGCAATACGGCGCTAGTCGTGAGGAAGTATTTGATAAATTATCTGAAAATGGAATCTATGCCAGAAAATATTTCTACCCTCTTACGAATACGTTTGAATGTTTCCATGGCCGGTATGATGTAATGCAGACGCCAATTGCCCTGCATATCAGCAAGAGAGTATTGACTTTGCCTCTTTATGCCGGTTTAAGATTGGAGGATGTGGACCGGATTTGTTACATAATAAAAGAGTTACAGGAGGCAGGGATGTAATGGTTTCGGTGGTGATGGCAACCTACAATGGAGAAAAATATATAGTCAAACAACTTGAAACAATAAGAAGACAAACAAGGATGCCGGATGAGGTAATTATATGCGACGACGGTTCGACAGATAACACAAAGGAAATTGTGCTTGATTATATTAAGCAGAAAGCACTTGAAAACTGGTCCTTTTATAGTAATAGTAGTAATATGGGATTTTATGATAATTTTTTTAAAGCAGTATTTCTTGCCAAAGGTGATACGATTTATTTATCCGACCAGGATGATATGTGGGATACAGATAAGATTAATATATTTGAAAAAATATATCAGAAGAAGTCTGATTGCATGATGCTTCAGTCAAATTATATATATATTGATAAGAAAGATAAACCCATAGAGAGAAAGGTCGATTATCATGGCAAAGGTAATGCGTCAGGATATGTGCCATTATCAATACATGACATATGTAAGTTTGCCGGTTCCGGGTTTACAATGAGTTTCCGTAAGGAAGTTGTAGACATGATTATAGAAAATGCTTTACAAGAAAATAAAGATATGTTTGAGTTTCATGATGTATTGTTTGGTCTTATGGCAGTTACAATTGGGAAATGCGGTTATGTTCCGGAAGTGATTGACAGGCATAGACTCCATGACAAGAATGTCACTCAGCAGGCCAGAGCAGTTTATGTTTCGGACAGGACGAGGAAAGCTCAGATTGATATATTAGAGAAGAGGATACAAAGATTTAATCTTCTTATTAATCTATGTAACAATGCTAAGAAGACAAAGGTATTTAAAGAGTATTCTGATTTTGCGGCAATAAGAAAGAATTATATCGAGAGATTTAATTTAAAGGATTTTATAAAACTTATGAAGTATAAGGACTATTATGCATCAAAATTAGGATTAGTTACAGATACAATGTATTCTGCGGGGATGGAAAAGATATTACTTTATTTATATAAAAAGATATAAAACCGAATTTTAATAAGGAGAGAAGACTGGCAGTGAAAAAGATATTGCTTTTGGGCGGTTCTGCACAGCAGGTAATTGCCATTGAAACAGCCAAGCGACTTGGATATTATACGGTACTTTGTGACTATCTGCCTGATAATCCGGGCCAAAATCATGCCGATAAGTTCTATATGGTTAGTACTACTGAAAAGGAAGAAGTACTGAAAATTGCCATGAATGAGTGTGTGGACGGAGTTCTTGCTTATGCCTCTGACCCGGCGGCTCCGACAGCGGCTTATGTGGCGGAGAAGATGGGATTGCCGACTAGTCCGTATGCATCGGTTGAGATTCTATGTAATAAGGACAGATTCAGGAGATTTCTTAGAAGTCATGGATTGAATGCGCCTATATCCTGTGGATATGAGGGAAAAGAGGAAGCAAAAGCGGATATAGGGAAATATAATTTTCCTATTATTATTAAGCCTGTGGATTCTTCTGGAAGTAAAGGAATAACCGTATTGCATAATCCGGATAATTTAGATAAGGCTATGGAATTTGCTTTTCAATTTTCCCGCTCGCATCGCATTATAATAGAGGAATTTATTGAAAAGAAGCATCCTTACCTTATTGGCGGGGATATTTTTGTAGAGAATGGAAAGATTGTCTTGTGGGGACTATTAAATTGTCATCGGGATAATAATGTCAACCCACTAGTACCTGTGGGAAAGAGTTTTCCGCTGGAGCTTAGTAATAAGGACATAGAGAACGTAAAGTTAACTCTCCAGACTCTGGTAGATAAACTTCATATAAAGTCCTGCGGTATGAATGTGGAGCTGGTTGTTGATGAAAATGGAAAAGTTTGGCTAATTGATGTTGGACCCCGTAATGGCGGAAATATGATACCAGACCTGCTCGGTATGATTTTTAACGTTGATGTTGTTGAAATGGCGATAAAATCTGCTATGGGTGAGTCTGTCGATGTAATCACCCGGGAGGGAGTTCCATTCTATGCCACATATAATCTTCATACAGACAGAGATGGTATATACAATGGTATTGAGTACTCTGATGAAATAGAAAAGTACATTGTAAAGAAGTGTGAATACAAAGTTCCGGGTGACAGGATAGAGTATTTTGATAATGCGGCTAAGGCTTTGGGAATTATATTCTTAAAGTTTAGCACGCAAAAAGAAATGATGGGAATATTAGGAAGTATGAATCGCTATATAAATATAAAGGTTGGTGACAGTGATGATTGAAATAGGTAATCTCAGGAAAGAAAAATTAGGGGAGTGGACAAGGTTAATCGTTGATATTTCTTCTGACATTAACAGAACTGATAATGAAACGACTATGTGGATAGCTGTAAAAAATGAAAATGAAGATATGCTGACAACAGATGTTTACGATGCTTTTTTACCGTTGCCTTTGTATATGTGCATGTATTATCATACAGATTTAAAAATACATGGTTATGTTTCAAAAAAATTGTATTATAATATAAATGACTATTTGCAGGCGATTCTTTGCTCATTTTCAGAAAACCTTGAGCCTGTGTCTGTTATGGTACAAGGTTTTAAAGAAGCTGCTGGAGAACATAAGCTCATTGGTACAGGGATTTCCTGCGGTGTAGACTGCCTTTCAACAATCTATAGGTGGTATGAGTTAGAAAATGAACCAGCTTACAAAATAAATGCGCTTTTTATGCTTAATTGTGGCTGGAATGGCGATTACTATGATGAAATGACTCGTAAAATATTTGAAAAACGCTGTGAAATAAACATGAGTGCAGCGGAGCATATTGGTCTGTCTTTTTATATGGTTGATTCGAATTTACATTGTTTTCTGCCCCAGCTTGATGATCAGGCATCCTTTTTTTCTATTTATTCGTGTGTTCTTGCTCTTGAAAAGGCAATTGGAAAGTATTACATATCTAGTTCCTATAGTTATGGTGAAACGGTAGAATTTGGTACAGCAGCCAGAAAGCGGAGTTTTGCTGAGTATGCCGACCCGGTAGCGATACCATTATTATCTACGGGGGTTTGCCAATTATCCAGTGATGGGTACCAGTTTAAAAGAACTCAGAAGACAGAAAATATTTCTGATTGGAAAATCGCTAAGAAATATCTAAATGTGTGCTGTAAAAATGACTCTGTGGAAAATTGCTCTTGTTGTGTAAAATGTACAAGAACATTGTTAGCATTAGAAGCAATGGGCAAAATTGATGAGTATGCAGATTCATTTGATTTAAAAATGTGGAATAAAATTTCGTATCGTGAAAAATGTAAACTTGCAATTGATAAGAGAAGAAATGCGTTTGCTGTAGACCTTTATGATTACTGTAGGAAATGTGGAATGAAACTGCCATCTACATTATCAGCCAGATTATATTTTTTACCTAAATACATAAAAAAGATACCAATATATGTAAGACGTTTGATTAATAGGAAAAAGTAAGCATATCTTTAAGGAGAAGAAATTGTGGAAATAGGCGGATATATTGAATTTGAAAGATACCATAAGGGGATGCTGCATGAAGAGGCGCTAAAACTAAATTGCGGCAGGAATGCGCTGGCGTATTTACTTGAGGCAAAGAAAATCCGGGCTATTGCCATGCCTAAGTTCATGTGTGATTCGTGTGACCGGGTTTTGAAACAATATCATGTTTCGGTTCGTTATTATTCCATTGGCTTAGATTTTAAATTGGTAAATTTCGATTTGTTGGATAATGAATGGCTCTATGTAGTTAATTTCTATGGGCAGCTTTCTAATGATTATATTCAGGAGCTAAAAAATAAATATGACAGAATAATCGTGGATGAGGCTCAGGCGTATTTTCAATTGCCTATAGAGGGTGTAGATACGCTTTATACCTGTCGTAAATTCTTTGGTGTTTCGGATGGTGCGCTCCTTTATACAGATACGCAACTGGACAGAGAACTTCCACAAGATGAATCGTTTGACCGCATGCGTTTTCTGCTGGGGCGTTTTGAGAGAACGGCATCGGAATTTTATTCTGAGTATGTAGATAATAACCGGCTTTTTGAAAAAGAACAACTCAAAAAGATGTCAAAGTTGACGGAAAATTTGCTGCGTGGGATTGATTATGATATGGTGAAGAATAAGCGGAAAGAAAATTTTTTATATTTGCATGAGAAGCTTGGTAATGATAATAAATTGGCCCTAACTGTTCCCGATGGTGCATTTATGTATCCGATGTATATAGAAAACGGTGACGAGATAAGAAAATTCTTACAGGCTGAAAAAATATATATTCCCACACTCTGGCCCTCTGTATTTGAACGTTGTGATAAAGACGAGCCGGAGTATGATATGGCAAGGAATATACTGCCATTGCCAGTTGATCAGAGGTATGATATTGATGACATGAAAAAAATAGTTTATACTTTGATTCATAGGGAGGGGGAACGGCTGGTCTATGGATGCAAAGAAGACAGGTGAGGCAATCAGGAAACTAAGAAACAGGATAGGTTATACCCAGCGTGATTTGGCTGCTACACTAGGAGTGACAGATAAAGCTGTTTCCAAGTGGGAACGGGGATTGAGTGTACCTGATATTGCGATTATAACTGAATTGTCTCTGGTTCTTAATTGTGATGTTGACAATCTTCTTGAGGGCAATATAACATTTCTTGAAAAATCATGGCAGGGCCTCTTAGTGCTCAAAGAGAATCCCAATCATATTTTTTCCGGGACATTGATATATGGTAAACCTATGGTTTACTTTCTGCTTAGTTATTTTATGCTTGCCGGAGTACGGCATATTAATATCTTGTGTCCGGAACGGGATAAGAAATTTATCAGAGAGTGCATTGCGGATGGCTCAGAGTACGGATTGAGTGTAAACTTTATCGGTGATTTGTCCGAGCTAAAAAGAGGGAACACAATGGTTGTCTATGATGAGCCGTTTCTATACGGCTCAAATTTGACAAAGTATTTCCAGAGGGCGATGTCCAAAGAAAATAAGATATCTGCACTTACTGTATATAAAGGGAAAGGCGGAAATAAGTGTTGTGCAGATTTTAATAATTTAAAGGTTCTGCGGTTAAATGATGAGGGGAACTGCTATTGTATACCAATATGTTTTGTTCCTGTAAATCGTTTCGAAGATTTGAACTGTGTATTTAATTATGAAACTCTGGTAGAAAGAAATCAGTTATATGCGGAGCCGATGGGGAATGGGATGATAGAGTACTCAATAAAAACTAAGGAAGATGTTTTCCAGACGGCTTTTTTTATACGCTATCTGGAAAATATGATGGGATATAAAATATATGAGATTGCTGAGATTGCTAAGAATAGAAACCTTATTTGATAGAGTTATATTCCGCGGCACTAGGTAAACTGACAGTCGATTGGCAAATGAAGTTTTGATAGTATAATGATTATAGCAAAGAAGAGAAATCTTATCCGATGGAGGTTTATATGGAGAAATTATTGATGTTAGGAACCAGTCTGGCCAGCAAGGAAATAATTAATTATGCGAAGTCGGAGGGTGTGTATACTATTGTAACAGATTATCTTCCGCCAGAGAAATCAACAGCAAAATTGATTTCTGACGAGTACTGGATGATTAATACCTGTGAATTGGACGAGTTGGAGATTAAATGTAAAAAGGAGGGTGTAACAGCAGTTATATGTGGAGTGAGTGAATTTAATCTTGAAATGACAATGGAACTTTGCAAAAGGCTTAATCTTCCCACCTATTGCACGCCGGAAGCATGGCACTATTCACGCGATAAAGCTGACTTTAAACTCGTTTGTCAAAAATTAAATGTTCCGGTAGCTAAGGATTATTATTTATCGGATGATTTGACTGATGATGAATTGGATGCAGTTATATTTCCCGTTGTTGTTAAGCCGGTTGATATGAGTGGCAATAGGGGAATTACATATTGTCACAACAAGGCAGAGCTGATAGAGGCTTATCGATATGCAAGAAGCTTATCTAAAAATCCCAAAATAGTTGTTGAAAGAATGCTGCATGGCAGAGAGTGGTATAGTTACTATGCGATTGCAGATGGCGAAATCAGACAGATTGCTTTGAATGCTATGGAAGCGCAGCCGGGAGAATTGAAAAATCTATATTCGTTGTCAACCACTGTTACAAATCATGTTGAGCAATTTATGAGTGAGATTAATCCTGCCATCGAAAAAGTTTTAAAAGAGATAGGTTGCAGGGAGGGAATCGCATGGGTGCAGGCAATGCTGGATGAGGACGGTCATTTTTATGTTATTGAAATGGGCTATCGACTGCCTGGGGACATGCCTTTTGTGACTTACCCGGATATATTTGGCTTTGACACTATTAAGTGGATGGTTGATTATTCACGCGGTATTAAAAATACAGTTGATATGCTGCCTGAGGAACAGCAGCATGCATATAAAAAATGCGGATGTGGCTATTCTTTGTGGACATGCAAGGCGGGAATTATTGGCAGCATCAGTGGAATTGATGAAATCCTAAAAATACCCGGAGTGAGCTACTATTCGCTGCACAGTGTGGGGGAAGATTTTCCTGTTCACAGGCCGGTTGGAGTGGTAGGAATTTCTGCAGATGACTGCGATAGTCTTTGCAATAAGATTGAGCAGATAAATGCGGCAATAAGTATTTTGGATGAAAATGGAGAGAATATGATTATTAGATATACAGATTTTGACTATTTAAAAGAGAATTACAGAAAGGGATTAGAGGCGTATTAAATGAAAGTTGATAAGAAATTTTTTTTTCCATCCTTAATTATTCTTCTTCTTGTTGTTGCAGCGATAGCAACGAACCTGAACATGTTACAAGGAATGATAGATACTATATATGATGGTTGTATTGATAGTTTTGGCTGGCTTTTCATATTTGCGGATATATGCTGTTTATTATTTTCGTTATGGCTTATGTTCGGTAAATATAAAGATGTAAAACTTGGCGGAGAAAACTGCAAACCATCTTTTAGTACGCTTTCATGGGCAGGGATGATGTTTACGACAAGTTGTGGTGCGTGGCTGATTGTATATGGATTTCTTGAGCCGGTCTATTGTGTTTCACAGGAAGCGCTTGTTACCGGTGATTCTGCTGCCAGAGCTTATGAGTACGGACAGATGTATGCACACTTTCACTGGGGGCCAAATGCATGGTGCATTTATGTACCAGTAACTGTGGCTATTGGGTATGCTTTATACAATCGAAAGGGGAAAAAATCAACTGTTAGTGAAGGTATCAAGGCGATTACAAAGAAAAGCTGGGGGAAGCCGGTTGGATTTTTGGCAGATATTATTGCTATTTGTGGCGCTGTTTTTGCACCGGTTATTTCTATTGGAACAGGAATGCCCCTTTTAGTTGCTTTGGTACAAAATGTTTTTGGTCTGTCAGATGAATATAAAACGATGATACAAATCGTAATTTTATGCATATGGATTGCTATTTTTGGTACTAGTGTATATTTAGGACTTAAAAAAGGTATTAAAAGACTCAGTAATCTAAATATTACATCAGCATTTATTTTTATGGCTGTTTTTGGGATTATAGTGGGATTGACTCAAGTGTTTTCTTCTGAAATTAATACAGTGGGATTGTTTTTTCAGAATTTTATACGTTTAAATACATATACCGATGCTTATGGAGGCGGTAGTTTTGTAAAGGGGTGGACATTTAGTTATTGGGCATGTTATTTTGTATATATGCCTCTTATCGGTGTTTTTACTGCAAAAATATCTAAGGGCAGAAAATTAAAAGAAATTGCATTTGGGCAGCTAGTTCTATGTACATTAGGATGCTGGATTGCTATGGCAACTTTTGGAAATTTTGCGCTTCAGGCTCAGGTGTCTGGGTCTGTTGATGTATCTTCTTTTCTTGCTAAAGGGGATGAGGCTGGTGCGATTATTGCTCTTCTTGGCAATCTGCCGATATCCAAAGGGTTTATGATTATTTTATTAATAATCTCTTTTGTGTTTCTGGCAACAACAATGGACTCAAGTGCATATGCGACGGCCGAGATGACTGCAAAACAGACTGATGGAGATAGCTCGGCTCCGCGCTGGCTTAGAATTGTATGGGCAGTAGTCGCTGCCGTAATTGCTTTTGTTATACTTCAGGTTGGCGGAGCAAAAGCCATAAGATCACTCTGTTATATTACGGGTTTGCCATTGGCCATTATTGCATTTCTTGTAATGATATCTGTCTTTAGAATGCTTAAAGAGGATTTTGGCACTTAGTTTATTAAGACATAGTTATAAAAGGAATTTAAATTATGAAAGATGTCATAAAGATTATTCATATGGACTTAGAGCGGAACAGGGATTTAAGAAACAAACTGTTTATTTATATATTCAGGTGGGGCTGCTATTGTCATGCTAACAGGAACAGATTCTTTTTCAGGTGCGCGGATATTGTATTTCGTATATTAATCAAGATGACGGTGAATAAGATAAATCATTTTCCATTGGAAATCAGAGTGGGAGGAGGATTAAGATTACCACACCGGTTTGGAATTGTGATTTCTGGAAAGGCAGAGATTGGGGAGAATTGTACAATCATGCATCAGGTGACGATAGGAATTGATGAAACAAAATCAGAACGGGCACCTAAAATTGGAAATGATGTTTTCATTGGAGCAGGAGCAAAAATAATTGGGGACATATCAATCGGGAATCGGGTTAAAATCGGTGCAAATGCTGTAGTTACAAAAGATATTGCAGATGGATGTACTGTAGTTGGTTTTAATAAAGTAAAACAAAATTTATAAAAAGTACAATTAGAGGAGGTGTCAGGATGGAATGCCGGGGGGACAATTTTGAAGAACAGAGCACCTGTTTATGTGTTGAGACATGTAATTGCCTGAAAACAGTTGCGGTTCTATTTGTATTAATTGGACATTATTATAGATATGCGGAGATTATTTCAGTCTCAGGTGTGTTTCGGAGTGTTGGCTTTTTTGGTGCTGCGCTTTTTGCCTTTCTCTCCGGATATGGTACTTGTATTTCATATGTACATAAAGGTTTTGGAAACAAGAAACATTGGCTTCTCAGGAAAGTTGTGAGAATTTATATACCATTCCTGCTTGTCAGTTTTGTATCTGAAATTACTTTATACCGAGTGAGTGGGGGAGGTTTAAAGAAGATGTTTTTTTCCATCTTGTTTAATACTAGTGACCCCATTATGTGGTATATCTTTTTTGTTTTAATATTTAATGTTTTGTTTTTACTTGTATTTTCCATGCTGGACAAGAATAAGGATAAGTTTTGGACTGCTTTCCTAATTTTAATGACGGCAGGGGTGATACAAATATGTATTTGTTCCAATTTTGGGATTGGAAGTCAATGGTACACTTCTACAGGTGCACTACTTCTTGGCGTATTTTATGCGAAATTGGATAAACAAATAAAAAGCTTTATAGGGAATATTTATAGACAATATGGGATAATTGTTTGTGCAGCTTTTGGATTAGTAACGATGGTATATGTTTCAAAAGTATATAATAATTGTGCTTTTTTAAAAGATATAGCGATAATTATCGCCGGGATGGCATTTTGCACAATTTTATATTTTGTCGCGATTTTTTTTGATAAAAAAACTAATGCTCATATTTTGAAATCAATTACTTTGGTTGGGAAGATGTCACTTTGGATTTATCTTATTCATATGAAGATTATGACTATTTTGAGTTATTATTTTAAATCCTATTTGATTATTTTCCTTATCGTTAGTTTTGCAAGTGCATACTTTTTATATTTAATGAACAATTATTTTTTGAATATTAAAAAGATAAGGAAGCATAAATTGTGAAAATCTAAAAGAAAGGAAAATGTAGTGATTTCTTGAAAATCTACTCCTGACAAGAGCTCACTTCAGGACGGCGTACCATGTGGGGATGTATAATTAGAGATATCCTGAATACGTTTTGTTTTTTGCCAATGGCGTTTGTTGCCGGACTTATTGTTTATGGCGTATGCCTTTTGGTAAGAAAACGAAAGGGAAAGGATGAGAGAGGGGTTTGTTTCCATGATGTGTGGTATGGACTGTTGGCGGCGTATTTTGTCTTGCTGTTTCAGATTGTATTTTTTTCGAGAGAAGCCGGCAGCCGTACGGACTTAAATCTTGTTATCGGCGGAACATGGACGCAGGATTCACAGGGACGCGCTTATGTGATAGAGAATATTCTGTTGTTCATTCCTTTTGGAATGCTACTATCTCTTTGTCTGAAAAAACTTCCCGTATGGGGGACTACGCTGATTGGTTTTGGCCTTAGCCTCTGTATTGAAATCCTGCAACTGATTACTGCGCGCGGCTATTTTCAGACGGATGATTTAATTATGAATACGCTGGGCTGCTTGTCCGGTGCATGTCTTGTGCGGGGATTTTTGTGGATTTATGCTTATAAGACGGGAGGAAGCGATGAAAAATAATGGGAAGAGGAAAAGTATTATTCTGCTAGTATTCTTGTTTGTATTGGCAGGCTGTATCTGCCGGACGGTAAATAGTCCGGCGACGGTTACAGAAGCTTATACGGAGGAGCAGAAGCAGCAGGCCAAAGCATGGTTGTCTGCGCATGGCTATCCGCCTACGATGGAGGGGGCTTATCAGGCTTACAGCGACTATCAGAGCGGGAAACTCAAATTGAGCGAAGAGGAGCAGAAGCGTGTTGAAAAGACGCTTGGCAAATCGTCCTCAAAAGATAAGAATGGCAAGAAAAAGAAGAAAACATCAAAGAAGAAGAGTAAGAAAAAGAAATCTGCAAAGAAGTCCGTGAAGAAGTCTGCAGATAAGAGTAATAAAGTTACGGCGGAACCAGAGACGCCGACTGCGGACAAGAAACAGCAGGAAGAACAGAAACAGCAGGCGACTCCGTCTGCCTCCCCTCTCGCGAAAAGTGTGACACAGGAGGAAGAAGTGAAAAAATGCGGAACCCAAGAGGAGGACACAGCGTGGAAAACCCGTATGTATGTAATCCTTGCTTTCTGTGCAGTTGCTGTCGGCGCTTCCGTGCCTTTTGTCAGAAAGAAAAAGTTACCGAAGAAGTGAAAGCATTTCATCAATACGGATTTCATATGTATGAGCTTCTCGGATTTTACGCAGGCCATTGGCGGCGATTTGGGCGCGTTCGTCTTCGTGTTGCAGATAGTACATTGTCTTTTCCACGGCGTCATTCATGTCCTCATAATAGACAAAGTCTTTTTGCGCATCAAAGTGCATAAGAAAGTCGGACTGGTAGTTCGTCAATAAGAAGCCGCCGGCGCCCATGATTTCCATTGCCCGCAGGGGGATACCGCGGCGGATACTTTTAAGCGTGATATTGAGATTGATTCGCGAGCCGGCAAATACTTTCGGCATTTCCGTTGTATAGTCAACATATCCGTGGTTGCAGCACGAACCGACGGCTGCTTGTTTATTTCTTGTAAATAAGTCGACGCGGTGTACAGAGGATAATCGCGATAGTAACTGCTCCCGCTCCAATGCGGTTATTTTTCGGCAGAGTACGCTGTCGGCAAAGATTCGCTCCGGTGTTGTAAAATAAGAGTTGGTTTCCGTCCACTCATTAATAGATGCAAATTTTGCGTCAATAATTTCCTTTGGGATTTGGGTTAGTATGTCGGTACCATATAAGTGAAGCTGAGTATGTATGAGCGCATCAATATAACCGATATAATATTGTTTGTTGTTTTTGGCTGCATTTGCTGTGAACTCATCATAAAAATTGTGGTCTTCGTTATAGAGAGCGCCGACAAAAGAAATATCGTACTGATGAGGATTACCGCTGGCAGTCAGCGCTGCGATTCTGTCCGGATTGGCTGCCATCGGGGCGTAGTACACCGTTTGCACCCCTTGGGAAGCGAGTTCTTCATACATGGCGCTGTCAAAGGTAAAGATATAGTTGCAGGAGTTGATAATATTGATGGAATATCCTTTCATGTAGGGATTGTCATATATCCATGACAGATAGGGAATGCCTGCCTTTTGACAAGCTTCTGATACCATAGGGAAATAATTCATAGTAAAGACACAGTGATAGTTGTCTTTTTTTATTTCTTCATATAACTGCCCGATGGTAGAGGCGCCGAGCCCAAGCATGCGCGCCCGTTCCGGCAGTTCACATAACACGTAAGAATGACCAAGTGCGGTAAAACCGTCTAAAACATCTTTGCGGCAGAAAGAATTCCAGTCAAAATATAATATACGCATATCGTATCTCCTTTGTATATTCATAATCGGTGAAATCGCAATCATCTTTTCTCAGTGTAGCACACGTCGTTGTAAAAAACAATCAAATTTGATATACTACCAATATGATGGCAAAGAAAGGAAGCAATACTGTTATGAGACAATTTTTCGAGTTTATGGATGCCGCACTAAGTCCTTTTCACGCAGTCAGGGAGGCGGCGAAGAGAATGGAGCAGGAGGGATTTCATCCGCTGTCAGAAATGGAGGAGTGGAATCTGCGGTCGGGAAAGTGCTATTATGTTACCCGTAACGAATCGAGTATCATAGCGTTCCGGATGCCTGAAGAGAAACCGGAATTTTATCATCTTGCAGCTACGCATAGTGATTCGCCCACCTACCGTATTAAGAAAACAAAGATGGAGGGTAAATACTATGCACGGGTGGAGACAGAGGGGTATGGCGGCATGATTCATGCCAGTTGGCTCGACCGTCCGCTGGGGATGGCCGGCCGCGTCACGGTACGCACGGCAGAGGGCGTCCGTACACAGCTCATTGCTCCGGATAGGGATATGTTTGTGATTCCGAATCTTTCCGTTCATATGAATCGGGAAATCAATAAGGGGTATGCCTACAATCCGCAGATTGATATGCAGCCGCTCTATGGCAGTGAGGAGACGGATATTTGCGCCTTGATTGCAGAAGAAAGCAATGTGAGCCCTGCGGATATACTGGATATGGACGTTGTGCTTACCATCAGGCAGAAAGCTTGTCAGGTGGGAGTTGATAAAGAATTTTATATGGCGCACGGTATTGATGATTTGGGATGCGCTTACGCCAGCCTCACTGGTTTTTTGTCCGCCTGCCAGACACAAACCGATAAGCAAAACAGCGGCAGGAAAATCAATTTCTGGTGTATGTTCGATAATGAAGAGGTGGGAAGCGGGACGAGACAGGGAGCGATGGGCTCGTTTCTGCCGGATGTTGTGAGCCGAATTGAACGGGCATTAGATATGTCAGAAGAGGAGCGGGCGGCGGCGAGAAACAGCAGTCTGCTTCTCAGCGCAGACAATGCGCATGCCACGCATCCCAATCTTCCGGCCAAGACAGATAGTGAGTATCCGGTCATCCTGAACAGGGGAATTGTCATAAAGTATAATGCCAGTCAGCGATATACGACCACAGGGATGACAGCGGCAGTCTTTTCTGAATTGTGCAAAGAGAAAGGGATTCCGATACAGCGTTTTGCCAATCGCGCGGATGCGCCGGGAGGCAGTACTCTGGGGAATTTACTGAGCCATCAATTCAGCGTGCCGATGCTTGATATCGGACTGCCTCAGTTGGCGATGCACAGCGCCGTGGAGACGGCAGGATGTAAAGATTTATCATATATGACAGAGGCGGTTCAGGCATTTTATCAGAGTGAAATTCATCAAATACGAGATGGCGAATGGGTGTTGTAATCCGGCTAACGGATGAGAGATAAGTAATTTTTGCTGTAAATTAACGTGTGAATTTCGTTGCAAATTGTATGTTATAACTGTTATAATGATATTGAAATCATATAAAATAATTAACTAATTATAGAAGAAAAGATTGGAGTGTGTGAAATGCCAAATATTAAACCAATATCTGATTTGAGAAATTATACGTCGGTTGTCAATGAAGTATCCTATGGAAACAGGGTTTATCTTACCCGCAACGGACATGGCTCATGTGCTATTATTGATATGCAGGAATTGGACGAATTAGATAAGCAGAAAGCATTAAATCAATTGTTGTTAAAACTGCAGAAAGCTGAAAATTCTGTAATTACGGAAGGAACTATATCTGCGGATGAATTAGAAAAAGAGCTGGGGGTATAATGATTTGGCCAAATTGGAATATTCGCAGATTGTTAGAAGAAAGCTGAAAAAGTTACACAGTGAATTGGCACAAAATTATGGTGAAAACAGTTCAAAAAGGATTATGAGTAATATAACTAATAGTATCAGAAGACTTGAAACATTTCCGCAATCAGGTATAAGAATTTCATCACAATATGATATTAAATGTGATTATAGCTATATTATTGCAGAACATAATTATTTCTTTTACCGTATAAAGGATAAAGATACAATACTTATTTTGGAAATGTTTCACGAAAAAGAAGATTTTATGCGGAAGCTCTTTGGGATAGTAACCACTTCGCAAGATACAATAGACTATTGGGGAGAGTAATTGCTTCAGACGATTTATCAGAGTGAGTTTATACTACTATGTACTTAATAAGTGGGAGCGCCTATGTAAGTATTTTTTCATAATATTTGGCTTGCTTTTTCAAAACAATTGAAGTATACTAAACGTAATTCCATATGACTGGCGGAAAAAACAATCATTTTGTTTGTGAGAGTACTCACGGGGAGTATGGATGGAAACGAATTGCCGACCGTCTGGGCGACCATTTCTTTGGTTGTCCGGATGGTCTTTTTTTATGAAGAGCTGACGGACAAAAAAATAGAACAGGAGGGAAAGAGAAGATGAACACAATTTTACTTGAAAACGAGCTGAAAGGCAATCCTTATCCGGGACGGGGGATTGTCGTTGGCAAATCGCCAAACGGGAAGTATGCTGTAGCCGCTTATTTCATTATGGGGCGCAGTGAAAACAGCCGCAACCGCATCTTTGTAGAGGATGGCGAGGGGATTCGCACACAGGCGTTTGACGATTCTAAACTAAGCGATCCCAGTCTGATTATTTATGCACCGGTTCGCGTTCTTGGCAATACGACGATTGTAACGAATGGCGACCAGACCGATACGGTTTATGAGTTGATGCAAAAGCAACTGACGTTTGAGCAGGCTCTCCGTACGAGAGAATTTGAGCCGGATGCTCCGAACTACACGCCGCGCATATCTGCCATGATGAAAGTGGAAAAGGGAGCGTATCAGTATGAGATGTCGATTTTAAAAAGCAATCAGGGAAATCCGGTTTCCTGCAACCGCTATACGTTCCAGTACAGTAATCCGGTGGCAGGAGAGGGGCACTTTATTCACACTTATATGCAGGACGGGAATCCGCTGCCAAGTTTTGAGGGCGAGCCGAAGCTTGTTGCGATGAGCGACGATATGGATTCTTTTACCGAAACGCTCTGGAACAGCTTAAATGAGGATAACAAAGTATCTTTGTTTGTCCGCTATATTGATATTGAAACCGGAGAATATAAAACAAATATTGTAAATAAAAATCAGGCATAACGCATAGATGCGGCAGAATGGAGGATAGTTATGAAAGAACTGGAATTAAAATATGGTTGTAACCCGAATCAGAAACCTTCGAAGATTTATATGAAAGATGGCGAGCTGCCAATTAAGGTGCTGAATGGCAAGCCGGGATATATTAATTTTTTAGATGCATTTAACGGATGGCAGTTAGTGAGCGAGTTAAAGAGAGCTACAGGGCTTCCGGCGGCTACTTCGTTTAAGCATGTCTCGCCGGCAGGGGCGGCAGTAGGCCTGCCATTGTCCGAGGTGGAGGCGAAAATCTACTGGGTCGATGACCTCGGCGAGTTGTCTCCTCTGGCGGCCGCTTATGCGAGAGCACGCGGTGCGGACAGGATGTCTTCTTACGGAGATTTTATTGCTCTGTCGGATGTGTGCGACGTCTCGGCGGCGAAAATGATTAAGCGGGAGTTTTCAGACGGTATTATTGCTCCGGGGTATGAGCCGGAAGCGCTGGAACTTTTAAAGGAAAAGAAAAAGGGCGCTTATGCGATTATTGAGATTGATTCTTCTTATGTACCGAATCCGGTTGAGCACAAAGAAGTATTTGGTATTACTTTTGAGCAGGGGAGAAATGAATTAGTAATTGATGATGATTTCTTCGCGAATATTGTCACGGAAAATAAAGAATTGCCGGAGCAGGCGAAGATTGATATGGCTGTCGCCATGATTACGCTTAAATACACACAGTCCAATTCCGTTTGTTTTGTCAAGGGAGGACAGGCAATCGGTATCGGAGCCGGTCAGCAGTCTCGTATTCACTGCACCCGTCTTGCAGGACAGAAAGCGGATAATTGGCTGCTGCGCCAGTCTCCTCAGGTGTTGGGACTTCCATTTAAGGAGGGCATGAAGCGGGCAGAGCGCGATAATGCGATTGATAACTATATTGGTGAAGATTTTATGGATGTATTGGCAGATGGATGCTGGGAGAAATATTTCACGGAAAAACCCCCGGTATTTACGAAAGAGGAGAAACAGAAGTGGTTGTCTGAATACGCCAAAGATGTGACGCTTGGCTCGGACGCGTTCTTCCCGTTTGATGATAATATTGAGAGAGCATACCGCAGTGGGGTAAAATATATCGCTCAGCCGGGCGGCTCGATTCGTGATAAGGATTGTATTGACGCCTGCAACCGCCATAATATGGTGATGAGCTTTACGGGCATACGTCTGTTCCACCACTAAAATTAAGAGAGGATGCGTGACATGGATATGGTGGAACAAATAGTAAATGAGATTTTGGAGGGCCGCCGCCTGACAAGAGCGGATGATTTATCTTTTCTATTGGAGAGCGATTTTGAGCAGTTGCAAGCGGGAGCGAACCGCATCCGTGAGGAATTGTGTGGCAATCACGTTGATTTGTGTACAATTATCAACGGGCGCTCCGGACGGTGCAGCGAAAATTGCAAATTTTGTGCCCAATCGTCTCATTATCATACGGGAGCAGAGGAATACGAAATTTTGGAGACGGATGAGTTTGTGAGGACGTGCCGTCATCACGAAGAGATGGGAGCACATCGCTTTTCTATTGTGACAGCGGGACGCACGCTCGCCGGAAAGGATTTCGAATGGGCGCTGAAAGCATACCGAAAGATGGGTGAAGAGTGCGGGCGCATCCGTTTATGCGCCTCGCACGGATTACTGACGAAAGAACAGTTTGTCGCGTTGCGGGAAGCCGGAGTCAGGCGTTATCACGCCAATATAGAAACTTCGCGGAGGAATTTTCCGAATATCTGTACCACGCACACTTTCGAAGATAAAATTGCCTGTATCCGCGCAGCGAAAAGCGCCGGACTGCAGGTTTGCTCCGGCGGCATTATAGGTATGGGTGAAACATGGGAAGACCGTATGGATATGGCGTTGACGTTAGCGGAATTGGAGGTAGATTCGATTCCGCTGAATGCGCTGATTCCGATAGCAGGCACCCCGTTTGAAGAGCTGCTTCCGCTGACAGAAGAAGAGATTTTGCGGACGATAATTATCTTCCGTTTTCTGAATCCAACGGCAGATATAAGACTTGCCGCAGGACGCAAATTGCTGGCAGAAAGTGGGAAGAATGCCTTTTTTGCCGGAGCAAATGCGGCAATTACGGGAGATATGCTTACGACTTCGGGAAGCCGTACAAGGCAGGATAGGGAAATGCTGACGGCATGCGGGTTTGATATCGGGTAATTAGGGTAATCTTTCTTGCATTTTGTTTGTGCTTATTGTATCATATAATTGTAGTAGGAAATGTATGGTTAGGAGAGATGTATTGTGAAGATTTCTACAAAGGGACGGTATGCATTGCGTCTTATGCTGGACTTGGCGCTAAATGATACGGAAAAGCCGATTCGAATCAAGGAGATTGCCTGCCGGCAGGGAATTTCAGATAAATATTTGGAGCAAATTATTTCGATATTAAATAAGGCGCGTTTTGTGCGTAGTATCCGCGGGCCTCAGGGCGGCTATCTTCTCACAAAGAAGCCGGAAGATTATACGGTTGGGATGATTTTGCGCTTGACAGAGGGGAGTATGGCTCCTGTCGATTGTGTGGACGAGGAAATTATTGCCTGCGACCGCATGGAAAATTGTGCGACTTCAATTGTGTGGAAGCGGTTGAATGAGGCGATTAGTGAAGTGATTGATAACATTACTCTTGCCGATTTGGTCGACTGGCAGATGGCGGGAGGCGGCAGTTATAACATTTGATATATGCCGGAAACCGGGATATGTCTATAAAAAGGAAAAGAGGATAAATATGCTGACATGGAAAAAACCACCGATGGGGTGGAATAGTTATGATTATTATGATACTACCGTGAATGAGCAGCAGGTGAAAGCAAATGCCGACTACATGGCAGAACATTTAAAAGAATATGGATGGGAATATATTGTAGTTGATATCCAATGGTATGCGTATGATGCCGGTACACAGCGAAATAAACATCAATATATTCCTTTCTGGGATGTGGAAATGGATGAGTATTCCCGTTTACTTCCCTGTCCGCAGCGCTTTCCCTCTTCCGCCGGTGGAAAGGGTTTTGCGCCGCTTGCACAGTACATACATGACAGAGGGTTAAAGTTTGGTATTCATATCATGCGTGGCATACCACGTATTGCAGCGCATCATCACGGCAAGATTTTGGGAACGGAATATACGGCGAACCAAATTGCCGCAGCCAATAATATTTGTTATTGGAATCCGGATATGTACGGTATTCTTCCGGACGCGCCGGGGGCGCAGGAATATTACGACTCTCTAATGAATCTCTATGCGGAGTGGGGTGTAGATTTTATTAAATGTGATGATATTTGCCGCTTAGACGCCGATACGGCAAAAGAGGAGATTGCCATGCTTCATCGGGCTATTGCAAAGTGTGGGCGTGATATTGTTCTCAGTCTGTCTCCCGGTCCGGCAATCTTAGAACTGGCGGAGTATTATCACGAAAATGCGAATATGTGGCGTATTACGGATGATTTTTGGGATAACTGGAAGTCTCTGCGCGATATGTTCGACCGCTGCCGCAATTGGCAGGATTCGGTGAGGGATGGCGGTTACCCGGACTGTGATATGCTTCCGCTCGGACGGATTGGCAAGGGGTTTGGAGATGAACGGCAGACCAATTTTACAAAAGTGGAACAGCGCACGATGATGACGCTGTGGAGTATATTCCGTTCGCCGATGATGTTAGGTGCGGAATTGCCGGAACTGGATGATTGGACGCTGTCACTGATTACGAATCAGCGTGTGCTCTATCTGTTAGAGAACTCTTCCCATGCAAAAGAGGTGTTCCGGAATGACAAAATGATTGTATGGAAAGCAGTCGGCCGGTATGATGATAAGAAGTATACCGCTATTTTCAATATTGCGGATACGTGTATTGCCGTGACACCATCGCAGTATGCCGACGGTGCATCTGGATATAATTTATGGACGGACGAAAAGATTGATTTTACGGAAGAGCAGACAATTGATTCACACGATTGTTTTCTTGTTGAAGAATAATTCTTGATTTTGGCATTGCTAAATTGTATACTGAACTTATGTATTTTCATTTCGAAGGAGGAAAAAAGACATGAGTAAAGTTACAATTTCCGATGCCATTCGTTATGTTGGCGTGGATGACAAAGACATTGATTTATTTGAAAGTCAGTTTATCGTTCCCAATGGGGTGTCATATAATTCGTATTTGATTATGGACGAAAAAGTTGCCCTGATGGATTCGGTAGATGGCCGTAAAACGGATGAATGGCTTTCTAATATTGAGACGGAATTGGATGGCCGTTTGCCGGATTATCTTATCGTATCACATATGGAGCCAGACCACAGCGGCAGTATTGCCGATGTGATGGCGAAATATCCACAGATGAAACTCGTTAGTAATGCCAAAGTGTTTGCCATGCTCCCTCAGTTTATGGAGTTGGATTTGGAGGGAAAAAAAGTAGAAGTGGCCGAGGGGGATACTCTTGATTTGGGAAAGCATACCCTCACTTTTATGATGGCTCCGATGGTTCATTGGCCGGAAGTTATGGTAGAGTATGAAACGACAGAAAAGGTTTTGTTTTCTGCCGATGCTTTTGGTAAATTCGGCACACTGGACACGGAAGAAGATTGGGCGTGTGAAGCTCGTCGCTACTATTTCAATATTGTCGGCAAATACGGCGTGCAGGCGGCTGCGCTGTTGAAAAAGGCGGCCGGACTTGATATAGAGAAGATTTGTCCGTTACATGGCCCGATTTTACAGGAAAACTTATCGTATTACATAGGCAAATACAAGACATGGACGAGCTATGAGGCGGAGGACGACGGTGTGTTTGTGGCGTATGCTTCGATTCACGGCAATACCGGAAAGGCAGCAGAGAAACTTGGTGAGATACTGACTGCGAAAGGAGCTGCCAAAGTAGTTGTCAGTGATTTATCCCGCGAGGATATGGCAGAGGCTGTGGAGGATGCGTTCCGCTATGATAAAATAGTACTTGCCTGCGCTACCTATGACGGCGGTTTGTTCTCTCCGATGCAGGATTTTCTGTATCGGCTTGGCCATAAGAACTTTCAAAATAAGAAAGTTGCCTTTTTGGAGAATGGAAGCTGGGGCCCGATGGCAAACAGGAAGATGCGTGAAATCGTAGAGGGAATGAAAAATATGACGCTGTGCGAGCATATGGTAACGATTAAGTCAACGATGAAAGAGGACGACGTTGCACAGATGGAAATACTTGCACAGGAATTATTACAATAACCGTGTGAAAAATCAAGTGGATGTATTACGCTGAAAAAAGCGCTGCTTTCTGATTTCGGAAACAGCGCTTTTCGTGCGTATGCTATTTTTTTTATTTCGTCTTGCCATTGTCAGGTTAAATCCGATACAATCTGAATGCCGTTTACTTCTACTAAGTCATTGATTTCAATTACAAGACATGGTACGCCGTCGATTACTTTTGTCTCAATTAAATCGGTTCTCTCCGGATTCACCTGCACGGTTACATCCGGCGTCCGCACTTCAAATTTGCGCGTATTGGAAATGTTATTCGCCATTAAATGTTCTTTTTCTCCTACCGTCTCGTCATAGCGCGTCTCAAACACGGCAAGTTGTTCTTCTTCCACACCGCTCTTTTCCAGAAGTTTCCCGATATCGGTTCGGTCTAAAGCAAGAGGTTCCGGATTCTCTTTATTTTCTTCCACCATCTGATTCAAGTTTTCGTGGATGGATTTTACGATATCATAATCACACTCCAGACCAAGCGCTTCCTCCACAATAGCGTTAAAGGTTTCTTTCTGGCTCTTTGGCGGCAGAGGCAGGCGGCAGCCGAGGACATTTTCCGTTATTGCCAAATCTAAATCGTCTGAATTTTTAGAGTAGTACAGGAGGCTGTGGATATCCATATTGCGGTCATTGAAAGCCGGAAACAGAAAGCCGAGTTCCGGAGGCTGTACGAGCCAGTCGCGTATTCGGTCCTGAATATGGTTGGTCTCGGTATTATAACACAATCCCGGTTTTGTTAATTTTACCGGACATATGCTGCACAGTATATAATCGTATACATACTCGGAGGCGTCGAAATTTTCGATGCCATCAGTTGTAATTTTAGGAATATCATAGGCGTCGTGAATGAGAATAATGAAATAATTTTCTGGATAATTGTAGTTCTCAATAATTGTGTCGTAAAACTGATTGAGAAGCTGTTCGTCTGCGAGTTTGCTCTCCAGCAATTGCATAAGAAACCGCTGTTTTCCGTCTTCCGCTGTCTCTTCTTCTGTCGGAAATTCCATATTCATCAATGTCTTTCCAATCGAGCCGGAAAGGGTTTTTCGAAAAATATCTATGTATTTAAACATTTCTTCTTCCGGAAGTCCGGCAAATGCTTCTTTTAGTGTCATCCGTTTCTGTTTTTCCGCGTCGACATAACATCCGCAAATACGGGTTACGGTGCATTTGGTTTTCGTAAAACGCTTCTTAATTTCTGCAATTTCTTTTTTATTCATGTCTGTTCCTCCATTTCATTATCAATGCGTAGATTCACAAAGTATAGTTATCTTATCACAAACCGGTAGATGATTTCAAATATTTCTTGCAGGTAGTCAGGCACTAATGGACAAAAAAAGTCATAGAATGAAGTAATGTAGTTCTGACGGAGGTCTGTATGCAGGCATTTCCACAACCTTTGAGTGTCGAGGAAGAGAATGAGTATATCAAGAGATGGGAGCAGGGAGACAGGGAGGCAAGGACTATTTTAATTGAGCATAACTTACGTCTCGTTGCCTATCTTGTAAAAAAATATAGTAATACCGACCATAGCGTAGATGACTTGATTTCGATTGGAACGATAGGACTCATAAAGGCAGTGGACACATACCGTCAGGGGAAAGGTGTTCGTCTCGCCACCTATGCTTCGCGGTGTATTGACAATGAACTCCTGATGACGTTTCGCAGTGACAAGAAACAGTCGAAAGAAGTCTTTCTCTATGAGCCAATCGGCGGGGATGACGGAGAGGGAAATTCGTTGAGTTTTCTTGATATTCTGGAAAGTGTGGATGAGGATATTCCGGAGCGGATGGAAAAGGAAGAGAATATTTCAAAACTGTATGGATTGATTGAAGAAAATCTGACCGAGAGAGAAAAGCTGATTATTCGTCTCCGCTATGGAGTGCCCGAGCGGCCGCGTATTCCGGAGCATCCGGAAGTGACGCAGCGGGAAATCGCCAGACAGCTTGGAATCTCTCGCAGTTATGTGAGTCGAATCGAAAAGAAAGCATTGCAGAAACTGCGTCGGGCGTATGAGAAAGTAAGAGGATGTTAGTATGGCAGACCAGAAAATAGAAAACCTGTTGGAGTTATCCTTAGATGTAGACGAGCAGACAAGGGAGAAGAGCGAAAATCTTCAGGTTGGTTATGATACGCAGGATGCAAAATGGGAAATTATCCTGCGTTATTCCGGAGAGATGGGGAATTTGGCAGAGCGCTATGAAAACTGGGTGGATTTGCTCGGTGGTTTTGCCATAGCGGAAGTTACAAGAGAACAATTATTACAATTGTCCGAGGAGCCGTTGGTAGAGTTTATTGAGAAACCAAAGGCTCTTTCTTTTGCGGTCTATGAAGGAAAGCTTGTTTCCTGCATACCGCCGGTACAGCGTCCACCGTATTCACTGACCGGACAGGGTATTCTGGTAGGAATTGTGGATAGCGGTATTGATATTTTCCATCCGGATTTTCGCAAGGAGGATGGTACTACCCGCATTGTTGGTCTGTGGGACCAGACATTGACACCGGAGGAGGGTTCCGGGCAGGCTCCTCCGGAAGGATATCAGAGAGGAGTGTATTTTTCGGAAGAGGACATTAATACGATACTGCAAAATGAAAGCCGCTCTCCGACGCAGGATAGAAGCGGGCACGGCACGCATGTGGCGGGGATTGCGGCCGGAAACGGACGGGCGAGCCGTGGAGAGAATCGGGGCGTCGCCTACGAGGCCGATATTCTCGTTGTAAAATTGGGGAGTCCGACAGCAGAGGGCTTCCCGCAAACGGCACAATTAATGCAGGGCATTGATTTTTGCGTGCGCATGAGCATTCGCAGAAATGAACCATTAGCGCTCAATCTTAGTTATGGAAATAATTATGGTTCCCATACGGGCACCTCGCTGATTGAGACGTATTTAGATACGGTTGCGAATATGGGGCGGACAACGATATGCGTGGGGAGCGGAAATGAGGGGAATCTCGCCAGACATGCGGCAGTAGAGATGATGATGGGAATGAACAGTTTAATTGAGTTTGTCGTGGCGCCGGGAGAATATAATCTGGCCATTCAGATTTGGAAACAATACACGGATTCTTTTCAGATACGCCTGACTTCCCCGTCCGGCGATGAAATAATTCTCGGAGAGGATTTGCAGGGAATGTACCGTTATGTAATTGATGGAACAGAATTATTATGGTATTTTGGAGACCCGGCGCCATATAGCATTGTGCAGGAAATTTATTTTGAACTGCTGCCGGAGGGGGTAAGCTCTAATATTCGAAGCGGTGTTTGGAAAATCGTATTCATACCGAAGATGGTAGTAGACGGACAAATTGATTTGTGGATGCCGAGCGGCAGCAGTATCAATCGCGAGACGGGATTTCTTATCTCGGATGCCGACCGCACGCTGACAATTCCCTCCACTGCTTCAAGACCGATTACAGTAGGCGCTTATAATGGCGACACCGATAGCTATGCGCCTTTTTCGGGGCGGGGTTATGTCTGCTGTGGATGGGTTAAGCCGGATTTGGTTGCGCCGGGGGTTGATATTTTGTCATGTTCTCCCGGAGGCGGTTATGTGAGCCGCACGGGAACGTCTATGGCATGCCCGTTTGTTACGGGAAGCGCCGCCCTGTTAATGCAGTATGGCATTATTGAGGGGCGGGACCCTTATCTTTTTGGACAAAAAGTAAAAGCCTTTCTCATTCGCGGGGCGCGGCAACTGCCGGCGTTTGAGGAATATCCGAATGACAGCGTGGGCTGGGGGGCGCTGTGTCTGAGGGATAGTCTGCCAGTTTGATAATTTTAGGAAGATGAGCATAATGCACACTTTATTCAACATATTGTTGAATAAAGTGTTGAATAGGGATATACTATGTTTGGAGGTATGTGGGTATAAACATTGGAATGGAAACGGAATTAATGGAATTCAAAAAATCGACAGGAGAATTAAAAGAAGGAATGATTTCTTTGGCTTCCATGTTAAATAAAAATGGAAGAGGAGTGCTATATTTTTGGGTTAATGATAGATGAAATTGGAAGTGAGGGGAAGGATACCAATGAGTTATGAGGAATTGAGTTTAAAGGGATTTATATGTGAAATGAAAGAAGTTTCAAGTGGGCCTCATAAAAGAAAGTTCTGCTTTGTGCTTGGGGCAGGTGCATCGCTCTCTTCCGGAATCAAATCCGGACAGGAATTGGTTACACTATGGGACGCAGAACTTCAGCTAAGAAATGAAGAAGCGCATATAAGGTGGAAAGAAGATTTAAACATAACGGAAGAGAATAAGTGCAGTTTTTACAGTAAGTTTTATGAAAGACGTTTTCACAGGCAGCCGATAGATGGATATAATTATCTGGAAAAATTGATGGAGCCTGCCCGACCCAGCATCGGATATGTCATGCTTTCTCATTTACTGACGGAGACCCCGCATAATGTTGTGATAACCACTAATTTTGACCATCTGGCAGAAGATGCCGTGAACTATTATGAGCAAAAAATTCCTTTGGTGATAGGCCATGAAGCTTTAGCCCATTATGTTACCAAGCAGATATCAAGGCCTACTATCATAAAAATACATAGGGATCTTTTGCTTGATCCCAAAAACCGAACAGATGAGTTGGAGGTGCTTCATGACAATTGGAAAAAGGCACTAGGAGAGGTTTTTGCGGAATATCATCCGGTTTTTATCGGATATGCAGGTAATGATAACAGCCTTATGGATTTTTTGATTGAAAATAGCGAAAAGTTTTTCAATAATGAGTGGTCGTTTCCGTATTGGATGATTTATAAAAAGGACAATGCTTTTGGAAAGATATTGGATTTTTTGGAGAAAGCGGGGGGATATTTAATCAAACATAATGGTTTTGATGAAGTGATGTGTTTTATGGGAGAGGCATTTGATTACAAACTACCATCCAAAGAAGCTTTTTTGAATGATGCAGAAGAACGCTTTCAGATGCTGTCCAATTCCATTGATAAATTTACGGAGGTATTCATAGGGGGAAAAGCGTTTGAACAGAAAGAACAAGTAGAAGATAAAATAGAAGAAAGAGAGATTAGTCAGATTGTCGAGAAGATTACAAGTCAGGCGGAACAGCAACGGTTATATATAGAGGCTGTTGTATTACATAATAATGGCAACTATGAAGAGGCGTGGGAGATAGAACAACAGTTGGTAACATTGAATGCAAAAAATTTCCGTTATCATTATCTTATGGGAGTTACCCTGCATGAAATGGAGAAATATGAAGAAGCGGAGAAAGAGTTAAGGAAAGCGGTAGAGCTTGAGCCAGAAGATGCAAGATATCATGCCAGCTTGGGAATTACCCTACATGAAATGGAGAAATATCAAGAAGCGGAGAAAGAGTCAAGGAAAGCAGTAGAGCTTGAGCCGGAAAATGCAAGCTATCATGCCAGCTTGGGAATTACCCTGCATGAAATGGAGAAATATGAAGAAGCGGAGAAAGAGAAGAGGAAAGCGGTAGAGCTTGAGCCAGAAAATGCAAGCTATCATGACAGCTTGGGAGTTACCCTGCATGGAATGGAGAAATATGAAGAAGCGGAGAAAGAGTCAAGGAAAGCGGTAGAGCTTGAGCCAGAAAATGCAAGATATCATGACAGTTTGGGAGTTACCCTGCATGAAATGGAGAAATATGAAGAAGCGGAGAAAGAGTCAAGGAAAGCGGTAGAGCTTGAGCCAGAAAATGCAAGATATCATGACAGTTTGGGAGTTACCCTGCATGAAATGGAGAAATATGAAGAAGCGGAGAAAGAGTCAAGGAAAGCGGTAGAGCTTGAGCCAGAAAATGCAAGATATCATG
>CAPAOV010000002.1:111727-215289 GCA_948579355.1 uncultured Eubacterium sp. | reverse complement strand
ATTGTTCTGGTGGTGCATTAGTACCGTTGCGTAGCGGTCTAGTGCAAACGGGCTGCCAAAAGTCAGGGAAAAACGACAGCAGACATCTCAGACAATTGCTCGGGCGGCGCTCCGTAAACGAAAGAAACAATAATTTTTCGGGGAGCGATACAAGGATAAAAAGCAGGATGATACCCTCCGTACGGATGAAAATGATTAGGCGTCCGGCTGTTTTGTGACAAAAAGCACTTGAAAATTCTTCGGGTGCTTTTTATAATGATGTTGGGGTCAAAAGGTATTTTCCCTGTATATCATAATTAAGAAGACAGGGATATGATAAATACTTCCCTGCATTTTGAGGAGAGAGGTTAGGTAGACGGATGGATATTAAGACGTATTTATACAATACATTGACGAAAAGGGTGGAAGAGTTTAAGCCGAATGAAGCGGGAAAGGTGGCGATGTATACATGCGGGCCTACGGTCTATCACTTCGCCCATATAGGGAACCTGCGCAGTTATATCATGGAGGATGTGCTCGAGAAATATTTGCGCTATGTCGGATATGACGTAACGCGGGTAATGAATATTACGGATGTGGGACATCTGACGAGCGACGGCGATACCGGAGAAGATAAGATGCTCAAAGGGGCGAAGCGGGAAAATAAGACGGTTATGGATATTGCCCGTTTTTATACAGAGGCATTTATGGCAGACTGTGAGAAACTGCTGATTAAGCGGCCGGATATTGTCGAGCCGGCGACAAATTGTATTCCGGAATTTATTCATATGATTGAGGTGCTGCTGGAAAAAGGTTATGCTTATGTGGCTGGTGAAAACGTATATTTCGACACCTCAAAGCTCGACAATTATTATGTGCTTTCTTCCCAAAATGAGGAAGATTTACAAGTCGGAGTGCGTGAAGATGTAGAGGAAGATACGAATAAGAAAAATAAAACGGATTTCGTCTTGTGGTTTACAAAATCAAAATTTGATAATCAGGAGTTAAAATGGGACAGTCCGTGGGGTGTCGGATATCCGGGATGGCATATTGAGTGTTCCTGTATCAGTATAAAACATTTAGGGGAATATATGGATATCCATTGTGGCGGTGTTGACAATATCTTTCCGCACCACACGAACGAGATTGCCCAGAGCGAGGCATATATCGGTCATAAGTGGTGTAATTACTGGTTCCATGTAAATCACCTGAATACGACAAGCGGTAAGATGAGCAAATCAAAGGGAGAGTTTCTGACGGTTTCCCTTTTGGAGGAGAAAGGGTATAATCCTATGGTTTACCGTATGTTCTGTCTTCTTTCCCACTACCGCAAGCCGTTGGAGTTTTCATGGGACGCCTTGGATAATGTGGCGACCGCGTATGACAAATTGCTGCGGCGCATCGCCAATCTGTCAGAGGAGGGCGAAACCGATAAGGAGGCCTTTGGCGAATACGAGAAAAAATTTGCTGAAGCTTTAGGAAATGATATGAATACCAGTTCTGCCATTACCGTTTTATATGATATGCTGAAAGCAGATATGAACGATGGGACAAAGAGGGCTTTAGTGGCAAGATATGAAGAAGTACTCTCTCTCAGGCTGACCGCCGCATGGGAGGAAAAGGAAGAATGTCTGGACGAGGAATTTGTGTCATATATCGAGCGCAAAATTGAACAGCGGGCAGAGGCCAAGAAAGCGAAAGACTTTGCAACTGCGGACGCTATCCGCGAGGAACTTGCGCAGCGGGGAATCGTCCTCAAAGATTCCAGAGAGGGAACAACATGGATGCCAGCCTGAAATAGTATGCTGAAAATCCGGAATGGAGGTTACAATGAAAGGATGGAAACAAATTTTTGCCTTGCTGCTTATCTGTCTGAGTCTGGCCGCATGCCGTGCGGACGGTATTACGCAGGAAACGAAAAAAGCGGTCGTCGACAAGACAGAGGATGTCATCAAGCTGTATTCGGATGTTGAAAAAGTGATTCAGGAAAACAGCATTGAAGTTGACCAGAGTTTTAAAGATATGAAGCAGCAACTTGCCAAAATGCAAAAGAACGTGAAAGAGAAAATAGACGAAGCAGAAGAGGAAGATGGTAAGCAGGCGCTTGAGGAGCTGGAGAAAATCCGCAATAATCTGAATGAGGCGAAGCGAAGCGTCGAAAAGCATATTGTCGTTCAATAAAAGACATCAATTTTCAGAATATAAGAAAACCCATAAGTTGCCGGAGCGGTATTGGCGAAGCCAAGCGGAGCTTCCGGCAATTTACGGGTTTTTTATCTTATAGGAAAGAACGCTCTGTGCGGAGCGAGAATCAGTCTTTATCGCCTAATTCCAGATAGAAGTTAAGGAAATCGGTTCTTCCCTCGTTGGTCGCTGCGATGGCAGAGCGGGGATGACGGTTCATCTGTCCGGTCAGAAGATAGGGTATATTGTAGCCCCAGACAACGCCGGATTCTTTTAAGGGTGTCATATGTTTTTCCAAAAATTTCAATATCGGAATCATGTCATATTTCGGATTTTTAAGAAAACCGAGAAGCTGTTCCGTAGCACAGTTTCCGGCTCCCCGTCCCATTCCGTTTACGGTGGCGTCCAAATAACTTACTCCGCATGTCAGGGCGGCGATGGTATTGGCGAAAGCGAGCTGCTGGTTATTGTGGGCATGGATGCCGACATATTTATTATTTGCCTCCGTCATAGCCAGATATTTAATAGCTAATTCTTCGATTTGCTCCATATACAGAGCGCCGTAGCTGTCTACAATATAGATGCCATCCACATCACTTTTTCCGATTAAATCAAGGGCTTCTTCAATTTCTGATTCTTTGGCGTTAGAGATTGCCATAATATTAATGGTCGCCTCGTAACCAAGCTGTTTGCTGTGCTCGACCATTTCGAGTGCGGCCGGAATGGTGTTGATATACGTGGCAACGCGGACTAAATCAATAACACTTTCGCTGCGTGGGATAATATCCCTTTTATAGTTACAGCGTCCAACGTCCGCCATAACGGCTATTTTCAAATCCGTATCGTTATCGCCAACGATATGACGGATGTCTTCTTCTTCGCAAAATTTCCACGGACCGAATTCCGTCTCGTCAAAAATATCTTTGGATGCCTTATAACCAAATTCCATATAATCAACGCCGGCAGCAACGTTGGCGGCGTACAAATCTTTAATAAAATCCTCTGTAAAATGG
Organism: uncultured Eubacterium sp.; assembly: GCA_948579355.1. GTDB lineage: Bacteria > Bacillota > Clostridia > Lachnospirales > Lachnospiraceae > Eubacterium_F. Next base: position 212,113 of record CAPAOV010000002.1, on the reverse strand, counting down.
AAATTATTTACTAATCCGCCATCGCGGATGGTGGCGTCTACGACTTTGATATCAGGCCGAAAAGAGAGAAGAGAGCCTTTCTTTTTCTGCATAATCAGGTACCTCCTTAAGCTTTCTGATGCATGTTAATGCGTTATTCCAGCTATCATTGTAGCAGATTTTTCTGTGAAAGAAAAGGATTTATTGTTGCTATTTTTGAATAGACAAGGTAAAATAAGGTAGAATAAGTAATTTTCCAAAAGGGAGGATGAAAGGCTTGAAAAAATTTGTTTCTTTATGGATTATTTTTGCAATGCTTACGACATTGCTGCCGGCAAATCTGGTGAAAGCGGATGTTGCTGCGGATTTGGATGTAGCGAAAGGATACATTGATGGTATTGTTGAAGCTGCACCAACGGTAGAAAAATATGTTTTTACGGAAGAATTAGCGGAGCAGGTAGATGGATTGGAAAATATTCTCCGCAGTATGACAAATAGTTCTGCGATAGAAACATTAGATTCTTATGTGACAGAGAAGACAACCGTAGTCATAGAGCCGGGGGTTCCGGATGTGACTCACACGTACTTCACTTCGGTACAGGCATTTAGTCTGGCATATGCCGATGCGCAGAAAGAAGCACTGGTGAAACTGGCCCGTCCGGTTACCGAGGCCATTCAGAATTTAATCAACGCACCGTTGACAAAAGAAAATTATGAAACGGCACAGACGGCTTATGATGAAAGCAGTAAGCATATTCGCGATGCGGTAAACAGCGACGACGTCAATGCGTTGAATCAGATTCACGAGTTACTGCGTTTGGCAGAGCGGGCAGATAGTGTATTTTCCCGCATTCAGATTCCAAGCCGCAACAGCGACGAGGATGACTATGATTTTTTCATGGAAGACTATAAGGCGGCAAAGACGGCTTACGGGTTATATGACAGCAAATTTGCCAGCTTAAAGCCAAAATATTATGTCTGTCTGCAGAAAGATATCAAGAATACGATGCTGGAGGCTTTTGATAATTATGCCAAGGCGACGTTCCATGCGGACGTCGAGAAAGCATTTGACGATTTAGGTGTATATAATACCTTTAACGATACGGTACGGGAAAAGATGCAGGTACTGAAAGAAGCTGTGGACGCGGGGCAGGAAAGTAAATTCCGTATCTCTGTCTATGATTATTATCGGGGAGACGAGATTCAGTTTGTACTTGACCAGTATAAGCACTTTACAGAATTGGAGCAGATGATGTCGATTATTTCCGATACGCCGGCCAATAAGACGGAACTTACCGCGGCACTCCGTGCATACCGTTATTTTAGCGAGGAGTTAACGGATGTAGAAAGGGAAATGCTTCCGGAAGAATATGTAACGAAACTTAATCGTGCAGTTTTATTGCACACGAATACGGAAGAGGTTATGAATGCGATTGAGGAAATCGGCGCTGCCGCTTCCGAAGAAGAATACGAAAGTTATTTGGAGCGGTACGAAACAGCGTATAAGGCCTATCGGGTATTTGTCAATACATACAGCGGTCTCAGCGACGTTGCCTCCTTGATTACCAATGTGACGGTGCTGGATGAATCGACGGAAGTGTTGGAGATGATTAAGAGTATCCGCCAGATTGAGAGCACGGAAGATGGAACAATGTGCTCGAAAAAACTGCAAATGGAAAGTGTTCTCAACGGATACGAGCGCATGAGCAGTGAAAAGCAGGCAAAGGTATTTAATATTGAAAACCTCCGCGCCATTTATGCCGATGCGTCAGAGGCTAACGCATTGCGGGTAAAGATTGACGTCATTGTCAATAACCACTCGCTGTTAGACGAGCAATATGTGGCGTCTATCCACAGTGATTATGATAAGTTATCGGAGACGGCAAAACGTTATGTCGGAAAGGACTATATCAATAAAATACAAAATATTGACCGTGATTTGGAGACGTTAAATCTCAATAAAGCGCTGCGTGTTTCCAGTCTGATTGCCCAGATAGGGAAAGTAAACGTAAAGGCGGGAACTGCGATTAATAGTGCGAGAAAAGCGTTTGATGAACTTACTGATGCACAAAAAACGTATGTACCGAATGCGAATGTCCTGATAGAGGCAGAGAGAGCGTATGAGGCATTGGAGCGTTCGGTTTCCAAAGCTTCCGTTCTGGATTTGGGAGGATATTATTATTCCGGCGTGGCGATGAAGCCGACGATGACGGTTCGTCTGAACGATGTTACCTTAGTACAGGATTTGGATTATCGTCTGACTTATACATCCAATACAAAAGCAGGTACTGCCAAAGTTACCATTCGGGGTATTGGGGATTATACAGGTGTGCTGACGAAGACGTTTATCATTCATCCGGGGTCAATTGCCGGTGTGACATTGAGTGGTTTTACCAGTCAGTATGTGTATACTGGAAAGGCAATCCAGCCGTCAGTAAAAGCGGTGTTAAATGGCGTGAGCCTGAAGAAAGGCATTGATTATACCGTCTCTTATAAGAACAATAAAAAACGGGGTACGGCGACAATTACCGTTACCGGAATTGGAAATTACACCGGTACGGCGCAGGCATTCTTTTCCATCAGCCGCAGAACAGTGAAAAACGCCAGTGTCAGCGGCGTAAAAAAAGCTTATGTAAAAACCGGAAAAGCAATTAAACCGAAAGTTAAAGTGAAAGTAAAAGGCGTGACGTTAAAGAAAAAGCGCGACTATAAAGTTACTTATAAGAAAAATAAGAAAAGAGGAACGGCAACGATAACAATTAAAGGAAAAGGCAATTATACCGGAACGAAAAAGGTTAAGTTTAAGATTGTTTAACAGATTGGCGCCGTGAGGCTGATATTACATTCAATATTTAGATGGAGGATAAATTGAAAAATAAGTTTGATAGCTTATTTTTCAATCTACAATTTGTGCAGAAGCGTTACAAATTGTATTAATGCACAGAGCAAAAAAGAATATAAAATATTCTTTTTTGCCTGTGCCTCCTCCGCTACGCTTCGGAATGGAGGATAATGACATGGATTACAAAAAAGCAGGAGTTGACATTGAGGCAGGCTACAAGGCAGTATCCCTGATGAAAGAACACATTGCTTCTACGATGAGACCGGAGGTATTAACGGATATCGGGGGATTTTCCGGTGCTTTTTCCATGAAGAATTTTATTGGAATGGAGGAACCGACATTAGTATCCGGAACGGATGGCGTCGGTACAAAGTTAAAATTGGCATTCATTCTTGATAAGCATGATACAATAGGAATTGATGCGGTGGCGATGTGTGTAAACGATATTGCATGTGCTGGTGGAGAACCATTGTTCTTCTTAGATTATATTGCATGTGGCAAAAATGAACCCGAGAAAATTGCGCAGATTGTCAGCGGGGTAGCAGAGGGGTGCCGACAGGCAGACTCGGCGCTGATTGGCGGAGAGACGGCGGAGATGCCCGGTTTTTATCCCGCCGAAGAATATGATTTGGCAGGTTTTTCGGTAGGAATCGTTGACAAAAAAGACATGATTACCGGAAAGGATTTGAAAGCCGGAGATATTTTAGTCGGCATGGCGTCTTCCGGTATTCACAGTAATGGTTACTCACTGGTGCGCAGCGTATTCTCGATGAAAGCGGAAACGCTGAACCGCAAATACGAATCGCTGGAAAGTGATTTGACGTTAGGGGAGACGTTGCTGACACCTACGAAGATTTATGTGAAAGCGCTGCGCAGCATTAAAGAAGCAGGCGTCCGCATTAAAGCTTGCAGCCATATAACCGGCGGCGGATTTTATGAAAACATTCCGCGCATGCTGCGTGAGCGGACACACGCCGTTATCGAGAAAGACAGTTTTGTCATTCCGCCGATTTTCAAAATGCTGGCAAATGACGGCAACGTGGCGGAAGAGGCGATGTTTAATACATACAACATGGGTGTGGGAATGGTTATGGCCGTCGAGCGCAACGATGTTGAAACGACGATTGAAGCCATCCGCAGCGCCGGTGAGACACCGTATATTTTAGGAGAAATCCGCAACGGGGAGAAAGGGGTTACTTTATGTTAAAGGTAGCTGTATGTGTTTCCGGCGGCGGTACAAATCTGCAGGCGATTCTCGACAGTGTGGAAAGAGGCGATATTACTAATGCGGAAATCGCCCTTGTAATCAGCAATAAGCCCAATGCTTACGCATTGGAGCGGGCGGCCGGATATGGGATTCCATCACAGGTGTTAGTGCCTAAAGAATATGAACATCGGGAAGCGTTTGGCGACGCCCTGATTCAGGCGATGGAGCAGGCTCAAATTGATTTAGTCGTCTTAGCCGGTTATCTTGTGATTTTGCCGGAGAATTTCGTTAAGGCATATGAGGGACGTATTATTAATATCCATCCTTCTCTGCTTCCCTCGCATTGCGGCGCCGGTTATTATGGACTGAAAGTCCATGAAAGCGTGCTGGCCCGCGGCAATAAAGTAACGGGGGCGACCGTTCATTTTGTCGATGAGGGAACTGACAGCGGGCCGATTATTTTGCAAAAAGCGGTTGAAGTAAAACAGGACGATACACCGGAAATACTTCAGAAACGTGTGATGGAGCAGGCCGAGTGGAACATACTGCCACAGGCGATAAATTTGATTGCCAACGGCAGGGTAGAAATTAAAAATCATTTAGTATATATTAACTGATTCAACTTTTAAAAGGAGGAACCGATAAGTGAAAGTTCTGATTGTAGGAAGCGGAGGGCGTGAACACGCTATCGCGGTAAGCGTTGCCAAGAGTAGTCAGGTGGACAAAATCTATTGTGCGCCGGGGAATGCCGGAATTGCCTTTGTGGCAGAGTGCGTTGATATTGCGGCTATGGAATTTGAAAAGCTCGCTGATTTTGCCGAAGAGAAGCAGATTGATTTGACTATCGTTGGTATGGATGACCCTCTGGTAGGCGGGATTGTTGATGTATTTGAGGAGAGGGGGCTCCGTGTCTTTGGTCCGCGGAAAAATGCGGCCATCATTGAGGGTTCCAAGGCATTTTCGAAAGACTTAATGAAGAAATATCATATTCCGACTGCCGCCTATGAGAATTTTACGGATGCGGACGCTGCATTGAAGTATCTGGAAACTGCGCCGATGCCGATTGTGCTGAAAGCAGACGGTTTGGCGCTCGGTAAGGGCGTCCTTATTTGCAACACTTTGCAAGAAGCAAAAGACGGCGTTAAGACATTAATGTTAGACAAGCAGTTTGGAGACGCCGGAAATGAAATTGTGATTGAGGAGTTTATGACAGGGCCTGAAGTTTCCGTACTCTGTTATTGCGACGGAACACATATCAAACCGATGACAAGCGCACAAGACCATAAACGCGCCAAAGATGGCGACGAGGGATTAAATACCGGTGGTATGGGTACTTTTTCACCGAGCCCGTTTTATACGGATGAAGTTAAGAAGTTTTGTGAGGAGAAAGTATACCAGCCGACGATGGATGCGATGAAAGCAGAGGGACGGGATTTTGTCGGTATTCTTTTCGTGGGACTCATGCTCACGAAAGACGGCCCTAAAGTATTGGAGTACAATGCCCGTTTTGGCGACCCGGAGGCGCAAGTTGTTCTTCCCCGCATGAAAAACGATATCATTGACGTAGTAAATGCTTGTATCGACGGAAAGCTGGACGAGGTAGATTTGCAGTTTGAAGACAATGCGGCCGTTTGCGTTGTTCTGGCTTCGGACGGATATCCGGAACACTATGAAAAAGGTAAAGTGATTACCGGTTTTGAAAATTTTGATGGGAAAGACGGGTATTATGTATTTCATGCCGGAACAAAGAAGACGGAAAAAGGTATTGTGACGAATGGTGGCCGTGTCTTAGGAGTGACGGCAAAAGGCACGAATCTAAAAGAGGCGAGAGCGAATGCCTATGAGGCAACAAAACTTATCTCGTTTGAAAATAAGTATATGCGCCACGATATCGGAAAAGCTATTGATGAAGTGTAATCCGTTGTTACGGATATTTACCGATTTGCGATAACTTAGTATTAATTAAAAAAGGAGATAGATTATGTATTCATTTGAGTTAGTGAAAAATGCCGATTCGGAGTTGGCAAAAGCAATGGAGCTTGAGACCGGACGTCAGAACGACCACATTGAGTTGATTGCTTCGGAAAATTTTGTTAGTAAAGCAGTTATGGCGGCGATGGGCAGCACGCTGACCAACAAGTATGCGGAGGGATATCCGGGCAAGCGCTACTATGGCGGGTGCCAGTATGTCGATATGGTAGAAGATTTGGCCAGAGAGCGCGCCAAAGAACTGTTCGGATGTACTTATGCCAATGTTCAGCCGCATTCCGGCGCACAGGCAAATATGGCAGTATTTTTTGCCCTTGTTCAGCCGGGGGAAACCGTAATGGGGATGAACCTCGACCACGGCGGACATTTATCTCATGGAAGCCCGGCCAACATTTCTGGTACTTATTATAACATCGTGCCGTATGGTGTTGATGATACCGGTTTCATAGATTATGACGAGGTGGCGCGGATTGCAAAAGAGTGCAAACCGAAGATGATTATTGCCGGAGCGAGTGCTTACTGCCGTAAGATTGACTTTAAGAAGTTCCGTGAAATCGCTGATGAAGTGGGAGCTTTTCTTATGGTAGATATGGCGCACATTGCCGGTCTGGTTGCTTCCGGTTATCACGAGAGTCCAATTCCATATGCGCATGTGGTGACGACGACAACTCACAAAACGCTTCGCGGGCCTCGCGGCGGTATGATACTTTCTTCTGAAGAATTTGCTAATGAGCATAAGCTGAATAAGGCCATTTTCCCGGGAATACAGGGTGGTCCATTAATGCATGTGATTGCGGCAAAAGCTTTATGTTTTAAAGAGGCGTTAGAGCCAAGTTTTAAGGAGTATGGTAAAAATATTGTGGACAATGCACAGGCGCTCTGCAAGGGACTGCAGAAACGGGGCATTGATATTGTATCCGGCGGCACGGACAATCACCTGATGTTAGTTGATTTGGCGAAAAAGGGACTTACTGGTAAGGAAGTAGAGAAATGGTTAGATGATGCGAATATTACATCGAATAAAAATACCATTCCGAACGACCCACAGTCGCCGTTCGTGACGAGCGGTATCCGCCTTGGTACGGCGGCGGTTACAAGCCGCGGCATGAACACGGAAGATATGGATAAAATTGCCGAGGCAATTGCCATGATTATTGATGACCACGAGGGAAATGTCGGGAAAGCAAAAGAAATGGTAAAAGCTTTGACGGATAAATATCCTTTGTATTAATTGGTTATAAATAAGAATAAGCAATGAGTCTGGGCGCAGTTTGCCCAGACTTGTAGCATATTAAATGACAGGGTTGGAAAACAGAGGGAAGGATTAAGACGATACATGGCGAAACAATTATTCATCGCGGAAAAACCAAGTGTGGCACAGGAATTTGCCAGAATCCTGAAAGTGCAGGCGCGGCGCGGCGACGGGTACATAGAATCTGCGGATACGATTGTGACATGGTGTGTAGGGCATTTGGTAACGATGAGTTATCCGGAAGTTTATGATGAAGCGCTAAAGAAATGGTCGCTGGATACGCTGCCTTTTTTACCGGTTGATTTTCTTTATGAAGTGATTCCCAATGTAAAAAAGCAGTTTCAAACCGTGAGCGCTCTTCTTAATCGTGAAGATGTGGATACGATTTATATCTGTACCGATTCCGGAAGAGAGGGCGAGTACATATATCGTCTTGTCGATGAGATGGCGAAAGTTCCGGCGGCAAAAAAGAGGCTGCGCGTGTGGATTGACTCCCAGACGGAAGATGAGATACTGCGGGGCATACGGGAGGCAAAACCGATGTCCGCGTATGATAATCTAAGCAGTTCCGCATATTTGCGAGCCAAAGAGGATTATCTGATGGGAATTAATTTTTCCCGCGTTCTCTCACTAAAATACGGTTATTGGCTGAATCAGAATTTTGCCGATAAAAAATGGACGTCGGTATCCGTAGGACGTGTTATGACATGTGTTCTTGGAATGGTTGTGACGAGGGAGTGGGAGATACGCAATTTTGTGAAGACGCCTTTTTACCGTGTACTGGGAACATTTTCACTGGAGGGAAAGACTTTTCAGGGAGAGTGGAAAGCAGTGGAGAGTTCCCCTTATTATCAATCTCCGCACCTGTATAAGGAAAATGGTTTTAAGGAAAAAGAGCAGGCTCTTGCCCTGATTGATACCCTTATGCAGCCGGAGCCGTCACCTGCTGTCATTGAAAAGGTGGAAAAGAAGAAAGAAAGGAAGAATCCACCGCTATTGTTTAATCTGGCAGAGCTGCAAAACCATGCTTCGAAACTGTTTAAAATCAGTCCGGATGAGACGCTTTCCGTTGTACAGGAATTGTACGAAAAGAAACTTGTCACATATCCGCGAACGGACGCCCGTGTATTGTCAAGTGCAGTGGCAAAGGAGATTGGAAAGAATCTCAGCGGCTTACAGGGCTATGGGCCGGCCGTGCCGTATCTGATATACATATCGGAAAACCGCACCTATCAGGGTCTCGAGAAGACACGTTATGTCAATGATAAACAGATTACCGACCATTATGCCATTATTCCGACCGGACAGGGTCTCTCTGCTCTAAAGAGTTTGGGAGATATTCCGGCGAAGATGTATGAGGTAATTGTCCGCCGTTTCCTCAGTATCTTTTTCCCCGCGGCAGTGTATCAGAAAGTGAATGTGACGGTGCAGGCGGGACAGGAGCGCTTTTTTACATCATCAAAAGTGTTGCTTGAGGAGGGGTTCCTCCCTGTGACGCAATATTCTTTTGCAAAGAAAAAGCGTGCAGAGGAGATAGATAGCGAGCAAAAGGATACCGATGAAGATGAGGATTTTGACTTGAAAGAGGTATTGGAGCTGCTCAGAAAAGGGAAATCGGTAGATTTGACGGATTGCCATATAAAAGAGGGGGAGACTTCACCTCCTAAACGTTATAATTCCGGCTCAATGATTCTGGCTATGGAGAATGCAGGACAATTAATTGAAGAGGAGGAGTTACGGGCTCAAATAAAAGGAAGCGGTATCGGTACGAGCGCTACGAGGGCAGAAATCTTAAAAAAACTGTTTCATATTGATTATCTGAACCTGAATAAAAAGACGCAGATTATAACGCCAACGCTGAAAGGGGAGTTAGTCTGCGGAATTGTGAGGTATTCGATGCCTCAGATGTTGTCGCCGAAGCTGACAGCCAGTTGGGAAAAGGGGCTTTCCGGTGTGGCGGATGGACAAATCTCGGAAGAGGAATATATCGAGAAGCTGAATACTTTTGTGCGGCAGATGGTTGGCAGCGCCAAGGCGGGGGATAACCGGAATAAATTAAATTCCTTTTATCAGGCGGCGAAACAGCACTATAAGGACAAACCAAAGAGAGGACAGAAGAAGAAAAAGTAAGAAAGATTACAAATCAGGAGGAGCATACGGTGATTATATGGATATTAATTTTTTCCCTGCTAATTATTTGCATGGCGCTTGGGCTTATTTACTTAATCAGCCGCTTTTATAAGATGCCATATGTGAAACGAATGGGCGGGGAGGGAAAGCGCAGAAAACTGTTTTTTGCGTTGCTTCCGGTTTTGCTTTTGTGTGCCGGACTATGTGTTTTCCTTGATTCGATGAATATGATTATCTGCATTCTTCATCTCGTAGTTTTCTGGTTTGTCTGTGACAGGGTGAATTACCTGATAGAGAAGAAGCGAAATAAAAAAAGCGGCTCTTATCTGATAGGAATCGTTTCCGTAGCAATTACGGTCGGCTATCTTTGTGTTGGATGGTATCTTGCCCATCATGTGTGGCGCACGGAGTATGTTATTGAGACAGATAAAGCAGTCGGTGATTTCTGTATTGTTCAAATTGCCGATTCTCATATAGGTACGACTTTTGACGGCGAAGGATTTACCGCACATATCCGTACGATACAGGAGGAGAACCCCGATATTGTCGTTATTACCGGAGATTTTGTGGATGATGACACATCACGGGAAGATATGATAAGTGCCTGTCGGGCGTTTCGCTCGCTGAAAACAAAGTATGGTGTGTATTATGCGTTTGGAAATCACGACAAAGGATATTATGATAAGGGGAAACGGGGGTACAGCGGTAAAGATTTGATTGCCGAATTGGAGAAAAATAATGTGAGAGTGCTGCAGGATGAGACTGTCCTGATTGACAATCGACTCTATCTGACAGGCAGACAGGACCGCTCAGAAAAAGAGCGGGGAACACCACGAGCAGAGATGGATGATTTGGTAGAAAAATTAAATCCAGATATATTCACTGTCGTGTTGGACCATCAACCGCATGATTACGAGGCACAAGAGAGAGCGGAAGTGGATTTAGTTTTGTCCGGTCATACACATGGAGGACAGTTGTTTCCGATTAATTATGTCGGTGAATGGACGGGAGAAAATGACAAAACATACGGATGGGAGAAACAGGGCAATACAAATTTTGTCGTGACTTCCGGTATTTCAGACTGGGCGCTTCATTTCAAGACAGGATGTAAATCCGAGTATGTTGTCATAAAGGTAAAAGAGAAAGAAAAAAGCACGAGAGAGAATTTCCGTGCGTAAATGGAGGAAAGATATGAGTAAGACACGCAAGAGCTACATAGCAACGATTAGTTTATTTGTTTTATTTATTATTTATACGGTGCTCGTCAAGACGGTTGACGTGCAGCCGGTCGGGCCGGAAGACACGGAAATAGGTTTTGCTAGTATAAATATGGCTGTTTTTTCCTCTTTAGGGGAGAGTAAATTTTGGTATTCGGTTACAAAATATTTAGGAGTTTTTGCCATACTTGTTATATTTGGATTTGGCATAGTGGGATTAAAACAGATGATACAGCGCAGGAATTTGTTCCGCACAGATTTGCACCTGTTAGTATTAGGCGGTTTTTATGTTGTAATGGCAGTGTTTTATATTTTTTTTGAAAAAGTAATAATTAATTACCGTCCGGTTTTGGAAGAGGAACAGTTAGCGGCATCCTATCCGTCTTCTCATACGATGCTTGTCTGTTGTGTGATGGCAACGGCAATTATGCAGTTTAACCGGATGATTAAAAATCAGACTGTCTGTATCTTAGCGGATGTCGTGGCAGTAGCGGTCATTGCCTTGATGGTAATGGGGCGTCTGTTTTCGGGTGTGCATTGGCTGACGGATATTATTGGCGGTGTAATTATCAGTGCAGCGCTTGTGATGCTGTATGTTTCTGTCGTGCAGATGCTCAAGGATAAGATTCGCAGAAAGAGAAAGCAGGAGAGGTTAGAAAGGAAGCGGGGATGATGGGAACTTCATTGACTACGCTGTGTTATATAGAAAAAGACGGCCAATATCTGATGCTTCACCGTGTGAAGAAAGAAAAGGATTGCAATAAGGATAAGTGGATTGGCGTCGGCGGACATTTCGAAACGGAGGAATCACCGGAAGAGTGCCTGCTTCGTGAGGTAAAGGAAGAGACGGGGTTGACGCTTACCCATTGGAGATTCTGCGGTATCGTGACATTTATATCCGACCACTGGAATGACGTGGAGTATATGTGCCTTTACAAAGCGGACGGTTTTGAGGGAGAATTACAGGAGTGCAGCGAGGGAGAGCTGCAATGGGTGGATAAAGATAAGGTATATGATTTGCCGATTTGGGAGGGAGACAAAATCTTTTTTCGTCTGATGGAAGAGGGGAAGGAATTCTTTTCTTTAAAATTGCGATATGAGAGCGGACGTCTGACAGAGGCAGTTTTGGACGGGAAACCGTTGGAATGGAGAGTGTAATGAATCAGAGGATACGATTGGATTATCGTCACACAATTTATGCCAGTTATATTGGATATATTACACAGGCGATTGTCAATAACTTTGCACCACTTTTATTTCTGACTTTTCAGACGACATATCATCTCACGCTGAAAGACATCACGCTTATTACAACGGTAAATTTTTTTGTTCAGCTCTGTGTCGATTTACTTTCTGCGGGGTTTATTGATTGGATTGGCTACCGGAGGGCAATCGTTTTCGCCCACCTGTTCGCATCCGTTGGTCTGGCGGGTCTGGCTTTTTTCCCCCAAATATTTTCAAGTCCTTATGCGGGACTTATGACGGCTGTTGTTTTCTATGCTATCGGGGGTGGTATTATAGAAGTTCTCATCAGCCCGATTGTGGAAGCCTGCCCGACTGAGCGCAAAGAGGCGGCAATGAGCCTGCTGCATTCTTTTTACTGCTGGGGGCATGTTTTTCTTGTCTTGGTTTCGACGCTGTTTTTTGCTGTTTGTGGGATTGAACATTGGCCTGTACTGGCCTGTATATGGGGATTGGTGCCATTTGTCAATATGATTTATTTTTTCTTCGTACCGATTCAGCGTACGGTAGAAGAAACGAGACAGATGAATTTTGGCGCATTGATAAAAAAGAAAGTATTCTGGCTTCTTATTGTAATTATGATATGTGCCGGAGCCTCGGAATTAGCGATGAGCCAATGGGCGTCAACGTTTGCGGAGTCAGCGCTTGGGGTGTCGAAAACTGTCGGTGATTTGGCGGGGCCATGCGCCTTTGCTGTTTTGATGGGGCTGGCAAGAGCGTTTTACGGAAAATGCAGCGAACGGATTCCACTGAAAAAGTTTATGATTGGCTGTGCTGTTCTCTGTATCGGTTGTTATGCACTGGCGATGCTTGCCGAAATGCCTCTGTTTGGGTTGATTGGCTGTGCTGTCTGCGGTTTTTCGGTGGGAATATTCTGGCCGGGGACATTCAGTGTAGCTGCCGTAAAACTGCCGGCAGGGGGAACGGTGATGTATGCGCTTTTGGCGTTGGCAGGGGATATCGGATGTTCGTCCGGCCCGACGGTCGTTGGCATGGTAGCTGATTCTACCGGAAATAATTTAAAGTCCGGACTTGGAGCAGCAATGATTTTTCCTGTTGTTATTTTGATAGGGTTAATGCTTCTGAAAACGGACAGAACAGCGGGAGCAATTGATTAATACGCGGAATTAATACGCGGCTATCCTGCCGGTACTTTGAAACTGCAAATTATTAAGTAGCTGTTTTGACGCTCGTATAGTTGACAAATGCCGGAATGAATGTTAAGATAGGTGGCAGATTGAGGATAACTCAGGAAGGGGCACACCACCTCGGGTGTGGATTTTTCTTGTGTTATCTTTTTTTTAAAAATGAAAAGGAGCGCGTTTATGGTTCAGATTAATGGTGAAACAAGAGAGAATTACGAGAATTTGACGGTGGAAGAGATGGTTGACAGGGAGGGATTGCAAAAGAGCCGTATTGCCGTGGAAATCAACGGTGAAATTGTCAGCAAACAGAAGTATAATGATACCGTACTTCATGCGGGAGATGTTGTTGAAGTAGTGAGTTTTGTCGGCGGGGGCTGATGTTTAGAAACTATGAGCTTCACGTTTCGCGGGAACGCTCGGGTTTAGTACTTTCACATAAAAAAGAATTAATAGCAGAGGAGAGAGACAGAAATGAAGAATGATGACATACTAACGTTGGGAGGGCATGAATTTACTTCCCGTTTTATTTTAGGCTCTGGTAAATATTCACTGGATTTAATAGAAGCTTCAATATATAATGCAGGAGCGCAGATGATTACGCTGGCGCTGAGGCGGGCGAATCAGAATGGCAAAGCAAATATTTTAGAATATATTCCGGAGGGAATTACCTTGCTGCCGAATACGTCAGGGGCAAGAAATGCTGATGAGGCGGTGCGCATTGCGCGGCTGGCCCGTGAAATCGGGTGTGGGGATTTTGTGAAGATTGAGATTATGCGGGATACTAAATATTTGCTGCCAGACAATGCCGAGACCGTGCGGGCAACGGATATGTTAGTCAAAGAGGGTTTTATCGTGATGCCTTATATGTATCCCGATTTGAATGTAGCGCGTGATTTACAAAATGCCGGCGCTGCGTCTATTATGCCTTTAGCAGCGCCGATTGGTTCAAATAAGGGACTCTGTACAAAAGAGTTTATACGGATTTTGATTGATGAAATAGATTTACCGATTATTGTAGATGCTGGTATCGGTAAACCATCGGAAGCGTGCGAAGCAATGGAGATGGGCGCCGCTGCGATTATGGCAAATACAGGTATTGCTACGGCGGGAAATATTCCGGCTATGGCAGAGGCGTTTAAAATGGCGATTGAGGCCGGTAGAAAAGCTTATCTGGCAGGTACCGGGCGCGTGCTGGAATACGGTGCAAGCGCTTCTTCACCATTGACCGGCTACATTCAGGATGGCTCCAATAGCTTGAAATAGGAGGGAGACTTGGGATGGATACAGGAAAGACGAATGAGAGTATTTTGAGCCAATCCATAAGGGAAGATTTGAAAGAAAACCGGATTGACCATATGGCTTATTTGGATGATATGGAAGTATTGGAATCGGATATTGATAAAAGGGTGTTGGAAGCGATGGCTTCCTATGACTATGACAAATATACGGAGTCAGATGTGCGTTGTGCCATTTATAAAGAAAACCGGACGCCGGAAGATTTTGCCGCCTTACTTTCCCCTGCCGCCCTGCCTCTCCTTGAAGAGATGGCACAGATGGCTAAACGGGAGACAAGGAAGCATTTTGGTAACTCAATTATGATGTTTACCCCATTATACATATCAAACTACTGTGAGAACTACTGCATTTACTGTGGTTTTAACTGTCATAATAAAATCCGGCGCGCAAAGTTAAATGTTGAAGAGATTGAAAATGAGATGAGAGCAATTGCGGAAACAGGTTTGCAGGAAATCCTCATTTTGACAGGCGAGAGCGAAAAGATGTCCGATGTGACATACATCGGTGAGGCGTGTAAGCTTGCAAGAAAGTATTTTAAGACGATTGGGCTGGAGGTCTATCCGACAAATTCGGAAAACTACGCCTATTGGCACGAATGTGGTGCAGATTATGTTACAGTATTTCAGGAAACTTATCATGCGGAGAAATATGAAACGCTGCATCTGGCAGGAAAGAAGCGCATTTTCCCTTATCGCATGAATGCACAGGAGCGGGCGTTAAAGGGAGGAATGCGCGGGGTAGGTTTTGCGGCGCTGCTTGGTTTGGATGATTTTCGCAAAGATGCTTTCGCAACAGGGGTTCATGCCTATCTTTTGCAGCGGAAGTATCCACAGGCAGAAATTGCATTTTCTTGTCCGCGTCTGCGCCCTATTATTAATAATGAGCGCATTAATCCGATGGATGTACATGAGGCGCAGTTATTACAGGTGGTATGTGCGTATCGTCTCCTTTTGCCATTTGCCTCGATTACGATATCTACGCGTGAATGTAAGCGGGTTCGGGATAATCTCATTCAAATCTGTGCGACAAAGATTTCAGCCGGCGTGGATGTCGGTATCGGCGGACGCAGCGGAGAAGAAAAAGGGGACGAACAGTTCGAGATAGATGATACAAGGAATGTGCAGGAAGTTTATGACGCCATTTTGGCGGCCGGTTTGCAGCCGGTTATGAGTGATTATGTCTATGTTTAGAATAGCCGTGACTAACCGTCGTCTGTGTCAAGGGGATTTTTTGACAAGGGTGGAGAGTCTGGCAAAAGGGAATATTTATCAGGCCGTTCTTTTGCGGGAAAAAGATTTGACGCTGGAGCAGTATGATGTTCTCGCGAAAGAGGTATTAGACATCTGCCAAAAGTACGGGAAGAAGTGTATTTTGCACTCTTTTCCGGAAGTGGCAGTACGGTTAGGACATCCGTATCTTCATCTGCCCCTGCCGCTGTGGCAGTCGCTCGGTGGGCGGGAATCGGCGCAGATACGGCAGCATACAGTTGAAATTGGCACGTCGGTTCATTCGCTGGAGCAGTTGAAACAGGCGGTGGAACTCGGTGCAGATTATGTAATTGCAGGCCATATTTTTGCGACAGATTGTAAAAAGGGAGCGGCGCCAAGAGGCTTAGACTTCCTGCAATCCATTTGTCAGGAAACCAATATACCGGTTTATGGCATCGGGGGCATAAATCGCGAGAACGAGAATGCGGTGCTGCAGGCCGGAGCGGCGGGCGTGTGCATTATGTCCGGTTGTATGAAAGGATAGCTTGTATTGAAAAATGTCATATGTTATAATGGCAGATACGAAAACAGAGCAGTTAGGAGTGGTATGTATGCCGATTAAAATTCAAAATTCTCTTCCGGCACAGGAAATATTAGAGGGAGAAAACATTTTTGTGATGACGGAATATCGTGCCATGCATCAGGATATCCGTCCGCTGAAAGTTCTAATCCTGAATTTGATGCCGACGAAAATAGAAACGGAGACACAGTTGCTGCGCAAGTTATCAAATACTCCTTTGCAGGTCGAAGTAGAATTTTTGCAGACGGCCAGTTATCAGCCGACTCATGTTTCCGCGAATCATATGGAAACGTTTTATACCGTATTTGACGAGATTAAGGAGCGCAAATTTGACGGCATGATTATAACCGGGGCGCCTCTTGACTATACCGATTGGGAAGACGTCAGTTATTGGAAAGAAGTCAGCAAGATTATGGAGTGGAGTAAAACTCACGTTCATTGTACTCTGCATATGTGTTGGGGAGCATTTGCCGGTCTGTATTACCACTATGGTATCAATAAGGTGAATACAAAAGAGAAACTTTCCGGCGTCTATGAGCATGTGGTGCTAAAGAAAAATTCGCCGTTGTTTCGGGGGTTTGACGACATTTTTTATTGTCCACAGTCACGGGCTATGTCAGTGAAACAGGAAGATATTGAAAAAGTACCGGAACTCGAGGTGCTGGCAGTATCGGAGGAAGCGGGCGTTACGATAGTGAAGACAAAAGACAGCAAACAGCTTTTCATTACCGGACATCTGGAATATGATTCGGATACGTTGGCAAAGGAATATTTCCGCGATTTGGAAAAGGGAATGAACCCTCATGTCCCAGCTAATTATTTTCCCCATGACAATCCACAGGAGCAGCCGATTGTCCGCTGGCGTTCTGCCGGTCAGTTGTTTTATAGTAATTGGCTTAACTATTATGTCTATCAGAGCACGCCGTATGATGTGCAGGAGATAGCTCAGCCAGAATGAATGTCGAGAAAGGAATATTCAGATAAATATGGGGTTATGGAAAAATAAAGAGGATAACGAAACCGTTGAAACAGAAGAATATGATTTTGATAAATTAGAGGAACAGACGAATGCTTTAAGGCAAAAGGCTTTGGAGTATGTCAGTGATTTAAACAAGACATCCGGAATTACAGTTAAGGCAGAGGGAAAGGGCTTTGATAAAAATCTGTATTATATTTTTTATGTCAATGAAACGGATTATGTATTCATTCCCAAGTATGAAAAAAGAGACTGTTACTTTTCAACGGCAAGCATTAACATGGATGAAAAGATAGCGTTGTATCATCAATCTTTCGATTATTACAAAAAGCTTTTGGATACAAAACCAATCTGTTTATCCAAAAGTGAATACTCTGGCAAAGATGTACCGATTGATTACCAATCAGAAAAAAGTGAAAAATATGCCGGAGAAATGGAACATCCGATTGGTTATATTGAAATTGCCCTGAAAAATAATTCAGATAGTGATGAGGATATTAAAATCAAAATCAATGATTTTGAGCAGGATTTTTCTATATTGGGCGAATTAAAACAGTTATTACACCTTAAGAATTTTTATAATATATTGGATATTCCGGAGGACAGCTTTCAGGTTTCAATAATTAATGGCAATGGCTTTTGCCATGAAGATACATACCATGCATTTCGGGAACGCGATTGTCTTTTGTTTGTGTGCCTAAGTTTTGATAGTTTTAAAATAAGTATTGTACGGATAAAGTCAGAAGACATTTTATATTATAGAGCAGAAGGCAGCGTAAGGTACGAACAGCAAATATCCGGCGGCGGAGGAATGGGAATTAATTATGGGAGTGCAATTCTCGGAGGTTTGTTGTTTGGTGAGGCCGGAGCGATTATAGGAAGCAGAAGAAATGAAGAAATAAGTGAAATTGAATCGAAAACAATTACACATGATGACAGAATTGTTACACTTGTTTTGCGAAAAGACGGAAGAGTATTTCAAATCGGATTTGATGTTAATGATGAACTGGCTCTCGACTGGTTAATACCGGAGAAACAATACGATTATGTGATTGAAAAGCGCAGAAGAATGTTTGAGGGAGAAAACAGTATATGAAAAAAATCATTATTATCGGTTGTCCGGGGGCGGGAAAAAGTTATTTTGCAAAGAAACTACATGAGAGAACCAAAATACCATTGTATCATTTGGACATGATTTGGCATAAGCCGGATAAGACACATATTAGCAGGTCGGAATTTGATGAAATACTTGAAAATATTTTTCGGAAAGAAGCTTGGATTATGGATGGCGATTTTTCAAGGACGATGGAGATAAGGATGCGGGCCTGTGATACAATTATTCTCTTTGATGTACCTTATGAAGTTTGTATGCAGGGATTAAAGGAGCGTGAAGGAACAAAACGTGATGATATGCCTTGGGAAGTTGCCGAGACGGACGCGTCAATCCTAAATGAAGTGAATAATTATATTCCCGAGCAACTTCCGAAAGTGTATCAATTATTACATGAATACAACGATAGTAGAGAAGTCATCATTTTTAAAACGAGAACCGAAGCGGAACGATGGCTGATGGAGAAATTCGGTGATAAGTAGTTCTGTGGAATTTTGATGGAAACGTGTAGGAACACCACGATAGCCGAGCAGCATGTTGCGGCAGTCCATATCAATATCGAAAATCTGCAGAAAAACAATAGTTTCTGACTTGTAAGTCAAAAACTTTGTAAAATATCATGGTTTTTGACTACAGCGTCAGACTAAAAAAGCGGCGCGGTCTTTCCTATAAGATAAAAAAGAGTGACTTGAAACAAGCCACTCTTTCTTTATATAAATATTATTCATTTCTAAAAAACATTATCGCTCGGTGGTAAACCAAGTATAACTGTGCTCACCTGTCTGAATGCGATAGGTAATTGGACTACAGCCTTTGGTGACTAATATAGCCTTGGAACAAACGACGGTATTTCCCGGTGAGAGTATTGCCTGTCCCAAATCATCTACGTTTTCAAAGAAGAAGCCCCAGTCCAGATTTATCAGTTGCCTTGTTGAGTTAAGGCCAAATATGTTGTGGTGATAGTTAAAGACATCTTTAGCCCGAATAGTCTGTGAACCTGAACTATAATTAATCTTAAATCTAAAGTACAAATATTCCTGATTGGAAGTCGGTTTTGGGTTGGCGGAGTTATTTGCTGCGAGGGCAGCGGCCGTCGCACCTGTCTCAAAACGTTCCAGTTTCATCGTAATCAATCCTACTTTTTTACCCTCTTCATAGAAAGTAAAACTATTGGAAGCGTAGGCTGACTTTGGACTTGCTTTTGTTCCCTTTCCCAATGGACGCTTTTTCACGGTAATCGTGCAGCGCAGTTTCTTTTTCCCAATCTTAGCTGTTATTTTTGCTTTCCCTGCCTTGATGGCCGTTACTTTTCCTTTGGAAGTAACGGTTGCCACTGATTTTTTACTCGAAGACCACTTTGCTTTTCTTGATGTACCCTTTACCTTTAACTTATAAGTTTTACCGGCATACATCTGGTACTTCGTTTTATTCAATTTTAAAGTAGCTGCTTGAGACGGATTACCGGAATTTGACAAACTAATCAGCAATCCAAACACAAGCAAAACAGAAAATATTTTCTTCATATTGTGTTCCTCCTATCGTAATTACTTGTATTCTACACCATAAATGTGTAAAAGACAAGTCAAAGAAAGGTAAGATGGAATTTTTTGTAGCATAAAGGAATGTTTTATGCTAAGATAGATAACGATATGGAAAGTTTATGTCAGGGAAAGGAAACTATTGCAATTATGTCATTGATAAAGAAAGAATATATACGAAATTTTTGTATTATCGCTCATATTGACCACGGTAAATCGACTTTGGCTGACCGTATTATAGAGAAGACCGGCCTGTTGACTACGAGAGAGATGCAGTCGCAGGTTTTAGACAATATGGAATTGGAACGTGAGCGCGGAATTACGATTAAATCACAGGCAGTACGGCTTGCTTATCAGGCGAAAAACGGGGAAGAATATTTGTTTAATCTGATTGATACGCCGGGGCATGTCGATTTTAATTACGAAGTGTCGCGCAGCCTTGCCGCCTGTGAGGGCGCTATTCTTATCGTCGATGCCGCGCAGGGGATTGAGGCGCAGACGCTGGCCAATTGTTATCTGGCAATTGACCACGACTTGGAGATTATGCCAGTCATAAATAAGATTGATTTGCCGAGTGCAGAACCGGAGCGTGTGAAAAATGAAATTGAGGACATTATTGGTATTGAGGCACAGGACGCACCGCTTATTTCCGCGAAGATGGGAACGAATATAGAGGAAGTGCTGGAGCAGATTGTGACGAAGATACCGGCGCCAAAAGGGGAAGAAAGCGCGCCACTCAAGGCGTTAGTGTTTGATTCGGTTTATGATTCGTATAAAGGAGTAATTATTTTTTGCCGTCTGTTTGAGGGAACAGTCAGGAAAGGAACCCGGATTCATATGATGGCTACCGGATTGGAAGAAGAAGTCGTTGAAGTGGGAACCTTTGGAGCGGGTCAATTTATGCCCTGCGACGAATTGACAGCCGGGATGGTAGGCTATATTACGGCGAGCCTTAAAAATGTTGAGGGAACCCGTGTCGGCGACACGGTGACGGACGCCGACAACCTTTGTGAGGAGGCGCTGCCCGGATATAAGAAAGTAATGCCAATGGTCTATTGTGGATTGTATCCTGCGGATGGTGCAAAATATCAGGACTTACGCGATGCCTTGGAAAAATTACAATTAAATGACGCCTCTCTTCAATTTGAGGCAGAGACATCCATTGCCTTAGGTTTTGGTTTCCGCTGCGGCTTTCTCGGACTTCTTCATCTGGAAGTTATTCAGGAGCGTTTGGAGCGTGAGTACAATCTCGACCTCGTTACAACAGCACCGGGAGTTGTTTATCATGTGTATAAGACGAATGGCGATATGGTCGAGGTGACAAATCCCTCCAATTTACCGGAACCATCAGAGATTGAGCATATGGAAGAGCCGGTCGTGGATGCGGAAATCATGGTGACGACAGAGTTTGTCGGGGCTATTATGACACTTTGTCAGGAGCGGCGTGGCGTCTATCAGGGAATGGAATACATGGAAGAGACGCGTGCACTCCTAAAATATACGCTGCCTCTCAATGAGATTATTTATGATTTTTTCGATTCTCTCAAATCCCGTTCACGCGGTTATGCATCGTTTGACTATGAAATGAAAGGGTATGAGACGGCGCAGCTTGTAAAATTAAATATATTGATTAATAAGGAAGAAGTGGATGCTCTTTCCTTTATCGTTCATGAGAGTTCTGCCTATGAGCGCGGGCGTAAGATGTGTCAGAAACTGAAAAATGAGATTCCAAGACATCTGTTTGAAATTCCGATACAGGCGGCGATTGGCAATAAAGTCATTGCACGCGAGACCGTGAAAGCTGTCCGCAAGGATGTATTGGCAAAGTGCTATGGGGGCGATATTTCCCGTAAACGTAAATTATTGGAAAAACAAAAGGAAGGAAAGAAGCGCATGCGCCAGATTGGTAATGTTGAGATACCGCAGAAAGCGTTTATGAGCGTATTAAAATTAGATGATGAGGAATGACAGGCTTGGCTTATATGTTCACATCCCGTTTTGTGTCCGTAAATGTCTCTATTGTGACTTTTTGTCGCATACAGCCACGGAAAAAAACATGGCAAAATATTGCCAAACTCTTGTGCAGGAAATGGTTTTATGGAGCGGGGAACGACACATACAGGGCAGAGAAGTGGATACGGTTTTTGTCGGCGGCGGAACGCCATCTCTTCTTTCTGTTGAGGATATGGCGCCTGTCTTAAAAGGTATTTGTGATAATTTTTCTCTGGCAGAGGATGTGGAGTTTACGTTGGAGTGTAATCCGGGTACAGTCACGAAAGAGAAGCTCTGCTGTTACCGTCAGTATGGTGTAAATCGTCTAAGTATCGGTCTGCAATCTGCGAATAACAGGGAACTTGAGGAATTGGGGCGGATTCACACATGGGAACAATTTAAAGAAACGTTTGCAATGGCCCGTGAAGTTCACTTTAACAACATTAACGTTGATGTTATGGCGGCTATTCCGGAGCAGACGGTAGAAAGTTACGACACAACGCTGCGGCGTGTACTTGATTTGCAGCCGGAGCACATTTCCGCTTATAGTTTAATTATAGAAGAGGGAACTCCTTATTATGAAAGATATGCTGCGAATCCGCCGGTCAGTGAGGAGACAGACCGCCATATGTATCAATTGACGGGAGAAAAACTTGCAGACGCCGGTTACGAGCGCTATGAGATTTCCAATTATGCGAGAGATGGATATATGTGCCGCCATAACGTTAAGTACTGGCGGCGGGAGGCGTATCTTGGTTTGGGGCCGGGAGCCGCTTCTTTTTTATACTTTGATGGTGTTCCCGTGCGTTTTAGTAATACAAGGGAGCTGGAAGAATACGAGAGACAGGTGAAAGCGGGCAAAATGCCAATCGCTGAAAGGGAAACGCTGACCGCGGAAGAAGAGATGGCGGAGTTCATGTTTTTGGGATTGCGCTGTACAAAAGGAGTCAGCAAACGTGAATTTGAAGTATATTTTCACAGGAAGATGAAAGATGTTTACGGTAACGTGATTGCTGAACTAAAGGCAATGGATTTGTTAGTGGAGGATAATGATTGGATAGCGCTAACGCCAAAGGCAACCGATGTAAGTAACGTTATTTTTGCAAAGTTTATATAAAGGAGGCAGTCAGATAGAGATGGAAATCAGGGAAAAAGTAGAGAATTGTGTGGCGCAAATCCGGCAGAAGACGGATTTTGTACCTCGTGTTGCGTTGATTTTGGGAAGTGGTCTAGGTGCACTGGCGGATGAGATTGAGACAGAACTTGTTATTTCATATAACGAGATAGAGGGATTTCCCGTGTCTACCGTTGCCGGACATGAGGGGCGGTTTGTCTTTGGTTATATTGGCGGAACGCCTGTAGTCATTATGCAGGGCAGGGTGCATTACTATGAGGGGTATGAGATGACGGATGTCGTGTTGCCGACGCGCGTGATGCGGCTGCTGGGAGCAGAAATTTTATTTCTCACCAATGCCGCCGGCGGCATAAGCAATAAGCTAAAAGCGGGAGATTTGATGATGCTCACCGACCACATCAGTTCGTTTGTGCCATCGCCGTTACTCGGGCCGAATATAGAAGAGTGGGGCCCACGTTTTCCGTCGATGGATACGATTTATGACTTGGAATTGCGGGAAATTATCCGCACGGCGGCAAAAGATGTTATGGATATAAAAGAGGGCGTTTATGTACAGACAACGGGGCCATGTTATGAATCGCCTGCGGAAGTGAGAATGTTTTCATTGTCCGGAGCAGACGCGGTAGGAATGAGTACGGCAGTCGAAGCGCTGACGGCGCGTCATATGGGAATGCGGGTGTGCGGCATTTCCTGTATTACCAATATGGCGGGCGGCACGGTGAAAGAGCCGTTGAGCCATGAGGAAGTGGCGGCAATCGCTAACAGGGTAGCTCCTCTGTTTCAAAAGATTGTAAAGAACGCCATCAGTAAAATATAGGAGGTTTGTATGGGAATACGATTTTATAATGCAAGGGTTCTCTCCATGGCAGATGGGGAAGAAATCTACTCCGGTGAAGTTCATGTAGAGGGGAACCGGATTGTCTATGCAGGCCCTGAACAGAGTGCAGGACAGAAAAGGGATATCGTATGGGAAGAAGAAATAGACTGCGGCAATAATCTTTTAATGCCGGGATTTAAAAATGCCCATACGCATTCCCCGATGACGTTTCTCCGCTCTTTTGCCGACGATTTACCGCTACAGGAGTGGCTTTATGAAATGGTTTTTCCGATGGAGGAAAAATTGACGGACGAGGCGGCTGTCATATTTGCCAAACTGGGAATAATGGAATATCTGACCAGCGGGATAACTTCCAATTTTGATATGTATTTAGACAATCGCAATCACGCAAAAGCTTCTGTGGAATTGGGATACCGCACGGTATTTTGCGGCAGTATCAATGATTTTACTGGCTCGGTACCGTGGCTGCAGGAGCAGTATGATACGATAAATGCCATGGGGGATTTGGTTTCTTTCCGCTTGGGAATGCATGCAGAGTATACGACAAAGAGGGAGACAATCGAACAGATAGCCGATTTGGCTCATGATATGCATGAGGCGGTTTTTCTTCATTTATCGGAGACGGAGAAAGAAGTGCGCGGGTGTGAGGAGCGGTACGGAATGACTCCAGTCAGGCTGTTACACAAAATCGGACTTTTTGATTTTGGCGGCGGCGGTTTTCATGGCGTATGGTTGGATGAGGAAGAACGGCAGCTTCTGGCAGAACAGGACGTCTCGATTGTTACGTGCCCGTGCTCGAATATCAAGCTTGCCAGTGGGATTGCTGATTTGCCGGCGTTACAGAAAGCCGGAGTCAGACTGGCGATTGGGACGGATGGCCCGGCGAGCAATAATGCTCTTGATATGTTTCGGGAGATGTATCTTACCGCTACGCTTCCGAAAGTGAAGCACAGAGACGCCGCGGTAATGGATGCCGCGGAAGTTTTGCGGATGGCAACGTTAGGTGGGGCTGAAGTGATGGGGCTGTCTGAGTGTATGACATTGTCGGCGGGGCAGATTGCCGATTTAATTCTGATTGATATGAAACAGCCGAATATGCAGCCGGAACATGATATAAAAAAGAATCTTGTCTACAGCGGGGCAAAGTCGAATGTAAAAATGACGATGGTGAACGGTAGAATTTTATACCGTGACGGGTTGTTTTGTCTGCCGGAAGAGGCGGATGAAATATATCGCCAAGCCAATGAAATAGTCATGCATATGAAAGATAAATGACAGCAAAGATACTAAATTTTTTGCATGGTTTTGCCGATATATATAACGGAGTTGTATACTTTTGCAAAAGGATTTGCAAAGATTTGCAGAAAAGGAGGTCAGTATATGAACATATCTGTTATCAAAGATGAAAATGGTATGCTGATGATGAATCCTAAAGCTGCTGCGCGTCAGCAGTCAGAGACAGGGCGTAAAACCCTGTTTGCAGGGGATTTGCATCAAAAGCCGGATACCGTTTCCCAAATCCGTGAACGAGCACAGAAAAAGGCAGGTAAAATAATTGGTGACGTGTTCGGAGCAGAGAAAGATTTGGATAATATGCTGCAGGAAATGAAAGAACAGAGCGCTGCGTTATTGGATGACCGCGCGCATTATGCGGAAGAGCTGCATCGGGTTTACGGGGAGCAGGCAAAGCTCATGGAAGACAATGAGATTACCGAAGAAAGTGCAGAATACAAAGATTTGGAATTGCTTCGCAAGGAGCGCGACGCTGCGCTGCCAAACTCAAAGATTGAGATAACGGAAGAGGAGCAGGAGCGGTTAGACCGCATTCATGAGCAGGGCCTGACACAATTTCAAAGGGACATGCTGGAAAAGGATGAGGCGGTTAAAGTCTATTCAAGCAGAAAAGAGGCTGCCGAGAGAGGGGTGGCGGCCATTGCGGATTCACTGCGCTTTATTGAGATTGAACGCCTGAAAGAACACCCTATGGTAGACGCACAGAAGCAGGTAGAGGGGATAATGAAACAGGCCAATGACGAGATTATCGGAGAAGCCCGCAAGGAAGGCATGGAGAATGTAGATGAAAAACTGAACGAGATTGTAGAAAAGGCTAAGGAAGAAGAGGAGAAGAAAGAAGAAGAGGAAGAGAAACTCGAAGAGCGCAAGGAGAAGCAGGAAGAGTTGGAAAAGCAGATTGAGAAAATAAAGGAGAATACTTCCGACTATACGGCAAATGAAAGTCATGTCTCTCCTGACTACGAGAAAGATATGCAGGAAGTTGTGCAGGCCTATACTGGAAAGAAGAGTAAGGCCGATCAGGAATTAGAAAAGATGATTGAAAATTTGGAAGTGATAATGGAAGACCTTAAAGGAGTCGAGGTTGACGTGAACCTATAACCCCAGCTCCTCGGCAAGCTGCTCCCACTGTTCCATGGCGTCGGTGAGGGCAGCTTCTTTTTTTTCGCGCTCCCGTGTAAGTTCCGTCAATTTTCCGGCGTCGCAGGCATATTCCGGACGTGCCAGTTCTTCGTCGAGGGCGCTGAGTTCATCTTCCAGAACAGCAATGCGGTCTTCAATCTGTTCATACAGGCGTTCCTGTTTTTTTCGCTGTGCCGCCTGTTTTTTCTGCTCCTGCCAATCCAATTTAGCCTCCGAGCTGCCAGTTGTATTCGCAGCCGTTGGATTTGCCGCCATGCCGGAGGGAGAACTCAAATGGATTTGTTCCATTGTCTCTTTCTTCTCTAAATAGTATTGATAATCCCCGTCATAGGATAACAATTTGTGATTCGTCAAATCCATAATGCGTGTGGCTGTTTTGTTGATGAAATAGCGGTCGTGGGAGACATAGAGAACGGTGCCCGTATAGTTGTTGAGAGCGGTTTCTAATATCTCCTTTGATACAATGTCCAGATGGTTAGTCGGCTCGTCAAGCAAAAGAAAATTTGCTTTTGACAGCATGAGTTTTGCCAGAGATACGCGTCCCTTTTCCCCGCCGCTGAGCAGAGAAACCGGTTTAAATACATCATCGCCAGTAAAGAGAAATGCCGCCAGCACGTTGCGGATGGCAGTATGCGTCAAATCCGGATAATCATCCTGAATCTCTTCAAAAATCGTTTTGTCATTATGTAGTACGCTGTGCTCCTGATCGTAATATCCGATTTCCACATTTGTTCCGGTAATTGCCACACCTGTGTCCACCGGTTCCATTCCCTGTATCATTTTTAAGAGAGTCGTTTTCCCCGTACCGTTCTGTCCGACAATAGCAATTCGCTCGCCGCGTCTGACATCAAAAGAAATATCGGAAAAAAGTTTATTCTCCCCGAAACTTTTCGAAAAGTGTTCCACCGACAAGACGTCATTTCCGCTGACGCACGACGGTGTGAGAGAAAAAGACATCGCTTTTGTATATTCGACAGGTTTTTCAATTCGTTCCATTTTATCCAGCATTTTCTCCCGGCTCTCGGCACGTTTAATGGATTTTTCCCGATTAAATGATTTTAATTTTGCGATTACTGCTTCCTGATGTTTGATTTCCTGCTGTTGATTGTAGTATTGACGGATTTCATTGTCGCGGAGGGCGGCCTTTTTTTCTGAATAGCTGCTGTAATTTCCTTTAAAGGAAGTAAGCGCGCCGTGGTCAATCTCGACTATTTGAGTGGCAATGCGGTCAAGGAAGTAGCGGTCGTGGGAGACAACAAGAATACTTCCCTTGTAGGAAGTCAGGTAGTTTTCCAGCCAGCGGATGGATTCCAAATCTAAGTGGTTGGTCGGCTCGTCCATAATGAGTAAGTCGGGTTCCGTAAGAAGAAGTTTACCAAGCGCCACGCGGGTCTTCTGACCGCCGGACAGACAGTTGATACACTGATTCATGGCATCACCGCCAAAACCTAAACCATTGATGACACCGAGTACCTGACTTTTGTATGTATATCCGTCGCTGTTTTCAAAAGTCGTCTGCAGGCGGTGATAACGGGCAAGCAGATGTTCCAATTCTTCGCCGTCTGCCTGCGCCATCTTTTTTTCGACGGCGCGAATTTCGGCGTCCATCTCAATAATGTCGGATTTAACCGCCAGCAGTTCTTCGTAAATGGTCTTATCGGAATGATAGCCCTGTTGCTGGGGAAGATAGCCGAAAGTCGTGTTTTTTGCCTGAATTACCTCTCCGCTATCTGCTTCGAGTTCTCCGACGATAATACGAAGAAGCGTCGTCTTGCCGGCGCCGTTAATGCCGACAAGAGCCGTTCGTTCCTGCTCGTTTATATGAAAAGTGGCGTCTTTTAATATAACCTCTTCCGAAAATTCTTTGTGTATATGATTACAGGCTAAAATCATTTCTTTTATCCTCCTGCCAAAACGGTTTCCTAAATTCAAACTGTATTGTATTTTATAACAAAACCTCTTTTTTTTCAACTACCCATCATTTCTTATTCAACATTGACTATTTTTTAACATTCAATTATAATAAAATAATAAGTAAGACCATGTGGTACTTTTTTATTTGGAGGACAGGTTGGTGGCGGAGAAAAAAATTTCGGCTGCGGTAATTAAGAGGCTGCCGCGATATTATAGATATTTAAGCGAATTACTGGAACAGGGAATTGACCGCATTTCATCCGGAGAGCTCAGCAAGCAGATGAAAGTAACGGCTTCCCAGATACGGCAGGATTTTAACAACTTTGGCGGTTTTGGACAGCAGGGATACGGATATAATGTTGAGTATTTGAAAGATGAGATTGGTAAAATACTCGGTTTAAACCGAAATTATCATGTGATTATTCTGGGAGCCGGCAATCTCGGTCATGCTCTGGCAAATTATGCGGGGTTTGAGAAGCGGGGTTTTGTCGTCTCCGGTGTATTTGATATTGATAAAGCAAAAATCGGATTGAAGATTGGACAGGTCGAGGTCATGGATATGAATGGTCTGCGTGATTTTATAGCGGCATATCCAGTAGATATTGCAGCATTGACGTTACCGCGCAGTCAGGCAGCGGCAGTGGCAAGGGAATTGGTTGAGCTTGGTGTTTCTGCTTTTTGGAATTTTGCTGCAATTGATTTGAACTTACCAAAAGAGATTGCGGTTGAGAATGTACATTTAGCGGAGAGCCTGATGCGCCTTTCTTACAATATTTCCAATCTTCCGCGGGAATAAGGAGGAGCAAGGATGAAAAAGCGTGAGAGTGATTTTGAAAAGGCGGTGCGTGAGGCGTTAAGGGGGAAAAAGGTGCCGGTACTTGTACTGGACCAGCGGTGGCATACGCTGTTTCCAAGCGGAAATAAACCATCAGATGTTCTTGCCTTAGAGGATAATCTTAATTATTTATTGAAACGACAGGGATTTTTAGTCAATGATATTAAGGATTTAAAAAGAACGAAGCAAAAACTTATGGATGGTATTCTGGCCGGAATGGGAGAAACCGAGGGAGCTAGTACGGATAAGAAGAAAAAGAATCAGCAGCGGTTACTGTTAGAAATCAAGGAGAGAATCAAAGAAGAATCGGATGAGCTGATGGATTTGCCCCGTGAGATAAAACGGGTGAACGAGGAACTGCTTGCCGTTGGCGCCGCCTACTGTTTTGAGCGTTTGGCCGGCGGTGATGAAGAACTGCGCGTATTGACAGAAGAAATTGAAGCCATGCGCAAACAATTAAAAGAAAAAGTAGGATATAAGGCGGATTTGGAAGATAGTATGGACAGCGCCTATTCTCTTATGCACGGTCTGCTCGGGCATGATGTAATGAATTTGTATGATAAGAAAAAGAGGTAGTTCAGTGATTGTTGGAATCGGAGTGGATTCAATATCCATTTCCCGTGTTCAGAAAGCAATGGAACGGGAATATTTTGCAAAACGTATATTTACGGAAAAAGAGCTTGAACAGATGGATTCAAAGCGGAGGCGCGCCGCATCGGATTTTGCCGGCAAGGAGGCGGTTGTAAAAGTGTTTGGCACCGGATTTGACGGTGTGGAAGCCGGAGATATTTCTATTTTGAGAGATGAAAAGGGAGCTCCTTATGTGGAACTTTATGGCGCCGCGCTCCGGCGTTCAGAGGAGATGGGCATTGATACATGGCATATATCCATAACAAATACGGAAGAGGTGGCAACAGCTTTTGTAATCGGATATAGGGGAGAGTAATCATACTTCGGACGGGAGGTTTATATGAAGTATATATATACAAATAAGGAAGCAAAGGCAATCGACAGGCATGCAATTGAAACAGTAGGTATGTCAGGTCTTGTGCTAATGGAAAAAGCAGCTATGTCAGTGGCTGCCATTTTTTCGGCAAGGGAGAAAAAAGAGGCGCGTGTCCTTGCCGTTTGTGGAACAGGTAATAACGGTGGTGATGCTATTGCCGTGGCTCGTATTTTACATGAAATGGGATATCAGTCAGCAATTACTGTCATTGGTGAGACAGAGCGAATGACGAAAGAAACAGCAAAGCAATTAGAAATTGCGGTTGGATGTCAGGTGCCGGTGTTGTCACTCTCATCCATTCGTGAAGAGGCTTTTGATGTTATGATTGACGGCATATTCGGGATAGGACTGACCCGAAATGTAGAGGGAATTTATGAAAAGGTCATAGATGATATGAATGCCAGCGGCGCTTTCATTTATGCACTCGATATTTCCTCAGGGATACATGGAACGACGGGAGCCGTTATGAATAAGGCCGTTCGGGCTGACCTCACGGTAACTTTTGGGGTGAATAAGCTGGGGCTTGTATTATATCCGGGATGTGAATATGCTGGCGAGGTGTTTGTGACGGATATCGGGTTTCCACAAAGCAGCGTACAGTCTGTGAAGAGCAGCGTATATCATTATGAGAAGACTGACTTACCGGAGTTCCTGCCCTGCCGGCCGGCGAGGTCACACAAAGGCTCTTTTGGGAAAGTGCTCGTAGTGGCGGGGTCGGAAAAGATGAGCGGCGCTTGTTATCTGGCAGCAAAGGCGGCCTACTGTGCCGGCGCCGGATTGGTGCGTGTCATTTCAACGGCGGACAATCGCGGGATTTTGCTGTCGTCGCTGCCGGAAATCCTGTTTTCGACCCGCGAAGAGCTGGCAGAGGGGGTGGATTGGGCAGATGTTGTTATTATTGGACCGGGGATAGGTCTGACACAGGAGGCCGAGGAGATGGTGCGCTATGTAGTGGAAAATGCGCCGGTACCTACAGTAATTGATGGGGATGCTATTCGTCATTTGCGTAAATGTACTGATTGCCTGACCGATAATTTTGTGCTTACCCCTCATGTAAAGGAAATGAGTTATCTGACGGGAATGAGCATTCCTGAATTGCAGCGGGATATCGTTGGTACGACAGTGGATTCGGCGCGGCAGTGGGGGTGCATTATAGTACAAAAGGATGCCCGCACGGTAGTCTCTGACGGATTGGAGAGCTGTATCAATGTATGCGGAAACTCCGGCATGGCAACGGGTGGTTCCGGCGATGTGCTGGCCGGCGTTATCGGCGGTCTGCTCGCACAGGGAATGGATTCTTTTGCGGCGGCGAAACTCGGTGTATATCTTCATGGACTGGCAGGGGATGAGATGCTTCCCGTGACGGGAACATACGGGATGATGGCGTCGGATTTAATAACGGGATTGCAAAAAGTGTTTGCCAAACAGGAAAGCGGGGAGTTTGTATGAGAGAATATGACAGAACGTATGCACTTGTAAATCTGTCGGCAATACGGCACAATATTTTACAGGTTCGCAGCAATATTCAGAAAGGAACGTCCATCATGGCAATCGTCAAAGCAGACGCTTATGGACACGGCGCCATTCCGGTTGCGAAAGCGTTGGAAAATCTTGTTGACGCCTATGGTGTGGCGCTCATAGAAGAAGCGCTGGCGTTGCGGGAGGCCGGTTTGCAGCAGATGATATTGATTCTCGGCTATACGGGGGAAGAGTGGTATGAAGAGCTGGTTCGCCACCGGATTTCGCAGACAATATACACGTATGACATGGCGCAAAAGTTAAATGATACCGCTGAGAAAATGGGCAGAACGACGCCCATTCATATAAAACTGGATACGGGGATGGGAAGAATTGGTTTTCGGGCAGACGAGACAAGTATCTCCATAGTGAAAAAGATTTGTGAAATGCCTTTTCTTGAACCGGAAGGCATTTTTACTCATTTTGCCCGAGCAGACGAGGAGTCGATAGCGCCGGCCAGAGAACCGTTTACCCGTTTTATGAAGTTTGTCACCGGATTGGAAGCTTGTGGTATACATATTCCAATCCGTCATGTCTCAAACAGCGCCTCCGTGATTGGCTTTCCGGAGGCGAATCTTGATATGGTACGTGCCGGCATTATGACATATGGACTGTATCCGTCTGAAAAGGTGGCAAAAGAGCCTGTTATTTTACAGCCTGCCATGGAATGGAAGACAAAAATTTCGTTTATAAAGGAAGTCGAAACCGGAACACCGATAGGGTATGGGGGCACGTTTATTGCTCCCCATCCAATGAAAGTGGCAACGATACCCGTGGGATATGCCGACGGTATGAAGAGGGACTTATCCGGTAAGGGACGTGTTTTGGTTTGCGGACAATATGCGCCGATATTGGGGCGCATCTGTATGGACCAGTTTATGATAGACGTAACGGATATTGCGGATGTGAAAACAGGGGAGGAAGTAGTTATCTTTGGTACGCAGGGGAGAAAAGAGATTTTGGTAGAAGAAATCGCCGCCCAGTCTCATTCATTTAATTATGAATTTGTATGCAGCGTTTCCCAACGCGTGCCGCGTAAGTATGCCGGAGAAGATTGAGAACAATGTGAATAACGCCTCGTATATTGGAAATAATAGGAGTAGTAACGATAAGGGAGTGTGAAATCCGTGATTGTAAAACGAGGCGATATTTATTATGCTGATTTACGACCGGTTGTGGGCTCTGAACAGGGTGGAGTAAGACCGGTCCTTATTATTCAGAACGATATGGGAAATCGATATAGTCCGACGGTAATCTGTGCAGCGATAACGAGTCAGCTTCATAAGGCAAAATTGCCGACGCATGTGGCGCTGGACGCTCATCGTTATGGAATTGTTAAAGATTCCGTTATTTTGCTGGAGCAGGTCAGAACCATTGATAAATCCCGTTTGCGGGAGAAAGTGTGTCATCTGGATGATGATGCAATCGGTAAAATTGATACGGCGCTGGCTGTCAGTTTAGCTTTGTCTACATAAGAAGACAGAACAGTCTGTATTGGCAAAAAAGCGGCGACAGAAAACCGCTTTTCCTCCTTGCTCCGCACAGGACGAACTTTCCTGTAACAACAAGAAAAAACACCTCTGGGAGGAGGTGTTTTTTCCGCTACCTCCCAAGTGGAGGTAACTAAGCGTATAATAGGGTGGGAGTAGAAAGTTAAATACTTTCCTCTCTTAATATATAAAACGAATATGTCAAAAATGTGTCATAATATATAAACGGTTTTTTCTTGTAAGATTAGTTTCTGGATTGTATAATGTATAAGAGGGGGATAAAAATAATGCAGTATACAATTTTGTGCGTTGGGAAAATAAAAGAACGCTTTTACTCCGATGCAATAAGGGAATATGTGAAACGATTATCAAGATATGCGAACATAAATATCGTAGAAGTGCCCGATGAGAAAACGCCAGAGCGCGCCAGCGCTGCGGAAGAACAGGGGATAAAGAAAAGAGAGGGAGAGCGCCTGTTATCCAAAATAAAAGAGACGATGTATGTCATAGCGCTTGACTTACGTGGACGTGAATATGATTCCGTTACTTTTGCCCGTCATGTAAACGATTGTATGGTTGCAGGAAGAAGCCATATAGCTTTTCTTATCGGCGGCTCTCTGGGACTCGCGGATGATGTGCTGGCTCGTGCAGATGAAACGCTGAGTTTTTCGAAATTTACATTTCCACACCAATTGATGCGGGTGATATTGCTGGAGCAGTTGTATCGTGCAAACCGGATTCTGAAAAACGAGCCGTATCATAAATAGGGAAGAGGACAGCATGTCCGCTGTAAGAAAAGAATAACAACGAGGAGGAACAGAAATGAAAAAAAGGGTGTTATTTCCAATAGGTATGCTTATATTTTTATTTTTTACATTATTTTATAATAGAGAAAGTGTAACTGCAGTCGAGTCTTACACGACAAATTTAGGGGAAACGATATCTGTTATAAGTGATGGTAGTCGCGGATATGTTGATATAGAAGGAATAAAATCAAAAAAAATAAAGGTAAGAATTGAGATAACAAATGTTTGTGCATATAATTATGATGGTAATCGTATAGATGCTGCCATTCAAGTCTGTTACGGTGTGGATTTAGATAAACAGCGTCATGTAAAAAGTGGCGAAGTTTTAACATTTACGGATTATTTGGACGAAGATGCTGATACTTTGAAATTTTATACAGATGTTGCAAACAGGTTTTCTCTGGATTTAAAAATTACAAAGATATGCGATGCGGAGTTGACAATAAGTTGTCATAAATCAGTTACAATGAAAGACACTGGATTAAAGGCAGTATATCCAACGGTATATTATGGTGACGAAGATGTCACAGATTACGCAGATTATAAGGTTAAGGCAAGCAAAAAGAATCTTGTTGATATAGATGCATCAGATATATCTATTGATGGCTATTTCTATTTGTCAGGGAATAAAAAAGCGGGTAAATGTAAGATTACAGTTACGGCGAAGTATATGGGGCAAAGCTGCAGCACTTCATTTGTTTTGAAACTTAAGTCGACACTGAAAAAGAATTTGTATGTTCTCGGCGATTTGTATAGTTATAATACAAGAAATAATACTTTTAAAATGTATTTAACAAACAGGTCTAAGAAACAGATTAAGATTTATTCCAAAGGTGCGGTGGCGCTTGATGATGATTATTATTCTTTCGACCGAAATGTTAAATTGTCAAAAAACAGGAAAACAATTAAAATTAAGTCAGGTCAATGTAAAGCGATAAGTTGGAAAGTTATTGGCCGTACCACATGGTACGATGTTGAAGATTTTGAAATACATTTTAAATGTAAATATAAAGGAAAAGTGAGCTGGTTGTCTGTTCAGGGGGAAACCGTATATATTTGGAAAAAGAATAAGTGGAAAAAATTGAGTTAAGTGTGCTTTTGTCTGGAAATTTTGTTATGTGTGAAACAGTATACGAGGGAGGAATATGGATAGTAATATTATTTTGGAGTTTTTGGAGATAGAAAGAGGGGTTTCTCAATATATTGATGAAATAGATAATGAGAGGCAGGGGTATCGAATTATTGAATTGTGTGAATTTACGAAACATGGTAAACTATAAAAAGGGGTGGGATATATGACTATATCTTTTCCAAAGTTATGCGCGATAAAGAAATCTGTATTGCCTTATTGGAGAGGTTGTTGAAACTGAAAATAAAGGATATCCAATATTTAGAGGAAGAAAAAACGATAAATATTGAGTATGCTGCCAAAAGTATTCGACTTGATGTATATGTGGAGGAGAGCACTCGGGTATTTAATCTGGAAATGCAGACAACAGCAAAGAAAGAGCTGCCCTATCGGAGTCGATACTATCAGGGAATGATTGACTTGAATAGTATTGAAAAGGGTGCAAGCTATAAAAATTTGAAAGAGAGCTATGTTATCTTTATCTGTACCTTTGACCCGTTTGGAAAAGAAAAGGTTTAATATACCTTTGAAAATCTGTGTGAAGAGGATACGACAATCCGATTAAATGATGGGACAAGAAAAATCTTTTTTAACTCAACGGATTATGCGAAAGCAGAGGATGAAGATGTAAGAGAATTTCTCCGTTATGTAAATGGGGAAAAGAGTGATAATCCGTTTGTTCGGACTCTGGACGATAAAGTTGAAAAAATAAAAACAAGTAAAGTTTCAGGGGGACAGTTGTGATGAAATATGCCATTATTTCAGATATACATGGTAACAATATTGCCTTACAGAATGTAATCGCTGATGCCAAAAAGAATCAGGTAGATACTTATATTTTTGTAGGGGATTACTGTGTATGTGCTCCATGGCCAAAGGATGTAACAGAAACGCTTCAAAATATGAAAAAAGCGGTTATTGTGAAAGGAAACGAGGAGAATTATTTAAATATTCCAGAGAGTGATGATTGTCAGTTTGAGATATCCAGATGGAGCAGGAATCAGTTGCTCCCGGAACAGATAGAATGGCTCAATCAGCTTCCGGAACAGTTAAAAATAGAAGATGGAAATTATAATATTTTTATTGCACATAAATCGGAGAGTTTTATTGGAACGGTAGAGTTTGATAATTTTGGTCCTTCGTTATTAGCGGAACAAAACAGGAGCATTACGCATAATGAAATGCTGGACAAGATTAATAACATATTGGAGCAGAATAAGGAGTTTGTGGATAAACAGAAACAGATACCAAAGGGAATTTATATTTTTGGACACTCTCATATACAGTGGCATAAAGAAATAGACGGACACTTGTATATTAATCCCGGTTCTTGTGGACTACCTTTAGACTGTGAAACATATTTTGGTGCACCTTATACATTGCTTACTGTTGATAAAGGTGAAGTCAGCATTGAAGAACGCAGGATAAAATATGATGTATACGACTTGATTAATCAGGTAAAAGAAACAAGCCAGTATAAAGAAGCCTATGTGTGGAGCGAAGTTACTTTTCAAGAATGGATACATAGCAGAGAACATATTGGTTTCTTTCTGAAATATGTGGAGGAATATGCAAATAAAATTGGTGACGACAGAAGACCTTTTGCAAAAGAAACATGGCGGGAGGCTTTTACAGCGTGGGAGGCACATAGGAAAATGAATGATACGCATATAACAAGGGTAAGGGAGGAATGGCTTGATATTGCTGATTCTGACTGGTATATGAGTTATCGTAAAGAAGATGTGATAAGAGAGATATTACAATCTCCCCAGAAGGCTTTTCATAAAAAAACATGGGAAGTACTTTGTTCCTCAATCCCTTGTTTTAAAAACAAAAAAATACTCATACCATCCAGTGGTGATAATCGGGCGGTATTTGCTTTTGCTGCATTAGGGGCTGATGTGGTTTCTTGTGATATTTGTGAAAAACAGTTACAATATGCAAAAGAAATTGCAGACAGAAATAATTTAAACATACAATTTTGTGTGCAGGATACGATGAAATTGTCAGACATAGGTTCTGAGGAATATGATTTAGTTTACACATCAGAGGGCGTGCATGTGTGGATTAATCAATTACCCGAAATGTATAAAAATATTGCACGAGTCTTAAAAAAGGATGGCTTTTACATAAATTATGAAATACATCCGTTTTCCAGACCATTTGCATATGAGGATGGGAAGCCAAAAGAAAAAGAAGTGGTTGTATTGAAAGATTACGAGATGACAGGACCGCTGGAAGATGGAATCACCTATCATTGGCGCTTACAGGATATTTTAAATGCCATTTGTGATTCCGGACTTATGATTTGCAGATTAGAGGAAATGCATGATGAAAGGGATAAGGGGCATTTTTGGTTTTATGAAGAAGAGAGAAAGAAGATGTCACAAGAAGAGATTGATTCCTATTATGATAGAAAGAAAAATCCACTTTCAGCTCTTCCACAGTGGTTTACGGTATGTTGTGTAAAAGGAGGGCGGTAAAAATGGATGTTAAAAATACCATTTATTATCAAGATGAGAATATTCTGATACGCAATATGAAGCAGAGCGACGCCCAAGCGATTACAGATGAAGAAATTGCTCAGGGGTGGCAGGCAAGTATCGAAAAGTATGAAATGAGATTGCGGCATCAGTCCGAAGGAAAGTCGATTGCACTTGTGGCCGAGCAGGATGGCAGAGTGGCGGGATATATAAATCTGTATCCTGATTCTGAAACGGGAGCGTTTGCCCAACAGGGGTATACGGAAATTGTCGATTTTGGTGTATTAGAGAAATATCAGAAAAAGGGGATTGGCAGCAAGCTGATGGATGTTGCCGAGCAGATAGCCTCCCAATACTCCGATACGATTTGTCTTGGCGTAGGTTTACACGAGGGATATGGGAGTGCACAGAGAATGTATGTGAAGCGGGGATATGTGCCGGACGGTACAGGCGTCTGGTACAATGACAGGGTTTGTCCGCCATATACGACTTGCTGCAATGATGATGATTTGGTTTTATATCTGTCTAAAAAGGTGGAAAATGAAAAGGGGGAGTAAAATATGAGAATATCTCTAATTCTGAAAACAATCTTTCGTTCTCCGGTTAAAGCAATTTTGACGCTCTTTTTGATTACTGCGGCTTCCTTTACATTGTTTTTGCGCATTACGGATTATGCTATTACGGGCAGGGAAGCGGCACGTGCCGAGAGTTTCTACCACGGAGTGGCGGCACTTGACAATACCCTGCCGGAAATGCGTGTGGATTGGGAAGACAAGGGGATATATTACTCCTCTGTCAATGAAGTGGGGAATAAATCTTGGCCGACGGCAGAGGAGCTTGCAGAATTTACGTCGCTTTCAGGTGTGACTCATACGGACAAAAGATATATGACAGCCGGAATTGTGGAGGACTGTAAACGCATGATGGACGAAAGCTTCGGAGAGTACAGCATGGACTATTTTGTGCTGGAAGGAACTTATGAGGGATATAAAAAGAGTCAGAGTCTGCTGTATCTGTCGTTTGATAATGTCAAAGTGCTTGCCAGTGAATACGGCCGTTCCTTTGGAAATACGGTTAAAATAGAACATATGGGGGTGGAGGATTTTGCTGACGGCAAAGGGAACGCATACCCTGAGAGCTTTTGGAAGAAATTGAAAAAGGGGAGCAGAGTGCTTGTCAGAGGGAGGTATTGGAGCGAAGAAAAAACGCTTTTCACGGATGGTTATGACGAAACGATGATTCGTGTTCTGGATGGTGTCGGTGAAAATTATCTTGACACGGCCAAATTTTCATATTATAAACAATTGATTAATGCGATTAATCAGGATAACAATATTTGTGATATTGTATATACATCGGACATGCGCTCCATCCCACGCTTTAATGAGCGTAAAATGGTTATGACAGAGGGGCGTCCTTTGATTGCTGAAGATACGGATGCATGTGTGGTGAGCGAGTCTTTTCTGGAATTTCATGGCCTGTCAGTCGGGGATAAAATCAAGGTAAGGCTTGGCGACAGATTATTTTCACAGCATCCTTTGGAAGGGGCAAAAGCAAGGGGGGATTTAGAGCGTGTCTCAAAGTTTGTTGATGAAGCGGAAGTTGAAATTGCAGGTACATACCGCTTTATCGATGATTTAGGTGCGCGGGTGTCAGAATCTGACTGGAGCTACTCGTCAAGTACGATATTTGTGCCGTCGTCACTTCTGCCAGTTGAAGTGCCCTCTGATTATGAGCCGTCCATCGGGGAATTTAGCGTCTATGTAGAGGATGCCCGCGATATAGAGGCGTTCAGGGAAAAGGCGGAAATGCTTGCAGCCAGGATGGGTGTGGCTTTGCGCTTTTCGGATGGGGGATGGCATGGTGTAAAAGGCAGTTTTGAGACAGGAACGGTTGTCTCGCTTCTGACTACGGTGTTGTATGTGCTGGGAGCAGTATTGGCGCTGCTGTTGGCGATATATCTGTATGTCGGCCGTAATAAGGAAGCGTATGCCATTATGCGTGCCTTGGGTGTTCCCGGCAGGAAAGCGGGAGGTTCGCTTATTGTACCGCTTGCCATGCTTGCCGCGGTGGCAATTCCCGCCGGAGGGATAGCAGGGCTTTTCTATACGTCGCAGAAAGCCGCAAAGTCTCTGAAAGCTATGGCGGACGGTGCAATTGATAATTATATTCCCAATACGATGCTTCCTGTCGGTGTTATTGTTATCTGTCTGTTATGTGAGCTCCTTTTCGTTTCATCCGTTACCTTATTATTTATGCACAGAATGAAGAAAATCCCGCCGATGGATTTACTGCAGGGGCACACATCACGGAAAAATTCAGGTGCGGAAGCACTATTGGAGGAAAACAGTCAGGAACCAGTGCCGGTAACATATGCACCGGTAAAAATTCCGGAAGTAAAATTATCTTCCCGCAAAAAATATAATGCGCTGCAGCATGTGTTTTCTTATGTCTTGCGCCATATTTGGCGCAGCGGCTGGAAATCGGCTGTGTCGCTTGTACTTACAATCGTGCTCGCATCCGGAGTCAGTATGCTTGTGCTGGCAATGCTCACCTATAAGGATGCGTTTCATGAGATCAATGTAAAAGCTACCGCTTTGGATTTTGCCTCTTCAAACATAGCGCAGATAAAAGAATCCGAACTGCTGGAAGACGTTTATTGTTACAATAATTTCGACGTGCGGACAAACGGTCTGGATTCGAGTACCCGTATGCTCATTACGAATGACCTTAACCGCTATCTGACAGGAGAACATATTCAATACACGGCAGATTATGATGACGGATATGACCTCTCAGCACTCAGTGCTGATGAACCAGTCTGTATACTTGGCGAGAAAATGGCAGAAATACTCGGAATCAGTCAGGGGGAAAAAGTCGCATTGTTGTCGGTTTCCCGATATGCTGCCCTCAGTGGAGTGTACAAAGGGAAGAAACTGTCAGCGGCAGAACAAAAAGAGGCGGTAATGTACAAAGTCATAGGGATTATAAAGTCTGCTGATGATACTGTCAATACAAGTATCTTTGCGGGAATCAATGGTCCGGTGGAAGATGTGTACGGCCAGCCGTTCCCATTTGGCTACTGCGAGTGCAAATTGGTGGACAACAGGGAGCTTGATGAAATGAACCGCCTTTTGACAAACCTGAAAAATACCAATACGAAATATGCGCCCAAAGCATCATTCTATATTGATTCGGAGGCGCTTGAGGATATTGTACGAATCCGCACTTTGCTGGAAGAACTGTTTCCGATTGCCGTAGCGGCTGCGCTGCTCATTGCTCTGACGGGACAGGTGCTGGTGATTCTGCAGTCGGCAAAGGAAGCCTCCTTACTGCGCATACTCGGAGTCACAAAAAAGCGTGTCCGATGTATGCTGACATTGGAGCAAATGTTTCTCTGTATAGTCGGGCTAATTTCGGTAACAGTCGGACTTTCTCTGTACAGTCCGGAGTTTTTTGAGAGAAGTATGCAGACACTTGTGTTTTGTTATATACTGCTTTTTACCGGTTGTCTCTGCGGGGTACTGACAACGGCAGTATTGGTAACCAGACATAAGGTTTTGGAATTATTGCAGATAAAAGAATGAAGCAGCAGGAATAAGGCATGAAAGGAGAGAGAATATGTCAGCTTTATCTTTAACAAATGTAACATATCAATACAAAAATGCACCAAAGTCGGCAGTTTCAGGAGTTTCCTGTGTTTTTGAGTCAGGTAAAGTCTATGCGGTCGTGGGGCCTTCCGGCTCCGGAAAATCCACGCTGCTTTCCATGCTTGCGGGTCTGGATTTGCCGACAGAGGGCGAGATTACGTTTCAGGGCGACAGTCTGGCGGAGCTTGATGTTGACCGTTACCGCCGTGAAAGTATTTCCATGATTTTTCAGTCATTTCATCTTTTTCCGTTGCTGACGGTTATGGAAAATGTCTGTTTTCCCATGGAGTTGTGTGGGATTATGCCAAAAGATGCCAGAAGGCAGGCGGAAAAACTCCTTGGAAGCGTTGGCATCCGCAAAGACCAGATGAAACGGTTTCCGTCAAAGCTTTCCGGCGGTGAGCGCCAGCGCGTGGCAATTGCCAGAAGTCTGGCGTCCGGTGCAAAAGTTATTTTAGCGGATGAACCGACGGGAAGCCTTGATTCGGCCAATACACAAAATATCATAGATATATTGGCAGGTCTTGCCCATGAAAAGGAATACTGTGTTATTATCGTTACACATGATAGTGAAGTTGCCGAAGCGGCCGATGTGGCGCTTCGGATGAGAGATGGAGAATTGCAGAAGTTTGTTTCCTGAAAGGAGGAAAATTATGGCACGGAGGTTTACGACATTTACTTTAGTGGCGGCGCTTGTTCTGGCAATCGTTTGTCCACAGCAGGCAGATGCGAAAGGCAGCTTACGGTTAAACCGCAAGAAAGTAACCTTAAAGGTAGGAAAAAGCGTTAAGTTAAAGGTGAAAGGAACAAAAAAGAAAGTTACGTGGAAAACGAGTAAGAAAAAGATTGCCAAAGTTTCGAAAAAGGGAAAGGTTACGGCAAAGAAAGTAGGAAAGGCAAAGATTACCGCGAGGGTTTCCGGAAAGAAACTTGTGTGCAAAGTGACGGTTAAAGCGAAAAAATCAGGAGGAAACGACGGGAAAGGAACAGGTTCTTCAAACACTCCGCAGACAGGACAATCGGGGCAGACGTCAGGGGGGGATGGCAACCATCCGACAGACAAAGCTGTGACACCGACGCCGCCGTCCGCTTCTGACAGCACTGAGCCGACGAGCACGCCTACGGAGGCGACATCAACACCGACACCAACGTTGGAGGCGCCGACGCTTTCTTCTGAATCAGGTATTTATGAAAGTGAATTTGAACTCCGGATGGAGAGCCAGCCGGGGACGCAGATTTACTATACGACAGATGGCAGTACGCCAACCGAAGAGTCTGCAAAGTATACGGGTGCAATCAAGGTAAAAGACCGCAATGGTATGCCGAATATACTCTGCTCGGAAGAAAATATACGGAAAA
This sequence comes from uncultured Eubacterium sp., assembly GCA_948579355.1. Taxonomy (GTDB): domain Bacteria; phylum Bacillota; class Clostridia; order Lachnospirales; family Lachnospiraceae; genus Eubacterium_F. The sequence goes on along the minus strand of CAPAOV010000002.1, from coordinate 169,810 downwards.
TGTATATTGCAAATAGCGGCTACGACTATGTGCCGACAACGGATGAAGTGGCAAAGTGCACGGTAATTCGTGCGGTGGCGGTCAATGAGGAGCACAAGTCAAGCGAAGTTGTCACAAAGAGTTATTTTGTCGGCAATGAGGTAAAGAAAAGGTATGCTGGAGCGACAGTCATGTCTCTTGTCATAACGCCGGATAATTTCCTGAATTACGAGACAGGTATCCATGTGATGGGTAAAGTGTACGATGAGTGGAAAGATACAGAAGAGGGAAAACAGATAACAGGCTCCTTTTTTGGAAACCAGTATTGGAACTACGAGGGAAATTACACGCAGTCCGGCCGCACGTGGGAGAGAGAGGCGACAATTGATTATTTTGACGCCGACGGAGAGTCTTTCGAATTTTCTGCTCCGGTTGGAGTGCGGATTCATGGAGGCGCCAGCCGGATGTATGGACAGAAGAGTTTTAACTTCTACCTGAGGGAAGAGTATGGACAGAAGAACCTGAAATATCCGCTGATTCCGGGGGATTTGGATGCTGATGGCAAACAAATCAAGAAGTATAAATCGTTCATGCTGCGCAACGGCGGCAACGATACCGAGTACTCAAAAATCCGCGATGTGTGGAATCAGGCGCAGGTAGGCGACCGGGCATATGGAGTACAGGCGGCGAGACCATGTGTTCTATTTATCAACGGCGAGTATTGGGGATTATATAATCTGACGGAAAAATACAGTGATAATTCCATAGAGACAAACTATGGCGTGGATAAAGATAATGTTGTCATGTTTAAAGAGGGAGAGCTGGATGAGGGGCAAGAAGGCGACGAGGCTTTGTATGAAGAGCTTTGGAGCTATGCCAATAAGGATTTTACAAAGTCTTCTGTCTATGAGGAATTTTGCAAGATTATGGACATTGACAGTTTTGCGGATTACTATGCAACGGAGATTTATATCGCCAACAGCGACTGGAATCCGGAGAAGAACTACCTTGTATGGCGGGCAAGAACAACAGATGCGGCAAATCCGTATGCCGATGGTAAATGGCGGTATCTGCTCTTTGATACCGAGTATTCCATGGGACTTTATAACGAATCCAATAATCAGGCAACGGCAAACTCGTATCAGCGGACATTGCAGCAGGATAAATTGTTTGCGGCGGTAATAAAAAATAGCGAGTTCCGCCAGAAGTTTATTACAGCGCTTGAGCAAATCGGCTCAAAAAATTTCAATCCGGATACATGTTTAAACAATTTAAACAGCGTTACAAAAGTTTATCAACCGCTTATGCAGGATTATTATAAAAGGTTTTTCGGAAGCGAAACGCAGCAGGGGAAACAGTTTGACAACAATGTTTCGGCAATCAGAAATTTTGTACAACAGCGGTATTCGTCAATTATGAGTTATGTCAAATATTAAGTTCTATATTGTTTTGTAAGACAGTCAGAGGAGAGCGGGAACGATGATGGTTTATGAGCATAAAGTTCAATATTATGAAACAGACCAGATGAGGGTAGTACATCATTCTAATTATATCCGCTGGTTTGAAGAGTGCCGGATTGCGATGATGGAAGAGCAGGGGTTCGGTTATGAAAAGATGGAGGAAAAAGGAATTATCTGTCCGGTTTTGTCCGTTTCCTGCCAGTATCATCTAATGACAAAATTCGGGGAAGTCGTAAAGATAATTCCCCAAATTGAGAAATTTAACGGTTTGCGCCTTATTCTGTCATATGAAGTGAGAGAACGTGAGACAAATGAACTTCGTTGCACGGGGGAGAGCAGCCATTGCTTTCTGGATGGCAGAGGGAAACCGCTGAATCTGAAGAAAGCAGCCCCTGAATTTTACAGAGTGTTTATGCCGGCATCCGTTTGATTCATAATAACTGTTTGTTTCAGGGAAAGAATTTAGAAAAGGAGAAAATGAAGCCATGAAGTTTCCACCGTTTATCCGACAAGGCGATACTATCGGTTTTGTTGCACCGTCGTTTGGATGTGCAGTCGAGCCGTATCGTACTGCTTTTAATCACAGTTTACAGGTTTGGGAAAAGAAAGGTTTTAAAACGAAACTGGGACCGAATTGTTATGCCGACGATGGGATTGGTATTAGCAGTACGCCAAAGAAATGTGCCGAAGAATTTATGTCTGCCTATCTGGATAGCGGGCTTTCTGCCCTGCTGTCCTGCGGCGGCGGAGAATTAATGTGTGAAGTTATCAGTTATATTGATTTTTGTGTACTGGCAGATGCAAAGCCAAAATGGTTTATGGGATATTCCGACAATACGAATTTAACTTTTCTGCTGACGACAATTGCTGATACGGCGGCGGTCTATGGCCCGAATGCCGCTTCTTTTGGCATGGAGCCGTGGCATGAGTCGATTGAGGATGCATATTGTCTGCTTCAGGGGAAACAAACGATGGTACAAAACTATCCCCTGTGGGAAAAAGAGTCACGCAAAGACGAGGAACATCCGTTAGAGCCGTACCATGTAACGGAGCCGTTTACACTCATCAAGAGACCGGAAACGGAGTCGCTCACGATGGAGGGGCGTTTGATAGGAGGATGTCTGGACTGCCTGAACAATATTGTCGGAACGAGATTTGACAAGGTGTCGGACTCTTTTGTCAATAAGTATAAAGAAGATGGTTTCATATGGTTTTTGGAAGCCTGTGACTTAAATGTAATGGATATGCGGCGTTCTTTGTGGCATTTGAAAGAAGCGGGATGGTTTCAATATGCAAAAGGTTTTCTAATTGGACGTCCGGCGCGGTATGATGAACCGATGATGGGGCTTGACCAGTATGAGGCCGTTTGTGGTGTTCTGGAAGAATACGGAGTTCCGGTTTTAATGGATATGGATATTGGACATGTTGCCCCATCCATGCCGCTTATAAGCGGGGCGATGGCAACGGTCAGCGTCTGTGGAAATGCAGTGCAGATACAGATGGAATTAAAATAAAGTCGGAATGGAGACTAGTATGAAAGAATTTGTCAGGGGATTGAGAAAAGGTCTTCCAATTGCCGTCGGCTATTTATCTGTTTCCTTTACTTTTGGCGTCAAAGCAACCAACGGAGGAATACCGGCGTGGATTGCCGTCCTGATGTCATTTACCAATCTGACATCGGCAGGGCAATTTGCCGGAGCAACATTAATGATAGCGCAGGCAAGTTATTTAGAACTGGCGGTTGCTACGTTTGTCATTAATATCCGCTATCTTCTTATGTCACTGGCCTTATCGCAAAAGTTGAAAAAGGAGACAAGACTATTACAACGAATGGCTGTCGGTTTTGGAATTACGGATGAAATATTTGCCGTTGCATCAACTGAGCCGACGGAAATTTCGGCACGTTATATGTATGGGCTAATTTCTTTGCCGGTTGCCGGATGGACGATGGGAACACTTTTAGGGGCGCTGGCTTCCCACGTAATGCCGGCAGCTTTGTCAAGCGCCATGGAGCTGGGGCTGTATGCGATGTTTATTGCGATTATCGTTCCGCCGGCGCGCAAAAATTGGGCGATTGCACTTGTTATACTGCTGGCTGTCGCGGCTGTGTGCGTGATGCGCGTAACACCGGTACTAAATCAGATTTCCAAGGGCTTTCAGGTGATTCTTGCTGCGGTACTGGCAGCGGCAATAGGGGCAGTAGTAAAACCAGTTGAGGAGTAGTGTGAAAAATAAGCTCGATAGCTTATTTTTCACACCACTATTTGTGCCGAAGCGTCACAAATAGTATTGATGTACAGAGCAAAAACAGCTACGCTGCTTTTTGCTCGTACTTCCTCCGCTACGCTTCGGAATGGAGAGTAGTGTAGCTGTCCAGAATGGAGGTAAACATGAACGTAACGCAGATGTTGATTTGTCTGGCAATTATGGCGGGCATTACATATCTTATTCGCGTCTTGCCGATTACGGTATTGCGAAAAAAAATAACGTCCGTTTTTATAAAATCATTTTTATTCTATGTTCCTTATGCAGTATTGGCAGCCCTGACTTTTCCGGCTATTTTTACAGCGACCGGAAATGTTGTCACAAGTGTAGTGGGAACAATGATTGCTCTTATTTTTGCTTTTTTTGATTTGGGGCTCATTGTAGTTGCCATTGGTGCGGTAGCGGGTGCGCTTTTAGCCGGTTTGGTTTAAGAGAGACGGATTTGATAAAAAATTATTCGCATACCAAATTTAATTATTAAAAAGGTTGACGTATGGGAAAAATATGGTATAATATTTATTAGTGCGAAAAAATACCCAATCAGTTGTATTGAAGCACAATCTGCAACTGGAGGGAGGTAAGGTGTGATAGTATGTCTAGTGTAACAGTAAAAGAAAACGAATCCTTAGACAGTGCATTGCGTCGTTTCAAGAGAAACTGTGCAAAAGCTGGAATCCAACAAGAGATTCGCAAGAGAGAGCATTATGAAAAACCTAGTGTAAGACGTAAGAAAAAGTCTGAAGCAGCTCGTAAAAGAAAATACAAATAATAGCACATATGAGAAAGTCTGTTTTCATACAATTATGGAAACAGACTTTTTCTTGTCGTCTAGCAAAATTTAATTTATGGTGTACCGGTAACCGTATCGTAGTGACGGCATATAATAAAAGAAAAGTGCTGAGGTGCAGGATGCGTACTGTTTCAGAAAAGTTAAATTTGTCTCCGGATATTTTAGAGGGGGCTACCGTTGTAAATATGTATGGAAAGCACATGGCACTGGTGGAAAATTACAAATCAATTATCGACTATTCGCCAGAGCAGATAAAATTGCAGGGAAAACATATAAAGTTATTGTTTCAGGGAGAACGACTGAAGATTGAGCGGTTTACTCAGGATGATTGCAAGATACAGGGCGAAATTAACCTTGTACAATATGTTCAAACATAAGGGGGAATTGACCTGAAGTGGCTACGTGGTTATCTGAGATGCTCGTCCGACAGGGGCTCTTGGGAGCGGTTTATGAATATGTGCCGGCATCACAATATTGATTTGTGGCAGGTGGAGAAAGAAGAACGGATTTGTTTTTGCTTATATGTAAAAGATTTTAAACAAACGAAAGCGCTTGTAAAGAAAACAAAAATCCGGCCTCATATAGAAAAGAAAGCGGGGATTCCTTTTTTGTGGCATTGGCTGATAAAAAATTGGACGTTTTCTTCCGGCTTTCTGTTTTTTTTGATTCTGCTTGCAGTTATGTCGTCTTTTGTCTGGGAGATTTCCTTTCAGGGGCAGAGTACCTATACAAAAGAGACATTGTTAAAAGCGGTGAATGAGATGGGCGTACATAGGGGAATGAAGAGGAGCCGTTTATTTTGCGACGACATTGAAAAAAGCATAAGGGAGCGTTATTCCGATATCAGTTGGGTTTCGGCGGAGGAGAAAGGAAGCCATCTTGTTATATCAATTAAAGAGGCAGAAAAGCTTGTGCCAAGGCAATCGGAGCAAAAGCCGTGTCATCTGGTTGCTCCAAGAGACGGCATTGTTCGGGAAATTTCCGTCAACCGTGGACTGGCTGCCGTCAAAAAAGGCCAGAAAGTAAAAAAAGGTCAGATTTTGATTAACGGAATCGTCCCAATTACAGACGATAGCGACCAGATAATCGAAAAGACGCCTGTGGCGGCGAAAGGAACCGTTAAAATATATGCGGAAAGAAACTTGAGTGAGGCAGTTCCGGTAAAAAAGAAGATAAAAGAATATACCGGCAGAAAAATAAGAGTATATGACTGGCAATTAGGGGATACAAGTATTTCTTTAAAAAATCCGTTCAAACGGTTTAATAATTCATATAACTATGATATAATGAGTTCGAAAATGCTGGATAAGAAGCTATATCCCTTTTCTTTTTGTGTATCAATGGAGCAATATGAATGTCGGGAGTACGAGTGGAAAACTGTTTCCATGAATGAAAAACAACTGCAAAAGGCAGGTGCGGAATGCTATAACCGGATAAAAAGGGAGATTGCATCTGATGGACATAAAGTATTGTCCCACACGGCACAGATGAAAAAGAAAAATGCATCGACATGGGAATTAGTCGGTCGTATCGGCTACTTATGTGAGGATACAAAGAAAAAATACATTCAGGAAAAGGAATGGCAAGTGGAAAAGAAGGAAGAGGAAGAGGCAGATGGAGAAACAGGAAATAACTCTGGAGATTCCGGTAGAACATGAGCGTAATATTTTTGGCGGACTAGACTGTCATATTAAAAAAATAGAAAAGGTTCTTTCGGTAAATGTTATTTTACGGGATGGTACGGTAAAAATACTTGGCGATGAAAAATCAACCGCAGAGGCAAAACGCATTTTCCGTGAATTGCTGCAATTATCGGAGCGTGGAAATACGATAACAGAACAAAATGTAGAGTATCTTTTAATGGCGGCAAAGGAGCATACGGAAGTATCTCTGGCAGCCATTGATAAAGATTTGGTCGGATATACCGTACAGGGGAAACCGATTAAACCGAAAACACTGGGACAGCAAAAGTATGTTCAGCATATCCGTGATAAAATGATGGTCTTTGGTATCGGGCCGGCCGGCACCGGTAAGACGTATCTTGCCATGGCGATGGCGATACAGGCGTTTAAGAATGATGAGGTGAGTAAAATTATTCTGACGCGTCCGGCCATAGAAGCTGGAGAAAACCTCGGCTTTCTCCCCGGCGATTTGCAGAGTAAAATCGACCCGTATCTGCGTCCACTGTACGATGCCCTGTATCAGATTATGGGAGCGGACAGTTTTATAAAAAATTCAGAAAAAGGATTAATTGAAGTGGCGCCACTGGCCTATATGCGGGGGCGGACGCTGGACAATGCGTTTATTATTCTCGACGAGGCACAAAATACGACGCCGGCACAGATGAAAATGTTTCTGACCCGTATCGGGTTTGGCTCAAAAGTTGTCATTACCGGCGACTTATCGCAGAAAGACCTGCCATTTCATACCCAGTCCGGTTTGGAACAGGCTTCTGTAGTACTGCAGCAGGTAGAGGATATCGGTTTCAGCTATTTGACGAATAAAGATGTTGTCCGCCATCCGTTAGTGCAGAAAATTGTTCACGCCTATGAAAAATACGAGGCGCGCGAGGCCTATCGGGAGTCAAGGAAAAAGAACTATAAAGGAACAACGAAAGCAGGTAAAAAATGACCATTTACTTAGAAGATGAGGGTGGATATCGTTTTGATTTTTCCGTGCGCGGGCAGTTGGACAAGCTGGCAGCCTATGTTGGGAAGCGGGTATCCTGTCCGTTTGAGACGGAAGTCAGCGTTACGCTTGTAGAGAAAGAGGAAATATATCGTCTCAATAAAGAATTTCGCAATGTTGACCGGCCGACCGATGTGCTCAGTTTTCCGATGATGGAATACGATGAGCCGGCGGATTTTACCGGTCCATTGTTTCAGCAGTCGCTTACGCTCTCGCCGGAAACCGGAGAACTGGTGTTAGGAGATATTGTCATTTGCCCGGCCATTGTCTGCGAACAGGCAAAGGAGTATGGTCATTCAGAATTGAGGGAATTTTCTTTTTTGGTAGTTCACAGTTTATTGCATTTGTTCGGCTACGACCATATAGAAGAAGAAGAGCGGCTGCAAATGGAGGATATGCAAAAAGAAATCATGCAGGAATTGCAGATTAATCGATAACATGGAGGGATTTATGAATGCAGGACAGAAAAAACTGGTAGTTATCGTGTCGGTGACGGCGGCGCTTTCCGCGCTTGCGGTCTTCTTATATTTGTTTATGGGGCGGGAGACGAAAGAAGAGCGGGTGAGCAGTCAGCAAAAAGACAATATTGTAAGGGAGACAGCCGTTCCCACGCCGACGGCAGACCCTCATAAGGGCATGGTACGGAGCCGGATTACCGGCAAGTGGATTAAAGAGGATGTGGCAAAAAAGCGTTGTTATGCGGTTATGATTAACAACATAGAATATGCTTTCCTGCGGCAGACAGGAACATCCAAAGCGGATATTATCTACGAAGCGCTGGCGGAGGGAGGTATAACCCGTATGCTGGCGGTATATGAGGATGTTAGGGGCATAAAAAAAATCGGTTCTGTCCGCAGCGCCAGACACTATTATGTACAGTTTGCTAAGGAGTGGGACGCGATTTACTGCCATTTCGGCCATACCAAATATGCAACCTCAAAGATAAAATCTCTGGGAACAGAAAATCTCAGCGGCTTATCTGCCATAGGCGGCGTTGTTTATTATCGGGATTCCCACATTGCGGCTCCCCACAATGTATTTACTACCGGGGAAAAGATGAAAAAGGGAGCGAAAAAACTCGGATACTCATTAAAACGGGATGAGAATGCAATGGCAAAGCATTTCAATTTCCATGAAAAGGATACTGCATTAGCCGGAGGGAAAAAGGCAGATAAGATTACGATACCGTTTTCTAATTATTCTACTTGTAAGATGAAATATGACGCCGGTAAAAAAGTGTATAAAAAGTATGAATATAACAAAAAGCACATGGACACCTATTATAAGAAACAGTTGGCGTTTAAAAATGTGATTATCCAGCTTGTAAGCGAGAAGAATATTGACCGCAATGGATATCAGACGATGTCGCTCAACAACAATAAAGGTTCCGGTTACTATTATACAGACGGCAAAAGGACTTCCATCACGTGGGTGAGAAATGAAGATACAAATACGATGGAGTACTATGATGATACCGGTAATCTGCTGACGGTAAATCCCGGTAAAACGTATATAGCAGTTTATCCAAAGAATCGAAAGAATTTAATTAAGTGAAAGGATGAAACATCCATTGGGCACAAAGAATGAAAAAAGAAGCGCAGATTTTCTGAAGCAGGGCGGCATACTTGCAATTGCCTCTCTTGTCGTGCGAATTATTGGCATGGTGTACCGTATTCCCATGTCCAATATTTTAGGAGAAGAGGGAAATGGTATCTATGCGGTGGCATTTGAAATTTATGATTTAATTCTCATAATTTCCTCTTATAGTCTTCCGCTTGCCCTGTCCAAGATTATATCAGCACAGCAGGCGAATCATGAACACAGAAATACAGGAAAGACACTCTCGGTTGCGTTGCGTTTTGCTATCTTTTCCGGTGGAGGTTTCGGATTATTTATATTTTTCGGGGCGGGAGTCATTGAACGAACGATTTATCCGGAATATTCCGGAGTGCAGATTCCTCTGCGGGTATTGGCGCCTACCATTTTTATTGTTGCCCTGTTGGGAGTTTATCGGGGATTTTTTCAGGGAAAACGAACGATGATACCGACGGCTGTTTCACAGATTATTGAGCAGATAATCAATGCCATTGTGAGCGTGGCTGCCAGTTATCTGTTTATGAAGTGGAATCATGACAATCTGCAGCAGGCGGCGTGGGGAGCTGCCGGAGGTACTTTGGGAACTTGTCTGGGAGCCGCGTCGGCATTGCTTCTCGTGCTGTTTGTGTATTGGCTGTATCGTCCGATACAAGCCAGATTGGAAAAGAGAGACCGCACAAACAACTATGCCTCTTCCGGATATCTGTTTAAAGTTTTACTGTTGACGATTCTGCCGATTGTGTTATCGCAGACAGTGTATAACATAAGCGGGTTGATTGATTATAAAATCTTTGGCTCCATTTGCGGCATGCAGGGAATGAGTCCGATGGCGATTAAAAGTTTTGTCGGCGTTTACAGCTCCAAATACCGTCTCCTCTGCAGCGTGCCGATTGCCATCTCGACGGCAATCGCGTCATCGCTCATACCGAGCGCAGTGGCCGCTTATACGGAAAAGGATGTTGAGCAGTGGAAATATAATATATATTCCGGTATTAAATTTAATATGATTATTGCCATCCCGTGTGCGATGGGGCTTACCGTTTTAGGGCAGCCGATTGTGAAAATGTTGTTTTCTTCTTCCAATTATGTGTTGGGGGGGCATATGATGACCGTAGGAGCCGGTGCGATTGTATTCTATGCACTGTCAAACGTAACGGGCGGGGCGCTGCAAAGTATAGATAAGATGCGTCTTCCGGTCATACACTCCGCCATTTCATTATTGCTCCATGTGGGGATTGTCGCTTTCTTTCTGATAGGTACGAATGTTGGTGTATACGCTCTGCTCATAGGAAACATTACCTTTCCTATGGTTGTATTTTGGCTGAATTTACGTGCTATAAAAAGATATGTGCCAACATTCCGTCTGGAGATAACAAAGACATTTCTGGCGCCGTTATCGTCAGCGTTGTGGATGGCCGTTGCCGCAGTAGCCGTCTATGGAGGACTGGGCCTTCTGATAAGTTCCAATCTTATCCGTACGATGTTTTCCATAGCTGCCGCCGTTGTCGTCTACTTTGTCATGTTCCTTTTACTGAAAGGACTTACAAAAGAGGAAATGTTTGATTTCCCTATGGGACGAAGAATGTATCTGCTTGCCCGTAAGATGAATTTAATGAAATAGCCTGATGGCAGCAAGTCGGTTTGCTGCCGTCAGGCTAACCTGTCAAATATCTTCTGAAATAGTTATTCTTCCTCTTGTTTGTTTTCGCAGTATTCGTTATAACGCTCGTCCATTAATTGGTCGATGTAGTTGGCGTTGAGAAGAGGAAATTGTTCGGCAGCCCGTTGGCACATGGCGCCGTGGGCATGGAAATAGTTGTTCTCATCGCTTTCTTCAGAGTCAACCAATGTGTGAATCCATTCATCCGTAATGTTTTCTTCTATCCAGAGGAGAATTTCATCGCTTACTTTCTCTTCCTGTGAGACTAAATTTTTCATTTTTTTGGCGCGCAGCAAAGATGTTATGCCGACACAAAGGAAAATGAGGAATACGATAGCCATAATAAGAGAAGAAAAGGTATTAAACATATTGATGTATTCCAGATAATTAGCTGCCAGCAGTCCGGCGCCTATAAGGGAGAAGATAATAAAGGAGATGCCGCTGAATTTTAAATCCGTATACTTATCCTTTTTCTTAACATAGACGCTGCTCGATTCGGTACGCAGTTCGGTAAACATTATGTTGGCCTCTTCCTCTTGTAAGTCGGACATATCCTTTTCCATTTCCTGTATATTTTCCGGTGCGTATTGCCGTGCCATATCTTCTAAAGAATCAAAGTCTTTGTACACCATTGCGGCAGCTTCCCGCTCAAAAGAAGCTACAACAACGTAAAAGCCATCTTCATATGTTTCATCATCTTCCTGGACAGGCATTAATCCGGCCGTTTGCAAACCGTGGTGTTGTAACAGTAAAACGCATTGGGCGCCGATTTGTTCATGGGAGACATGTTCGAGAATGGCAGGTTCCATTTCATTTTCTTCTGCCGGTAACTCATCCGTCAAATCAATGTTACAATCCGGACACACCGTGATTCCCTCCACATATTCATTTCTACATTTTGGACACCAACCCATGGTAAGTCCCTCCTTTGCTTTCATTTACTTGTTTCAATATATCATAATCCGAAAAAAGAGGCAAGGTATTTGACAGTATATCAACAAGTTGTGTATAATGATGAAATATCATTTACTGCAGGACGGAGGATAAACAAGAGCATGAGAAAATTAGCACTCGGCGACGATATTTTAATGCAGGTTGAGAAACCTGCCCGTTATATAGGGAATGAAATTAATATGGTAAAGAAAGATTTGTCTGAGGTAGACATCCGTTTCTGTATGTGTTTTCCGGATGTCTATGAGATAGGCATGTCTCATCTTGGTATTCAGATTCTATACGATATGTTCAATTGCTGGGATGATGTCTACTGTGAGCGCGTATATTCCCCGTGGCCGGATATGGATAAAATAATGCGCGAGAAAGAGATACCGCTGTTTGCGCTTGAGAGCCAGCAGCCGGTGCGTGATTTTGACTTTCTTGGCATTACGATTCAGTATGAGATGTGCTATACGAATATTTTACAAATCCTTGATTTGTCCGGTATACCGTTATATGCCGCGGAACGTACATGGGATTCCCCGATTGTCATCGGCGGCGGCCCCTGCACGTACAATCCGGAGCCAGTTGCTCCCTTTTTTGACCTCTTTTATATCGGAGAGGGTGAGACGGCTTACCGTGAATTGTTAGACGCCTACCGCACGGCAAGAGAGAATGGCGAAGACCGGCTTACGTTTTTAAAACGTGCGGCGCAGGTGCCGGGGATTTATGTGCCGGAACTCTATGACGTCTCTTATAAGACGAACGGAACGATTGCTTCCATGAAACCCAATTGTGAAGAGGCGCCGAGTCAGGTGCAAAAACAGGTAGTGGACGATTTGAGCGATACTTATTATCCGTCGAAACCGTTAGTTCCTTATATCCGCGCCACGCAGGACCGCGTTGTACTGGAGATTCAGCGAGGCTGCATCCGCGGCTGCCGTTTTTGTCAGGCGGGTATGATTTATCGTCCCATTCGTCCGAGGAGTCTGGCATTTCTAAAAGAACGCGCGCTGGAAATGTTAGATAATACGGGCTATGAGGAAATTACCTTGAGCTCGTTAAGCTCCAGCGATTACAAGGAATTGCCGGAACTGGTCTATTATCTGATGGAGCAGGGGGAGCAGAGGAAGCTGAATCTGGCGTTGCCTTCCCTGCGCATCGACGCTTTTTCTCTGGATGTTATGAGTAAGGTACAGGATGTGCGTAAGAGCAGCCTGACATTTGCTCCCGAGGCCGGCTCACAGAGGATGCGTGATGTGATTAATAAAGGCCTGACCGAAGAGATAATTATCAAGGGGGCCAGAGAGGCTTTTGAGGGAGGATGGAAACGGGTTAAACTGTATTTTATGCTTGGTTTACCGGAAGAGGAGGATGCGGATATTGCGGCAATAGCGGAATTGGCAAATACGATTGCCGCTGCCTATTTTGAGTTGCCGAAAGAAGAGCGTCAGGGCAGGCCGGAGATTACTGCCAGTACGTCGTTTTTTGTTCCCAAACCGTTTACGCCGTTCCAGTGGGCCCCGATGCAGACGGCGGAATATTTTGAAAATAAGAGAAAATATCTGAAAGGGAAAGTGCGCGAACAGGTGAACCAGCGCTCCATTAAATATCAGTGCCACGATGCCGTGACTTCGGAATTAGAGGGCATTTTTGCCAGAGGCGACCGCCGTCTGGCTCCGGTTATTGAGGAGGCGTATCGGCGGGGATGTCTCTTTGACGCATGGACAGACTGGTTCCAGCCGCAGATTTGGAATGAAGTATTGGATGCGAACGGGGTTGACAGATATTTCTATAATTATCGGGAGCGTGGCAGAGACGAAATTTTCCCTTGGGATTTTATTGATATTGGTGTCAGCAGGAAATTTTTGTGGCGTGAATACGAAAAGGCGAAAGCCGGCAAAGTGACGCCGAACTGCCGTGTGCAGTGTAGTGGCTGCGGCGCAGCCAAGTGGAATACCGGAATATGCGTTTCCGACAGGAAAGCAGCAGAGTGTGCGGCTGTACCGGAAGATGACGGAAAGGAAAGCGAGGTGCTGGCATGAAAGTACGGATGAGATTTACGAAGACAGGTTCCCTTAAGTTTATTGGACATCTGGATTGTATGCGTTTCTTTCAGAAAGCGCTGCGCCGCGCGAAGATGGATGTGGCGTACTCGAAAGGATACAGTCCCCACCAGTTGATGAGTTTTGCCTCGCCGCTCGGCGTCGGTGTGACGAGCGACGGCGAGTATATTGACGTGGAGTTTCATACGCTGCCGGAAGATAAGTCCTTACGACAACTGGCGGAATATCTGAACCAATATATGACGGATGAGATTTTTGTGACGCAAATTGAAATTATGCCGGAGGGATTTAAAAATTCTATGTCGCTTCTGCGCCGTGCGGATTATATGGTAGTTGAGAAAGAAAAAGGCATCTGGCCGGCAGACTATCGGGAACAATGGCTTTCCTTTATGGAACAGCCGCATGTTTATGTTACGAAGAAGACAAAAAAGACAGAAAGGGAAATGGATATTCGCGGGAATATTCTGGCAGATGCGTTTTCCCTGTCTGAATTTTCAGGGAAGACGGGAGAAGATTATGGCGTCCTACACTGTCAATATGAGGGAGAGGCAATTTATATGCAGTTGACAAGCGGCAGCGCCGAAAATATAAAACCGGAGTTGGTAATCGACGCTTTCTGCCGTTTCTGCGGTTGGGAACTTCCTGCCCATATGTTACAGGTACACCGGCTGCAGATGTATTTTTCGGAAGTCAAAGAGAAAGGGGGCGCATGAATGTGAACGGCCGCAACGAAATTGTTATTACGCAATACAGAGACCGCCCCATTTTGTTTTATCAGAGCGAAAATAGACTATACGACCTTGTAGTCGGAGAACGGCATCAGGAAGAAGCGCCGCAAGTGGGCGATATTTATGTGGGGCGCGTGCAGAATATTGTGCAAAATATCCGCGCTGTCTTTGTTGAAATCAAAGAGGGCGTTATCTGCTATATGCCGGAGACGGAATGTGCGGGAAAGAAAATACGTGTCGGCGACGATTTGGTTGTTCAGGTGAAAAAAGCGGCAGTGAAGACAAAACAGCCGGTCGTCACACAGGCCATTGAGCTGGTCGGTTATTATTGCGTCGTGACAACACAAAACAGCAGTAAACAGATATCGAAAAAGATAGGAGAGGAAGAGAAAAAGCGTCTGCAGCCTTTGCTGGAGGAATTTTCAGAAGAAGAGTACGGAATCGTATTGCGGACGAATGCCGCAGAGGCCGGTTTGGCAGTGATTCGGGAAGAATGCGAACGCCTGGTGGGAGAGCTGCATTCCATGATGGAGCATAGCCGGTATCGGGTTTGTTTCTCCCGGCTCCGTAAGGCAGACCCTTTTTATATGCCATATATCCGTAGCTGCCGGCAGGAAGAATATGACCGCATTATTACCGATATCCGTACCGTATACGACGATTTGCAGGCACAGGGAGTGGATAAAGTTCAGTTTTACGAGGATTCTTCCTATCCTCTGGAAAAGCTTCTTGGCATAGGAACAAAGCTTCAGAAAGTATCAGAGAAACGTGTATGGCTCAAAAGCGGTGGCAATCTGGTAATCGAGCCGACCGAGGCGCTGACGGTGATTGATGTCAACACCGGCAAGGCGATAGACGGTAAGAGAAGCAGGGAGACTACTTTTTTTAAGATTAATTGCGAGGCGGCAAAAGAGGTGGCAAGACAGATTCGGGTTCGCAACATTTCAGGCATTATTTTAGTAGATTTCATTGATATGAAAAACAAGCAAAACGAGCGGCAATTATTTGATTTGCTGCAGGGAGAACTGCAAAAGGATAAGACAAGAACATCTCTGATTGACATAACAAAACTTGGTTTGGCTGAGATTACAAGGATGAAAACAAGAGCGCCTTTATGGGAATCTTTTGGGAATTGATTTTTTTCTTTAATAGTGATATGATATATTGTATATCCAAAGGAAAAAGGAATAAGATGTTTCAGAATGGAGGAGAATATGAATAAAAAGAAGATAAGATTAACAATTCGGTTACAGATTTTAGCGTTGACGCTTGTTTCTATGCTTATTTTGACCGGGATTATTACAATTTATGCGATTAATTCGATGAGTTCCGGTCTTGAGGAAGAATCTTTGGCGGGCTTAAAAGATGTCTGCTACAGTGTGAGCGCTGCCTATGATGCATTGGATGACGGCGATTATTCGCTGAATGGCGATATGTTGATGAAAGGTTCCTTTAATGCGACAGAGGATGAAAAACTTATCGATAGTTTTGCTAAATATTCTGATGTGGAGATTACGCTGTTTTTCGGTGATACAAGAAGAGCCACTTCGCTGTTTGACGCCGAAACGGGAAAACGGATTTTAGGTACAAAAGCGTCGGAAGAAGTGACGACAGAGGTTATTCAAAACGGAAGAGAGTATTCTGCTACTAATCTGACAATTAACGATAGTAAATATTATGCCTATTACATTCCGATAAAAAATGGCGACGGCTCTGTTGTTGGGATGATATTTGCTGGAAAGCCGACGGCGAAAGTGGATTCTACCATTCGCTATAAAGTCATTGGAGTATGCGGAATTGCTCTCTTTTTATTTTTGATTGCCGCCGTTGTCGTTTTGTTTATCGCCAACAAAATAGGGAAAGCAGTACAAAAGACAGGCATCATGCTTGACTCGTTATCCCACGGAGACCTTCGAGTACAGGTAGACGAGAAAATTATAAAACGAAAGGACGAACTCGGAGTCATGGGAAATGCGCTTCAGTCTTTGATGGAAGAGCTGCGTATGATTATCGGGAATTTGAAACAGTCTTCGGATATGCTTTCTTCCTCCGGACAGGAAATGAATGATTTGGCAAGGCAGACAAATTCAACGGTTGATGAAATCAGCCATGCGATGGATGATATTTCACAAGGCGCCGTGTCTCAGGCCGAGGATATTGAAAATGCAACAATGAATGTGAGTGAGATGGGAAATTCCATTTCACAGATTGTTAATAAAGTAGATACATTAAATGATACATCGGAAAAGATGGAACAGGCAAAGACGGAAGCCGATTTGATTATTACGGAGTTGAGTGAATCCAGCGACCGTACATACGAGGCGGTAAAACGAATCGAAAGACAGGTAAAACTGACGGACGAATCTGTGACAAAAATACAGGAAGCCATTATTATGATTTCTTCGATTGCGGAAGAAACGAACCTGCTTTCCCTGAACGCCAGCATCGAGGCCGCACGAGCAGGAGAGAGTGGAAAAGGATTTGCCGTAGTGGCTTCGGAGATACAAAAGCTGGCAGAAGAATCGAACAGTTCCGCAGCATCGATTGAACAGGTCATTCAAAATCTTGCCAGAGAGTCGCAAAATACCGTCGACGCTATGAATCAGATGCAGGAAATCATTTCTGAACAACAGGAAAGACTGCAGGATACAAAAGAGAAGTTTAATGGCGTTAGCAAAGGTATTCAAACTTCCAGAGACGAAATTTGCGTGATTCAGAAGGACACGGATAATTGTGATTTGGCGCGCGAGAAAGTGACGGATGTAATTCAGAATTTGTCAGCGGTATCCGAACAAAATGTGGCGGCTACGGAGGAAACAATGGCTGCTATGACCGAGCTGAATGGAGCAATGGGAGTATTGGCAGATAAGGCAGATACGTTGAAAGCAATGGCGACTGATTTGGAAAAGGATATGAACTTCTTCCAGTTATAAAAGGATTTAATTCCATAAATTGCTTGACATTTGGGAAGTAGCAATGCTATACTATTCCAGTATGCCGCACAACGAGGTTATAGTTCTGCCTTTATGCGGGGCGGACGCCGTAGTTGGCGAGTAAATTTATTAGGAGGTGCTATATGTACGCAATTATAGCAACCGGTGGTAAACAGTATAAAGTTCAGGAGGGCGACGTCATTAAAGTTGAGAAACTTGGCGCCGAGGCCGGCTCTGAGGTGACGTTTGAACAGGTACTTTTAGTTGGTGATAAGGAAGTGAAAGTTGGTACGCCGACGGTAGAAGGAGCTTCCGTAAAAGCAACGGTAGTAGCTGAGGGAAAAGAGAAGAAAGTGATTGTTTACCGATACAAGAGAAAGACCGGATACCATAAAAAGAATGGTCATAGACAGCCGTACACGCAGGTAAAGATTGATAAAATCAATGCATAATAGTATGAAGTGATTGTTTATGATACAGGTCAGGGTAGAAAAGCAGGAAGAGAACATAACCGCTTTTCATATTGAGGGACATGCAGAATATTCGCAATATGGATTAGATATTATTTGTTCTGCTGTTTCTGCATTAGCCATTAATTGTGTCAATTCAATTGAAGAACTGACAGATGATGTATATTCTCTGGAATGCGAAGAGGAACGCGGAATGTTGGATTTTTGTGTTAAAGGGAAATCATCGGAAGAGGCTCAATTACTGTTGCAGTCAATGGTAATTGGTTTAAATGGCATTTCAGAATCGTATGGGAAGCAGTATGTGACAGTAGAAATCGTTAGGAGGAAAAAACCATGATTCAAATGAACCTTCAAATGTTTGCTCATAAAAAGGGAATGGGTTCAACTAAGAACGGCAGAGATTCCGAGTCGAAGAGACTGGGAGCGAAGAGAGCAGACGGACAGTTTGTTTTGGCCGGAAATATTCTTTACAGACAGCGTGGAACTAAGATTCATCCGGGTGTAAACGTTGGTAAAGGCGGAGACGATACACTGTATGCTTTGGTAGACGGTGTTCTTCGTTTCGAGAGAAAAGGAAGAGATAAGAAACAGGCTTCCGTATATCCGGTAGAGAGCAAATAATCTTTGGATATTCTTATGTTGGGGGAGAAGTTTTCTGCCCCCTGCTAAATCAAAGAGATAAGTCAGGGCTGCCTTGTGCAGCCCTTATATTTTAGAAAGGACAGGGTATGTTTGCAGATAGAGCGAAAATAAAAATACGCTCCGGTAAGGGAGGCGACGGTCACGTCAGCTTTCGTCGGGAAAAATATGTGGCGAACGGCGGGCCGGACGGCGGAGATGGCGGTCGCGGCGGCGACCTCATTTTTGAAGTGGATTCGGGACTCAATACGTTGAATGAATTTCGCCATATTCGCAATTATTTTGCCGGAGACGGTCAACCGGGCGGAAAGAAACGCTGTCACGGCGCAGACGGCGAAGATAAGATTGTCAAAGTTCCGGCAGGAACAATTATCCGTGAGGCAGAGACGGGACAGATTATTACCGATATGTCTTATGATAATAAGAGGGAAGTTGTCTTGCAAGGCGGTCGGGGAGGCAAAGGGAATCAACACTATGCGACTCCGACAATGCAGGTTCCTAAATATGCGCAGCCGGGCAAACCGGGAATTGAGCTTGAAGTGCAGTTAGAATTGAAAGTGATAGCTGATGTCGGTTTAGTCGGCTTTCCTAATGCAGGGAAATCTACTTTTCTTTCCCGCGTAACCAATGCACAGCCCAAGATTGCAAATTATCCTTTTACAACGCTGAATCCGAATTTGGGCGTAGTGGATTTGGATGGCGCAGATGGATTTGTCATTGCCGATATTCCCGGTTTGATTGAGGGCGCCTCGGAGGGAGTCGGTCTGGGGCATGAATTTTTGCGCCATATTGAGAGAACCCGTGTGTTGATTCATATGGTGGATGCTGCTTCGACGGAGGGACGTGACCCACTGGAGGATATAAAAACAATACAAAAGGAACTGGAAGCCTATAACCCACAAATAGCTGCCCGCCCACAGGTAATTGCCGCCAATAAGATTGACTGCTTTTCCGGAGGGGGTCAATCGCCTTATACGGAACAGGGGGAGACGGTACTGGCAGCCATAAAAGAGGAATTTGAGCCGAAAGGAATGCGGGTTTTCCCTATTTCTGCCGTCAGTGGACAGGGAGTAAAGGAACTTCTCTACTATACAAAACAGCTTTTAGCGGAGGCAGAAGAAGATAAAATTATATTCGAAAAAGAATATATGGTGCAAATGCCGGATTTCTCCAATGAACCGTTCACGGTAACAAAAAGCGACGAGGAGGACGGGCTTTATATTGTAGAGGGGCCCCGTATTGAGAGAATGCTTGGGTATACGAATTTGGATTCGGAGAAAGGATTTGAGTTCTTCCAGAAATTCTTAAAGACTAATGGAATTTTAGAGCAGTTAGAGGAACTTGGCATCGAAGAGGGCGATACCGTGAAGATGTATGGCTGGCAATTTGATTATTACAAATAAAGCGAGAGGAACTAGCGTGAAAAATCGCTCAGAAATGAGGAATTATTATGACAAGTAAACAACGAGCCTATTTGAAAAGCTTGGCAATGACTATGGACTCGATATTACAGATTGGGAAATCAGTAGTAACTCCTGAACTTACGAAGTCTGTAGACGAAGCATTGGAAGCAAGAGAGTTAATTAAGATTCATGTGTTGAAAAATTGTGTCGCAAATCCAAAAGAAATCGCCATTCTTCTGGCAGAGCGTACGCATGCCGAGGTAGTGCAGGTGATTGGACGGAAAATCGTTCTGTATCGTCACAACAGTAAGAAAAAAGATGGCATTGAGCTGCCAAAGGCAAAACAGGCGAAGGAGTGATGGTTATGAAAAAGATTGGTATTATGGGAGGTACTTTTAATCCGATTCACAATGCCCATCTGATGATGGCACAGGCTGCCTGCGAACAGTTTCAACTAGATGAAGTCTGGTTTATGCCGTTGAAGAAACCGCCGCATAAGAGTGAGGACGAGATTGTTTCAGAAGAACACCGCTGTCGCATGGTACAGTTTGCGATAGATGATATCGGGCCGTTTTCTCTATCTGATATGGAGCTGAAGCGCAAGGGAACAACGTATACGTGCGAGACATTGGCGCAATGTGTAGAGGAATATCCTCAGACAAAGTTTTATTTCATTCTCGGAGGTGACTCGCTGAAAGATTTTGATAAGTGGTTCTGCCCGCAGGAAATTGTCCGTCTTTGTACCGTGTTAGCCGTTTCGCGCGGAACGATGTCGGAGGAGGAGCTGGTGCATCGCTGTCAGGAATTGTCAGAGCAGTTTCATGGTGATTTTTTGCCGGTGTGTATGCCAACGGTCTCGATTTCTTCTGCAGAAATTCGCGGGAGACTGCTGCGGCATGAATCGGTGGCGGGATATGTGCCGGAAAAAGTACTCCGCTATATTGGGATTCATAGGTTATATGGAGCGGATTTTCATTCTTTTTCCAAGAAAGAAAAAGAACTGCTTGCCGATTTGGCGGCGACGCTTCGTCCGGAGCGGTATCTGCATACGTTAGGAGTTGCATATACGGCTGCTAATCTTGCCGCCTGCTTTATGGAGGGGGAGGAAGAAGTAAAAAAAGCCAGAAAGGCAGGACTTTTGCATGATTGTGCAAAATATCTGACGGCTAACGAGATGCTTAACCTTTGTGATAAATACGGTGTTATTTTAACACAATGCGAACGGGAGAATCCGGCGCTGGTTCACGGTAAATTGGGAGCTTATCTGGCAAAACAGAGATATGGTATGAAAGACGAAATATGTTCGGCGATTGCCTGTCATACAACCGGAAAACCGAAGATGACGACATTGGAAAAAATCCTCTATGTGGCGGATTATATTGAGCCGGGAAGGAAGCTCGATTGTAAGCCCTATACGCTGCCGGAAGTAAGAAAACAGTCTTTCCGTGATTTGGAACGGGGGTTGTTTATGACTTTGGAAAATACCGTGAACTATTTGCAGAGGACGAATATACCGATAGATGAGCTGACCTTTCAGACATATAGTTATTATAAAGACAAGACAAATAACAAAAAATAATTGATTCATTTAATGAGTAGAAAAGAGGAAGATAATGGAAAAAAACGCCAATGAGATAGTAAAGATTGCCTATGATGCGCTGGAAGAAAAACTGGGTGAAGATATTGAGATAATAAAAATCGATGAAATTTCAGTGATTGCCGATTATCTGATTATTGCCAGCGGGCGTAATCAAAACCAACTCAACGCCATGATTGATTTTGTAGACGAAAAGCTGACAATGGCGGGGTATAACAGCAAGCGAATTGAGGGGAATAAGAAGTCATCGTGGGTTTTAATGGACTACGGCGACGTTATTGTCCACGTCTTTTCGAAAGAAGACCGTCTGTTTTATGATTTGGAAAGAATCTGGAAAGATGGCAAGGCGGTTATGCGGGAAGAGTTATGAGATTTTACTTAAATATGAGGTATATAAAAGACAGAAAGTACCGTTCAATCATCGGTCTTTCTGTCTTTATTATACGTTTACACGATTTCCTAGAAGAAACGGAATAAACCGACTACTTTACCTAGTATAATGACTTCATTTACATAGATTGGCTCCATCGTATCATTTTCCGGTTGGAGCCGGAAGTGGCCGTTTTCTTTGTAGTATGTCTTTACTGTGGCGGCTTCTTCTACTAAAGCTACTACGATATCTCCATTTTTTGCTGTTTCGGTCTGTTGAACGATAATTTTATCTCCATCGAAAATTCCTGCGTTTATCATACTTTCACCGCGAACGTTGAGCATAAACAGGTTGCCGTCAGGGAGTTCGTCCGATAACATAGGGAAATAACTCTCGATGTTTTGTTCAGCAAACAATGGTTGTCCTGCTGCCACATTACCGAGCAGAGGGATATTGCGCAATTCACGGCGTGATAAATTGAACTCGTCGTCCACAATTTCAATAGCGCGCGGCTTCGTCGGGTCGCGCCGAATATATCCTAATTTTTCTAATGTTTCCAAGTGAGAATGGACGGAAGATGTCGACTTCAGATGAACGGCAGCGCATATCTCACGAACTGCCGGCGGATATCCTTTATCTAAAATTTGATTTTTAATATATTCTAAAATTTCTGTTTGTTTTTTTGAAATGGTATCTCTGCCCATAAATGAAAACCTCCTAAAATTGTTGTATTTATGCTACTATTATTAATGTAACACAAACACGTTTGTTTGTCAAACAAATGTTCGCTTGGTTTTGGGAATGATTTATCGCAATTGAGATAAATCTAATTTTTGATAGTTTTAATAGACAAATCTTGACAAAATGGTTATAATAGACAAAGATATTATCTGTAAGGGAGTGTAAAATAGGAATGAAGAAAGAAAAAAAAGGGTTTTTTGCCAAAATGTTAAGTTCTGAACATCGGGTATTTGAGACAACAATGTTTGGAATCAGCGTAATACTTTCCTTGGCATTAGTAATTGGGATTGGATATTATGTATCATTTACTTATCTTGACAACGACGTCATTACCGACGAGGAGGCAAATGCTTCCTCCGTTACCGACGGCGCCCTGACAGTGAGGGAGTCTCCGGAGCCGACGTCTACGCCGGATGGTAACATGGTTGAAAACGAAGAGGATTGGGGTCAGGATATTGATGATGACCTCGCCACGGCAACAGAGGGATATACGACTGCGACGGTAAATATGCGCGCAGAACCTTCGCTGACAGCGGCGGTCGTTGCCAAAGTTCCATTAGGGATGAAGTTAAAGTTTAATAAATTATACAAAAAGGAATGGATGGAAGTAGAGTATAACGGTACGACAGGATATATCAATGCAATGTATCTGTCGACAGAAAAACCAAGGCCGATTGAGACCGTTACGCCGCGTCCAACAGAAGCGACGCACACGAAGACGCCTGTTCCGACAAAGACACCAAAGCCGACGAAAAAGCCGAAACCGACAAAGACGCCAAAGCCGACAAAGACACCGAGACCGGAAACGCCGCAACCGACAGAAGCGCCGACAGAAGTGCCGACGGAAGCACCGACAAAGGAGCCAACGCAGGAACCGACAAAAGAGCCGACAAAAGAGCCGACGCAGGAACCGACGGCCGATGCAAATTCCGGCAACAATTAAGATAGTACTGTGTTTTCCGGCTGTTTTAAAAGAACAGAAAGAGGTATACAAACGGATGGAACAACTAACACCCATGATGAAACAATACATGGAAACGAAAGAACAATACAAAGACTGTATATTATTTTACCGTCTGGGTGATTTTTATGAGATGTTTTTTGATGATGCGCTTTGCGTCACCAAAGAACTCGATATCACTCTGACCGGTAAAAGCTGCGGTCTGAAAGAACGGGCACCCATGTGTGGTGTCCCGTTTCATTCTGCGGAGGGATATATTAACCGCTTAGTGGAAAAGGGATATAAAGTTGCCATTTGCGAACAGGTCGAAGACCCGAAGCAGGCAAAGGGGCTTGTAAAGCGGGAAGTGACGCAGATTGTCACCCCCGGAACAAACTGTTTTACATCTTCGCTCGACGAGACGAGAAATAATTATCTGATGGGAATTGTCGCCATAAATCAGAGTTTTGGTATTTCGGTCGTAGATGTTACAACGGGAGAATATTTATTGACGGAAGTAGATACGCTCGGAAAGCTGTTGGATGAAATCAATAAATATATGCCGGCAGAAATTATCTGTAACGACACCTTTTACATAAGCGGAGCGGATTTGACGGATTTAAGCGAGCGTCTCGGCATCGTTATTTCCGCACTGGAGCCGCGTTATTTTGATGAAGAAGAGGGCAGGCGCGCCCTATGCCGTCATTTTCATGTAAAAACATTGGAGGGAATGGGACTGGAAGAATATCCTCTGGGAGTGACGGCCGCAGGATGCGTCATGCAATATCTGGAGGAAACACAAAAATGCTCGCTCGCGCATATTTCCCATCTGCTGCCGTATCATACGGGCAGGTATATGTTGTTAGACCGGAATACAAGGCGTAATCTGGAACTGGTGGAAACGTTGCGGGAAAAACAAAAAAGAGGTTCTCTTTTATGGGTTCTTGACAAGACAAAAACGGCGATGGGAGCCAGAAAGCTGCGTTCCTGTCTTGAACAGCCGTTGATTGACGAACAGCAGATAACGGCACGGTACGACGCGATTGAAGAGTTAAATGAAAACGCCGTGACAAGGGAAGAACTGCGGGAATATTTGAATCCCATTTATGATTTGGAGCGGTTACTCAGTAAAATCAGTTATAAGACAGTAAATCCGAGAGATATGATTGCGTTAGAATCCTCGTTGGAAATGCTTCCCCATATTCGTTTTTTGTGTGGGAATTTTAAAGCGGAGTTATTTCAGGAATTATATCACAATCTGGATGCTTTGGAAGACGTATATCAGATGATTCACGATGCGATAGAAGAAGAACCGCCGATTGCCTTGCGCGAGGGCGGGATTTTTAAGAACGGTTATCACGAAGAGATTGACCGTCTGCGCAAGGCCAAAACAGAAGGCAAAGACTGGCTGGCAGAACTGGAAAAGAGGGAAAAAGAAAAGACCGGAATTAAAAATCTGAGAATTAAATACAACAAAGTATTTGGATATTATCTGGAAGTGACAAAATCTTTTGTTCATCTCGTTCCGGAAAATTGGCTGAGAAAGCAAACCTTAACCAATGCGGAGCGTTATACAACACCCGAGTTAAAAGAGATGGAAGATACGATTTTAGGTGCGGAAGACCGTTTGTATAGTTTGGAATATGCCGTCTTTTGCGAATTGAGAAATACCATTTTTGAGCAGATGGACCGGATACAGAAATCGGCATCCGTCATTGCCATGATAGATATGCTGGCATCTTTAGCCTATGTGGCAGAGCGCAATCATTACGTCCGTCCACAGATTAACCATAGGGGAATAATATCTATCAAGGATGGCAGGCACCCTGTCATTGAGAAGATGATGGAGCACAATATGTTCATTGCCAATGACACTTTTCTGGATGATGATACGCACCGCGTCGTCATTATAACCGGTCCCAATATGGCGGGGAAATCTACTTATATGCGGCAGACCGCATTGATTGTCTTACTGGCGCAGATAGGCAGTTTTGTTCCGGCTGAAAGCGCCGATTTATCATTGACAGACCGCATTTTTACCCGTGTGGGGGCGTCGGATGATTTGGCCAGTGGGCAGAGCACTTTCATGGTAGAGATGACGGAAGTGGCAACTATTTTGCACAACGCGACAAAGGACAGCCTAATTATTTTGGATGAAATCGGGCGGGGGACAAGTACTTTTGATGGCTTGAGCATTGCATGGTCAGTGGTTGAGCATATTGTAGACAAGAAAAAAATCGGAGCCAAAACTTTGTTTGCCACCCATTACCATGAATTGACGGAATTGGAGGGCAAACTGGACGGTGTTCAGAACTACTGCATTGCGGTTAAGGAAGACGGAGAAGATATCGTATTCCTGAGAAAGATTGTCAAAGGCGGCGCGGATAAAAGTTATGGAATACAGGTTGCCCGATTGGCCGGCGTGCCGGATGAGGTATTGGTGCGCGCCCGGGCGATTGCCGACCATATGGAGACGAAAGATGGAGGAAACAGCGCGGTACTGCCTGCCGATAAAACGACGGAGGCAACAGCGATGACGCAGTTGTCGATTTTTGATGCGATGGGAGGCAATCAGACCGACGATATTTTGTTTGAACTTCGAGACATTAATTTGGCCAATGTAACACCGATTGATGCTTTGAATCTGGTGTATAAGTGGCAGGAGCAGTTAAAAGAAAGATGGTAGTGGCTATCTATGATACGAGTATTAGACCAGAGTACAATAAATCAGATTGCTGCCGGCGAGGTGATTGAGCGCCCGATGGCAGTTGTGAAAGAATTGGTTGAGAATGCCTTAGATGCAGGTGCAACGGCAATTACGGTAGAAATTAAAGAGGGCGGCATTTCTTTTATCCGTGTGACGGACAATGGTTCGGGGATTGGCAGAGAAGAAATACGAACGGCCTTTCTTCGTCATGCGACGAGCAAAATACGGACGATGGAAGATTTGTTTGCCGTGAGCAGTTTGGGATTTCGCGGCGAGGCATTATCAAGTATTGCCGCGGTTGCGCAAGTGGAGCTGATTACGAAAGAGAGCGACTCGCTGGCCGGCTCGCGTTATGAGATGCAGGGAGGAGAAGAAGTTGCTTTTGAAGAAGTCGGATGTCCGACGGGAACGACATTTATCGTCAGGAATCTGTTCTATAATACGCCTGCCAGAAAGAAATTTTTAAAATCGGCGACGACGGAGGGAAATTATATCCATGAATTGGTTCAGCGGTATTCACTGGCGCATGCAGATATCCGCTTTACTTATATTGCCGATGGCAGAAATAAGCTGCAGACGTCCGGAGACGGACAGGTGAGGACAAATATTTACTATATATATGGTGCGGACGTCACAAAAAATATTATTCCTATAAGCGCAGAGGCAGATGGAATGAAATTGACGGGGTTTATCGGAAAACCGGTTTTGTCCAGAGGAAACCGGCTGATGATGAATTATTTCGTCAATGGGCGGTATATTAAGAGTCCGGTCATTGCCAGCGCTGTGGAAGAAGCCTATAAAGAGTTTCTGATGAGCCACCGCTATCCGTTTGTTGTCCTCCTGTTGTCCATTGACAGCGCCGTCATTGATGTGAACGTCCACCCGACGAAAATGGAAGTGCGTTTTACGAATCAGAGAGAAGTCTATCAGTTATTTTATGATACTCTCTACCGTGCGCTGAAAGAAAATAATCTCATACCGGAAGTGAGCCTTTCGGAGAAAAAGGGGTCGGCCCATGTGCCAGAGAGGGAGGAGCGGCATCCAGAGCCATTTGAAAAGGAACGGCAGGAACAGGAGAGAGCGGCGAAGCAGGCGGTTGGGCAGGAAACGGCAATCCCTTCTCCGGAGCAGCGGGAAGCGCCTTTTTCCGCAGCGTCAAAGGCTTCCTTTGTCCGCGAAAGTTTTCAACAGATGGATTTTTCGAAAGAAGAAGGGGTCGTGCCGGATGCCCCGCAGTTTCGGATGATAGGTCAGGTTTTTGGAACATACTGGCTCATTGAATACGAAGAGGAACTTTTGATGATAGACCAGCATGCGGCTCACGAGAAAGTTTTATATGAGAAACTGATGGCGCAGCTCCACGAAAAGCAAGGCATGACGCAGGAATTGGCCGCTCCGATTGTAGTTTCCCTATCCGGAAGGGAAATGGGGGTTTTACAGGAGAATCAGCAGATATTCGAAAAAATCGGTTTTCGCTTTGAGGAGTTTGGGGATAAGGAATATCTTATTACCGGTGTTCCGGCCGATTTTCTCTCGCTTGCCTCCAAAGATTTATTTTTGGAAATGATTGACGGAATGATGGAAAAAAACAGCATATCTGAACCGGAACTTGTTCTTTCCCATTGTGCGACAATAGCTTGTAAAGCTGCGGTCAAGGGAAAGCAGTTACTTTCCTTTGCGGAGGCAAAAGAACTGATAACGCAAATGCTGCAAATGGAGCAGCCGTATCATTGTCCTCATGGCAGACCGACGACGATTACCATGAGTAAGCATGAATTAGAAAAGAAATTTAAGAGAATAGTGTAACAGGAGTATTGCGATGGAAAAGAAACCGTTAATCATTTTGACCGGCCCTACTGCTGTGGGGAAGACAGAAACTTCGATACAACTGGCAAAAGCAGTTGGCGGGGAAATTATATCCGCCGATTCGATGCAGGTATATCGGGGAATGGATATCGGAACGGCAAAGATAAGAGAGGAACAAAAACAGGGGATTCCTCATTATCTGGTAGATGAGTTTGAACCGGACGAGGAATTTAACGTAATGATTTTTCAGAAACGCGCGAAGACATATATGAAAGATATTTATGCCAAGGGGAAGGTTCCAATACTTGTGGGGGGGACGGGATTTTATATTCAATCCGTCCTGTATGATATCTGTTTTACGGAGAATCAAAAGCAGGATGGCTATCGGGAGGAGATGTCCGCTTTTGCGAAAGAACACGGCGTCAATGCTCTTCATGACTGTTTGCGGAAAGTCGACGCCGAATCGGCGGAAGCCATACATCCGAACAATGTAAAACGTGTCATACGCGCATTAGAATATTATCATTTTACCGGTGAAAAATTTTCTGTACACAACGATACGGAGAGACAGAAAGAATCACCGTATCGGTTTTTGTATATCGTCCTGTCGCTGGAGAGGGCGGAGCTCTATGAAAAAATTAACCGGCGGGTAGACGCGATGATAGAAGAGGGGCTCGTGGACGAAGTCAGCTCTCTTTTGCGGCAGGGATTTCATAAAGATTTAGTATCCATGCAGGGGTTGGGGTATAAGGAATTAGTTCCGTATCTGGAGAATCAGTGCAGTCTGGAGGAAGCCGTATACCGTCTGAAGCGGGATACAAGGCATTTTGCCAAGCGGCAGATGACATGGTTTCGCAGGGAGCGCGATGTGACCATACTGGATAAGGGAACTTACGCTTCCGTTAGCCGGCTTGTGGAAGCGATTATGCAGTTAGCAGGAGAAAGAGGTGTCATACGATGACAATGGAAAATATGTACGAAAAATTCGGTATCAGCAAAGAAGTGCTCGCCTTTTCCAACGAGGTGCTGGCAGAAATAGAAAACCGCTTTGCGGCGATTGATTCGACGGCCGAATATAATCAACTGAAAGTCATTCATGCGATGCAGAAAAACAGGGTCAGTGAAAGTCATTTATGGGGCTCTACCGGATATGGATATAACGACATCGGCAGGGATACATTGGAATCCGTCTATGCAGATATTTTTCATACGGAGGACGCACTGGTGCGCTCGCAGATTACTTGCGGTACACACGCCCTCACGATTGCCCTATCCGCCATTCTGCGGCCGGGCGACGAGCTGTTGTCGCCGGTAGGAAAACCATACGATACGCTGGAGGGAATTATCGGAATAGATGGAACCAAAACAAAGGGTTCTTTGCGTGAATTTGATATATCGTACCGGCAGGTTGATTTGGTAGGAGACAGTGAATTTGATTACGAGGGAATTCGCAAGGCGCTTCATGAAAAAACGAGATTAGTTACGATACAGCGTTCCAAAGGCTATGCTATGAGAAAAACGTTTTCCGTCCGGCAGATAGGTGAGCTGATATCTTTTATTAAGAAAATCAAACCGGATGTCATTTGCATGGTAGATAATTGTTACGGGGAGTTTGTAGATGTCATAGAGCCATCCGAAGTGGGCGCAGATTTATGTGTCGGCTCGCTGATTAAAAATCCCGGAGGCGGATTAGCTCCTCTCGGGGGATATATCGTTGGCAAAAAAGAGTTGGTGGAACTGGCTGCCTGTCGATTGACTGCGCCGGGGTTAGGCAAAGAGGTGGGAGCTTCCCTGCAAGTGAATCCGTCGTTTTATCAGGGACTGTTTTTGGCGCCGACAGTAGTGGCAAGTGCGTTAAAATCAGCAATTTTTGCTGCCAATTTGTATGAAAAGCTGGGATTTACTGCAAGTCCGTCCGGCAGGGAGGAAAGAAACGACATTATTCAGGCAATTGCTTTTGGGAATCCGGAACGAGTGATTGCTTTTTGTCAGGGGATTCAGCAGGCGGCTCCGGTTGATTCTTATGTTATGCCTGAGCCGTATGCTATGCCGGGATATCACAGTGATGTTATTATGGCGGCAGGCGCTTTTAATCAGGGAGCATCCATTGAATTAAGTGCGGATGCACCGATTGAGCCTCCTTACAGCGTTTATTTTCAGGGAGGTATTACATGGCCTCATGGTAAATTGGGTATGATAAAGACATTGCAGAATATGCTCGATAGTGGATTTGTCGAATTACCGCATAAATCGTAAAAAAGACAAAGAAATTTCACACAAAAAATTAGTTATAAGGTATACTTTTTCATCGCAATATGGTAAAATAACTTTGTTTAGGTAAAATTTGGGTTTCGCAAGAGCCTAAATGAAAAAAGATAATTTTACAATGAAAGAATTGCCAAATTCAGAGCGGCCTTATGAAAAATGTGAGAGATTGGGAGCAGAGAGACTGTCGAATGCAGAACTAATTGCTGTATTGATTAAATCAGGGACAAGAGAGAGGACATGCCTGTCGCTGGCGATGGAAGTTTTGCAACTGCATCCCTCTTACAAAGGACTTCTGGGATTACATCATCTGACACAACGGGATTTGATGAAAATTTCAGGTATCGGCCGGATAAAAGCAATTCAGATTTTGTGTGCGGTGGAGTTGTCGAAACGATTAGCAGGGGAATGTAAGAGTGAAGCTCCCCATTTTTGCCGCCCGCAACAATTGGCGGCTTATTTTATGGAGTATATGCGCAATTGGGAGACGGAACAACTGGTAGCCGTGTATATGGATACCGGCGGAAGACTTCTCTATCATCAGGTAGTTTTTAAAGGGAGTATTCAATCGTCTATGGTACAGCCAAGGGAGTTATTGCGGCTTGCCCTGCTCCATGACGCAGCGCAGTATGTCGTACTGCATAATCATCCTACCGGCAATCCCATGCCGAGCCGGGAAGATATTGATGTTACAAAACGATTGGTAACCGCTTCCGATGAGATAGGCATTCCGTTGACGGACCATATTATCATCGGCGATAACCGATATGTTAGTTTAAAAGAGAGAGGAATTATATAAGAATTCGAGAGGAAGAGTGATATGGCAGGAAAAGCAATAGGTATTGATTTTGGTACAAGTTCAATCAAGTTTTATAAAAATGGTGAGGGTGTAATATTACATGAAAAGAGTGTAATTGCCATTTACAATAAGACGCACACGTTTGCCGTCGGCAATGAGGCGTATGAAATGTATGAAAAGGCGCCGGCCAACATCCGGGTTTCTTATCCGGTAAAAAACGGCGTAATCGCAGATATCGGCAATATGCAGTCGATGATTGATTACTTCTTTCTGGAGATGGACGGGAAACGCAAGTTAAAGGGCGCCGATTATTATATAGCGGTTCCCACGGATATAACGGAAGTGGAAAAACGCGCTTACTTTGACTTAATCACGAATACGAACTTGAAACCTCATAAAATACACGTGGTGGAAAAACCGATAGCTGATGCGTTGGGAATGAATTTGGATATTACGAAATCGACAGGAACACTCGTTCTTGATATCGGAGCCAATACAACAGAGATTTCCGTCCTGTCACTGGGGGGGATTGTGCTCAGCCGCTTGATTCCGGTTGGGGGCAATCGTTTTGATGAAGCAATTATAAATAAAATAAAGAAAGATAAAAGTTTTGTTGTCGGAGAGAAGACGGCCGAACAGATTAAGATGACGATTGGTGCAGCATATATCAATGCGGAGACAATTGATGTGTGCGGACGTAATCTGGTAACCGGACTGCCGAGTGAGATAACGATTTCCGGTGAGGAAGTGCATGAGGCACTTGCGGAACTATTTCAGGGAATTGTCGATTCGGTCAAAATCATTCTCGAAAGGACGCCGCCGGAAATTTCATCCGACATTTATAAATCCGGCGTATATATTACCGGAGGTTCCAGCCGGATTAAGGATTTAGGACGTTTTGTATACGACCAACTCGGGTTAAAGGTGAATTTGTGTGAAGAACCGGAGAGCACGGTAGTAATGGGATTGGGAGCAATTATTGAGGACCCGCAATTAGCAAAACTTACCATTTGATTTTGTGTTAGGAGGTCATCATGAAAAGACGTAGGAAAAAAAACTGGATACATCCCAAGATACTATACTGTTGTCTGTCGGTGTTATGTGTGATTTTGGTTTTATTATCGTTTAAATTTACGAATCATTTTTCCACAATAAAGACAGCGCTTGGCGATGCCGTCACTCCGATGCAGAAAGGGATTAATACAGTGGGGCGCTATATTTCGGGTAAGAAGGATTTGCTCCACAGCAAAAAGAGCCTGTTGGAAAAGAATGAACAGCTTCAACAGCGAATTAGCGAGTTAAGTTATGATAATAAGATTTTGGCCCGTGAAAACAAAGAATTAGAAAATTACCGCAACCTCTATAAACTGGATAAGAAATATCCCGATTATCCGAAACTAGCCGCTCGTGTAATTAGCCGCGACGGCAATAACTGGTTTCATGTATTTACGATTGATAAGGGGAAAAAAGACGGCATACAGGTAGATATGAACGTCATTTCTGGAAATGGTCTGGTGGGGATTGTCTCGGAAGTTGGCACTTCTTATGCAAAAGTTCGGGCGATTATTGACGATAAGAGCAATGTTAGTTCCATGTTTGAGGCTTCCGGCGAGACTTGTATGGTAAAAGGAAACATGGAGAGCATTTATCATGGCTATATTGATGTCGAGATGATTTCCAATTCGGCCAAAATAAAAGACGGGGATGAAGTCGTAACTTCCCATGTCAGCGACAAATTTTTACAGGGATTGTCGGTCGGATATGTAAAGGATATTGTGAGCGACGAGGCGATGCAGTCGAAAACGGCCCATCTGACGCCGACCGTCAATTTTGACCAGTTGGAAAATGTACTGGTGATTACACAGTTAAAGGATAATTCGGAAATTGAGGATATAAAGAAATATGATTAGAAAAAAAGTAGCTGCTTTCCTATTTATTGTATTGGCGCTTCTCCTGCAGACGACGGTTTTTAAAGAAATCGAATTGGCAAATGCCGTGCCAAATCTATTGTTGGTCGTCACAATTTCTTTCGGCTATCTCCGGGGAAGGACTTCCGGTATATGGATAGGACTTATCTGCGGGCTAACGCTGGATATGATGTATGGTGGCGTGATTGGCCTGTATGCATTTGTTTTTATGACAATCGGTTTTGTTTTAGGGTTCTGCCGGAAATTATATTTTACCGACAGCCTGCTGCTTCCTACCGTTCTCATAGCGGCAGGGGACTTAGTATACTGCCTGTACTATTATGTAACTGAGTTTTTAATGAGAGGAAGAGTACATTTTATTTTCTATTTTATTCATAAGTTTTTACCGGAAATACTTTATACGACATTAGTTGGTATTTTATTCTACCGCCTGATTCTTTTGGTAGAAAGTAAAATAACAGAAAACAGAGAGGAGGCATAAGATGTTTGACAGTATCACGGAAACAATAAAAAATGTTGTTAAATCCCGCTTTTTTGCGGTGGTTCTCACTTATATTTTATTGTTCAGCATCTTGATTGGACGCATGTTCTACCTCCAGATTATACGGGGTGAGACTTATGATAAAGAAGCATCGCTGCAGAAGCAGAAAATTAAAACGATAAAGAGTGCGCGGGGGAAAATATACGACTGCAACGGAAAGTTATTAGTTACGAACGAACAGAGATATTCGATTACGCTGGAAGATTCCGGTGAATTGAAAAAAAATGTGGACAAGAATACGATGATTGCCAAATGCATTCAATTGATAGAGAAAAACGGGGATAAACTGGATTTGGATTTTCCGATTACAAGGACTTCGAAAGGGAAATTCAAATACAATGTAAATCATGCGGCAGAATTGCGTTTTAAAAGAGACATATTCTTTTGTACATCTGTAAAGAAGCTGACGGAAGAGCAGAAACAGATGACGGCGGAACAGTTATTTCGTTATATCCGTACCGAAAATGGCGTCAATACGATTAATTTCTTTTCCGATGAAGAAAACTATTCGGACGAGGAAGCGATTCGCATTATGACAGTCCGTTATGCCCTTTTAATGAATACTTATTCCAAATACGAACCGATTACATTGAGTTCCAATGTTTGCGAGAAAACGGTGGCCGCCATTAAAGAAAGCTCTGTAGATTTGCCGGGGGTCGAAGTTTCTACGGAAATGAACCGCGTCTATTATGACAGCGAATATTTTTCACATATTGTAGGATATACGGGTCTGATTTCATCGGAAACATTGGCGGAAAAACAGGAACTTAATCCGGAAACGGAATATACATCCGCCGACCAGATTGGTAAGACGGGAATGGAAAAGGAATACGAAGACAGACTCAAAGGTACAAAGGGCTCGGAAACGCTGCTGATAGACAGCAGTTCCCGTGTTATCAGCTCAAAAAAGACAAAGGATGCCGTGGCCGGTGATGACATTTATCTGACCATTGAATCGGATTTGCAAAAGGCGATTTATAAATTGGCGGAAAAGCAAATTGCCGGTATTCTCAGTTCCAAAATGGTAAATGGAAGAAGCAGGGGTACAAGGGGAAAAAAGGCGTCCGGGATTTTAATATCCATTTATGAAGTATATGACGCCATCCTGCAAAACAGTATTGTGGATGTAACGAATTTTTCCAAAAACAGCGCCACGCCGTTGGAAAAATCCGTTTATCGGGCGTTTACGTCTGCCAAAAAGAGTGGCATAGCCAGTGTCAGGAAATACTTGAAAGTAAATAACCGGACGCGTGGGGAAGATTTACCGGAAACAGTGTCAGAATACTTAGACTACGTTTTTTCGATGTTAAAAACGAATGAGATACTAAATTCCAATACGATGGATACGACAGATTCGACGTATAACGATTATATCAAGGGTAAAATCAGCCTGAGTGAATTTTTAATCCATGCCATAAAGAACAATTGGATTAATCTGGATAATCTCGAAGTAGATAATAATTATTACAGCTCGGAAGAGGTTTTCCAAAAGATAGTAAACTATGTCCTCAATGAAATATCCGACGATTTTTCTTTCGATAAAAAAGTCTATCACTCGATGGTAGAGAAAGAAACAATAACGGGGAGGGATATTTGTCTTCTGCTTTATGACCAGAAAGTATTGAAAATGAACCGAAATTCCTATCAGTCGTTAAAAGCGGGAACAACATCGCCATTTGCTTTTTTGAAAGCGAAAATCCGCTCTCTGGAAATATCGCCGGGAGAACTCGGCCTGACGCCGTGTTCCTGTTCCGTTATTGTCACCGATGTAAAGACAGGAAAGGTGAAATCGCTCGTATCGTATCCGAGTTACGATAATAATAAATTTGCAAACTCCGTAGACAGCGATTATTATAATAAAATCAGTACGAGCAGTGCGTCGGCGCTGCTGAACCGCGCCACACAGCAGAAGACGGCGCCCGGCTCTACGTTTAAGATGGTGACCGCCACGACCGTGTTAGAAGAGGGCGTCATAAATACCTATTCACAGGTGGCGGATAAAGTACAATTTGACAAGATTAACAAACCATGGCCGAAGTGCTGGAGTAACGTATCGCACGGCAACCTGAATGTATCACAGGCCATCCAGCATTCCTGCAACTACTTTTTCTATGAGATGGGATACCGTCTGGGAAACGGACACGACAACATAGTAGATAATGAAAAGGGTCTGTCTAAATTAAAGAAATATGCGAACAAATATGGCTTGACAAAAAAGTCCGGCATTGAGCTGGCAGAGGCAGAACCGACATTTTCGGATTTGGATGTTGTCCGTTCGGCGATTGGACAAGGCTCTAACAGTTATACGCCGGTTCAGTTATCGCGATATGTAACGACTATTGCTAACGGGGGCACCTGTTATGATTTGACGCTGATTGATAAGAAGAAAAATACGAAGTCCGGAAAGAAAGAAAAAAACAGTGCGAAACTGAACAATAAGCTGAATTGCCAATCCTCAACGCTTGCGGCGATAAAGACAGGTATGAGTAAGGTAGTAAGTACGGGGAGCATTAAATCCCTGTTTCAGGGATTGCCGGTCACGGTAGCGGGAAAGACCGGTACGGCACAGATTACGCAAAACGAGCCGAACCACGCATTGTTTGTCAGTTTTGCCCCATACGAAAATCCGGAGATTTCCGTAACCGTTGTTATTCCTAATGGTTTTACATCGTCCAACGCAGCAGAGCTGGCAAGTAATGTATACAAGTACTATTATGATAAGGGAGCACGCAAGAGATTGCTTGAAAAGAAAGTTTCCAATCCGGCAATCAATAACAATAATCAGACGGATTAATGGGGATATTAGAATAAATAGCCAAAGAAGTGAGGAAGACAATGAAAAAAGAACCTGTTATGCTGAAAGGCAATAAGTCTGGTATTCGTATCATTTTAGACGACGAGTTGTCCTTTGAAGAATTATTAGAAAAAGTGACGGAAAAATTTCAAAATAACGCCGACTTTTTAGGGAACAATCGGGTCGTCGTAGCCTTTGACGGAAGAGAACTCTCGGATGAAGAGGAAGCGGTTCTGCTTCATACGATACAGGAAAATTCCAAATTACAGATTGTTTGTGTCATTGACGAGGACAAGGAGCGAGAGGCGTTGTACGAGCGAACCCTACAGGAAAAGCTAATGGCAATGGACAGTAATTCCGGTCAGTTTTTTAAAGGGAATCTCCGTTCCGGTCAGGTCATGGAGTTTGAAACAAGTATCGTCATATTGGGAGATGTAAATGTGGGGGCGCAGGTTGTCTCCACAGGAAATGTCATCGTACTCGGCAAATTAAACGGAACGGTATACGCCGGGGCGTCAGGAAAAGAGGATGCCTTTATTGTGGCAACAAAAATGAATCCGATTCAAATCCGAATCAGCGACGTTATTGCCAGAACTCCGGATGAGAAAGAAACACCATCGAATGTCCCGCAGATAGCTTATCTAAGGGATGGGGCAATCTATATGGATGATTTATCAAGAATGTCACTGACAAACATAAATGTTTAATATGAATGGTCTATAACAGAGGCGAAAGGAGAACATCATGAGTGAAGTCATTGTTATTACATCAGGAAAAGGCGGTGTGGGAAAGACAACCACAACGGCAAACGTTGGCACAGGGCTTGCCAAGGAAGGAAAGAAAGTAGTTTTAATTGACACTGATATCGGATTACGCAATTTGGATGTAGTGATGGGATTGGAAAACCGTATTGTTTATAATCTGGTTGATGTTATTGAGGGGAATTGCCGTTTAAAGCAGGCGCTGATTAAGGATAAAAGATATCCTAACCTGTTTTTACTGCCTTCCGCACAGACAAGAGATAAGGATGCCGTCACCCCGGAGCAGATGGTAGCGCTGACAGCCGAATTAAAAGAAGAATTTGATTACATACTGTTAGATTGCCCGGCAGGGATTGAACAGGGGTTCAAAAATGCCATAGCGGGAGCTGACCGCTCGATTGTTGTGACTACTCCTGAGGTTTCTGCCGTCAGGGATGCAGACCGCATTATCGGCCTGTTGGAAGCAAACGAAATTGGCACGATTGAACTCGTTGTCAATCGTCTTCGTCCTGATATGGTACGGCGGGGTGACATGATGTCCAGCGAAGACGTAGTCGAGATTTTAGCAGTTGATTTATTAGGGGTAGTTCCGGATGATGAGAACATTGTGATTGCAACAAATCAGGGAGAACCTCTTGTAGGAAACAATACGCTGGCCGGACAGGCTTATGAGAATATATGCCGGCGTGTTACGGGCGAAGAAGTTCCGTTCCTGGATTTATTTCCTAAACATGGCTTCTTTTCTTTACTGCGAAGCAAGCTGAAAAGTTAGGAGATGAGAATAATGGGATTTACAGATTTTTTTCGAAAAAAGTCCTCCAGTAATGTTGCCAAAGACCGTTTGAAAATGGTTTTGGTATCGGATAGGGCAAATTGTTCACCGGAGATAATGGAACAGATTAAAAATGATTTAATTTATGTACTGTCCAAATATGTAGAGATTGATTTGGAAGGTTTGGATATTAAAATAGAACAGATGCAATCCGAAAACGACCATGGAATGGTTCCTGCTCTTTTTGCCAATATACCGATTAAAGATATGAAACAGGTCGAAAAGTAACAAAATACAGTCAGGTGGTAGAATAGAATGAGAAATCGAATCAAGCAATGGTTACAAATTAAACGTTATAATTGGAGAAATATTGATATTTTTCTGATTGTCATTGTATTGCTTTTAACATTCATCAGCTCCTATGTGATTTCCATGGTTAATCCTTTGATTTCCATGAAGAGACAGTTGATTGGTATCGTTGGTGGATTGATTATTATTGCTATATTTACACTCATTGATTACCATGATATATGCATGTATATTCCCATCATCTACATTATTACGACGCTAATGGCGGCAGCGACAAAATTATCTCCATTGGGAGAAGACAATAAGACAGGTTCGTACCGCTGGCTGGATTTAAAGGTTATCAGTTTCCAGCCGTCGGAGGTTTGTAAAATAGTTTTGATTCTGACATTGGCAGTATTTTTTGCCAAGAGAAGAGAGAATTTACAGTCATTTAAAAACTTCTTTCTGGCGACAGCCATTACGATTGTACCGACTGGGTTTATTCTCATCCAATCGGACTTATCATCAAGTGTTGTTATGCTTGTCATTCTTGTAATGATGTTGGCCTGTTCCGGTATCGGTCATCGTATTTTAGGACCGGTAGCGGCTGTCGTCGTGCCTGTGGTTGGATTCCTGTTCTGGTATATCCAACAGCCGAATCAGCTTTTGCTGCGCGGTTATCAGTTAGAGCGTATTATGGGATGGCTGCACCCGGAAGATAAAGAACTAGGCGTTATGTATCAGCAGAATAACTCCATCTTATCAATTGCTTCCGGAAAACTTTATGGGAAACTGCTGGAGGGGAACGAGGCAGTAAGAAATTATACGAGTGTGGACGTTACGGAAAGTGATTTTATATGGTCGCCAATCAGTGAGGAGTTCGGTTTTGTCGGTTGTATGGTTATTTTGTTGTTGTTGTCTGTCATTATAATCAAATGTTTTATCGCAGCTAAAAATGCCAAAGATTATATGGGAATGATGATTGCCGTCGGGATTGGCTCCATGTTCTATTTTCAGACGTTTGTCAACATAGGAGTTGCGACTTCCCTTCTGCCAAATACGGGGTTGCCGCTGCCTTTTCTGAGCAATGGTTTAACGTCGTTGATTGGGAATATGATGGCGATTGGTATTTTGATAAATATTGGGATACAACCAAATCGGGGTAGCAATTTAGACTTTAAATAATGGAAAGGGGTTGTAACTATGAATATCGGACTGATTGCTCATGATTCAAAGAAGATATTGATGCAGAATTTCTGTATTGCATATCGGGGAATACTGAGTAAAAATGACATCTATGCAACAGGAACAACCGGACGATTGGTGGAGGAGGTAACAAATCTGACGGTACACAAGTATCTGGCGGGTCATTTAGGAGGAGAGAAACAGTTAGGGGTACAGATTGAGAACAATGAACTGGATTTAATCATTTTTTTGCGCGACCCATTGACGCAGAAAGTACATGAACCGGACGTAAAAAATCTTTTTCGTCTCTGTGATATTCATAACATCCCATTGGCAACGAATGTCGCTACGGCGGAACTTCTTGTGAAAGCTCTGGAACGCGGGGATTTGGATTGGCGAAATCTAGTTCGTATGTAAAAGGGAATATGGCATGATGATACAGATTAAGAACGGTGGAAACCGTTCTTAATCTGCCAAATGTCAATTGCCGATTCGGCCACAATAACTCAGAGCATATAGTCCGCATATACCGATTACTGCATAGATAATACGGGACAGGATGGACATAGAGCCAAATAAAAAGGCCACAAGGTCCAGACCAAAAAATCCGATTAGTCCCCAGTTGATTGCTCCGATAATGACAAGAATCAGCACTGTATAATCCAACGCTTTCATAGGACTTACCTCCTTTGTTGTAAGTATGGCATAGGAAAACAAATAATATTCATAAAAAAGGGAAAAAGGAGCTCCTGTTTATGTCTGATAAAAATGTAGTAAAATTTAAAAAACGATTTCATCCTAATCTGGCTCTTTTTCTGTTTCTAATTATTATTTTATATATTATTTTTCTCGCTTGGAACATTTTATCCAAAAACCACGTATCTATTTATGAAGTAAATACTTCCGATATTTCTGACGATGCGCCTCTCTACGGATTTATTATGAGGCAGGAAGAAGTGGTGCAGACAGAACAGGCGGGATATGTTAATTATTATTGTTCCGAGGGAAACCGCATTGGAAAAGGCGACGTGGCATATACGATTGACGCAGACGGCGAAGTGAGTAAAATACTGGAAGAGATACAAAAGGAAAAGGACAACTCGGAAAGCATTGTACAGATGAGGGAAGTAATTTCCTCTTTTCAAAGTTCATTTACAATGTCAAACTACAACGACGTCACAAAACTAAAGTATGATGCAAAAAATGTTGTCTTTGACAGGAATAATGGCAGTTTGTACAGCGATTTAAAAAAAGCGATGACCTCTTCTGGAAAGGATAAAAATTTTACGAAAGTAACAGCGAAAAAAAGCGGTATTGTCGCCTATACAATGGATGGTTATGAAAAGACAAAAAAGGAAGAAATCTCGACGGAACTGTTCGATGAATATGGCAGTATTACGCGAAGACAGTTACAGAGCGAGGGCCCTATAAAAGCCGGCGCTCCCGTATATAAATTAATTACAAGCAACGACTGGTCGATTGTAGTTAAGCTGGACGACAGTTACTATCAGGCGCTAAAAGACGAGGAGTCGGTTCGTGTTACCGTATTGAAAGATAAGACATCATTTAATGCCAATGTAGATATTTATGAGAGGGAGGGAGAGTATTTTGCAATATTGACGACGTCCCGCTTTATGGAGCACTACATAAACGACCGTTTCCTGCAAATCGAATTTCAGTTAAAAACCGCTTCCGGTTTAAAGATTCCCAATAGCTCCATCCTGCAAAAAGATTTCTTTACGATACCGAAAAGCGTTGTCACAAGGGGAACAGACGGTCTCGGGGTGGTGAGACAGACGATGAATGCGTCCGGAAAGATGGCGCATGAATTTACTTCGTTGTCCAACGCCATGTTAATTGACGATATGTATTATGTTTCTTCATCTGTTCTTCAGGAGGGCGATATATTAATGGATTCTTCAGCGGGAGAAGATTATATTGTCAGTGAGAAAAAGAAGCTGTCGGGTGTATATTATGTCAATGAGGGTTATTGCCGGTTCCGGCCGGTCGAAATCCAATATAAAAATAAGGAATATACGATTGTAAAGGAGCAGACGCCGTATGGACTGGCGGCATACGACCATATTGTGGTAGACCCGTCGAGTCTGAAAGACGACGATTTTATTGAATAGTTTTGGAGGGAAAAACGATGGTAAGAGAAAATTTACAAGAGGTAGAAGAGAAGATAGCGGAAGCCTGCAGACGGGCCGGAAGAGACCGTGAGGAAGTGACGCTCATTGCCGTGAGCAAAACAAAACCGGTTGCGATGATAGAAGAGGCTGTCGATAGTGGTATTATTTCATTTGGTGAAAACAAAGTACAGGAAATGCTGGAGAAGCAGAAAGTAATCGACAGGCAGTTACAGTGGCATTTGCTCGGACATCTTCAGAGAAATAAGGTCAGGCAGATTGTCGGTAAAGTGACGAGAATACATTCCGTCGATTCGCTGCGGCTGGCAAAACAGATACAAACCGAATATGAAAAAAAGAATTTGGTGGCAGATATACTGATTGAGGTCAATATGGCACGAGAAGAATCCAAATTTGGATTTATGCCTGAAGAAACAGAAGAAGCAATCCGTCAGATTTCCGGATGTGCGAATATTTGTGTAAAGGGGCTGATGACGGTTGCACCGTTTGTCGAAAATCCGGAGGAAAATCGGCCTCATTTTCAAAATTTGAATAAATTACTAGTTGACATTAATAGGAAAAACATTGATAATATTAATATGAGTGAGCTTTCCATGGGGATGACCGGTGATTATGAAGTGGCCATTGAAGAGGGGGCTACTTTTGTGCGTGTAGGTACAGGCATTTTTGGGATAAGACAATACTTATAGAAAGGAAAGGTTTGTTATATGGGTATTAACTCCATTTTGAATTTCTTTAAAATACCGGATGATTACGAAGATGAATACGAAGACGATTATGTAGAAGAACCGGTAAAAGCAAAACCGGTGCGCAATTCACAGCGGGAAGAAGTATATGAGGAGACGACAAAGCAGCGGGGCTTTTTAAATTCCAAGCCGAAAGTGGTTCCTATGAACAACCGCTCGATGATGGAAGTGAATATTATTAAGCCGACGACGTTTGAGGACTCGCAAAATATTTGTAATATGTTGTTATCGGGACGTCCTGTCGTTGTAAATTTAGAGGGATTTGATCCGGATGACGCACAGCGTATTATGGATTTTATATCCGGATGCATTTATTCGATTAAGGGACAATATCATCAGATATCCAAATACATATTTATTTTCACACCGGAAAATGTAGATATTAGTGGCGATTCGTTGTCTATTGATGGAAATATGGCTAAAATGCCAACCATTAACCGGGAATTTTAGATATGGCAGATGGTAAGAGGGATAGTTTTTTTGTTCAACACCTGTATGATTTGGCGGAACGTGCCAGACGATATGGGAGTCCTGTATTCACTGATTTTATGACGACAAAAGAACTCTCCTTATTTTTGAATCATAAGAAATCTTTTCTTGATGTCCGTGTTGCCACTTGGGGCGGCCATGAAGACTGCGCTCATAAGATGGGTGGTTTTTTCCCGGCCGATTATGATGTTGCACCGGATTCGTGTGTTTTTCCCATTCAATGTTTGTGTGTTGAAGCGGTCAATGTGAAATTTGCAAAAGAAATAAGTCATCGGGACTATTTAGGAGCGATTTTGAATTTGGGAATTGAGCGGTCAATGATAGGTGATATTCGCATTAGTAATCATACGGCCTATGTATTCTGCAATGAAGAATTCGTTCCTTTTCTTATCAATGGGTTGGTATTAGTGCGAAGAACTTCTGTACGCTGCCGGATAGTGGAAAATTTGGAGGAAATACCGGCTCAGGAATACGAGATTCGGGAATGCAGCGTTGCCTCTCTGCGTTTGGATAATATTGTTGCAGCGATGATTCATTCCGCCCGCGGGAAAGCGGCGCAATTGATTTCGCAGGGGAACGTACTGGCTGATTATGAAGAGAGGACATCAAATAGTTACCGGTGTAAAGATAATACGCCGATAACGATTAAAGGATATGGAAAGTACAAGCTGTTTGTGAAAGAGGAACAGACGCGAAAGGGAAAGCAGAAAGTAACGATTTATAAATATAAATAATTTATAAGATAAATAAGGAGATGAAAGCTTTATGTTATCACCAATGGATTTAAAAAACAGGCAAGTGAATGTAAAGAAGAAAAGATACTATGATAAAGAGGAAATGGACGAGTATCTGGAATTAATCTTTGAAAATTATAAAGAATTATATAACGAAAATCAGGAATTAAATAAAAACGTGAAAACATTGAGCGACGGTGTTCAATACTACCGTTCGATTGAGACGACAATGCAGAAAGCGCTTGTTCTGGCAGAGAAGACAGCGAAAGAGACAAAAGACGCGGCGCAACTGAAAGCGGAGGCAATGGAAAAGGACGCCGCACAAAAGGCGGAGAAGATTGTCTGTCAGGCAGAGCAGGAGTATGAGCAGATTCGGGATAAGTGTCTGCAGTTGGTACAAAAGTTTAATCAGTATAAAATGCAGCTCCGACAAGTTGCTACTGCGCAACTGGAAATGATTACGAGTGATAATTTTGATGTCTATTCTCCGGAAATTGAGGCTATTCAGGAGGAAAAACAGGCGATACCGGTTTATGACGAGCACGTACGGGAGGAGCAGCTGATAGCGGAAGAAACGATAGAAGAACCTCTGCAGGAAGATGCGCAGGAGTTTTTACAGGAAGACAACGCGGCAGGGGAAGTTGCGGAACAGTTCGATAAAACGATGGAAATACCGGATATCAAAGTGAGAAAGAGCCGCATGAAAAAAGAGCCGCATGACATGGAAGAAAACATGGATGTGCTGACTGCCGATACGATTGATTTGAGCGATACGATTAAGGCAGTACAGGAACCTTTGGAGGCGAAAATGCAGCCGGTACAGGATGCAATGGTTTTAGAGCCGGTCGACGCAGTTGTCACGGAACCATTGAATTTAGAACCGGTTGAGGCGGATTTGGCAGAGCAGGAAGTGTTAGAGCCGGTTGAGGAAGAGGAAAAAAGCGCGCCGACTTTAGATTCTCTGCTGCAAAGTATTAATTTGGGAAAGAAGAATAAGAAAAAGAAAGGTCAGGACGAAGACCCATTTGAATTTCTTGGTTCTGTAGATGATTTTTAATAATGAAAAAGAAATATGTGATTCCTAATTTGATTTATTCCGGCATATTTATTTTGCTGATTGCGGCAGACCGTTTTACAAAACAATTTGCCATACAGAATTTAAGGGAGCAGGAGAAAGTGATTATTCCTAATGTTTTTTCTCTGCACTATTTGGAAAATCGGGGAGCCGCATGGGGATTGTTTCAAAATGCAACGTGGCTGTTTATTTTGATTACGATTATCGTTGTATTTGCCATGCTGTATTTTTACCGGAGGATTCCCTTTGAAAAAAAGTATAATCTGCTGCGAATATCAATTATTATTTTGTCGGCCGGAGCAGTCGGTAATTTTATTGACCGAATAATGTGGCGTTATGTAGTGGATTTTCTATATTTTGAATGGATTAATTTTCCGGTATTTAATGTAGCCGATTGTTTTGTCTGCATTGCTGCCGT
This sequence comes from uncultured Eubacterium sp., assembly GCA_948579355.1. Lineage (GTDB taxonomy): Bacteria > Bacillota > Clostridia > Lachnospirales > Lachnospiraceae > Eubacterium_F. The sequence continues at coordinate 125,094 of CAPAOV010000002.1, read as the reverse complement.
ATTGCTGCTATATTGTTTTTTGTTTAAGTATAAGGATGAAGAATTTTTTGGAAAGAGAAATCATACAAATTAGTGTGCAGGAAGAAGAGGAGAGGCGGATTGACCGGTTTATTGCCGAACATACGGATTTCTCCCGCTCTTATGTACAGAGACTGATAAAGGATAATCAGGTGAGCGTAAACGGGAAATCAATCACTAAAGTGAAGATTCCCGTTTCTTTTGGTGATGAAATAGAAGTGATGGTACCAGAGCCGGAACAAATGCAAATTGAGCCGGAACAAATGGATTTGGATATTTTATATGAAGATTCCGATGTGATTGTCGTTAATAAACCAAAAGACATGGTTGTCCATCCTGCGGCAGGACATATGAAGCATACGTTAGTAAACGGACTGCTATATCATTGTAAAGGGAATCTGTCTGGTATTAATGGCGTTATGCGTCCGGGTATTGTGCATCGCATCGATAAAGATACAACCGGAGCGCTGATTGTCTGTAAAAATGATGCTGCTCACCAATCGTTAGCAGAGCAGCTTTGTGAGCATTCAATTACAAGAAAATATCATGCCATCGTCCATCATAATTTGCAGGAAGAAAGAGGAACGATAGAAACGTATATAGGACGGCATCCGGTGGAGCGCAAGAAGATGGCAGTCGTTCCGGAGGGCAAGGGAAAAAATGCAATTACAAGTTATGAGGTACTAAGTCATCTCAACAAAAAATATAATTATATTGAATGTCAGTTAAAGACAGGACGAACACATCAGATACGTGTCCATATGTCTTATATCAATCATCCCCTGTTGGGAGATAAGGTGTATGGCCCAGCAATTACAAAACCGTTTCAATATCTTCAGGGGCAGACATTACATGCAAAAGTTTTAGGATTTCAGCATCCAGTCACAAATCAATATATAGAGGTCGAAGCGCCGTTACCGCAATATTTTGTGCAGTTGATAGAAAGCATGAAAACAGGGTGATTTTTTCTATTCAAATTTGCCAAATACTGCTTGACAACGCCAGTACTATAGGTGTAGAATTGACTTACTCGTTACGGTAAGTTTGTTTCACAAAAGAGACACTATTCTACCAGAGTAGACAAAATTTGAACTACTAGTGTAGTAATAAAAATTGTTACTGATGTTTGGGAGGGCCATACTAATATGAGTAATAATCCAACAAAGGAAATAAGATTGCACGAGGGAGAACTCAATGTAATGGAATTATTGTGGTCCAACAAAGTTCTGGCGGCAAAGGATATTTCAAAAATCATAAAAGAATATATCGGTTGGGAAAAGAATACAACGTATACTGTCATTAAGCGGCTTATTGATAAGGGAGCGGTCCAGCGCGAAGACCCCGGATTTCTCTGCAGCGCTAAAGTAACTAAAAGGGAAATTCAGAATATTGAAACAAAAGCTCTCTTAAAAAAGATGTTTAATGGCTCTCTGTCAACGTTTATTACCGATTATCTGGATTATCAAACATTAACGACATCACAGATAATTGAATTACAACGGATTATTAATAAAAGATAAGTGCAATAGAAATATTGCATTTGTTTTTATATTTTCATATCATTTACATTGGATAAGGGAGGAATTTTATTGAACTGGAAGATAATCACAAGTGAGTTGCAAAAGTTTTGGATATTCATAACTTCAGATATCAAGCAGACAATAATGACAATTATTGGAATTTTATTAGTTATCGGTGTAATTATCATGTTACGGCATATGCATATCCGGAACCAGTATTCAGATGAAGCATGGAAAATTGTTAAGAAGAACGGACGAAAATCAATTTTCTGGTATGACGAATACGGAAATAAAACTTATAAGAAGCCGAAAGCACCAAGACAGAACAGATATTAGAGAGAGAAATCGCACTTGACAAAAAGCAGTTTTTGAAGATAGTGCGGTTTTTGTTTTTTAACTCTCTTGGACAAACTCCAGTTTTTCAAAAAGACTTGTCAGAAAACTGGAGATATGTTATACTGTAATAAATTGCGGGAATGCACGATAAAACGGCGTTTCCATATGAATAAAAGGTGTTGTGTTAAAATCTGACGCATAAAGAATGGAGAATCGATATGGATAAGAAAATAACATACCATGAACAAAATGACCGTGATAACACGCTTAAGTTACGAAGTGTCCTTACAACGCTTCCGACATTTGCCAAAGATTTTTTTCGCGCCATTGAGCCAAATACATCAGCAAAGACAAGAATTTCTTATGTTTATGATATTCGGTTATTTTTTTCTTTCTTATTTGAAAGTAATCCGTATTTTCATAAATTTTCGGATATTACTGAAATTGCACTATCCGATTTGGAATTGCTGCAGCCGGTTGATATTGAAGAATATTTAGAGTATCTGAAATATTATAAAGATGCAGATGGAACGATTAAGACGAATAAGGAACGCGGGCTTCACCGCAAGCTTGCTACGCTGAGAAGTTTTTTTAACTATTATTATAAACGGGAATTAATCAAGAATAATCCTACTGTCATTGTAGATATGCCGAAACTTCACAAACGGGAAATTGTCCGCCTTGATGCGGATGAGGTGGCAAATTTGCTTGACTATGTTGAGCACGGTGGCGATGAATTGACGGGAATGAAAAAGGTTTATTTTGACAAGAACAAGACGAGAAACCTTGCTCTTTTTACCTTATTATTAGGAACCGGTATCCGTGTTTCCGAGTGTGTCGGCTTAGATTTGGAAGACATTGATTTTAAGAATAACCGGATTAAAATTATGCGAAAAGGCGGCAAAGAGGATTTTGTCTATTTTGGCGATGAGGTGGCGGAAAGTTTATATGACTATTATGCAGAGAGAAAGACGATAGCTGCTAAGGAGGGGCATGAACATGCGCTGTTTCTGTCCGTTCAGAAGAGACGTATGTGTGTGCAGTCCATTGAGAATTTAGTTACGGATTGTGCGAAGCATGTTACGACGATTAAGCATATTACGCCTCACAAATTAAGAAGTACCTATGGAACCAATTTATACCGCGAAACGGGGGACATTTATCTAGTTGCGGAAGTATTAGGCCACAATGATGTAAACACGACGAGAAAGCATTATGCGGCCCTCGAAGAGGACCGCAAACGCAAGGCTGCTTCTGTTATTAAATTGAGAGATAGTTAAAAAGTTTTAACGTCCTGTCGGATATGTGCTAAATAACGACATGATTCCATTGTAGATGGATTTTGCCGCATTATTTTGAAAGGTTGGATTTGTTAATTTACCATAGTCCGAATTGCCGGATAAGAATCCCAATTCAATTAAAATAGCCGGTACTGTGTTATGTTTCAGAACATAGTATGCAGCGGATTTTGTTCCTCGGTTTTTTGTTTTTAAGTCATTGACAAGTCTTGTTTTAAATAAATTAGCCATCTTCTGGCTTGTTATACCACTAAAGCTTTTACTGTTATTGGATACGGAATAATAAACTTCCGTACCGTTTGCAGACGTGTTGGTGGCTGAATTCATATGAAGACTGATAAAGACGTCTGCACCGACAGATTTGGCAAATGCGGCACGATTTGCCAAAGAGATATAGCTATCATTGGTTCGTGTCCAATAGACTTTCGTATCTGGTGCATTGCCCGAAAAATAGTTTTTCATCAATGTGTACAATATCTTAAACGTCAAATCCTTTTCATTTGTTCCCCTGTTCTGAGCACCCGGGTCGTGTCCGCCATGTCCGGCATCTAATACGACAATGTTTTTGTATATCTTTTTCGGTGTCCCCATTTTTATCTGGAAACAGTCTCCCTTGTCAAAGATTTTGTATCCGGATAAAGTAGCGGTGGTGATTGTTATAACCGTATTCGCTCCGCTTCTGGTAACGGTAAGATTCTTAATATTACTATTATTAATGATAATCGGATTGTTTTGGTAAAAAGCGACATGGTCTCCATTAATATATACTTTAAATGTCTTGCTGGCGTATAAATCTTCATTACTAACATTTGACATTGTGACGCCGGCAGGTTTTGGAATGGATAAGGAATAGCTGATTACGCTTCCGTCTGTACTTCCATAAGTATATAGAATATTAATTTCCAAAACACCATTTTGTGTAATATAAGAAAAATCTGCCACATTCATACATTGAAAACTAATAATAACGGAATCTCCTTTTTCGGTAATATCCATTTTCTGCACAATTTCTCCAAAATTATTAAATTGGTGTTTGTCTAAAATGTAATCTGATTTCGGAATCGTAGCGGTGATTACATTTCCGGAGCGGTTTACCGTCGCCGTTTTCAGTATATCATGTAAGGTTCCGGTTAAGCGGAATGTGATGGAACCGGTGCCACCCTGCTCTAAATAGACGGCACTGAACTTGTGCAGCGTGTTAGTCGTCGTACTACTCTTCTCTTCTTGTGAAAGAGTTTTTTCCCAAGAGAAAAATTCTTTACTTTGAATCTGGTAATAGTTACCGGATTTATTCCATCCCCTTGTGTAATTGAGTTGTTTTAAAATTGTTGCTGCCGGAATGCAGACGATATCTTTTTTGGTTTTATTATTACGGATAATCTTTGCGGGTGCAGACAACGTAATTTTCTTGTCATTTAAAATGGCATTTTTACTGTTAATAGTGACGATTAATTCTTTATCAGTATCTTCGTTAGATATAGCAATTTCTTTTTTACCGGCATCATATTCATAATCGAGGCCCATTATATTTTTTATTGTTTCTTCTGCAGGCATGTACATATTTTTGGATACTTTAATTACCGGCAGGGTTTTTAAATTGTATAATTTATGATTATAAAAGATATTTCCCTGTACCCCCGTATAATATGTTGTCACATTATCACAAGTCAGCAATAAAGGTGCGCCGAGCATAATTGTGGAACCTGACTTTTTGTAGGATAAATGTAATGTTTTTGCTACATAGTTAATGGGTACTAAGATTTTTGTTTTTTTCTTGGAAACATAGCGCACAGATAACGGAGCGGCAGGCAACGTTACCCTTTTTCCATTTAATTTTGCCGTTTTCTTACCTACTGTCATAACTAAAGTAGAGCCGTTGGCAGAAATGGACAATGATTTTTTCGATTTCTTGTATTTACATTTGGCTTTTACACCTTTTTTGAAAACATCAGTGTAAGGAACCATGTATTTTTTCTTAATTATAAGAGCTTTATATGATTTTTTGGAAACGGTTTTTCCGTTATATTTTACTGTCATTTTTTTTGATTTGTTTTTATGGGTTTTCCCATTATATCGAATTTTTACAGAAGAAGCAGCCTGAATTTTCGTTTGCGGGACACTTAACAGACTGCATATGAGTACGCCCCAAAGAAGAAGTGTTAATCGAAAAAAACGTCCCCGCGCGGCTCCCTTTACACTATAATTACGCATTAATCTTTCATCTCCCTATATTTTTTATAGAAAGTATAAGGAAATTGCTTGACAGAAAATTGTCATTTTTTTTATTTTATTGTAACAAAAACACTTTTTATAAGATTTGATGTCTAGCGGTATTTAGGCAATAAAATGTACTTTCCCGATTGAATATGGTCGGATGTAAGCGAGTTCAATGATATAATTGCCTCACGATAGCTGTGATACGAAGCGTTGGAATAGCGCACGGAGTAAGTTTTGGCAATGGAATTAAGCGTGTCTCCATCCCGAATCAGAACAGAGTCATATCCGTTTATACGAACGGCTGCCCCATTGTCGGCGGAGGCATGATTTCCTAATAAAAAGAAAAATATAAGCACGGAAACTAGTGTAATTGTAATAAGTAAAATCGTAATATGGTTTTTCAAAAATATCATCATATAATTCCTCATTTCTATGTGGTCGTTTGTAATTTATCAGTACCGAACATCTGTTTGATACCAATTTACCACACGAACAAATGTTTGTCAATATATGAAATGAAAAATTTTTTAAATAAATTTGGCGGCCCAGTCTCTGACTGCACCGCCACTCTGCACAAAATATTTTGTTTATTTTTTCGCTATCTTTTACTCTTCCGTTTCCTCTTCTGCGTCAATTTTGATGGCGCTACTCGACAACTCGTCAATCGCTATGGACAGCGCTTTCGGACAATCTTGATTTTTCACCAATGGTTCAGAGCCGGCAATAATCTGACGCGCTCTCTTTGCCGTTGCCAGAACAATGGAATAGCGGCTGTTTACAACTGGCTGTTCGCCCTGCTCTACCTCGCTGTTTGCAATATTCATTAAATCAGTATAGGATGGATGTAACATAATAAAAGCTCCTTTCTGCTTTTGGGGTTATATTTGTTTTCTGTTTCTGCGTTTTCAATTGGAGAAACACTTTTACGGAGTTCCGAATTTATTTAGCGGCCATATGCGGATAAATACTTTTCCCACGATATTTTCTCTCTTGACCGGCCCGGGAGCATCTTCGTCGCTTTCCGGAGAATAACGGCTGTCCATGCTGACGGAACGATGGTCGCCCAAAACATAGTATTCATTTTCTTTTAATTTGTAAGGTTTATCCGGCGTACCAATTTCAATTAAATCATCATCCATAGCGTCTTTCGCGTATGGGTCGTCGACTTTTTCACCATTTACATAAATGCTGTTTTTATCAATATAAATGGTTTCTCCGGGAAGTCCGTAAATGCGTTTTACATAATATTCATCTACGTTCTGTCCTTTTGGCCGGAATACGATAATATCATAGCGTTCCGGGTCGCCGAAGCGATAGGATAATTTATTTACTAACAAACTTTCATTATGATGTAACGTATCTTCCATGGATTCACCGGAAACAACGGTTCTTTCCATAATATATGTTGGGAAAATGTACAAGCAGAAAAAGACGATAAAAGCATAGATTAGTAGCTCTATAACAATACTGAAAGGACTTCTTTTCTTTCTCACTGCTTTGCGATTTTCTTTCATGTCATCAATTACATTCGCATTTTCCTGATTCATATCTGCACTCATTTTCTACGCTCCCTTTTACTTATTATTGTTTGCTTCCTGCTCAAAATTATGTATCATATCGGTCTGATAAGAGACACGCATATGTTCGGATTGTATGATTTGATGAACATCCTGTACCGCCTGTTCCAATTCGTCATTGATAATTAAATAGTCATATGAGGACATATAGGCGATTTCTTCGGAGGCCCGCTGTATGCGGCGGTTAATTTCATCTTTGCTCTCTGTTCCCCGCCCGATTAAGCGCTGCTCCAAATCCGTAAAGGACGGTGGAGTGACGAATAATAAAAGAGCGTTCGGGAATTGCTCTTTGACAAGCATACCGCCTTGCATTTCAATCTCAAGCAAAACATCTTTGCCTTCTGCCAGTTGTTTTTCAACAGCCTGTTTCGGTGTACCATAATAGTTTCCAACATATTCTGCCCACTCGATTAATTCTCCCTGCTCAATCATTGTTTCGAATTTTTCGCGCGAATGAAAGAAATAATCTTTTCCATTTATTTCTCCCTCGCGGGGTTTGCGCGTAGTGGCAGAAACGGAAAGGAAATAGGGATACCGCTTTATAAGTTCTTTCATAATCGTTCCTTTACCGGCGCCGGAAAAGCCCGATAATACGACGAGTACTCCCTGATTTGACATATCTTGATGCGCCTCCTCTTCTACTCTGCATTCATTCTCGAAGCAATCGTCTCCGGCAATAACGAGGACAATACCAAAGTATGGTTATCCATTACCAATACGGCTTTTGTCTTGCGTCCGCAAGTAGCGTCAATGGCATTACCGGCATCTTTTGCATTCTGAATCATTCTTTTCACCGGTGCAGCTTCCGGACTGACAATACTGTATACTTTTTCGCTGTTTACGACATTACCGAAACCGATATTTACATATTGCATGCTGACACCCTCTTATTCGATATTTTGAATTTGCTCCCTGATTTTTTCTATTTCTGTTTTCAGCTCAATCCCATAATTGGAGACTTCCACATCATTTGCTTTGGACAAAATGGTATTGGCTTCCCGATTCATTTCCTGTGCCAGGAAATCCAATTTGCGGCCGATATTTTCCTGTTCCTGCAAAGTATCTTTCATGTGAGTGATGTGTGAGCGAAGCCGCACCATCTCTTCGTCTACGCATATTTTGTCGCTGTAGATGATTAATTCGGTAGCAAGGACAGTCTCATCTATCTTTGTGTCGCCAAGCAGTTCGTGAACTTTATCCATCAGCTTTTGACGGTATTCTTCCACAATCTGCGGCGAACGCTTTTCAATTTCATCAATGACATGACCGATGTTATCTAACTTCGCCTCTATATCATAATATAAAGTATTTCCTTCGGCAGAACGACTTGCCTTAAACTTTTCACCGGCATTCTGAAGTGCGTCGGTAATAAGGCTCAGAAGCATATCCTCATCCGGTTCTTCCTCTTCTGTTGTAAATACATCGGGATAATGTGATAATTGAATAGCATCCACACGTGCCTCCAGTTGGAAATCTTTTGCTATCTGCTGAAGACCCCTGAGATACGAAGAAGCAACGTCTGCATTATAACAGATAGCTTCGCTGCCATTTCCCAAATCTTCCAGATAAATAAATAAATCAACCTTTCCGCGGGTGGCATATTTTTTGACTTCTTTGCGAATGGCTGCTTCAAAAAAGTTGAGTTTGCGAGGTAGCCGTATGGAGATATCCAAAAAACGATGATTCACAGATTTCATCTCCAGCGTTATCTTGTATTTATCATTGGCGGCTTCTCCGCGGCCAAAGCCGGTCATACTCTGAATCATAACTACCTCCTGATGAATAATCTAATCTGTATTATTATAGTGCATACAACGAAATAAGTCAAGAATAATGCTTTCTTTCCTGAAACAAATATAGTATAATGACAGGATAAGACAGAAAGGAAGATATATCATGGCTTTTGATGGAACTACAGTAGCTGCGTTAGTGCATGAACTGAATGAAAAAATAGCAGGAGGGCATGTGCAGAAAATAGCTCAGCCGGAACAGGATGAACTGCTATTGACAATAAAAAATAACCGGGTTAATTATAAGCTGCGGATTTCCGCCAGCGCCTCTCTCCCTCTGCTCTATTTAACGGAACAGACAAAGCAATCTCCGCTTACTGCCCCTAATTTTTGTATGCTGCTTCGCAAGCATCTGGGTGGTGCAAAACTTCTGTGCTGCCGTCAGGCAGGTCTGGAGCGTGTTATTGAACTGAGATTTGAGAATTTGAATGAACTTGGTGATATGAATCAAAAATCTTTGATGATAGAGATAATGGGAAAGCACAGTAATATTATTTTTGTAGATAAGGATAAACGTATTATCGACAGTATTAAGCATGTCAACGGTATGTTGAGTTCCGTGCGCGAGGTACTTCCCGGCAGAGAATATTTTATTCCCAATACGCTGCACAAATATGACCCGTTTGAATTGTCAATTGACGTGTGGAATCAGGTAGTATGCCGCAAGCCGGCAACGGTAGCAAAGGCTCTTTATACTTCCCTGATTGGTTTCAGCGCGTGTTTGTCTCAGGAGCTTAGTTTTCGTGCCGGTGTAGACGGCGACGTACCGATGGATTCTCTTACTGGCAATGAAAAATCGGCATTGTTAAATCAAATTCGTCAGTTAATGGAATGTTTAAAAGAGGGCGAGTTTTCTCCCTGCATTATATGGAATGCGGGAGAGCCAATCGAATTTGCGGCTATTCCTCTGTTGCGGTATGAGGGCGAAAAGAGAAGTGAATACTCTTCTGTCTCGGAAGTAATTGAGACGTTTTATGGGGAAAAAGATTTGATTACGCGCATACGGCAGAAATCGGCGGATTTAAGAAAGACGGTTACGACTTTACTGGAGCGCAACTACAAGAAGCTGGATATTCAGCGCAAGCAGATACGCGATACGGAGAAAAAAGAACGGTTTAAAGTTTATGGGGAACTTCTTAATGCTTATGGAAGTCAATTGCATCCGGAGGATACTTCCCTTACATGTACGGATTACTATTCCGGACAGGAAGTTACGATACCGGTTGATTCTTCTTTGAGTTATACGGAAAATGCCAATAAGTATTTTGCCCGATATAATAAACTGAAGCGCACTTTTGAGGCGGTGACGGAACAGATGAAAGAAAGTCAGTCCGATGTGGAACATCTGGAATCCATTCTCACGGAACTGGACATTGCCCGCAAGGAAGAGGATTTGCATGCCATCCGCCGGGAGTTGGTGGAACAGGGATATTTAAAGGGAAAGAGCGGACGCAAAAAAAATCATCGGCTTCCCAAAAGCAAACCGTTACATTTCATTTCATCTGACGGTTACGATATATTTGTGGGAAAAAATAATTATCAGAATGATGAGTTGACGTTTCAATTGGCAACGGGAAACGATTGGTGGTTTCATGCCAAAAGCATGCCCGGTTCTCATGTTATTCTGCGCTCAAAAGAGGGAGAACCGCCGATACGGGCATTCGAAGAAGCCGCTTCTCTCGCGGCATATTTTTCCAAGGGGAAAGGCTCCGATAAGGTGGAAATTGATTATGTTCAAAAGAAACATATTAAGAAGCCGAATGGAAGCAAACCCGGATTTGTTGTATATTATACCAATTATTCCATGGTGACTTCATCCCACATTGAAAGGATTCAATGTGCCAATGAGGAAGACAGGATTTTCTTAGAGAGGAGCTTCTTACTATGATTTTGTACGATACCCATATGCATACTGAATTTTCTACGGATAGTGATACGCCTGTCACGGCGCAGATAGAACGGGCGCAACAGGCAGGTTTGAGGGGCATTTGCATAACCGACCATATGGATTATGATTTTCCAGCAGAACTTTGTGACGAGACTTTTACCGGAGAACCGTTTGTTTTTGATATCGACAGCTATCAGAGACGTCTGCAGAAAGAAAAAGAACAAGCGCCGATTGACATTCTGTGTGGTGTGGAATGCGGCTTACAGGCGACAGAGAACGTAATTAATAAAAATAAGAAACTCGCGGCAAACCAGAACTGGGATTTCATCATTGGCTCCCTTCATCTGGTTCATAAGATAGACCCATATTACGATTTTTTCTGGGCAGGAAGAGATGCACGGGAGTGTATAAAAGAATATTTTGACAGCATATTAGACAATCTGCAGCATTTTTCATCTTTTGACTCACTCGGGCATTTCGATTATGTTGTCCGTTATGCGCCCTCTTCGTTTCGCTATGAACCGAACTATTATATGGATTTGATAGATGCCATTTTGAGAGTATTAATAAAAAAGGACATTGCGCTGGAAGTAAATACCGGAGGGTGGGACTCAAAATGCGGCTGCCAGAACCCGCATTTTGATATATTGCAGCGTTATGCCTCTCTGGGAGGGGAACTGATTACGATTGGCTCGGACGCCCATACGCCAGAAGATATCTCCTATCGTTTTCACGAGCTGCCGGTACTGCTAAAAAAAGCCGGCTTGCGCCAGTATTGTGTATACCAGAAACGTAAACCGGTTTTTTTTGATTTATAAAACATATCAAAAGCAAGAGTCAGGGTGCTGTTTTTATCATCGCCTGATATCGGGGATTCAGCGCCCGGTTTTTCTCTAATATCTTCTTTAAGGCCGCCACGGTATCATCAATATCCTCTTTTGTAGTATCTTCGCTTAACGTAAAGCGAACCGTGCCGCGTGCCAGCTCATCTGGAATGTGCAATGCCTGAATGACATGGGATGCCGTTGTCTGGCCTGCGTTGCAGGCAGAACCGGCCGAAGCACATATGCCCTCCATATCAAGTAAAATGACAAGCGCTTCCCCTTCGACAAATTCAAAACTAAAATTTACGTTATTTGCCAAACGGTTGACACGGGGACCGTTTCGATGACAAAAGGAAATCTCATTTTCCAGACGGTAAATCATATAGTCGCGCAATTGTGCTATTTGCGACTGCGTTTCTTTTAATTTCTCATAAGCCAATTCCGCCGCTTTTCCCATACCGACAATTGCCGGAACGTTTTCCGTACCGGCACGAAGTCCCTGCTCCTGCTGTCCGCCATGTAAAAAAGACGGCAGTTTAAGATTATTGTTTACATACAAAAATCCGATTCCCTTAGGGCCGTGGAACTTATGGGCGCTTGCGCTTAGCAAATCAATATGCCAGTCTTTCACCGGTATTTCCATATGCCCATATGCCTGTACGGCATCCGTATGAAAAATGGCTGAATGATGTTGCAGGATTTCACCAATTTGCCGGATTGGCTGAATCGTTCCTATCTCGTTATTGGCAAGCATAACGGATACTAATATCGTGTCATTACGCAATTTTTGTCGTAATTGCTCTACATCTACATAACCTTGCTCGTCCACGTTCAGATAGGTTATTTCGTATCCCCGCTTCTCCAGATAGTGACAACTGTTCAGCACCGCATGATGTTCGATTTTCGTCGTAATAATGTGTTTTCCCTTTTCTTTGTATTGTTCAGCAACGCCAATTAAAGCCCAGTTATCCGACTCTGTTCCACCTGAAGTAAAAAAAATGTTTTGTGGTTCGCAGGACAAAGTATGTGCAATTTGTTTGCGGGCATGCAATAATGCCGATTTGTTATTTGCTCCCAAGTCATATATACTGGACGGGTTGCCAAAATGGTCTGTCAGATATGGCAGCATTTCCTCACAGACTTCCTTTGAAAGGCGAGTTGTTGCTGCATTATCCAAATAAATATGCTTACTCAAATGACTTCCCCTCTCTGGTAACACTCTATTTTATCCTATGCGGTTTGTGTCAGAAAGTGACAGTTATTAGCGAATGGTAATGCGGTGATAAGAACGCTTTCCTGTTTTCGTCTTTTTGATTATTTCTTCGCTGTGAATATCCGCTTTCTTTGTAACGGGAACTGGTTCTTCTTCCGGCACATCCATGGCAATGGATTCAATTACGGTGCCATCCTTTGATTTCCAGCGGGATTCTAACTCATGTATCGTAGGAACTTCATCATATTCACTTATGTTTGAGTAATTTTCATCCAGTGGAATATTCATTGGCGCTAAGTCAAAATCAAATTTGGGTTTTTTGTATTTTGGAAGCGTGCTGTTTGACGGTTTGAGAGGTAAGGCTTCGTCCAGTTCCGTCTGTTCTTCTTCTCTCTCAATGACATCTGCCATATCTTCCTGTGCGCTTTCATTCATACGCTTAATATTATCAGAAATCTCTAAACGTTCCAGCAGTTCATCTAATTGTTGTTCTTCTTCCTTTCCCGTACTCTTTTCTGTGGGCTCTTCCACGAAATCAAGTACATTTGTCTCATTATCGGTCTCATAATCAATAAATTGCTCAATATCGGTCACATCATCATTTTCGTTGAGGAGGTCCGTGGATTCATTTTCCGTCATATCACTGCTCTCATTGAGCTGGTCCATATATTCAATATCCGTCATAT
>CAPAOV010000002.1:94768-111627 GCA_948579355.1 uncultured Eubacterium sp. | reverse complement strand
TCCGTCATATCACTGCTCTCATTGAGCTGGTCCATATATTCAATATCCGTCATATTGCTGCTCTCGTTGAGCTGGTCCATGTATTCAACATCATCCTGTATGTTGTCCACTAACGGCTCCGGTTCTTCCGGTTCGTCAATAAAGGAATCAAAGTCTGCCGTCTCTGTCTCTTCCATCGGTTTGAGAGTGGAATCAAAGTCAGCTTCTTCTTCCGAATCAAAAACGGGTTCTAATTCGGTATCAAACAGAGCTTCCGTATCCGCTTCAGAAATATCCTGAAGTTCCGGCTCCAATAACAGTTCAGTATCCGGCTCAGGAATATCTGAAAGTTCAGGTTCTGACAACAGTTCTTCTGTATCCGCTGTGAGAGAACTCTCCGGTATCTGGATTACTGCCGGTTCTTCCCTATCCGGTTCAGGAGAAGCTTCACTATCCGGCTCTGCCGTTTTCATAAATTCACTTGGAATTGTCCATTCCGGTATTTCATCCTCTTCTTTTTTACTTATCTTGAATCGTTTCTTCTTATCCTGTTCTGATAAGGAATCATCATTTTCTGTTTCCACGATATCTTCTAAGATTTCAATATTTTCCCCATCCGGCTCAAGAGAACTTTCGCTGTCCGACTCTGTCGGTTCGTCTGGTAAAGCAGTATCTTCTTGTTCCGGCTCTGTCTGTATTACAGTCGTGCCATTTTCATACGGCGTCTCTTGTAACACGGTCGTGCCATTTTGCTCCGGTAATACATCCGTTTCATTTTCATGCGGAGGTTCGCCTGTTTCGTCTGATAAATCTTGCGAAACGCTATTTTCATCTGCCAAATCTTTCTGCAGTTTGATTTCAGGTATTAGTGTGTTCGTTATACCATAACCGGCGAAAATGGGAAGAAAATAAGTAAAATAGCAAAAATCACTTCCTACTTCGCAGAATAAAATATAATAGAAAAAGAGTCCGACAAAACTAAACAATAACGGACCGATATACGATGCCTTTTTAGCAATGGCATAATATCCGGATAACAGGGAGAAGAACACGAGGACAGTCGGAATAATGCCGTTTCCAAATGACAGTTGCAGATAAGTAACCGGCTTCTCCAGCTTATTGATAAGATAAGAGAGGAAATCCACACTCAGGGAAGGAACGGATGTATCCGGTTTCAGCGACGGCATAAACAGCAATTCCGGAATCATAAAATGGATAACTAAAAGAAGCGCTATCGTAGAAAGCGCGAAAAAGACCGCGCAGATAATTCCCTTTGCCAAAGTTACGTGTTCCCCGTCCGGTCGGGCAAATAGTAATGAAAATACACATCCTGCAAACAGCAGAAAGACTAATGGATTCAGAGCAATAGCAATGGAAAAAAGAAAACCTGACACAAAACAGCTCATAAAGATTAAGAAACCATTCGTTGCTATCCGCTTCATCAGTATGCGGTGAATGCCTAAAAAAGCAGCGAAAGGCAGTAAAAAGGACAAGACAGAAATTGTCTGATTGATATCGAAAGCAATAATATTCTGCATTAGCAAAAGTTCAGCAAAGCCGACCACCGTTGTCAGTATCCCATTCAGACGTCCGAATAAAAAGCGGGCGATAAGATAAAAGGATAACAGCAACAGGCTATGTAAGATGGCAAGCGTCAGGCTGTCGACATAGCGTATGACAAAAAGACATCCGATGCCGGCAAGTACAACCAGACATTCTAAAAGCACAAAAAAGGTTTTTGGTTTTTCAAAAGTAAGAAAGGAACCCTTTTCTTTGACAAGGAATGCGGCGATTAAATAAATGATGATTCCCAAAACAATAACTCCGGCAATCATGTATTTACTGGAAGCTGTCGTTATCGTAAGATTCATTATATTAAATAGTGCTAAAGCCATAATAGCTAAAAAACAGACAGCATATATGATGGTAAAGAAATTTCTCTTAAATATCACGTGTCTCTCCCCTTTTGAATATGGTTGATTATCATAATAATACAATAAAAATGGCAGATATACAACATTTTTTGTAGAAAACTTTCATACAATAATTTAAAACAGAACTCCAGAATGGAGATTGTAATGAAGAATCAACTATTGCGTGGAACCTTAATCCTGACGGTAGCGGGTTTTGTTACACGTCTCATAGGTTTTGGTTACCGAATCTTTCTGGCAGATGAATTAGGTGAAGTTAATCTTGGGATTTATCAACTTATCTTTCCTGTCTACTCGATATGTTTTACGATATATGCAGCCGGTATCCAAACCGCTGTTTCACAAATGATTTCCCATAATTCCACACAAAAACAGGGAAGTATTTTAAAGACATCCCTTATACTTTCCCTTATGTGTTCGCTCTCGCTCTCCTGCGTCGTACATATTTTCCGTGTTCCGATTGCCAATGATTTTTTAGGCGCACAGCAGGCGGGGGAGCTGCTTGGCATTCTGGCATACATATTTCCCTTTTGCGGAATCACCTCGGTTATTAACGGATATTTTTATGGCATTAACCGGGCGAAAATTCCGGCAGTCACACAAATCATTGAACAACTGGTACGTGTCATTTTTGTTTTCGCTGTATGCTTTTCCTTTGATACAAACGAAAAATCAGTGTATATCGCCGTATTGGGGCTGGTAATCGGCGAACTGTGCAGTAATGTATATAATATATACCACGTAAAAAAGCATATATCTATGCGGATGCTGCTTCAGAGTAAATTATGTATAGGAAAGATACTGCGCCTTTCGCTCCCCCTGAGTGGAACAAAACTGGTCATTGCTCTTTTAGGCAGTATCGAATCAATCCTTATTCCAATCATCATGCAGCGTTACGGGTACTCGGTTGAAGTTTCAATTGGCCTGTACGGTATTTTAACAGGGGTCGTCCTGCCTTTTATACTGTTTCCCGGAACGATTACCAATTCGCTGTCCGTTTTGCTCTTACCGGCCATTGCCAAGGCTTCCGGAACAAATAACCGCCGCCAGATTCGCAGTACCTCATCGCTTACCGTGCGCTATTCCCTGCTGCTTGGCGTTTTGACAAGTTCGCTTTTTCTGAATTTTGGAGTAGAAATCGGCCAATTTATCTTTCACAGTGAAAATGCCGGTAAATTGTTGACGGTAATGGCGTTTCTCTGTCCTTTTTTGTACGTCACGACAACATTGGGCAGTATTATCAATGGTCTCGGCAAGACTGGGATTACTTTTATGTTTACGGTAATCGGTCTGCTTGTGCGTATTCTCTTTCTGCTTTTTATTGCTCCACACTTTGGCATCTACGGCTATATTATGGGAATGTTAATCAGCCAGATTCTAATCTGCCTGCTGCATGGCGGATATTTATTAAAAACGAATCAGGTGCCTTGTAATTTAAGCAAATATTTTGTGTGGCCGATGATTTTTTCCTGTTCTGTTATGTACTTCAGTAAAATAGCAGGTATCCAAATCATGACAAAAACAAATAATAGCATATTTGTTCTGGCATCCATGATACCTGCAGTATTGCTTATACTCCTGTACTTTTTTGTTTTTCGCTTAGTCTCCCGTCAGGATTTCAAAGTGAAAAAATATTAAAAAACTCATCCTCATTAATAATGGCAACACCCAATGATTTGGCCTTTTTATTTTTTGAAGATTGTGAGTGGACGTCATTATTTATCAGATAATTTGTTTTGGCGCTGACGCTTCCGGTTACTTTCCCGCCCTGACGCTCAATAAAATCTTTGCATTCCTGACGGTTCTCAAAGCGGGAAAGGCTTCCTGTGATGACAAATGTAAGTCCGTCCAGCACTTTGGATTCTGTCTGTTGCGGATAAATGACAGATAAAATGGCGGATAGTTGTTGAGCAAGCTGTCGGTTGTCTTCTTTTGCAAAAAAGGATACGAAAGATTCTGCCAATATGTCTCCTATTCCGTCAATTTGAGCAAGCTGGTCGGTTGTCAGCGTGTGCATTTTGTCAAGTGGCAGTGGGTACTCTTTTACAATTAATTTGGCGATGCTCAGGCCGATTCCTTTGATACCAAGGGCATAGAGCAGATTGGCGATAGGAACAGTCTTTGCTTTTTCAATTGCCTGCATAAGATTATCGAATGATTTTTCTCCCAATCCCTCCATCTCAATCCAGCGCTGCCGATACTGCTCCAATTCAAATAAATCGGGAAGATTGTGCAGCATCCCCGCATTCACCATTTTCTCTAAAGTGGCTTCGGAAAGGCCGTCAATATTCATGGCATTTCTGCTCACAAAGTGGCTGAACCGTTTGATTTGTTTGGCGTAACAATCTTCATTGGGACAGATGAGGACGACTGAGCCGTTCTCGTTTTGCAGCGTTGTGCGGGAACCGCAGACAGGACATGTATCCGGTATGCGGCAGTTGCCTGACTGCGTTTTATTTTCATGTATCTGTGGAATTATCATATTAGCTTTATAAACGGAAATCGTATCGCCAATGCCTAATTTAAGTTCACGTAAAATACTGATATTGTGCACACTGGCCCGGCTTACGGTTGTTCCCTCCAATTCCACGGAATCAAAAATGGCAACCGGATTAATCAGTCCCGTTCGGGATGCGCTCCACTCAATCTCACGTAACGTAGTATCTGCCAGCTCGTCCTGCCACTTAAAGGCAAGGGAATCCCGCGGGAATTTGGCTGTCCGACCCAGTGTATTGCTGTAGGCAATATCATCGTAAGTCAACACCAAGCCGTCGCTCGGTAAATCGGATTGTGCCACTTCTTTTGAAAAAGCCGTTACCTGCTCCGCAAGATTTGCGGCGTCGGCCATCTTATAGGGAACAATGTCAAAGCCCATATCCTGAAGCCACAGGAGAGCCTCTTCTTTTCTTGTAAATCCCAAATCCGTACCGGAGGAAACAATATTGTAAGGATAAAAACGAACTCTTCTTCCGGCAGTAATTTCATTGTTTCGCTGCCGGACGCTGCCGCTGCATAAATTTCTCGGGTTTTTATATTTTTCATAAATGTCTTTTGCCTGTCTGTTCAAGTCTTCGAAGTCCGAATACAAAATCAGGGCCTCGCCGCGAATGATTAGCTGACTTGTATAAGAGATACGATGGGGAATATTGATAAATGTTTTCGCATTATTTGTTATGACCTCGCCAATCTCCCCGTTGCCGCGCGTTAGCGCCTTGACAAGCGTTCCCTGCTCATAAGTGAGGATAATGCTTAACCCATCCAGTTTCATGGACAACAGACCGTGCTGTCCGCCGAGCCAGTCGGTCAAATCAGATACTTCTTTTGTTTTGTCAAGCGATAACATCGGGGAGACATGCGGTTCTTTCGGCAATTCACTAATCGTTTCAAAGCCTACGTGTATCGTGGGGCTGTTTGTCATAACGGTTCCGGTTTCCCGCTCAAGTGCAGCCAGTTCATCGTACAGGGCATCATACTCCCGATTCGACATGATTTCATCCTGTCCCTGATAATATACCTTTGCGGCCTCGTTTAGTTTTGTTATCAATTCTTTCATTCGCCGTATTGGCTCATTATTCATGCCTGTCCTCCCTTTCACGCGTCTTACCTGCCGCTAACTGTTTTAACTTACGGATTTCCGTCTCTGTTAAATACCGCCATTTCCCTTCCGGCAGGTTTCCCAGTTCAATATTCATGATTCGTATTCTTTTTAGTGTTCGCACACGATATCCAAAATATTCACACATTCGCCGTATCTGACGGTTGAGTCCCTGTGTCAGGATAATGTGAAACCGCTGTTCGGAGCGGTGAGTAATACGACACGGACGCGTCATGGTATTGAGGATGGGAACCCCCTGCTCCATTGCCTCATAAATAGCAGGCGATATTGCTTTATCTACCGTAACGATATATTCCTTTTCATGGTAGTGGCTGCCACGTAAAATATCATCCATCAGTTGACCGTTATTTGTTAATAAGAGCAGTCCGGTAGAATTTTTATCTAATCTGCCGACGGGATAGACACGTTCTTCGAGGTGTAAATAGTCAATGACATTCTGTTTTTCTTTTTTGCTTGTAGTGCACACAACCCCCAGCGGTTTATGAAAAGCGATTATGATTTCTTTTGCCGCAGGAGTAATTGTTTTTCCGTCTATAATAACTGCGTCGCCCGTCTGTACTCTGTCGCCCGGAGACGCAATTGTCTGGTTAATGTAGATTTTTCCTTGTAATAACAGCCGGTCTGCTTCACGTCGGGAGCAGTAACCACACTGGCTGATGTATTTGTTAATCCGTATTCCGTCCATCCTGTTTAACTTCCTTTACTGTGATGAATAGTGCTTGAGGATTAAAATGGTACGTTATAATAACGTACCATTTTTGTTATTCGCTTATAAGAAAAACCGCTTTTTTATGCTGCCGGAGAAGCAGACGCCACCGGAGAGGCAGATACCGCCGGAGACGTTGAAGCTGCCGGAGACGCGGATGTCGCCGGAGAGGAAGAAGCTGGCGGTGCGGAGGCCGGTGCAGACGCAGAATTGCCAGTCGGTTTTGAGTCTGCGGCGGCACTTATTTCTTTCTCCATCTTCTGGTAGAACTGCTTAAAGGCGCCGTCCTTTTCCAGAACCGCATTCAGACCTTTCTTTACTTCTTCTTTTAGTTTAATAATTTCCACATTTTTATCAGCGGCGTCGATAAACTCTTCCTCGACCTCATCCAGTGCGCTGAGATAAATGACATACTTTCCGTCTGATGTAACTTTAATGTAATAAGTTGTCAGACAGGGAACCCAACTGTCAATATTCTTTAATTTCATGCTGTACTTAACGTAAACACGATAGGCATCAGATTCGTCATTTTTGATTACATAGCAGTTAAAATCTTTGTAGTCCTCGACATAACCTGCCATTATCGTGTAACGCTCTTTCGGAATCCGGTTGGCGTCGCTCACCAGTTCGGAAAGAGATTCCAAATTAACTGTTTTCTTAGCGGCAAAGTAGTTTTTTATTAATTTATTTATCTCTTCGTTTTTATTCAAATCCAAACTAGCGTCTTCTGCACTATTTGTTCCGTTATCATTATCTAAAAAAATCAATGTCACAAACCCAAGCGCCATGGCGACAACCGTTGCAATGATAACCATCTTTTTGTATTTTAACTTCATTTTTTAATCCAGCTTTCCCTTGTATTTTCTTTACCAAGTATATCAATTTTTATTACTTTTGTCTATCTTTTTAACGAGTTTTTTATTTTTATCAATTCGTCCTTATTGAAATGATAGTTCGTGTTGCAAAAATGGCAGTTGATTTCTACCGGCTCGTTTTCTTCTATCAGTTCTTCTAATTGTCTGGAGCCTAAACTGACTAATACTTTGCTGACACGTTCTTTGGAACAGTTACAGGAAAATGAGGCAGGAATGTTCTGCTCGGAAAATACGACGTCAAAATCCTCCAGTATCTCCCGCAGCATACGTTCCGGCGTATGCCCTTTCGAGAGTAGGGTAGTTACCGGTTCAATGTCTGCCAAACGTTTTTCTAAAGTGGAGATAACCTCCTCTTTCGTTTCCGGCATAAGCTGAAGAATATAGCCACCGGCCTGTGCCACCGTATTATTTTTATTCATCAGTACGCCAAGAGCTACCGATGACGGAGTCTGTTCCGAAGTCGCAAAATAATAAGTTAAATCCTCGGCAATCTCCCCGGAAACTAACTGTACCTGTCCGGTATAAGGTTCTTTCAGGCCAATATCTTTTATGACGGTTAATACGCCGAGGTCAATGGCCCTGCCAACATCAAGTTTACCGAATTTACTTGCGGGTAAAGAAACGACAGGATGTTTGGCGTATCCTTTCAGGTGTCCGAATGCGTCGGCCGTGACGGTTAAACCCTCTATGGGGCCGCTGCATTGAATCTGTAACGTCAATAAATCCTGCTTTTCTTTCATCATTGCACCCATCATACCGCCGCCGGCTAAGAGACGTCCTAATGCCGCCGTGACAACCGGACTTGTATTGTGCCTTGTTCTTGCCTCTTCTACTAGATTGCGGCAAGTAATGGCAAAACAGCGGATTTGACCATGAGCAGCAATACCGCGAACAATATAATCCTCTTTTTGTTCCATAATCCGTCACCTTTCCTAACATTTCCAATAAGAAAAAAGAATGCATCTGGAGGGATTCGAACCCCCGACCAAAGGCTTCGGAAGCCTCTACTCTATCCACTGAGCCACAGATGCATTACTAACTTATTATATATCAGTAAAAGTATATTTGTAAAGGCTCTTTTTATAAAATATTCAATTTTTTTGATAGTCAGATTAAGAAACGTTTTTCTTCCCGGTCATAATAATAGGCGCGGTCGGATAAGATTTCTTCTTCCAGTACATGTGTCTGATTAATCGTGAGAACGAGATTGGATAATGCGGATAATGAAGTGGAAACAGCAAATTCGGGAATAATCAGTAATTCATGTATGCTGCTTGGCAGTATATATAAATTGGATTGCAGTTGTTCTGCAAACTCATGGATTAGATTTTTGTAAATGAGTACGCTGGCACCGTTGATGCCAAACCTGTTAGAAAAAACGTAGATATCGGGGTTCTCTTCCTCGGATGAATTAAATTTGCAGCCCAGATATTCACATAAGAATCCTTCCATTGTCTCCACTTTTGACTCAAAAATACGCGGCGTATTTTCCTCTGCCATTTGTAATAATTCCTGTGTGGAAACACCCCACCGATGGCGCAAGTCCTCTGTAACGCATATGGACTCCAGTCCCTGTTCGGAAATATCGTATACAATATAAAATACAATTGCCAAATCGAGAAAAGGGATATGGGGGATACGGTCAAGTAAGTTTTTGTTGCGCTCTTGGGAAATAATGCGATAAGCGATTTTTGATTTACAGTCCTCCCAGCGAATGGAGAATGTTTGATAGTGTTCTGAATGATGAGAAAAGCCAGTCATTATCTGGTGTACTTGTGCGGCGATTTCATCGGTAGTAAGTTTCTTCTGTAGATAATCGTCATAAAAGTCATCAATATAAATCGTCGGGGCAAAACATTCCGTATTTTTCCGAATAATAATGCCGTAGTGAATGGTATTGTTATTTTTAATAAAGGAATCGGTTCGAATCGTATATTCTTCCTGAGGATAGATTTGATAGAGATGTTGAATCAGATGGGCGGCAAATTGTTCTTTAGTCATATAGACTCCCTTCTCATCATGTGAGAAAAGGATAACTGTGTAGAACAAATTGTAACAGAGTAGAGAACAGAATGCAAGGGTGTATTACGCAACTGCGAAAAAGCAGATATCACAAATTTTGCTTTGCGATATCTGCTTTTTGGTTTTTCTCGTCAGCGTGCCAGAAGATTACACAACTCCCTGTGCTGTCATAGCTTCTGCAACTTTTTCAAATCCGGCGATATTCGCTCCTACCACATAGTTTTTCTCAAAACCATACTTTTTGGAAGCGTCATCACACGCATGGAATATATTTACCATAATATCTTTTAATTTTGAATCTACTTCTTCAAATGTCCAGCTAAGACGCTCGCTGTTTTGTGACATTTCAAGAGCGGAAGTAGCAACGCCGCCGGCGTTCGACGCCTTACCCGGTGCAAATAACACACCGTTAGACTGAAGATATTCCGTAGCATCCAATGTAGTAGGCATATTTGCTCCTTCGGCTACGGCAATTACTCCGTTTGCTACTAATGTTTTTGCATCTTCGATATCCAATTCGTTTTGTGTTGCGCAAGGAAGAGCAACATCACACGGAATACTCCAAACGCCTTTTCCTTCATGGTATTCTGCACTTGGTCTGGCTGCTGCGTACTCGGTCAGACGTGCTCTCTTAACTTCTTTAATCTCTTTTAATAATTCCACATCAATTCCTTCCGAGTCATAAACCCAACCGGAAGAATCGGATACGGTAACAACTTTAGCGCCCAACTGCTGTGCTTTCTGAGTCGCATATATTGCCACGTTACCGGCGCCGGAAACAACAACCGTCTTACCGGCAATGTCATGTCCGTTGCATTTCAACATTTCTTCCGTATAATATAAGAGACCGTAACCGGTAGCTTCCGTACGTGCGAGAGAACCGCCAAAAGTAAGTCCTTTACCGGTCAGCACACCCTCATAACAATTTCTAATCCGTTTATACTGTCCGTACATAAAACCGATTTCACGGCCGCCGACACCGATATCTCCGGCCGGAACATCGGTATCCGCACCAATATGGCGATAGAGTTCTGTCATAAAACTCTGACAGAATGCCATTACTTCACGGTCTGATTTGCCTTTCGGGTCAAAATCACATCCACCTTTGCCGCCTCCGATTGGAAGACCGGTCAGTGAGTTTTTGAAAATCTGCTCAAAACCTAAAAATTTGATAATTCCAAGATTTACGGATGGATGGAAACGCAGACCACCCTTATATGGACCAATCGCACTATTAAACTGTACACGGTAACCGGTGTTCACCTGTACCTGTCCGTTATCGTCTACCCATGGTACGCGGAATTTAAGCTGTCTCTCCGGATTGACAAGACGCTCTAACAATGCATCTTTACGAAACTTTTCTTCATTCTTCTCTACGACCGGACGAAGCGATTCAAGAACTTCCTTAGCTGCCTGATGAAACTCCGGCTCGGCAGGGTTCTTCTCAATTAACTGCTCCAATACCTCATCTACATATGACATAGTCATAACCTCCTTAATTTTTTGTCATTTATCATTATACTTCCCCCAATGAAAAATGACAAGCAGAAATTTAGTTTTGCGCCAAATAGCTGTTGCTGTAATGAAAGTCTCCGCTGACATCTTCTCCAAACCAAAACGGAGGGGTGAAATCTTTGCTTTCCTCCACGCTGGCAAATTCAACTTCTGCCAAATAAAATCCCTCGTAATGGCCATGAAAAATATCCAATTCAATCGTGTAGGTTTCGTACGGGATGAGGTAACGCGTTTTACAGATACATTTGCCGTCCGCCTTTTTCTTTAAATGTTCATAGGCTTCTTTTGTCAGGGGTACTTCTAATTCGTCGGCCACGCAAAGTTTATTTGTATCCGCCGGCTTTTCCGTTCTGTTTTTATACGTTAAAATATAGTCTTCATTCCTTTTTCGTATCCGTAGAACAGGCCTTATACAGAGATAACACTGCTCGATTTCCCATGCCTCATATTGCTGCAGTTCGTCCGGAAGAGAAGAAACTAAATACTTTTTTTCTATTTCCATATGGTAATCTCTCCTTATTTTATTGTTCCAAATTTTGTAAATGGATAAAAACACAGCCATGCTTTTCCTTTTATCTGTTCCCGTTTTACGGCACCGATATCCGTCCTGCGGCTGTCAATACTTCCGTTGCGGTTGTCTCCCAGAACAAAATATTCATTTTTTTTCAGCGTAATTTTATCAGCAGCCAGCCCGCCGTCTTCAATTATTTCATTACCATAATCCTCTTCTAACTGCTTGTCATTAATATATATATAACCGTCTTTAATTTGTATTGTCTCTCCCGGAAGTCCAATGATTCGCTTGATGTAATTCGCACCCTGATTGTTTGGAAAAACAATCACATCAAACCGCTCCGGCTCATGTAAATAGTAACTAATCTGTTCAACGACTAATTGGGAGCCGTCTTCAATCGTCGGCTCCATTGAACTTCCCTCGACGGACGTATGGTGCGCCACATAAGTAGTTATCAGTAATGCCAGAAGAAGTGCGGTAAACAGGCAAACCAAAATGCTTAACACAAATTTAAGCACCGGATGTTGTTCCGGTAATTTGTTATTATCCGGAACGGATTTTTCTTTTCTGCTATTCTCTTCTTCCCTGACAGGTATCTCGTCTTGTGTTTCTAACAGATTCTCTTCTTCGTCCGGTATGATTACATCACTGCCAATCTGGAGCTGTATCTCCCGACAGGCCTGTAAACTATCTTCAAGCTCATTACTTGCTGACATATGTTCCCCCTCCGTAATATGTTATACCTGTTTTGGCCTCTCCAGCGTTATTTTTCCGAGTCTTGCATTGCGAAAATCGTCCAATAACAGAAAGGCAGCCTTGTCATAATCCGCTTCATTACCGGTTTTTACGCAGCCGCGGCTGCGGGCAATGGCAAGTAATATATCTGAAGGTTCACCTTCTTCCTGAAGTTGATAATGTTGAGCTAAAGTACCCGGATATTCTTCAACTAAAAAGGGAATTAACTCTAATGCTAACTCCACGCTCTGAAGCAGTTCATCTTTTATGGAGCCGATTAGGGCCAGATGCTTCCCGACCTGCTGGTCTTCAAATTTGGGCCAGAGAATACCGGGGGTATCCAGTAGTTCTACCTGTTTATTGAGACGAATCCATTGTTTGCCTTTTGTTACTCCCGGTTTATTTCCGGTCTTAGTGCATGCTTTTCCGGCAAAACTATTGATGAAAGTGGACTTGCCGACGTTCGGGATGCCTACAATCATAGCGCGCACGGGGCGGTTTAAAATACCGCGTTTGCGGTCTCTCTCAATCTTTTCCTGACATGCTTTCTGAATCAGTGCATGAACCTGTTTCAATTCATTGCGTTTTTTGGAATTAATGGCCATCGCAAGATATCCCTGTTGTTCATAATAGCGAATCCAATGTTTCATAACCGCAGGGTCTGCCATATCGCTTTTGTTTAGTAACAAAATGCGCGATTTGTTTTGTGCCAGATTGTTAATATCCGGATTTTTACTGCTAAAAGGGATTCTTGCATCGACGAGCTCAATGACAACATCAATCAACTTGATATCTTCCTGCATGGCGCGCTTCGCTCTTGTCATATGCCCCGGGTACCACTGAAAATGCATGTTCCATCTCTCCTATTCTTCTTTTTTCGGTTCTTCCTGTTCCGGCCCCCCTAAAAGGGAAAAAGGATTCAGGCGCAGAATCACCTTACCGATAATGTTTTTTTTCCGCACTTTCGTAAAGGAAGTATTCCGGCTGTCGTCCATATCATTGCGGTTGTCGCTGAGGACAAAATACTCATCTTCTGCCAGTTGGATTTCGTTCACCGCGCGTCCGGCAGAGTGCATGACTTCAAACGGATATTTTTCCTTTAATACCTTTCCGTTAATATAAATCTGTCCCTCTTTTATCTTTATTTTTTCACCGGGTAGTCCCACGACACGACGAATTTGAATTACCGTATCATCCAATTCGTCGGTATCTTCCCCCTCCTCCGATTCCGGATAAAACGCGATGACCTGCTCGCGCCGTGGGGATAAAATAAGAAAAGAGGATTTGTTGACGATAACATCTTCTCCATTATAAAGTGTCGTTTCCATGGAACTGCCTATCATACTTATTTTTTTCAGAGCAAATGTAATAATTAACCATGCAATAAAAATTACGATGATTACTTCAATCAGAAAGCGAAGACCCTCTTTTATTATTTTTATTCTCCGTTCCCGCTTCTGTTCTTCTTCAAATCTGAGATTCATTGAAAAGCTCCTATCCTATCATTTTCCTTTGAAAAGAGACGCATGAGCATTGCCCATGCGCCTCTGTGAAAAGCAATCTATTATTTTACAAGCTCTTTTACCTTAGCTGCTTTACCAACGCGTCCGCGGAGATAATTCAATTTTGCTCTTCTTACCTTACCAAGTCGAACAACCTCTACCTTTTCTACAATAGGAGAATGAAGTGGCCATGTCTTTTCTACGCCAACACCATTGGAAAACTTGCGGACGGTAAATGTCTCGCGTGTGCTTCCTCCCTGACGCTTCAAAACGACACCCTCAAATACCTGTGTTCTCTCTCTCTGTCCCTCTTTTACTTTGGCATATACTTTGACCGTATCGCCTACGCTAAATTCAGGAACTTCTGCTTTTAACTGCTCTTCTTCGATTTTCTTGATAATTTCGTTCATTGTTGTTCCTCCTAATCTTTTTGATGTTCTTAATGTATTTATTTCCATCAGAGGACCATCTACTTTATTCACAACAGTAAGAAAATAACATATCTGTGGGAATTTGTCAAGAAATTATTCTCATTCTGTAGGACAATCGCTTAATCATTTGTCATTTTCAGAGCAACGAGTATCATGCGGTATCTCATCCGGTATCCACTCCCAGCGAAAAATACATTATTTCTTTCATTTACAGAAATCTTTCGCCGCCCTCACAAAACTCGATGTCTGCTGTCGTTTTTTCCTGACTTTTGCAGCATTGACCGCTCGCCGGTCCTTATGCATCACCTATTGTTACTAATTACTGCGGGTGGCACCAAAGGTGCCAATTCAGAGAGACAAATGATTAAACGATTACCCTGTTCACTCTGCCGCCCGCCCGTTTCACCATACGCCGATACTTTTTCTTGTATTTCGCAGGCATCTTTATCCGTATCTTCTTTGCTTTCCTGAGCGCATTCTTCTTAATAGATGTCAGTTTAAAATATTTCCCATTTAAAAACACCTTATTTCGTATCGTTATTTTCTTCTTCGTAATCCTCAGCAGACGAACGCAGTTTCCCTTTTTATTGGATTTGGTAATCTTATATACAATGCCGTATCGCTTAAAGATTTTTCCTTTCGGCTCGTATTTTTTATACCAGACAGCCTTTAATGCTATTTGATTGGAATAGGCAAAATAACTGTCGTTTAATTTTGTCTTTTTTGTTACTTTTGTCTCGCGCAGCTTCCAGCCCGCGAGAATATAGCCTTTCTTTTTTGGCTTTGCCGCGGGAAGAAGATTTGCGTCGCCCCAGTGGACATTGTGCCTGCTGTCAATATGGGTTCCACCGTTGCTGTCATAGTGGATAGTATAATTGGTAGGATAAAAACGTCCGTAAATCGTCGGTGTTTGCGGACTTGCCGCCAGCCCGAATTGCAATTCATGAAGTTGTTTGTAACTCATATCGCTTGTAATTGCCGTACCTCCGGTTCTGGCCGTATACCAGCCCTCTAATTGATGTCCCGGCAGGCTGGGAGACAACAGGTTTGATAAGAGGTCGGTACTTTCCCACGAAAAGGAAGTTCCCCTGTCAAAAGAGGCTCCCTCTTCCAATTGCTTTTTCTGCGCGTCCGTGAGCACCAGTTCAAGATTGATTCGGTATCCCTGATTCGCTGTCCAGAGAGATTGCAAAACAGTAGAACCGGCATCACAGTTTCCGGAGGCATCCCCATATGTTACGGAAGATTTATTTTCCTCATTGATAATAAGTCCGCTCTCCGTTTTCCAACCGATAAACGTATAACCAGCGCGTGTCGGCGTATCATTCTGTTGCGGAATGATATTGACACTCCACCAATCCGCTTTCTCATTTCGCTTTTTCAAGTCATTACCAGTCTGATAAATAATCTCATAAGCTTTCTTTTTCCATCCGGCATATAAGGCCATATTTTCATGTAGCGTATTTTGAAAATAGTATCTGTCTTTGCAGGAAGCGTCCGTATACCATCCGGTAAATTCATACCCCTCCCGATACGGTTCTGCTGGCACGCTGTCTTTTTCACCCGAAGCAAAAAACTGCGGCAGCACAGGACTTCCTCCGGCCGTCTCATAAGCCTGACGTATTCCCCATGAAAGCGTAAGGGTAACGAACATCTCCGTATCTGTCGATTCGCTGTTCGAATTTGCGGAGTCAACGGCATACACATAAGAAATCTGTTTGATTTCATCAGAACAATATACAGTACCGGTGTTACCGTCATATCCGGAATGCACCGAATCACCTGTAACTCCGTCTATTTTTACATCGGATATCCGCTTCAAGTCTATTCCGGCGTCTAAATCTTTTAATTGAACGATATAGCGTCCATTTTCCCTGTACCCTCCCGCCGTTTTTTTTTGCTCCTGACAGGTTAGAAAGGAAAGCGCATTTTGCGCAGAAAGGTTCAGGCAGGCCAGAGAACAGCCGGATAACTTTAACTCCTTTAACAGCGGGCAGTTTGAAATATTGAGTGATGTAAGCGGCGTGTCCGAGCAAGCCAGAATCTGCAATCTTGGATTATGGGAAAGATTGAGGGTGTGGACTCCCGTACCATTACAATAAAGCTCCCTTAGCTTTGGAAATGCTTCGACTCCGTTTAAACTCCCAATCTCCGCAATACCGGACAGGGACAGAACCCGTACCGTCTCACACTCCTCTTTGGATAAGAAACCGTCATCATCCAAATCAAAAGGATAACCGATATATTTTCCGGAAACAAATGTCTGCTGACAGATGGCCTGCAGAAAAGCGGAATCCGTGAATACGGGATTTCCCTTTGCGTCTGCCCCTGTCTTTAAAGAAATAGGATAAACAATGCCTGAATTGGTTTCCAGTGGCGGCGTAAAACCTTTCCCCTGTGTTCCGTTTA
Source organism: uncultured Eubacterium sp. (assembly GCA_948579355.1). Taxonomy (GTDB): domain Bacteria; phylum Bacillota; class Clostridia; order Lachnospirales; family Lachnospiraceae; genus Eubacterium_F. The sequence continues at coordinate 95,392 of CAPAOV010000002.1, read as the reverse complement.
TTACAATTGTCATTGATAAAAACAGAACACATAAAACTGTCTGTGTCATAAGTTTTCGTACCATTTGCAGCCTCCTTTTGCTATTTTTTCGTGTGAATCTTCACCTTTGTCAACTCATTTCCGTCTGTAAACATATTGTAGCTGTAGGTGATTGTTTTTGGCAGAGTGGATTTATTTACCTGTATTCCCTTGGAGGTAAGTTCTCCGTAAGAGAGATTGCTGATTGCTTTTATATCAGTGACATTTGGTAACGGTATGTAGTAGTATCCACCAATCTTTTTTATTTTAATTGTGGCTTTCTGTGGAGAGGTTTTTTATTTTTTGACAAATCTAAGTACTCTATACGGCATACGGAACAATCCAGTCTTTCTAAGTTAGGGAAAAATTCAATACCCCTTAAAGTAGATGGTTCCGTACATTCTAACCAAAGATGGTATTTTTTCAGACGTTCGATGTATATTCCAGTAACATCTGCCCGTTCTCTGTCGCTTAGTTTCCCATCTTCATTTGTGTCAAAACGTTCTTTCACGTAGAGTTGGAAACAGAAGTCCGGAAAGTTCTTATCATTGATGGCAACACTTTTCGCTTCTATATTCTGTTTTTCACTACACAGAAAAACAGACA
>CAPAOV010000002.1:0-94668 GCA_948579355.1 uncultured Eubacterium sp. | reverse complement strand
ATTTTTTATTATGTGATACATCCAATTTTTTTATCTTGTTTTCTCCGCAACATAATAGTTCTAAATCAGATAATTTCTTAATATTTAACTTTTGAATTAGATTGGTTGAAACAATTAATTTTTTTAACTTCTTATTCTTATCAATATTAATTTTTTTGATTTGGTTATCACTACAAAAGAAAATTTGAAGTTTTTTGTTTTTACTGACATCAATTTTTTTTAATTTATTGTCTGTACAACTTAAAGTTTTTAATTTTGTGTTCTTTTTCACATATAACCTTTCTAAATTATTATAATTACAATTCAAATACTCTAATTTTTTGTTCCTTGAAATATCCAAATTGTACAAACCGCATTCTGTACAATCCAGTGTTTTTAAATTAGGGAAAAATTCAATTCCCTCTAATGTATCGGGAGCCGGATATTCCAAATCAGAACGATACTCGGATGGACGGCCAACATTTATTTCCGTAACGGCCGCACACTCCTTATCACTCAATTTCCCATCGTTATTTGTGTCAAAGCTATTTTTGATAAAAACCTGAAAATAGAAATCTGGAAAGTTATCATCATTGATGGCAACACTTTTCGCTTCTATACTCTGTTTTTCACCAAACAGAAAAGCAGACATGGCTATAAATAATACAATAAATAGTTTTTTCATAGTAACCTCCATTTCAAAACATTATTTCTTCGTGCGAATCGTCACCTTTGTCAACTCTTCTCCGTCCGTAAACATATTGTAATTATAAGTAATTGTTTTAGGCAGGGTAGACTTCTTTACCCGTATTCCCTTGGAAGTCAGTTTCCCATAAGAAAGATTGCTGATGACGTTTGTGCCGACAACATTCGGTAAAGGAATATAATAATATCTGCCAATCTTTTTTATCTTAATGATAGCTTTCTGTGTAGCCGCTTCACAACGAGTTAGTTGTGTTCGGGAAAGTTTTACATTTCCTGTCAGCAACCGATTTCCATCACAGCGGAAAGTTGTCAGCAGCTTGTTTTTTCTTAAATCAAGTTTACGAATAGCGTTTTCTCCACAATGTAAGTAATCTAATAACTTGTTTTTACTAACATTTAATTTTGTTAGTTTATTAGTATGACACTCCAAGCAATTTAATTTTTTATTTTTTGATATATCTAATTTTTTTAATTTGTTCTCTCCACAGCATATAGATTTTAGATTTGATAACTTTGTAATATCAATTTTTTTAAGTAAATTCCCTGAGATAATTATATCTTCTAGTTTTTTATTTTTATCTACATTGAGTTTCTTGATTTTATTATCACTACAATAAAGCAATTTTAAATTTTTATTATTAGAGACATTTAATTTAGTAAGATTATTATTACTACAGTGTAAATAAATAAGTTTTTTGTTACTTTTTAAATTTAATTTTTTTAAATTATTTCTATTGCAAAGTAACTCTTCTAATTTTTTGTTCTTTGATACATCCAGATAATCCAGATAACATTCTGAACAATATAATTTCTTTAAATTAGGGAAAAATTCAATCCCCTCTAATGTGTCGGGAGCCGGATATTCCAAATCAGAACGATATTCGGATGGACGGCCGACATTTATTTCAGTAACGGCCGCCCGCTCCTTATCGCTTAATTTCCCGTCCTTATTTGTGTCAAAGCTATTTTTGATAAAAACCTGAAAATAGAAATCCGGAAAGTTATCATCATTGATGGCAACACTTTTCGCTTCTATATCCTGTTTTTCACCAAACAGAAAAGCAGACATGGCTATAAATAATACGATAAATAGTTTTTTCATAGTAACCTCCTTCAGACAGAAGATATTTTGCTTATTATTTTTTTACACAATAAAGATGTAATTCCTTGTTGTCTGTAAATTTTATTTTCTTCTTTGGTTTATACTTTGCCTTTTTCGCCTTTTTCTTTGTACTCCATCCCTTAAATTTCTTTTTTTTGATTTTAAATACATTGCCATACAGTTTAAAACTATGCTTTTTCGGTTTAAAAGGTACTACCTGCGTTTTTTTCTTCTTTTTATAATGGTAGATTATCTTACGTTCAATATTGTATTTTAACGTGCGCTGATGTGAACCATAAAAACATACGATAAATATCTGATTATTTTTCATTCCACTTTTAGCAATTTTATGAACTGTTTGATTCTTTGTTGTACTTATCCTCTTGAAAAAAACTTTTTGGTTACCTTTTTTATAGTATATCTGATATGTATAATTACTGTTTGTTTCTGGTTCAAATTCAATAGTTATAGTCAACGATTTTGATGTTATTTTTGCTTTTATATCATTCTTATTTGGTATTTCAATTTTCGCATTATTTTTATCAATGTTAATATCAAAGGTTGTATTATCTTTAACAGCAGCCCAATTGGTATTTACGTCTTCTACCCGATAATTAACGGCTTTATTGATATCCTCTTGTTCGCCGGCATTTTCTAGTTTATAGTTCTTTAATATAACTGCCATCTTATTTAAGAAATCATCCGTTCCATTTACGGCAGCAACTAATTCATTACTCACTTTTTGTGACAGAATGCTTGCGACTTTCATTTTATCAACAACATCGGCACAGGCAAAATATGTAAGCTTGTTTTTGTAGTATGTCTTGTCATCCTCTGTGCTGGTATTGCTGTTGGCGATATCATGCCACAATTGGGTAACGGAATTCTCCCATCCCTTCTGTCCTACCCGATTGTGAACAATTTCATAAAAGTTATTAGTATCCTTTTCCTTTCGGTAGCCCATATGTGCAAAAGTATCAGTAATTGTATGAAGCGCCAATCCTAAAATAGCATACCCTTTTTGTTGTGCAGACATAGTATTATTAGGTAAACTGCTACTTATTTTATTTATACATCCTGCATAAAATTTATCAAGACTGTTACTTAATTCTGTTTGAATATTATAATTACCCTTTAAATTTAACTTATTATAGTCCCTTTCATCCTTAAAAAACCCCTTAAACTCCGGCAACTGTTCTTTCCCCTCTTTAATCAACTGTTTTGCATATGCCAGCAGGTAACTGACATTGGCAAAATAGTTTCCGTCGCCGTGGAAGCATGGGTGCTTGGACATTTGTTTCATTGAGTCGAGTTCGTCCGGCAGGCGGGCGCCTGCCTTTACAAAGGCAATGTCGTTTTCTGCAATCATATTTGTCGCCACTGCCATTTCCTCATGTCTTGTTCTGCTCCACAATCCATTGACATAGGGAACTTTGCCCTCGTGGGATTTAACGGTAGCCGTATTTTCCGGCAGTTCCGACGCCGCTCTTTGAATTGCCGTCTTTTCCGCGAGGCCCTGCTTTTTATAGGTGCGATAAGAGCTATTCATCTGCTTATAGTTGAGATTTGTCTGTGTGTAGTCGACCAGTCCGTTTCCGCACGCGCCGTGGACGGCTTCCGTATTTGCGCTGCCGACAAGGAGCTGGCGGATAAATTCGTTCGATTTATCGGGATGTTTTCCCCAGAGGACGGCGGCAATTCCCGTCACTTGTGCGGCCGATACGCTGGTGCCGTCGTCTACTACCACGCCGCCAAAGGCTCCGGTCGATAAGATACGGTTCCCCGGAGCGACAACATCCAGTTCGTCGCCGGTGGAACTGCTCTCCATCACGGAATTATCCACGTCCGTAGCGCCTACGGAGATAACTTCATCAAACGCTGCGGGGTATTCTATTGTAGATTCATCCTCTGCCGCATTGCCGTCGTTGCCGGCCGCAGCAATTATAAGGATTCCCTGTCTGTACGCCTTTTTTATTGTCTCTTCCAGTTCTTCCGAATAGTATTTTGTGCCAAAGCTCATATGAATAATATGAACTTTTTCCTGCATTGCCCATTCCAGCGCTTCTATTACTCTGTCCACGGGAGCTTCGTTGGCGACGTCCAGTATTCTCGCCACATAAAGCTCCGCGTTGGCGGCGATACCCGTTATCCGTTCATCGTTTTCGGTTGCGCATATAAGCCCTGCCACACTTGTTCCGTGCCCCGTCTCATCCTGAAACATGGAATGCAGTTCCTCTTCACCAAGAAAATCTTTTCGCTTCGCAAAAGGAATATTCCTATCCGTATCCAGACCGGAATCCAGAACAGCAACACGTATTTTCGGTAAACGCTTGCTGTCCGTATAGCTGTTTTCCGCCTTGAGACATTTAATATTCCATTCTGCCTCTTTACTTAATGTTTCCGCTTCTGTTGTGTGTCTTCCAAATGCGGCGCATTCTGCCAGTATACTTAGCAATATAAGAATGGCTATCATTCTCTTCGTGTAATTCATCTTTCATTTCTCCTCTGCACTAAACTTAGCCGTCTGTCTTGACTGACTTCATCATGTTACGGTAACCGTTTTGCTAAACGGACTGCTTTCTTTTTCCTTTCCGGACTGATAGTTTGCCCTTATCCGGTATTTCACTCCTTTCTTCGCTTTCTTAACGGTGTATTTTGTCTTGCTGCTCCCTACCTGTTTAAGTTTCTTAAACGTTTTTTTCTTCTTTTCATATATAGTATAACCGGTGGCCTGCTTTACCTTTTTCCACGATAAAATAAATTTTTTACCCTTTTTCTTAGCCGATAAACTTGGTTTTTTCAGTCCTGCACTGACATGAACAAGCGCATAATCATAGGCTCCGGTATATTCATCGTACAGCAGTATTTTTGCCGTTCCGATTCCCATCGCTTTTATCCATCCGCCCGATGTCACCGTCGCCACAGACGGCGTCTCGCTGCGCCATATAAGTTTTTCTTTCGTGCGGTTCTGCGGTGTTATCGCCGCCCGTAATTGTTTTGTCTTTCCTTTTGTCATCGAAAAGGATGTGTTATTCAGATGTATGTTTTTCACGTATATTTCCACGGTTACTTTACAGACCGCATGAAAACCCCCGTCCATTGTAGTAACATGAACATTTGTACTTCCTTGTCCGACGCCGGTAAATCTTCCCGACTTATCAACGCTTACAATATGCGGATTATCACTTTTCCAAAACGCCCCCTTGTTTGTCGCATTGGATGGTATCATCCGCCAGACAGGAGTCTTTGTCTCTCCGATGTCGAGAGAAAGCGTACTTTGTATAAAGACACCTTTCGCTTCCACACTTTTTACTGTCACCAGACAGCTGGCGCTGAAATTTCCCTCCTTAGATGTCGCCGTAACGACGGCATTCCCCGGTTTGAGGGCGAGATAGCGCCCCTTTGAATCCATTCTCAAAATATCCTCTCGGGAAACTTTCCAGCTGTAAGCGGTCTCCGTAGCGTCTTCCGGTAATACATGGGCAGTTATTTTCCCCGCCGTACCATCTTCAATTTCCAGAGTTTGCGGTTCAATGCTGATTCCGGTTACCGGAACATATGGTTTGATTGTCAACCGGCATTTGGCAGTAATGCTATCGTTCTCTGCACTGGCCGCCGTAACTACTGCTTCGCCCCGATGTTTCCCATATGCGGTTCCGCTCTCGTCAACCGTAACGGCATTGCTGTTTGAAGTAGTAAAATTTATTTTTTGATTGGTAGCTATCCGCGGATATACGAGAGCTTCCAGCGAGGCGGAATTTTGCTCATACACTAACAGGGATTCTTTCATGCGGATTCGCCGTACAGGAATGTAAACCGATGTTTTTTTGACATATCCCCATACCTCGTCGGAATCCCCAAACGTTGATTCATCTTCGAGTTCGACACGATAATACTCTGAACATTGTGAAACGATTTCAACGCCTCTGTCCGATTTTACTTCGTCTTTCTTTTCGGTCTTATAAGAAGTGATTCCCTCGACGTCCGAACATCCCCAATATACTATGGAGCCGTTTTTGAGAATGCCGCGGATAGTTGCATCTTCTTCGTCGTCCTCTTCCGCGCTGTCGTCATAAAGCGGCGTTAAATTAGACATCAGTAAAGTACGGACAACCTTATCCTGATTCGCTTTACAACTCATGCGGATAACGGAAGTACCTTCTTTCAGGCGGGTAACAAGCCAGTAATTATTTTCTCTTTTTACGCTGCATACGGATGTATCGCTTGATGTAAATGAAATACCAGATAAAACTTTTGAACCGGTCGCTTCTGCCGTCAGCTTTACGCTGGAGCCAACAGCGCCTCCCAAATGGAAACGCGCCTCTTCGGGTACGCCATAAATAATAATGCGCGCACCGCTTCCGAGCGTTTCGGCTTTTGCCTGCCGATTCCCAAGAATACAAAAAAAGAATAAAAATAGTACAAAAATAAAACGTATAAAAAGCTTTTGTGTTTTCACGATTCTACTCCTCGTATGTAAGTTATCTCCGGCTGACGGTGGCACGCCGGATTCGACCTGTCACCGTCAGATTATGTACATTACAAATCAACTATATCATATGTCATGTTTCGTGTAAAGTTATTTCTCAGCAAACACTTCTTTGCCAAAGCGGACGGCAATGGAGTTGGCATGGGCGGTTAGGTGCTCTGCTTTGGCAAACTGTATAATATCCTCGTGCACTTCTTCCAATGCCTCGCGCGAATAGGAAATGACGCTCGATTTTTTGATAAAATCGTCTACCGACAGCGGCGAGAAAAACTTCGCGGTTCCGTTTGTCGGCAGCACATGGTTAGGGCCAGCGAAGTAATCGCCGAGCGGCTCGCTGCTGTACTCTCCAAGGAAAATGGCTCCGGCATTTTGCACCCGTGTCATTGTATCAAACGGATTTTTCGTCAAAATTTCTAAGTGCTCGGAAGCAATTTCGTTGACTACATCAATGGCCTCGTCCATCGTATCGGCAATCAGTATATATCCATAATTATCTAATGATTTCGTGATAATGCTCTGGCGGGATAATTTAGAGGTAAACTCTTTTGCCTGTGCCGACACCTGTTCGGCTAATTCCCTGCTTGTTGTTACTAAAATTGCGGAAGCCAGCTCGTCGTGTTCCGCCTGTGACAGCAGGTCTGCCGCCACATAACGCGGATTTGCCGTCTCGTCTGCGAGAACAAGAATTTCACTGGGGCCGGCAACGGAATCAATACTTACATGGCCGTATACCGTTTTCTTTGCCAGAGCGACAAAGATATTCCCCGGGCCGGTAATCTTATCCACTTTAGGAATGGCTGCGGTTCCGTACGCCAGCGCCGCAATTGCCTGTGCGCCTCCTGCCTTAACAATTTCCGTTGCGCCGGCAAGGTGGGCGGCAACTAATGTTGCCGGCGTCACTTTTCCCTGCGCGTCCGGCGGTGTACACATGACAATGCGCTTTACTCCGGCGACTTTGGCGGGAATAATATTCATCAGCACGCTGGACGGATAAGCCGCTTTTCCTCCCGGTACATATACGCCGACACTATTTAGGGCGGTGACGCGCTGTCCTAAGATAACGCCGTCTTCTCTCGTATGAAACCAACTGTTCCTCACCTGTTTTTCGTGAAAGGACTGAATATTGATAATCGACTTCTTCATTGTCTCAACGAGCGCGTCGTCAACTTGTGCATAGGCCTCCTTTATCTCATCTTCCGTGACATACAGATTTTCTTTTGTTATGTCCGCTTTATCAAACTTTTTCGTATAGGCGAATACCGCCTCATCTCCTTTTGTTCTCACTTCCTGCAATATTTCATTGACGGTGTCCTGATATTCATCATAATTATTCGGACTCCGTTTTAATAAGTTTTCCATAATATTGTTTTTTGTTTCTTCGGTCAATTGAATAATTTGCATTTTCAACTCTCCTCTCTCTCTAACGCCTGTTTCAAATCTTTCACCAGTTTCGTAATGCGCTCGCGCTGCAGCTTCATACTCGCTTCATTGACGATAACGCGGGCCGAAAGCGGGCAAATCGTCTCCAACACTTCCAGACCGTTGGCTTTTAAGGTGGAGCCGGTCTCAACGATATCTACAATCACTTCGGACAGACCGACGATAGGCGCCAGCTCTACCGAGCCGTTTAATTTCACAATTTCCACAGTTTGATGCTTTTGGTTATAAAAGTAATCTTTGGCAATATTCGGGTACTTTGAAGCCACGCGGATAACCTGATTATTATGTAGCAATCCGGAAGCAGAGGCGGGACCGGCAACGCACATGTGGCAGCGGCCGAGACCGAGGTCGAGCACTTCCAGTACTTTGCGTCCCTCTTCCATAATCGTATCGCTGCCGACAACGCCGATATCAGCGGCGCCATATTCGACATAGGTCGGAACATCCGACGTCTTGGAAAGGAAAAATTTAAGTCCCAGTTCTTTATTTACAAAAATGAGTTTACGCGTTTCTTTATCTTTTAACTCTTCACAGGTAATCCCTGTCTGTTCTAAGAGAGCCAATGTTTGTTTGGCAAGTCTGCCTTTTGCAAGGGCAATAGTTATATATTTCATGTATTTCCTCCCGTCTCGTCTGCCTGCTCTTCTATCGTCAAATCAAATTCTGTTATTTCTCCGGTATCATCAATATAGTAAATCGAATGGACTTCATTGCGGTATCCGTACTGTTTGTACTCCTGCAAAGATGTCTCGGCATCTTTGCGCATCAGGCGGGCGGGCTTATTTTGGCCGCGCAGCTCTCCTGCCAGTTGCAGCGCCTTATGGCGGTTTGCGGAACGGTACAAAATGAGAAAATCCAATTCTTTCGTACGGATATCTGTTTCCTGACTGTGCAGCGCTTCCATTAGCTGGTCAAGAACAAATGCCATGCCGATAGCCGGCGTTTTCCTGCCGAACTGCTCCATCAGATTATCGTAACGGCCTCCCGTGACAATCGCATCTCCGGTCCCATAAGTATAGGCTTTGAAAATAACTCCCGTATAATATTCGTAGTGGGATAACATTCCGAGGTCAAACGTAATGTGTTCTTCCAAACCAATCGAAACAAGTATCTCATATATTTTTTGCAAACGCTCCAACGCTTTTTGGGCACGCTCATTCTGTGTGCGCTCCGCGGCATAGGAAATCGTCTCAATCCCGCCAAACAAATCTGGCATACGGATGAGTAAATCCTTGCAGTCCGCCGGAATATTTTTGTCTTCCAGCATATCTTCAATGGCAAAAATATTTTTATTTCTGAGATAAATTTTTAACTGTTCGATTTCTTCTTCACTCAAATCGGTTTCTTCAATCAGGCCGCGGAATAAATCCGCATGTCCGATATCCACTTTGAACTCTTTGAGACCGACCTGCTTCAATGCCTCAATCGTCATCGCAATCATTTCTCCGTCGGCGTCCGAAGAGGCGTCGTTCATTAACTCAGCGCCAATCTGTGTAATCTCGGACATCTTTCCCTGATATCCGCTGAGACGGATAAATGTATCTCCGGTATAGCAGAGGCGAATCTGCATGGTCTCTTTTTCGTAATATTTTGCCACACAGCGGGCAATGGACGGCGTAATATCCGGCCGCAATACGAGCGTGTTGTTATATTGGTCGAAAAACTTAAACATCTCCGCGGATTTGACAGTTCCCTTTTCTCTGTTAAAAATATCAAAAAATTCAAACGTTGGCGTCTTAATATTTTTAAATCCATACAACTTCATAATGGCATGGATTTCATCTTGTACCGCATCCCGTCGCTCGCAATGTTCACCGTAAATATCCCGTACTCCCTCCGGTGTAAAAAGCAATGACTTATCATACATATGCGTGACCTCCTAATCCTCTTTCAGCAATTTATTAATAGACAGCTGACGGCTGTTCTGATTTCGGGGTATATCCTTCCCGTTCCAATGCTTTAATGATAGCTTCTTTGTGCTCGTTGCCAAAGGCTTCCATCGTAATGGTCAGCTCTACAGCGGCATTTCGGTTAATGCTGACAAACTGATTGTGCTCTAAGCGAATGATGTTCCCCTGCTCTCTGGCAATGATATCGGCAATATGAAGCAGTTCTCCCGGACGGTCAGGCAGAAGTACGCTAATTGTAAATACCCGCCCTCTCTGAATCAATCCGTGCTGAACGACCGAAGACATCGTAATCATATCCATATTTCCACCGCTGAGAATACAGACAATCTTCTTTCCTTTTCCATCGAGCTGTTTTAATGCGGATACGGTAAGTAAACCGGAATTTTCCACAATCATTTTATGATTCTCAACCATATCCAGAAAATTCACAATCAGTTCGTGGTCGTCCACGGTAATGATATCGTCAACATTTTTTTGAATATAAGGGAAAATATTTGCTCCCGGCGTTTTTACCGCCGTACCGTCAGCAATCGTATTGACTTGGGAAAGCGAAGTCACTTTGCCGTTTTTGATTGATTCCTGCATACAGTTGGCGCCTGCCGGTTCGACACCGATAACTTGTATGTTAGGGTTGAGAAGCTTGGCAAGCGTAGATACGCCGCACGCTAACCCGCCGCCGCCAATCGGGGCAAGAATCATATCTACCGTCGGCAGTTCCTTAATAATCTCCATGGCGATGGAGCCCTGTCCGGTCGCCACCACTTCATCGTCAAAGGGATGAATAAAGGTATATCCTTTCTCTTCTGCCAAAGAAAGCGCATGGGCACAGGCATCGTCATATACATCCCCGTGCAGAACGACTTCGGCGCCATAGCTTTTTGTGCGGTTCACCTTGATTAAGGGAGTCGTATTTGGCATTACAATAACTGCTTTCACCCCAAATAATTTTGCCGCATAGGCAACTCCCTGCGCATGGTTGCCGGCCGATGCGGTTATTAGTCCGCGCTGCCGCTCCTCTTCCGGCAGCGTGCTAATCTTATAATAGGCGCCACGAATTTTATAAGCGCCGGTATACTGCATATTTTCCGGTTTTAAATAAATCTTTCCTCCGGTTTGTGCGCTATAGTACTCGCTATAAATAAGATTCGTTGGCAGAATTACTTTCTGAACGATTTCACTTGCTTCTTCAAATTTATCTAAAGTCAACATGACAGACACGACCTTTCTTTATTATATAGTTTCATTGACGGCAAAGAGTGCATTGACAAACTCTTCCGCATCAAAACGCTGCAAATCACCGATTTGTTCTCCGATACCGATATATTTCACCGGAATACTCAGTTCGGATTGAATTGCAATGGCAATGCCGCCCTTTGCGGTGCCGTCAAGTTTTGTCAAAATAACGCCCGATACGTCAGCCACTTCGCTAAATTCCTTTGCCTGAGCCAAAGCATTCTGACCGGTCGTTCCGTCCACAACAATAAGTGTTTCTAACAATGCTTCCGGATATTCTTTTTCGATAATGGTATGGATTTTATGAAGCTCGTTCATAAGGTTTTTCTTATTATGAAGACGTCCCGCAGTATCGCATAATAAAATATCAACGTCACGTGCTTTTGCCGCGGCAACTGCGTCAAAAACAATTGCAGCAGGGTCGGAACCCTCCTGTCCGGCTATGATATCTACGCTGGCTCTCTCCGACCACTCCCTCAACTGCTCAATGGCGCCGGCGCGAAAAGTATCCGCCGCCGCAAGAAGAACCCGTTTGCCCTGATTTTTAAACTGTCCGGCTAATTTGCCTACGCTCGTAGTTTTACCAACGCCGTTGACGCCGATAAGCAATAAGACAGATTTTTTATTTTCAAAATCATAGGCGTCTTCACGAACGGTCATCTGTGCTTTAATCGTATCAATCAGGAGCTGCTTGCAGGCGCCAGCTTCTTTTATCTTATCTTCTTTAATGCGCTCCCGCAGACTATCAATAATACTCATCGTCGTGTTAATGCCGATGTCTCCCATAATCAGGAGTTCTTCGAGTTCTTCGTAAAAATCATCATCTATTTCGGAAAATCCGGTAAATAAGGAATCGATACCGGAAACAAAATTATCTCTTGTTTTCGATAATCCTCTCTTTAGTTTCGCAAAAAAACCTTTCTTCTCTTCCATAATTCCCTCCATTTGCGTATGCAATATTTTTATTATTAAAAACAATTAATTTTCTAATTGTTCCTCGATGAGTTTCACGGACACAAGCGTGGATACTCCTTTTTCCTGCATCGTAATACCATAAAGGACATCGGCTGCCTCCATCGTTCCCTTTCGGTGTGTGATAACGATGAACTGTGTGTTTTTCGTCAACTTGTGCAGATATTTAGCATAACGCTTTACGTTGGAATCGTCAAGTGCCGCCTCAATCTCATCCAGCAGACAAAACGGCGACGGTTTGAGATTTTGGATGGCAAAAAGTAAAGCGATGGCGGTCAATGCCTTTTCCCCGCCGGAAAGCTGCATCATATTGCCAAGTTTCTTCCCCGGCGGCTGCGCGTTAATGGTGATTCCCGCCTCCAGAACGTCCTCGTCCTCCACCAGTTCAATCGTACCCTTGCCGCCGCCAAACAGCTCGCGGAAAACACTGTTGAACTGTTTTTGTATATGTACGAATTTTTCCGTAAACTGCTTGCGCATTTCCTCGTCCAAATCGGCGATAATTTTTCTTAATGCTTCTTCTGAAGCGATGAGGTCGTCATGCTGTGTCTTTAACAATTCAAATCGTTCCCGAACTGATTTGTAATCTTCAATGGCATTCACATTGACGTCTCCGAGCGTACGGATTTTCCCCTTTGTATCGCTTACATTTGCTTTGATACGCGTATAGGAAAGCGCTTCATTCATCTCATATTCTTTGGCATGGCGATAGGTAATCTCATATTCATTCCACATATGGTTGACGCTGTCTTCCTGTTTCTCCTCCATATTCTGTTTGCGGGATTCGAGACGGAATGTCTCCTTATCCAGTTCGCTTATATGGTTCATCAGGGAATCGCGTTTCTCAAAAATATCTTTCTGGGAAGCTGTCATTTCTTCCTTTTTATGGTTTTCCTCGTCAATTTCCACGAGAAGCCGTTCTATCTCGTCAGCTAATTCCCGATTCTTTTTCTCAAAACCAACGATTGCCTCTTCCATTTGTGCAACCGAAGCGTCCGAATTTTGCTGCTCTTCTGCCAAATGTTCATATTCTTTGTTTATCGCAGAAAGGTTCTCTTCCAGACGATGGATATTTTCCGTAACATAATAGTTTTTTTGTTGGAACGAAGATGATTCTAAACGGATTTCTGCAAGTTTATCCTGAAGTAGTATCTGCTTTTCACGCGTCTCATCAAGTTGGTCTGACAGGATTTGTACGTGTTCTTTTGCCTCCTGTTCGTTCTTTTTGCTCTCCTCTAATTGACGGTCGATTCGCTCCAGAGAATCGATGAGCAGCGCTTTCTGTGTCTCGATTTCTTTGCCGTCATTGGCGATGGCAAGATACTCTTTTTCCTTTTGCTCTTTTATTGTTACCGCCTGTTCATATTTGATTGTCGCCGTATTCTTTTTCAATTCCAAATCTTTTAACGTATCTGCTTTTTCATTGGCTTGTCCCACCAATTGTTCAACATCTTTTTGTGCATTGGCGATATCTGCTTTACAGCGGGCAATCTGCTCCTGCAATTGCTGTATCGTCTGCTCTAACTGCTTCAGTTCCTTCCGTCTTCCGAGCAGATTACTGTTGTTGCGGAAAGAACCGCCGGACAGGGAACCGCCCGGATTGAGCAGTTCTCCCTCCAATGTCACAATGCGGAGAGTATAACGGTACTTTTTATTGATTGCGAGGGCATGTTCTATCGTGTCAACTAACAAATAACGGCCAAGGAGATACTTCACGACATGGTCGAATCGGTTGTCGCAGTTTACTTTAGAAGAAACGGTTCCAAGAACACCCTCTTCCGCCAGCATTTCATCGGTAAAGGCGTTTTCTTTTTTTGGCGTCACCGTTGTCAGCGGCAAAAATGTAGCGCGTCCGAAACGATTTTTTTTCAGATATTCAATCATCTGGCGTGCGACGTGCTCATCTTCCGTTATAATATTTTGGATATTTCCCCCGAGCGCCGTCTCCACTGCCGTAATATAGCGGTCTTTTACCTGAATAATATCGGCGACAACGCCAATCAGCCCCGGCTGTTCGTTCTTCTGCTCCATTACATGCCGGATGCTCTGTCCATAGCCGTCGTAACGCTCCGCCATGTTTTTTAACGTATCAAGCCGGGATGTCATCGTATGATATTGTTTTTGATTTTCCTGCTGTTTTTGTTGCAGCGTCTGAATTTCATTTCGCTTCTCATCCGCTTCAGAAAGTAATTTTTTCCTTGCAACATATTCGCTATCTAACTCTTTTTTTGCCGCTTTGAGAAGTTCCTCTTCCCGTTTCATTTCCGCCTCTGCGGAAGCAAACTGTGATTTGTTCGATAAAATCTTCTGGTTAAAATCCGCTTTACGAATCTTATTCTGCTCTATCATCGACGTCGCCTTTTGGCGTTCCACGGTGATTTTGGAAGTTGTGTTCATTGCATCAATAATATCTTCATTTTGCTGATTGAGCTCAATTTCCTTCTCCAGTATTTCTTTCTCAATCTGACTCAATTGGCTTACGATATTGTTTTCGCGCTCTTCCATGTCCGCCAACTGTTGCAGCGCCTCTTTTTGCTCCGACATATATTCGGATAGTTCCATCTCTGCCGTTTGCTTTGTCATCTCTAACGAATTGGCCCGCTCCTGATAATATTCCTTTCCCTGTGTGGCGGAAGCGATTTTTTCTTTGGCAATGCGGACCTCTCCCTCGAAATTGTTTATGAGCAGCTTATTTTTATTAACTTTCTCCTTTTTCCTTTCTATGGATTGGTCAAATTCGGCAATTGATGCCTCCGCCTCGTCGTATTGGGAGCGCGACTGCTCTCTCTCCTGTTTGGCTTCTTCCAGATTTTCCCGCGTATGGCGCAGATTCTTTTCAATTTCCTCAATTTCCTGAGAAAGACTCTCATAATCCATACGGAACAGCCATATTTCATAGTTTTTTAAGTCCTCTTTCAGGCGTAAATATTCTTTGGCTTTTCCAGACTGTTCTTCCAGTGGGCCCACCTGTTTTTCCAGTTCACTCAATATATCCTGTACGCGCAGCAGATTTTGTGTTTCCACTTCCAGATTTTTCTCTGCGGCTGCTTTTCTTTTTTTGAATTTTACGATTCCGGCCGCCTCGTCAAATAATTCGCGCCGGTCATCCGGTTTACCGCTCAATATTTTATCAATCTGCCCCTGTCCGATAATGGAATACCCCTCTTTTCCGATACCGGTATCAAAAAACAATTCCTGTATATCGCGTAAGCGGCAGGAAACTCCATTTAATAAATATTCACTTTCACCGGAACGGTACACCCGTCTCGCCACCTGTACCTCCTCATAGGGAAGATTCAATTTGTGGTCTTCATTCGTTATCGTCAGCGCGACATAGGCATAACTTTGCGGCTTACGCATTTCTGTTCCCGAGAAGATTACATCCTGCATACTGGAGCCGCGAAGCTGCTTGGCGCTCTGTTCACCCAACACCCAGCGTACTGCGTCGGCAACATTACTTTTACCGCTTCCGTTTGGACCTACGATACAGGTAATGCCATTATGAAATTCAAATACCAGCTTTTTAGCAAAAGATTTAAAGCCATGTACTTCAATACTTTTTAAATACATCAATTTTTCTCCTGTCTCAGTTTTATAATCGTCTCATAAGCGGCTTTCTGCTCCGCCGCCTTTTTCGTCCGTCCGCTTCCGCTTCCATACTCCACGCCATTTACCTGACAAATAACGAAAAAGGTTTTGTTGTGGTCAGGACCGCTTTCTTTTATAAGAGGATAGCAGATTTTTGTGCCCTCGTGAAAATTGCTCTGGACCATTTCCTGCAAGATGGTTTTGCTGTCATGAAAGAGCTGCTTTTGCTCAATATCGGATAATACATATTGATGGACAAATCTCTTTGCGGGTTCGAGACCGCCGTCCAGATAAATGGCTCCTATCACCGCCTCGAAAGCATCCGACAGTATCGAATCGCGCTTATCCCCCCCCGTCTGGTATTCCCCTTTCCCAAGGAAGAGGCAATCACCCAGTTCAAGTTCCCTTGCAGAGGAAGCGAGACTCATTTCACAAACTAAACTGGCCCGAAACCGGGTCAACTCTCCCTCTGTCATGTTCGGATGACTGGTATAGAGATATTCCGTACTGATAAGTTCCAATACTGCGTCGCCCAAAAATTCAATTCGTTCATTGTTGCGCTTATAACTCCAGTGCTTTTCATTGGCATAAGAGCTATGAGTCAAAGCGTTATTCAGTAACGCTACATCCTTAAATTGATAACCCATTTTTCTTTGTAAGCTGTCTGTTTTTTGTGTGTTTACCATATGCGTCTCCTTTAGGATTGCACCATATCTTTAATTTTTTCATTTATACTATTTTCTTTAAAGGCAATGCATTGGCCAAGAGCTGTTTTTATTTCCGCACTTTTGGAATTTCCATGCGCTTTTACAACGAGTCCGTTTAAGCCAAGTAAAGGTGCGCCACCCTGACTGCTGACATCAAAAGTACCAAGCAATCCCTTAAGTGCCGGTTTGATTAAGACGCCGCCTATCTTCGTGCGAAAACTTTTCATAATGCCCTCTTTGATACAACTCAAAAAAGTTTTGGCTACGCCCTCGAAAAATTTCAAGATTACATTGCCCACAAAGGCTTCGCAGACAAGAATATCGGTACTGCCTCCCGCAATCTCTCTTGCCTCCACACTTCCGGCAAAATTAATATCTTTACATTCTTTTAATAAAGGATAGGTTTCTTTTACCAGTTGATTCCCTTTTTCTTCTTCCGTTCCGATATTGACGATACCTACCGTTGGATTTTTTTTACCCATGACGTTTTCAAAATAGACGGAACCCATCTGTGCAAACTGCAGCAAATGTTCCGGTCTGGCGTCTACGTTCGCCCCGCAGTCAATCAGGAGGGAAAAACCTTTCTTAGATGGTAAGAATGGCGCTAACGCCGGACGTTTGATTCCCTTTATGCGCCCTACGATAAGCTGTCCGCCAACTAAAATGGCGCCGGTACTTCCGGCAGAGACAACGGCGTCTGCGTTTCCCTCTTTTACCAACCTCATCGCCACAACAAGCGATGAATCCTTTTTTTCGCGGATTGCCTTTGTCGGTACGTCGCCCATATCAATGACTTCCGGAGCGTTTACAATATCAATGGCATCTTCTCTATATGAATATCGGGACAATTGTTCTTTTATGAGCTCTTCCTTACCAACTAAAATAACTTTTATCTCAGGATAATCATGGACTGCCTCAACAGCGCCCTTTACCGTTTCTGCCGGAGCATAGTCTCCTCCCATCGCATCGAGGGCAATCACAACTTTTTCACTCATACACAAATCCTCCTTATACCAATTTGTACTCATCAAATATAAACATTTAATATTCATTGTACAAGAAATATAGGGAAAAATCAACTACTCATCCTCTATATACAAAAAAGAAAGTAAGATAAATCCGTGAGAAACCTTTCACAAGCATTGCCTGTAGCTGTTTCAAGTCGATTTATCTTACTTTCCCCATTATTGTAATAAGCTATCGTTTACTGCTTATTTCTTTAATTTTACTGAAGTAATTGTCAACAGACAGTCTTCGCAGTCATTTCTAAAGATTTTGTATTTAAGAAACTCTCTTGAAGAATCTAAGTCAAATGACTGTGTCTGCAAACCTTCTCCGGCAGGGCACTTACCGCCCCAGTTGATTTCTTCGTCTTCGGTACTGTCGCTGTAGCGGACAGCCGAACCGAATGAAGAGAATACCGGCCCGTTCTCATCCTCTTTCTGATTACCATCCTCACCTAACACAGGAGTTTTATCGGTTGCATCCTTGTAAGTAAATTCGATGGTCGAGAACTTCTCTGACACATTATCCGGAGCGATAAACCATACCCCCGGGTATTGTGGATTATAAGTGATTGTTACCGTTTTGTCATCATTGTAGTCTACGCTGGCGCCGCCTTCTGCCTGCACATACTCCTCAGAAAGGTCTAACACATACTCTGTCTTATCAGCATTCCAACCTGTAGCTGTTGTTACCGGTGGAGTAGTCGGCGGAGTGATTGGCTCATCCGGTCTGTCAACTACCGGAGGCTTAGCGTCTGCTTCCTGAGACAAAATCCAAGATGCCACTTTATAACCGCTGCCACGGAATACAAAGTAGATATCATGTTTACCGGTTACCGTCTTTGTCGTATTGACATTTTTAAATACATATCTGCCGTTTGTTGGCTCCATAATATCAATATAGCCAACTTTGTTCTCCAGTTTCGTCGGGCTGTCGATGAACAATTCGATTCTTCCGGCATCTAACTCGGAATTATATTCTACACCGAAGTTTTTAAGACCTTCCGTACCGAAGTTTACACCTTTAATACATGTCCAGTCACCGGTATCAATGGAATCGATTACCATAGGAGAACCGTTAATGGAAGACTTAACCATAACATCGTCTCTTGTGGATTTTACACCTGCACTCTTTGCGGATGTCGTAGCATTGATGTATTTTACCGTACCATCCGGATTTTTGAATGGTTCAAAATCTTCAATCTGTGACGCGCCCTCATAAGTAGGCGTAATTTTGATTTCATCCGTATCCGTATTTACACTAATCTCATCTACGTGAAGGTTTCTGTACTGCTTGCTGTCACGGAATAAGGTGTTGCTCAATACGGTTGAATGATAGAACATGTAGTAATGTCCTTTGAATTCCTGCATATGGTGGTGGTTGTTATAGCTCTCACCATAAATTACACTTGGATTGTCCAAAATGGAGCCAAGATAATGATGATATACGCCATCGTCACCAGTCCACTTGTCACCCTTTTCGTCCGGTGCAAATGAAATATTCATCGGGTCGCTGGATACATAAGCGGCAATCTGGCCGGAACCAATCCACTGATTACCCGAAGGTACGTCAAAGTTTGTACAATAGGAGTAGAAATACTTATCACCAAACTGGTTAATTTCACTATCCTCAAACATATAGTAATTATCCAGCACCTGCGGTTCCCCATCTAAAAGTACTTTACCGGTTCCCTCTTCAAACTTAATCTTGCACACACGTGCGGTTTTGCCGTGAGCTTTGTCATTGTTTGTACCGCCGCCAAAGTATACATATGCGTCACCCTTTTTGTCTACCAATACGGCAGGGTCAAAGCACCATACAACGTCTTTACAATTCGGTGTGTCGTGGTCAAATATCGTCTTTCCAAGGTCATCTTTCCAAGGACCAGTTGGAGAATCGCCCTGAACATATCCTACGGCTCCGCCGTTTGTATAGAAGATGTAATATTCATCTTCACCGTCGCCGTCACCATCAATTTTAAGTCCGGATGGCGCCCATGCTTTCGTTCCCCACTTATTTTTCACTTTGTCTTTAGATGCTGCGGTGGAAACCTGATTCGTGAGGTTCTTGTTATCCAGTGTTCCCTCGTCCGTCCAGTTTACCATATCCTTAGTGGAGAGAATAGTCAGTGAGTGGTTGTTGTAACCGTTCTTTGCTAACTTTCCTTTGGAATAATCAATGCCCTCTGTCGTTCCGTATACATACAACTTACCGTCGTTAGCGCTGTTGTCAATCGCTGTCGGGTCAGCTATAAAGTTGAAATTCGTAAGCATACTGTCAACATCGTGAGCTACACCGTCGTTCGTTGTATAACGAATCGGCTGGGTCAGTGTGATTTTATCTTCCCACCAGTTGTTGTTCTCGATATGCTGTCCGAAAATGTCGTCTTCTTTCAAATTATACACGCCAGCGCCAGCATCTTTTAATGGCATGCTTTTTCCGCCCTTGTAAGCAACGACTTTGCCTTTGTAACCTAACGTATAATCGTTGAAATACTCATAGCTCTGGGTCGACGGATGGAATGTCGGTTTTATCGTCGGTGTCGGCACCGGTGTAGCAGTCGGTGTCGCTGTCGGTCCATCAGGCTTCTGAGACGGTGGGTTCGAAGTGTCCCCTCCCTGAGGCGGTGTCGGGGTTGGGGTTGATTTATTCGTACTCTTTGGTTTTACCGTCACTTTACAAGTAAGTTTCTTATTCTTCTTACCTTTTTTATAAGTTGCCGTTATCTTAGCAGTACCTTTTTTCATACCTTTCACTGTAGCGTATGGCTTTTTCCCCTTAGACTTTTTCTTTGTGATTTTTGCTACTTTTTTGTTACTTGTTTTCCATTTGACTTTTGTCTTTTTCTTTGCGTTTTTAACAGTAATTTTCACTGTGCTTCCTACTTTTACAGTAGCTTTTGTTTTGTTCAATTTCAATTTCTTTGCTGCCTGTGCAGGCTGAAATGAAAAAGTCGAAACAACTAAAGCGAGAGACATAGTTACTGCTAAACCCTTTTTTGTTACCCTCATGAAAAATCCTCCTTTATAAATTTGATAGTTAATTGCTCGCAATAATACGATAAACTATATCATTAATTATATAACATCTGGCCGTAAATTTCAATATATCAATTTTGATGTATAATACACCGAAATTGATATATTACGAACAAACCCTGTGAACAAAATATTCACAGGGTCAGATTTTTTACCATAGCGGAACTTTTGATTATAGTTCACTGTTTTTCTCATAGAAAAAAGATTTTACTCCCTGAAGCCGATACTGCTCCGGCCCGATAATCTGCTCCGTACTGCCGACAAACAAAATTCCCTGTTCCATCAGGGAGTCTGTAAATTTATGATACATTTTACGCTTGGCGTCGTCTGTAAAATATATCATAACATTGCGGCATACAATCAGGTGCATATCGCGCGGGTACTCGTCTTCCAAAAGGTTATGCTGTCGAAATGTTATCGATGATTTCAAGCGGTCGGATACTTTCACAATACCGTCAGGACAGCTCTCGATATATTTTTCCTGAAACTTTTCAGGAAGCCCTTTTATGCTGTTTTTCGTATAATATCCCTTTTTTGCCTTTTCCAGCACTTCATTGTCCAAATCAGTAGCAATAATTTTAAACTGAGTCGGCGGCAAAATCTCGCTTAACACCATCGCCAGCGAGTATGGTTCGTCTCCCGTGGAACAGGCGGCGCTCCATATCCGCAGAGGCCGTCCGAATTTTTTGAGCAGAGAGGGAAAAATAATCTCCTCCAGCACTTTCCACTGTACGGGATTGCGATAAAATTCAGAAACGTTTATCGTTAAGTAAGTTATGAAACGGTCATATATTGACTTATCTCTTTTTATCAATTGAACAAATTCCCCGTAAGTAGCAATCTTTTGTTTGCGAATAAAATTGTCAATACGGCGTTTCATCTGATTTTCTTTGTAGGAATTTAAATCAATACCTGCTAATTTTAAATAATCCCTTTTAAAAGTTTCATAACTGTTACTTTCCATTATTCTTCTTCCGCTACCTCTTCTTCTTCCGACGCCTCATCTGCGGATACTTCCTCTTCTTCCTGTCTGTTTTTTAACTCAATCGCCTTAATACTCAGGCTGATTTTCTTTGTATCCTCGTTAAAGTCAACTACTTTAGCAGTTATTTCCTGACCAATCGTTAATACGTCGGCTGGTTTCTCAACATGCTCTATCGAAATCTGGGATACATGAAGCAGTGCATCAATCCCTTCTTCTAATTCAACAAAGGCGCCAAAATCTGTCATACGTGCAACGGTTCCGGTTACAATCGTACCAATTGCATACTTTTCAGCCGCATTTTTCCACGGATTGTTCTCTTCTAATTTCAGCGTCAGAGCAATCTTTGTCTCTGCAATATCCTTAATCATTACATTTACTTTGTCGCCTACTTTAAACAGTTTCTTCGGGTCTGCGACACGTCCCCATGACATCTCGGAAATATGAAGAAGGCCATCTGCCCCTCCTAAATCAATGAAAGCGCCAAAATCGGTGAGATTTTTAACCGTACCCTCAACCATCATGCCAACTTCAATCTTAGCAAGAAGTTCTTCCTGCATCTTCTTTTTCTTCTCGACAATCAATTGTTTACGGTCGCCAATAATTCTTCTCTTACGAGGATTTACCTCGGTCAGAACAAATTCGATTTCCTTATCCTGATATTTGGTCAAATCTCTTTCATACATATCTGAGACAAGACTGGCCGGAACAAATACCCGTCCCTCGCCATAAGCAACACTTAAACCGCCTTTTAGTACCATAACGACTTTACCGGTAAGAACTTCTCGGTTCTCCAGAGCTTCCTGAAAACGTTCATTCATCTTATCCAGTTGTAATCTCTTGTAAGTAAGTAAAACCTGACCTTCGCCGTCATTTACTTTAAGTACTTTTACCGTCATCTTGTCGCCCGGCTTAACTTCGGCAGTTAAGTCAACATCATTGTTACTATATTCATTCTTCATTAAAATACCATCTGCTTTATATCCAATGTTTAAGATAATTTCATTGTCCTTAACTCCGATAACTGTCCCTTCTACAACCTCACCGTTGTGGATTGTTACTATTGAATCCTCTAATAATTCTGCAAAACTTGCTTCTGACATGCCTCTAAAACCTCCTGTATAATATTATTTGGGGTAGATGCCCCAGCGGTAATACCTAGGCTTGCAAATGAATCAAAGGAAATCCCTTTTAAATCATCCGCTGTCTGTATAAAAAAAGTGTTCTCACACTGATTTTTACAAATTTCATATAATTTACGGGAGTTCGATGAATGTTTCCCCCCAATGATAATCATCGCATCAGAGCGGGCTGCCAGTTCTTCTGCCTCTTTCTGACGCGTAGACGTAGCATTACAAATTGTATTCACAGCAATTATATCATAACCTTTTTCAGAGAAAATTTCAACTAATTCTTGAAATTTTTTGTAATTAAATGTCGTCTGTGAAACGATGCATATTTTCTCGTCCGGATTAGCCAGTGAAAAGTTCCTCGCTTCCTCTGCCGTTTCAATCACCGTACCTCGTCCGTTTGTCCATCCTAATATCCCCTGCACTTCCGGATGGTCTTTGGAGCCGATAATGATAATCCGGTATGATTTTGCGCTGTATTCCTCTACCGTCTGGTGTATTTTTTTTACAAAAGGACAGGTAGCGTCTTCATAGCGGAGTCCCCTTTCCTTTATCCGCCGGATGACGTCCTGAGAGACACCGTGGGAACGGATTACCAGCGTGGCGCTATCATCCGCTCCCGAAATTTCCTCGGGATTGCAGACCACGCCGACGCCGTTTGCATTCAAATCCTGTACGACCTGCTCGTTGTGAATAATCGGGCCGAGCGTATATACTTTTTTCTCTTTGTCTTCAAGTAAGTGATATACCGTGTCAACCGCCCGCTTCACACCAAAGCAAAATCCGGCGCTATCCGCTAATGTTATCGTCATTTACAAACTCCTTTCGCCAATTCACATATTTTCCCGACGACTTCGTCTATTGTCAGATTGGATGAGTCGATAAGCACAGCGTCTTCTGCCTGTGTCAAAGGCGCAATCTCACGTTTCATATCCTGTTCATCCCTTGCTATAATGTCTTTCTCAATCTCTGCCAAATCGCAGTCAATTCCTTTTTCTGTTAATTCTTTATAGCGGCGCTCGGCCCGCACCCCCGCACTGGCCGTCAAATATACTTTACATTCCGCTTCTGGCAGAACAACCGTACCGATATCGCGTCCGTCCATAATGACATCGTTTTCGGAAGCCAGTTTACGCTGCAGATTCAGAAGCTTTGTTCGCACTGCCGGATATCTGGCAATCACAGATGCCTGCCTGCCCACCTCTTCTTTACGGATATCCGCAGATACATCGTTACCATTTAAAAAAATATGCTGCTCTCCATTCTGATATTCAATCGTAATCTGAATTTGTCCACAATTGGCTGTGACGGTTTCTTCTTCCGATGGATTGATGTTCTCATTGAGAAAATACAGCGCCATTGTACGGAACATAGCGCCTGTATCCACATAGACATAATTCAGTTTCTTTGCCGCCAGTCTGGCGATTGAGCTTTTACCGGCGCCTGCCGGCCCATCAATTGCAATATTCATTGTTTTCTACCTCCTGATATTAAAATTCCATTCCGGCCAAATAGCCGGTCGACCATGCAATCTGTAAATTAAACCCACCTGTCAGCGCATCCAAATCCAAAACCTCTCCGGCAAAAAACAATCCGGATATTAATTTGGATTCCATTGTCGATGAATCGACTTGCGTTACGTCGACGCCGCCACGTGTAACAATAGCCTCTTCAATGTCACGCAACTGTTCTAATGGTAACGTATAATCTTTTATTGTGTCAACCAGTTTCAGACGGGTATCTTTTGTGATTTGATTGATTTTTACTTTGGAGTCGATTTCTGCCCGATGTAATACTGCGCTCAACATACTCTTTGGCAGTAAATGACGGCAGGCGTTTTTAATCTCGCTGTTCATGGCGGAAGAAAAATCGTCAACGAGGCGACGGTCAAGCTTTTCGCGCGAAAGCGCCGGTTTCAAGTCGATATGTAACAGCAACGGCTGTTCCTGCAGACGGTCTCCAAGCAGACTGCTCGCCGTCAGCATCAGCGGGCCGCTGACGCCGTAATGCGTAAATAAGAGTTCGCCAAATCCCTCATAGAGCGTCTTTTTCGTGTTGTCCGGTGTAGTGATGCGTGTGCGGACATTTTTCAACGTCAATCCCTGCAGTTGTTTTCCCGTGCCGTCAGAAGACACCCAGCCGGTGAGACCGGCACGTATTGGTTGAATCGTATGTCCGCACTGGCCGGCCATATCGTATCCGTCTCCGGCAGAACCCGTGGAAGAATATGTTTTGCCACCGGTCGCCACAATAACTTTATCCGCCGTCATTTTCTTTCCGTCAGCCAGAACAACACCTTTGATTCGCTTGTCCGTTATTATGAGCCGGCGCACGGTATGATGAAAACAGACGTGAACACGCTTTCGTTCACACTCCTGCGCGAGCGCCCGCATGATATCGGAAGATTTATCCGATACCGGAAACACGCGCTGACCCCGTTCAATTTTTAGGGGGACGCCAACTGACTCGAAAAACTGCATGACATTCTCGTTGGAAAATGAGTAAAATGCACTATATAAGAATTTAGAATTACTTACAACATTAGAAAATAAATCAGAAATATCACAGGCGTTGGTGACATTACATCTCCCTTTTCCTGTGATAAATAGTTTTTTACCTAATTTTTCGTTTTTTTCAAGAAGAAAGACTTCATTTCCGCAGGCAGCGCTCTGGATGGCTGCCATCATTCCGGCGGCTCCTCCTCCGATTACAATTACTTTTTTCATCTGCAATCCCCGATTATTCAGAGGTATAGACCTCGTTTTTTTTGAATGAATAATTTTCGCTTTTATACGCTTTATCTTCGGAGCGAAATACAATTTTACTGCAACTGTCAAGATTATCCAGCAAACTATTGGCAAAACAGTCCAAAATCAGATTTTCCATTTTCTTAGAGCAGTTTACCAACGGTTTCCCTTTGGCATAAAAAGACAAAAATACGCAGTTGTCCTCCTGTACCACACTGTAGACACGGATTGTCTCGTCGTCCAGACTGTCTTCAACCAGAGAAGTAATATACGCCGGTGTAATCGCTTCTTTGCCTTTTTTTATTTTGACGGGTACTAATGTCATGGTATCCGTATCAATCGTGTAAATCGACACTGTCTCTATCGTATTCTGATGTGTTGGCAGTGGTGAAAATGATGGGGAGTCGGCCGTTGTATTTTCACAGGCAGTGGTAGACAGGATTGTTATTATCAGGCCGGTACACCATAGTATCTTAATCAATCGTTTCAAGATATACTACTCCTTATTTAAACATTGTATTGCCAAATCCAAAGCGGCTTCCACCGTTTGTCTGCGAACCTCTTCGCGGGAACCTTGAAATACATGCTCTTTTACTGCCGTATTCCCATGCAGACTGCATCCGATATATACCAGTCCCACCGGTTTGTCCGCTGTGCCGCCCTCGGGGCCGGCGATGCCTGTTGTGGATAATCCCATATCTGCATCTGCCGTTTCTGCACATCCCTGACACATCTCACTTGCGGTCTCTCTGCTGACAGCTCCATACTTTTCCAATGTAGCATGAGCCACATGAGCGTAAACTTCTTTTGCCTCGTTAGAATAAGTAACGTAGGCGCTGTTTAATACCTTGGAAGCGCCGCTGACATTGACAATGGCCGCGGATAATAAACCGCCGGTACAAGATTCGGCTGTAGTAATTGTATAGCCTTTCTTTGTCAGTTTCTTGACAAGTTCATTTTCTTTTCCCATGACAATTTCCTTTCCACACCGGGATATATAGTCTTATTGGATTTCTTTCATTACATCCCTGTTTTTATAGATGTAGTCAACTAAAGAAATGACCGTTAAAATAAGCGAAGCATAAATTAGTATTAAGTCAATGATTCGAAACCATGGGTGAGTAAAATCAAATATCAGTACTATGGACATTGCCATCTGTACGACGGTTTTTACTTTCCCCCAGTAACTTGCCGCAATCGTCACTCCTTTTTCTGCAGCCACCAGACGGAACCCGCTGATGATAAATTCCCGGCTGATAATAATAATTACGACCCATGCAGGCATCTCGGGATTGTCCTCGGCCAAAAAGCAAATCAGGGCGGCGCACACAAGAAGTTTGTCTGCTAACGGGTCCATAAATTTGCCAAATGTCGTCACCAGATTATGCTTTCTGGCAATATAGCCATCAAGAAAATCGGTAATACAGGCACCGATAAATAAAACGGCGGCAATATAGTCTGAATATGGCAGTTGATGCCACAGCATCGCCACGACAAAAAGAGGAATCATAGCTACCCGCAAAACCGTTAAGCGATTTGGTACATTCATTTATTCTTCCTCCTCATTCCATATTTCTCCCACCAAATCATATCCTCTGGCGTCCGTTATCCGTATCGTCAATATCGTGCCGGACATAATTTCATAAGGGGCGGAAAAGAAAACACAGCCGTCGATATCCGGCGCATCCCGATAGGTTCTTCCGACATATACGTCGTCTTCCGGTAAATAGCCATCGACTAAAACGGATAAAACCTTTCCTGTCATCCTTTCGTTCTGCCGGAAAATGACCTCCTGTTCCGCCTCCATAATCTCATCTGCCCATTGCCGCCGGATTTGTTCTTCCGGTAAATCGGACATCGTGGCAGCCGGCGTTCCCTCTTCTGGAGAATACGGGAAAACACCAAGTCGTTCAAACTGGTATTCCGCCGCAAAATCGACACATTCCTCGTGCTGTTTTTGCGTCTCTCCCGGAAAGCCGCTGATTAGCGTCGTACGCAGCGCAATATCCGGCAGTATTTCTCTTATTTCATGCAATTTCTGAATCAACTCTTGTTTTGTCGTTCTGCGCCCCATACGCCGGAGCACTTCATCATTACAATGTTGTATTGGCAAATCAAGATAGTGGCATATTTTAGGCTCCTGCTTCATTGTCAGGAGAAGTTCTTTTGTTATCTCTTCCGGATAACAGTACATAACACGGAGCCACTCAATCCCCTCGATACGGCACAGTTCCCGAAGCAGATGAGGCAGGCGCTTTTCTCCATATAAATCGACTCCGTACAAGGTAGTCTCCTGTGCAATGACAATCAACTCTTTCGTACCCCGCTCTGCCAGTAACGAAGCTTCCGCCACTAACTCTTCGATTGGTATACTGCGGTAATTCCCGCGCAAATAGGGGATAATGCAGTATGTACACCGCTTGTTGCAGCCCTCTGCGATTTTCAAATAAGAAGTATGGGCAGAAGAAGTACAAATGCGGGAAATCAGATTTTGCGGAAGATAGTCCGCTTCTGCCAGATAACATCCCTTTTTCCCGTTTATTGTCTCGCACACGACGTCAGCAATCGAATCATATGCCGTAGCGCCGACGACGGCGTCCACTTCGGGAATTTCTTCGCGAATCTCTTCTGCGTAGCGCTGTGCCAGACATCCACATACAATGAGGGCAATACATTTCCCGTCTCTTTTATATTCTGCCATCTCAAGAATAGTCTCAATACTCTCCTCTTTGGCATCGCAAATAAAAGCACACGTATTTACAATAATGATTTCGGCTTCCTGCGGCATATCGGTAATCGAAATATCCCGTTTGGCCAGCAGAGCAAGCATCTTTTCACTGTCTACAAGATTTTTGTCACAGCCCAGTGATACAAAAAACAGTCTCATGCTTCCTGTATTCCTTTCGCTTCCACACAATTGTTCATCAGCATGGCGATTGTCATCGGCCCTACGCCTCCGGGAACCGGAGTGATGGCGGAAGCAAGCGGAGCCACGCTGTCAAAATCGACATCACCGCATAATTTGTTGTTGTCATTGCGGTGGATACCGACATCAATGACAACCGCGCCCTCTTTCACATAATCGGCAGTAATAAACTTTGGCTTGCCGATTGCCACAATAAGAATATCGGCTCGTTTTGTTACCTCTTTTAAATCTTTTGTCCTGCTGTGACAGACAGTGACGGTAGCGTTTTCGCGAAGCATAAGAAGAGCCATCGGCTTTCCTACGATATTGCTGCGTCCCACAATGACGCATTCTTTTCCCTCTATCTCAACCCCGCTGCGCTTCAGAAGCTGTATGATGCCCGCCGGCGTACACGATACAAAGCCCGGCTGCCCGATGCTGAGAGCGCCGACACTCTGTGGATGGAAACCGTCGACATCTTTTTTCGGGGAAATCGTTTGGATTACTTTATCTTCGTCTATATGTTCAGGTAACGGCAATTGAACTAAAATGCCATGAACGTCATCGTTCCTGTTTAATTTTTCTACGAGTTCCAGTAATTCTTTCTCCGACGTCTCTTGCGACAGCTCATAGGAAAGGGAATGAATACCGATATAATCACATGCTTTTTTCTTGTTGCCGACATATACGGTGGACGCCGGGTCATTTCCTACTTGTATGACTGCCAGTGTGATATCGAGTTTTTCTCTTTTTACCCGCTCTTTACATTCATCCTTAACTTCTGCTGAAATCCGTTTGCCATCAATTATCTTTGCCATTTATTACCCTCCATTGTTAATTTATTTCTACGATACTGTCCCGAATCGCCTGCATATGAAAATCCGTACGGTTAATGACATCTGCGCAGGCGCGCAGTTCATAGGCGATGTTTTCCGCATCTTTAATATCCTTTTTGTATTTTACCTGATGTTCCAGACTTGCCCAGAAGTCCATGGCAATTGTGCGAATCTGCACTTCCACCCGCATCTGCTCCTTGTGGTCGGAAAAAAAGACCGGCACTTCAACAATCAGATGGTAACTCCGGTAACCGTTCATTTTGGGATTTTTAATATAATCCTTTGTTTTTATGAGATGAACATCATCCTGTGCAATAAGCATATCGGATATTTTATAAATATCGTCAATAAAAGCGCAGATGACACGAACGCCGGCCACATCATTCAGATGATTGCGAATCGTCTCAATCGACAGCGGAAGTCCTTTCTTTTTCAGCTTTGTAGCAATACTGTCCGGTTTTTTAATGCGTGTCTTAATGAACTCAATCGGATTCCGTTTGCTCGTAATAGACAGTTCATCATTAAGAACCTGTAGTTTTGTCGCAACTTCCTTAATGGCACAACTGTACATCATCATCATTTTGTCAAATTCAATGCTTTCCCCATTAAAAACATTGTCCTTGTCCTTTGGCAGATTTGGCTGCCTCACAAAGGATGTATGTAATTCCTGTTCCAACATAATCATTTCTCCTGTCTGTAAACCCATAAATACCTACATAATATTATAAGTGAAATAGCGTGAAAGTCAAACAGGAATTCGAAAGAAAAAGAAATTTATTGCCTTTTGGGAGGGAAATCGTTATAATCGTTCATAGACTATGAAGAAAGAGGTGTGCCAATGTTCCGTTTATGGGGGAAAATGATGAAAGAGAATCGGCTTCTTCGCGACACCGTATATGAAAACGATGACAGAACGCTGAATCGGACAAAAAAGGTATTTGCAGCGTTACATGCCATTTGCATGGAATTTGACTTGCAGGAACCTATCTGGCTGGATAAGAATATAAATGAATTCAGGCGCATCGACAAGACAAGATTCGCACAGGATAACTTTATCGAAAGCATTGATTTTGACTATCTGGAAATTCATGTAATTGAAGAAGATTAATTTTGTATATTTGCGCTTTTATCCGGATATACTGTTAGAAAATCTTGTTAGGAGTGTGTGAGACATGAAAACATATGTAGACCAGGACACTTGTATCTCTTGCGGTTTATGTGTATCTACCGTAAATGAAGTATATGATTTCAATGAAGAGGGGAAAGCTGAAGCGATTGTAGACAGCGTTCCGCCGGAACAGGAAGAAGATGCCAGACAGGCCGCTGACAACTGTCCGGTAGACGCCATTGAAATCGAGGCATAAAAAGACGAACAAAAAAGGAAGTAAGATTACCCTGTGAAAAACTTTTGCTAAAGCTTTTCCGCGGCAATCTTACTTTCTTTTATTTTTCGTTATTTATTCTTTTTATTGTAATTAATCAGGCAGCCTTTTTTAATAATTTCACGTTCGTCATCGGTTAAGTTTCCAAGATGAAGTTCAAATTCCTGCATACTCTTATTGACAACATAAGCTTTTATCGTATCTTCTTTCGTCTCAATCGCTTTTTTAATGTCTCGTACAAAGATATAATCGTCTTTATCAAATGGCAAATCGCCATCAAATACAAACGGCAGCATACCCCAGTTAATAAGGTTGGAGCGGTAACGCTTCGTCGCATATTCCCTTGCGATATTAGCCATGCCGCCAAGAACGCGCTGACAGCTTGCCGCCTGTTCCCGGGCCGAGCCGTCTCCCGGTTTCACCGCAAAGATAACGCTGCCGATTTCCGTCTCTTCCGGCACGATGTCAAATTGTTTTCCGATTGTCTCAAACACTTCTTTTAAATCAGAATCGGCTGCATACATATCTTCTCCGGCAATTCTGGCTTTTTCGGCTTTCTGTATCTCTTTTGCCTTGCCGACATATGCTGGGTCTTTGCGGCTTAGCGTAAATTCAGCAAGTCCTAACGGGTTAGAACGGTAAGACGATGTCTCTCCGGATGGAATTAACTCGTCTGTCGTTGTCACCGGGTCATGAATCATGGAAACAACTTTCAAAAGTACATGGTCGGTCAGTGCATACATCTTTGGCCAGTCAACAATATTCGGCCCGAATTTAATCTCGACATTCGAATCCGCTTTCCCCACGCCATTAAATACGCGGTTTGCATAAATGGACTTATCATAATAATATTTTGGTTTAGAAAACTCCACGTCAATATCCGTAGCAGCCGTCAGATATCCTTTGTTTGCTGCCGTAGCTGCGATGGAACGGGCATCCATAAGAGCAACCGACGCAATTTGCCCGCTGGTAACTTTCGAACCCTCGCGGTTCGGGAAATTACGCGTGGAGTGACGGATACTCAATCCCTTGTTGCTCGGAACGTCGCCGGCGCCGAAACACGGTCCGCAGAATGCGGTGCGCACGGTAGCGCCTGTCGCCATCAAATCCGCAATCCGTCCGTTTTTGACAAGTTCCATGAAAATCGGCTGGGACGCCGGATATACACTAAGCGAAAACTCGTCCGCCCCGATAGTCTTACCGCGAAGAATATCTGCGGCATCGCAGAGATTTTCGTAGCCACCGCCGGCGCAGCCGGCAATGACACCCTGCTCTACATATAATTTACCGTTGCGAATCTTATCTGTCAGCGTAAAGTTGATGTCTTTATTATTATCCAGGCTAATCAGCGCTTTCTTTTCCACATCACGGAGTATATCTTCTAGATTGCTGTTTACTTCTTCAATCGTATATACGTTGCTTGGATGGAACGGCATGGCAATCATCGGCTTTATCTGAGCAAGGTCAACTTCCACTACCCCATCGTAATAAGCGGCCTGTGCCGGCTGAAGCTCCTTATAATCATCGACTCTGCCATGGATATCATAAAATTCCCTCACAGCCTCGTCCGTTCTCCAGATAGAAGACAGACAAGTCGTCTCGGTTGTCATAACGTCAATACCAATTCGGAAATCCACACTGAGGTTATCAATTCCGTCACCGACAAATTCCATTACTTTATTATTGACGTACCCATTCGCAAATACCGCTCCGATAATAGCAAGCGCAACATCCTGTGGTCCGACGCCCTTTTGCGGCGCACCAGTCAGATGGATGGCTACGACTTCCGGCATTGGAATGTCATAAGTCTGCTCTAACAACTGTTTTACAATCTCCGGGCCTCCCTCGCCGACTGCCATCGTACCTAATGCCCCGTAGCGGGTATGGCTGTCCGAGCCGAGAATCATGGCGCCTCCGGCAGCCAGCATTTCTCTTGCGAACTGGTGGATTACCGCCTGATGAGGCGGTACATAGATACCGCCGTATTTTTTTGCACAGGAAAGTCCAAATACATGGTCGTCTTCATTTATCGTGCCGCCCACCGCACAGAGACTGTTATGACAGTTTGTAAGTACATAAGGAACCGGAAATTTTTCCAGTCCGGATGCGCGTGCAGTCTGTAAAATCCCGACAAATGTTATGTCATGGGATGTCAATTTATCAAATTTAATTTTTAAATCTTTCGTATTGCCGGAAGTGTTATGAGAAGATAAAATATCATACGCCATCGTACCTCTGGCAGCTTCTTCTTTTGTCGTCTTTATACCTGTTTTGCTCTCAACTGCGGCTAAGGCATCCGCGGAGTCGGCAATTAACTCCGTACCGTTTACCAGATAAGCGCCGCTTTCATATAAATTAATCATAGGGAGCCTCCTTTTATATTTATCCTATTAAATATTTCACCAAAGTATAGTATACTTGCTTTTCCTGCGGAATGCAAATATTTTTCCGCTAATCTTACATATTATCTTGTCAGTACAGTAAAAATAAGGTAGAATAGTGTGAGACCAAAGCATCAGTTGAGGGTAAAATACCTTTTGGCCCCAACATTATTTATTCAGCTTGCTTTCAGGCAGATTGGAGGGTATATGCGACATTTAATGAATGCTCTTGACCTCTCAGTGGAAGAAATCAATCATTTGATATCTTTAGCGGAGACGATTATTGAAGAGCCGGCCCGATATTCAGAAATATGCAAAGGGAAAAAACTTGCCACTTGTTTTTACGAACCCAGCACAAGAACAAGGTTAAGTTTTGAATCGGCAATGATGAATCTGGGCGGACAGGTTCTCGGCTTTTCTTCTGCCGATTCGAGTTCGGCAGCAAAGGGGGAAAGTGTTTCCGATACGATACGGGTGATTTCCGGTTATGCTGATATTTGTGCGATGCGCCATCCGAAAGAGGGAGCTCCTCTCGTTGCTTCTCTTCACTCTTCCATTCCGGTAATCAATGCCGGAGATGGCGGCCATAACCATCCGACACAGACATTGACAGACCTTTTAACAATTAAAAATCTTAAAGGACGTTTAAACAATCTTACAATTGGTTTATGTGGCGACTTAAAATTCGGACGAACCGTCCATTCGTTGATTGAGGCAATGGTTCGTTATCCGGATGTCCGATTTGTCATGATTTCTCCGGATGAATTAAAAATACCGGATTATCTTCGCCGTGACACACTTGATGCCAAAGGAATTGAATATAAGGAAGTAAATGTATTAGAAGATGTTCTTCCCGAACTCGATTTGCTGTATATGACACGTGTTCAGAGAGAACGTTTTTTTAATGAAGAAGATTATATTCGCTTAAAGGACAGTTTTATTTTAGACAGCAGAAAAATGAAACTGGCGCCAGAAGATATGCTTGTCCTGCATCCTCTTCCGCGCGTGAATGAGATATCGACAGAAGTAGATGAAGACCCGCGGGCGGTTTATTTTAAACAAGCTCAGTTTGGCGTCTATATCCGCATGGCGCTCATTATGACATTATTGGAGGTGAATCCGGCATGTTAAATATCGGTGGATTAAATGAAGGAGTCGTTATCGATCATATCAAGGCAGGCGGGGCAATGGAAATTTATAACTATCTGGGGTTGGAAAAACTCGATTGTTCCGTTGCCATTATTAAAAATGC
Source organism: uncultured Eubacterium sp. (assembly GCA_948579355.1). Classification (GTDB taxonomy): domain Bacteria; phylum Bacillota; class Clostridia; order Lachnospirales; family Lachnospiraceae; genus Eubacterium_F. The sequence continues at coordinate 60,885 of CAPAOV010000002.1, read as the reverse complement.
CCGCAGCAATAAAATGGGAAAGAAAGATATTATAAAAATCGAGGGGCCGATTACGGTAAACCTCGATATTCTTGGCGTACTGGACAGCAGTATTACGATTAATGTCATTCGGGACAATGAAATCGTGGAAAAACGCACGCTTGCTCTTCCGGAAATGGTTACTAACGTCATAAAATGCAAAAATCCACGGTGCATCACTTCCATAGAACAGGAACTGCCGCACCGTTTCAAATTGACGGATAAGGAAAACCGCGTTTACCGCTGTCTGTACTGCGAGCAGAAATTTTCCCGCAGACATTAGCGTATGTTTTCTCGATTAAAATAATCCAGTGATTTTACCGCTTTCATTTACGTCTACTTTTTCGGCTGCCGGTACTTTTGGCAGCCCCGGCATTGTCATAATCGTGCCGGTCAATGCTACGACAAATCCCGCTCCGGCGGAGACATAGACGTCTCGAATATGAATCGGGAAGTTTTGCGGTCTTCCCAATTTTGTTTTGTCATCAGAAAGCGAATATTGATTCTTGGCCATACATACCGGCAGCCTGCCATAACCGAGTTTTTCGATACGCGATATCTGCTGTTCGGCAGCCGCATCAAAAATAACTTCACCGGCGCCGTATATTTCCCGCGCAATCGTCGTCATCTTCTCTTTTAAGGATTTTTCTTCTTCATAGAGATAATGGAAACCGCTTGTTTTTGTTTCTATTGTTTCCACTAGCTGCGTGGCAAGCGCAGTTCCGCCCTCGCCGCCCTTTTCCCATACTTCGGAAAGAGCAAATTCACATCCGTGGCTCTCACAGAACTCTTGCACAAATGTCAGTTCCGCAGATGTATCGGTTATAAAACGGTTCAGGGTAACAACACAGGGAACCCCGAATTTTGCTATATTTTCAATATGTTTTTCCAGATTCACAATTCCGGCTTTTAACGCCTGCATATTTTCTTCGCCTAACTGCTCTTTCGCAGCCCCGCCGTTATATTTGAGCGCGCGCACAGTTGCCACTAAGACAATGGCATCCGGTTTTAAGTTTCCGATTCGGCATTTGATATCCATAAATTTCTCCGCACCCAAATCTGCGCCAAAGCCGGCTTCCGTAATCGTATAATCGGCCAATTTGAGCGCCGTTTTTGTCGCACGCAGACTATTGCAGCCATGTGCTATATTGGCAAAGGGGCCTCCGTGTACAAGTACCGGGGTATGCTCCAACGTCTGTACGAGATTGGGACGGATGGCGTCTTTTAACAGCGCCGCCATGGCTCCCACGGCATTGATTTGCCCTGCCGTAACCGGCTCCCCACTATAAGTATAGGCGACGATAATCTTTGCCAGCCGCTCTTTTAAATCTGCCATATCCTGTGCCAGACAAAGGATAGCCATGATTTCCGACGCCACGGTAATAATAAAATGGTCTTCGCGTGTCACCCCGTCGACCTTACGTCCGAGACCTACGGTAATATTGCGGAGAACCCTGTCATTCATATCAACGCAGCGTTTCCACACAATCTGTTTCGTATCAATTTGAAGTTCATTTCCCTGTTGGATATGATTGTCAAGCATGGCAGCCAGTAAGTTATTGGCCGACGTTATGGCATGAAAATCACCGGTAAAATGCAGATTCAAATCATCCATCGGTACGACCTGCGAGTATCCACCGCCGGCGGCGCCGCCTTTTAAACCGAAACAAGGGCCGAGAGACGGTTCACGCAAGGCAACTACTGCCTTTTTCCCAATCCGCTCCATCGCCTGCCCGAGCCCGACTGTAATCGTCGTTTTTCCCTCTCCGGCCGGAGTCGGGTTAATTGCCGTCACCAAAATAAGTTTGCCATCCGGACGGTCTTTGATGCGATTCCATAATTCGTCTGTCAGTTTTGCCTTGTACTTACCATATAAATCCAATTCATCTTCCGCAATATCCAGTCTTTCTGCTACTTCCTGAATTGGTTTCATTTCTGCTTCTAACGCAATGTCAATATCTGTCTTCATTACCTACCTCCATATCAATCACACCATATCGGATAACAATCGTTTTTATTATACACATTATCCTGCCTTGTTGCAACCGCATTTGCATAAGTCAGGGGGCAGACGCTTAATCTTTTGTCTATACGACGGATATCCTGCCGTATCTCATTCGGCACACAACTCCCAACGAAAAATAAATTGTTTCCTTTGTTTACAGAAATCTTGCGCCGCCCCTCGCAAAACTCGCTGTCTGCAGTATCGTTTTTTCCTGACTTTTGCAGCATTGACCGCTCGCCGGTCCTTACGCACCGCCTATTGTTACTCATTACTGCAGACATCTCAGACAATTGCTCGGGCGGCGCTCTGTACACAAAGGAAACAATAATTTTTCGGGGAGTGGTGCAAGGACAAGATACAGCAGGATATCCGTCTCGTCAAAAACTACTAATTATTAATCGTAGGCAGTTGCTCCGCATAAGCAAAGTATTCTCTTAATATATTAGTTTGCGGATAGCATTCATAAAACATACGCGCGCCTGCGACGTCTTCAATTTCATTTAGTAAAATATCGCCGACTTCATTTACTAAAAAATCAATACCGACCATGCCAAAGGAAAAGACTGCACAAATAGCTTGTACATAGTCACACAGTTTTTTGTCCATCCGGCAGGGCCTGACTTGTCCGCCTAAGGAGAAATTGGCTTTGAATCCTTTGGTTGCGGTGCGCTCTACTGCTCCGATAATTCGATTGCCAATCACATAGACTCGAATATCTTTTCCCTCGCCGGAAATAAATGGCTGAACAATAAAATCGGAGGTTCCGATTCCTTTTTCCAGCCGCTCATAAGAAGCGGAAGTCAAAAAAACCTGCCTGCCGCCATGTCCGTCCACGGATTTGATGACGGAATCTTTATTTTGAAGAAGCAGCTCCCGCGACAATTGCTCCCTTTTATATCGTTTCGTCGGAATAACCGGAACAACTGTATTTTCCTGTATATACTGTATGGTCTTTCCCTTATCGTTACAGATTTCCGATACAAAAGCAGGATTTAGTACACAAATTTCGTTTTCTTCCAGCCTCCTTGACAATAATGGCCGAATTGTCCGCATAAAACAAATATCCGGCCGCTCCCCACTCATGAGGAAACTTTCCACCTCCGTGTCCATCAAGAGTTTTAACCGCATGCCGAACTCTTTTGCCAGTTGGTAATGCATATCAATATAGTCCGCATTTTTAGCCGCACGCACGGTATCATAAACCAGCCAGACATTAATTTTCACGCGCAATCCCCTCTCTTTCCGGCAATATCAAGGCGGAGAAAACGGAGGATTTCCTTTGCGGTATTCACTCCGGTGCAGGAAAGCAGATTTTTAAAATGTGCGTTGGAATTTACCTCACATACAAGAGGCCCCTGTGGAGTAAACAGTAAATCCACTCCGGCAAAATCCGCCCCTACTGCCTTTGCCGCCCGCAGGGCCAGAGCTTTTTCTTCTGCTGACGGAGCGTAAGGCTCCATCTTCCCTCCGGCCGTTATATTGGCTCTGAAATCGCTGTCTGAATACCGCCTTATAGCAGCGATAACCTTATTTCCCACTACCTGCAGCCGCACATCACGCCCGCGGCTGTAGCGGATATATTCCTGAAATAACAATTTTGTCGTCTTGCAGTTTGTGACGACGGAAATCAATTCCTCGTGATTTTCAACAAGATAAACCTGCTCGCCAAAAGAACCGAACGCTTCTTTTACAATAAGCGGAAAAGAAAGTTTTTCTTCTACTTCGGTTAAAAAGGAAAGCGAACGAAAGCCAATGCTTTCATAGGTCATCGGGGCAATAATCGTACGTGGAGACGGTATGCCTGCTTTCAGCAGGGCAATATGCGTCTCCCGTTTATCATCACAGACGGCAATGGCAGAACTCGAATTGTACAGACGCATACCCTGTGACTCCAGCGTTTTTGCCAGAAGAATATCTTTATCCCAGAAAAGAACAAAGTCTGGTTTTTCCGTCCACTGATATTGCGTATCAACAAGCAGTTTTTCATTGCTTTTTAAAAGCAATGTTATCTCTTCTTCAACGGCTGCCTGCAAAAATAAATCTGTCAATTCATCAAATTTATCACTATGTAAGAAACCATTGACAATTAACCAGCCTGTCATCCGCCATTTCCCTCCAAATAGTTCTCGAATTGTTCCTTGCTCATTAAAATCTGCCGTGCCTTTGTTCCCTCTTCCGGCCCGACAACACCGGCGTCTGCCAATTGGTCCATAATACGCGCCGCACGGTTAAAACCGATACGGAACATTCTCTGCAGCAATCCAATAGACGCCTTTTCTTTGTCAATGATAAACCGGCCTGCTTCGGCAAAAAGCGCATCCTGATTAGAGGCAGAATCGCCGGCGGAAATCCCCTCATTTTTTGCTCCCGGCACCGGAGCTGTTTCGATATGTTTCGTCACTTCTTCATTATAGACAGGACCGTTACTTCTTTTCTTCAAAAAGCTTACAACTCCGTCACGCTCCTCGTCGGATACAAAAGCTCCCTGTACGCGAATCGGTTTTGGCAGATTCTGTGGGGCAAACAACATATCGCCGTTGCCAAGAAGTTTCTCTGCTCCCGCGGAATCAATAATGGTTCGGGAATCGACGGCCGATGAGACCGACAAGGCAATCCGCGATGGAATGTTGGCTTTAATGAGTCCGGTAATGACATTTACCGACGGACGCTGGGTTGCCAATACTAAATGAATGCCCGCGGCACGCGCCAACTGTGCCAGACGGCATACCGAATCCTCTACCTCTCCCGGTGCAACCATCATCAAATCGGCAAACTCATCTACAATAATAACGATTTGCGGCATCTTCTGATATTCGGGGTCCTGCTTGTCTGTCAGCTTGTCCATTTTTGCATTATAAGATTTTATATCCCTGACTCCGGCATCGGCAAATTTCTGGTACCGTCCGGTCATTTCCGCCACCGCCCAGCTAAGTGCGGCAGACGCCTTTTTCGGGTCTTTGACAACTGGTATCATCAGGTGGGGAATATCTTCATAAGCAGTCAGCTCCACCATTTTCGGGTCCACCATAATCAATTTAACTTCATTGGGGTTGGCCTTATAAAGGATACTCATAATCAATGTATTAATCAATACCGATTTACCCGAGCCGGTCGCTCCTGCAATGAGAAGATGAGGCATTTTGGCAATATCGGTGACAATTGTCTTGCCGCTGATATCTTTTCCTACTGCAAACGTCACTTTTGATTTAGCTTTGACAAATTCACTGCTTTCCATTAACTCGCGCAATGTAATCGTCTGACGTTTCGGATTCGGCACTTCAATACCAACGGCCGCCTTTCCGGGTATCGGCGCCTCGATACGAATATCGGAAGCGGCCAGACTCAGTTTGATATCGTCGCTAAGTCCCGTAATCTTACTTACTTTTACTCCCTGTTCGGGGATGAGTTCATAGCGGGTCACGCTCGGCCCAAGACTGATATCTCCCATGCGGATACGGACTCCGAAACTTTCCAGTGTCTCCTGCAGCTTTGCCGCTGTGGCGCGAAGTTCATCGTTATTGATGCCCGATTTATTTCCTTTCGGTGAACTCAGGAGATTGAGCGGTGGAAATTCATACGGGAGTTCCGTCACGGAAGCCTGCTCCAGCTCCGCCTGTACCTGCGCAATTTCTTTTTCTTCCTCTTTGGCAGCGGCTTCTGTCTGTGTTTTCTGCTCTTGTTCTTCTTTTTTTCCAAATTTGTTTGTCAACTCTTCCTCATACAGTGTGGATGGCTTTGAAACCGGCGTATCCGTACTGCGAATAATATGAATATCTGCCATATCCGGTTTTTGTTTTTCTTCCTTTGAGGCTTCGGGTACAACTGGCTGTTCGGGTACAATTTCTTCCATATTCCCCGCGCGTTTGTTTCTCTTCTTTTTCGGAGTCTTTTTTTCTTTCTCTTCTTTTTTCTTTCCGGTATCAAATTTATACGTCTGCATCTGGCGTTCGCCAATATCTTCTGCTTCTTCATACGCCACATATTCTTCCCTGTCGTCTCTTTCACGGTACAGTTGCTGCAGCGAAGAGAAGAACAACTTTTTGGTGATTAACATAAAGAATAGTATAAAAAGCGCCAAAATAACAATCATGGAACCGGCTCGTCCAAGCGCTTTTGTCAAATAAAACGAAAGAAGTCCACCGAAAAAACCGCCTCCGCCATGAGAGGACGAACTAATCGTATAAATATCCCAGACTGTGGAAACCGTATCATTGACTACCCACTGAAACAGGGCGCAAAGACACCAAAATAAGCCTGCGCTGTACAAAATTTTGTGCCGCAGGCGTTTATTATCCGTATTCGCAATATAGAGTCCCGCTGAGACAATAAGATAGATGGGAAACAGATAGGCCAATGCCCCCATGAGTCCAAACAGTACCGAAGATAATCCCCGGCCAAAGATTCCGCACATCTGAAAAAGGCTCAGCAAAGATAAAATGGAAAAAACAAGCAATACCAGAAAAGTAATCTCTCTTGTCAGAGGATTACTTGTTTTTTTTGCCTTAACCCCTTTTTTTGCCGGAGTCTTACGTTTTGCCGATGTATTTTTTCCGGAAGAACCGCTGCGTTTCTTTCCCTGCGTTTTTTTCGCCGCCATACTAATCTCCATTCCCTGACAAATGCCCCGGCCGGTCTGCAATCTGACCCTTGACCACGGCATCATAGTTTTGATGATATTACATACAACGGATATTATACTACGAAATAAAAATCAAAGCAAGCGGTTTTTTCGAACAAATGTTTTAAATTGAGCACCCTTTTTCCTATTCGGAAGTCTTTATTAATTCCTTTACTTTGTCCAAAGCACAGCAAATGCCGCCTACTTCGCAAATCAATCCCTTTTTCACCGCTTCCTCTCCTACAAGTACCGTTCCTAAATCACGGGAAAGCATACTGGTATTCATCATCATCTGCTCCAACTGCTCCTTTGACGCTTTACTGTGGCAGGCAATAAAACTGATAATGCGGTCCTGAATCTGCTGAAACTGATTAAATGTCTGTCTCGTTCCCAATACCATGCCGGTCATTCGTACCGGATGAATAATCATGGTCGCCGACGGAACGATAAAAGAATAATCGGTGGCAACGGCAAGCGGTACTCCGATAGAATGGCTGTCACCGATAATAAGGGATACGGTCGGTTTACTTAAACTGGCAATCATTTCTGCCAGAGCCAGACCACACGACACATCTCCCCCCACCGTGTTCATCAAAAAGAGAATCCCCTTAATCTCCTCTTTTTGCTCACTAGCTGCTAAAATCGGCAATAAATGTTCGTATTTTGTTGCCTTGGCGTTTTGGGCAAGACAATCGTGCCCCTCAATCTCGCCGATAATGGAAATAATCTGCAATCCGTTTTCCTGTATCAGCCCATATTCTTTAATCTCTTCTTTTTCCATACGAATCCTCATTTCTGAACATCAAATTGCACAATGCTATTCATGTGCTACTTAAAGTATGGAAAAAAACGGTGCTTTTTATTCATAATCAAAGCCCTTACGGCGGTCTTTACGAACAGGAAAGACTTCGGCATAGCGGCGTCTGGCGTCCCATTTTAACTCCACATAACGATTCAGCTCTCCCGTTTCAGCGATAAGTTCCCTTCCTTTTGGGGTATACGCCACGGAACTTTTCGGATAGCAGATACCGTTTCCCGTTCCGGTACGATTGATGCCGACAACATAGGACTGCATTTCGATTGCCCTTGCCCGCAACAGGGCATACCACTGATGAATACGACTTTTCGGCCAGTTGGCAATCAGAAATATAACGTCTCTGTCCGGCAATTTCTGAAAACTTTCCGGAAAACGCAAATCATAACAGACAAATCCGGCGCAGTTCCACTGTTCCAACATGGTAAAGCAGCCAAATTCATTGCCTCCCTCATAAAAATCTGCCTCGCCTCCGTGCGTAAAAGGATGTAGTTTCACATAATCCATCCGAAGAGAGCCATTCACATCGATGAGGGCAAAATGATTACGGCCTTTCTTATCCGGCATGGATACATAACCAAAACCGATGGCAATCCTTTTTTCCTCTGCCAGTTCCGTAAAAAAATGGAGCGTTTCCTGCTCCTTGTCTGCTATCTTGGGTACATCATTCGAAAAACCGGTGAGCGTCATCTCCGGAAACAAAATGAGGTCGGCGCCATACATGGCAGCTTCCTTAACCATCGCGGCACAGAGACTCTTATTTTTCTCCTTATCTTCCCATGCGATATCCATATCTGTCATTGCAACTTTCATTCTATTCCTCGCTTTTCGGCATGTTAATAAATTCTTGTAACTTTTCTCTCAATATTTTCTTATCAGGCAACCGCAACTTGTATTCAGAGACAAGCATTGGAGACATACTCCTGCTCATTGCATATTCAACTACTTCATCATTCTTTGATGCACATAAAATCAATCCCACACTTGGATTCTCATGCTCTTTCTTTATCTGCCTGTCCAGTGCCTCCAAATAAAAATCCATTTTTGAAACATATTCCGGTTTAAACTTTCCAATCTTTAACTCAAAAGCTACCAGACACTGTAAGCCACGATGGAAGAACAATAAATCAATTGAATAATCTTCCCCACCAACCTGCACTTTATATTCTTCATCAATAAAGGTAAAATCCTTTCCTAGTTCCAAAATAAAATCCCGCATTTTCAAAATCAATGCTTTTCTAAAATCATTTTCTTTATATGGACTGGATAAGTCCAAAAACTCAATAATGTAGGAATCAAAAAACGGATTACGTTTTATTTTTTTCATTGCTTCCGGTAATGCTTTTCCCTGAGATAAAACGTAGCGCTCATAATAACCACTGTCCAATTGTCTCTCCAATTCACGCTTACTATAATTCTCCTGTATACATAATTTTAAATAAAATTCTTTTTCTTCAATACTTTTTGTTCCTGATAAAATAAGCAAATTGTTTGTCCAACTGATTTGTGTCACCAATGGTGACACTTTTTCATAGTTCGCATAAGTTTCATAAAATTGTCTCATACGATATAATCCACGCCGGTTAAATCCTTTAATTCCCGGAAATGCATCCTGTATATACCTGGCAAGTTCATCAACATACGCATCTCCATAGGACATTGTCTTTGCCTCTTCACTAATAAAACGCCCCACAGACCAATACATATTGATTATTTCTTCATTTACTTTTCGATAGGCACTATTTTTTGCATTGTCTATAATCGCAATCACTTTTTCAAAGGTCTTCTCAATTTCATCCATATTATGTTCACCTCGAATCGTTTCCAGTTAATGCATGATTACAATTCCATTGTCCCAAAAAGCCCTATAGCAACGAAGCTATAGGGCTTTGATTTTATTTCTCTTCCGGAACATCCTTTATACTGAAACTGATACGTCCCATCTTATCTTTACCGAGACAGACTACCTTTACATGGTCACCCAGCGTAAGCTCGTCCTCTACATGATTGATGCGGCGTTTGGCAATATTAGAGATATGAACCATACCCTCTTTACCCGGAGCAAATTCAATGAAAGCGCCGAAATCTTTAATACTGATTACCTCGCCCTCCAATATCTGTCCTTTCTCGAAGTCGGTAACAATAATCTGTATCAGGCGGATTGCCTCGTCCATAGCAGCCTTATCTGTACCGCATACGGAAACCGCGCCATCATCCGTTATGTCAATCTTGACGCCGGTGCGGTCGATTAATTCATTAATCGTCTTTCCTCTCTGCCCGACAACTTCACCGATTTTTGCAGGGTCAATCATAATTTGCTTAATCTTTGGTGCATAAACACTCACTTCTTTGCGAGGAGCGTCAATTGCCTTGAGCATAACTTCATCTAAAATGTACAGTCTGGCTTCTTTCGTGCGGTAAATCGCCTGTTCTACGATTTCTCTTGTCAGACCGTGAATTTTTATATCCATCTGGATGGCGGTAATACCTTTATGAGTACCTGCCACCTTAAAGTCCATATCTCCGAAAAAGTCTTCAAGACCTTGTATATCGGTAAGAATCAAATAATCATCATCCGTCTCTCCGGTTACCAAGCCAACAGAGATTCCGGCTACAGGAGCCTTGATTGGCACACCGGCAGCCATCAGCGATAATGTGGATGCACAAATACTTCCCTGAGAAGTAGAACCATTCGACTCCAAAATTTCCGATACGGTACGAATCGTATATGGAAATTCTTCTTCATCCGGAATAACCGGAAGCAGAGCTCTCTCTGCCAGAGCGCCGTGTCCCACTTCACGTCTTCCCGGCCCGCGGGACGGTCTCGTCTCGCCCACCGACCATGATGGGAAGTTATAGTGATGAATGTAGCGTTTACTTGTTTTATTTTCATCCAACCCATCCAGTTTCTGTTTTTCGGAAAGAGGCGCTAACGTCGTAATGTTCAAAACCTGCGTCTGTCCGCGGGAGAACAAACCGGAACCGTGTACCGTAGGAAGCACATCAATCTCTGCATGAAGCGGACGGATTTGTTTGACCTCACGACCGTCCGGACGCTTCTGGTCTTTCAAAATCATTTTGCGTACCGTAACTTTTTGGAATTTGTACACGGCCTCACCGAGGAACGGAAGCCAGTCCTCATGCTCTTCTGCATAGCGCTCTTCCAACTGCTCCGTAATCTTGCGGATATTTTCTTCGCGCACCTGCTTTACATCTGTAAATACTGCTTCTTCCATAGCGGCCGGAGTGATGAATGCCACCATGTCGTCCCACAATTCCTGCGGTATTTCAAAATGCTCATATTCATGCTTTTCTTTCCCGCACTCGGCAACAATTTTATCAAAAAATTCAATAATCTGTCCGTTTATTTCATGGGCTCCGTAGATTGCCTGTATCATCGTATCTTCGTCTACTTCATTGGCGCCTGCTTCTATCATAATAACCTTATCCCGTGTAGAGGCAACCGTCAACGCAAGGTCAGATTCTTCACGCTGGGCGCTCGTAGGATTATAAACAAGTTCGCCGTTTACAAGACCAACCTGCGTAGCCGCCGTCGGGCCGTCAAACGGAATATCTGAGATACATGTCGCCAGCGCCGAACCAAGCATTGCCACAAGTTCTGGAGAACAATCTTGGTCAACATCCATAACAACATTTTCAAGTGTTACGTCATTGCGGTAATCTTTTGGGAATAATGGGCGCATTGGACGGTCAATGACACGACAGGTAAGAATAGAATTGTCACTTGGTTTCCCTTCACGTCTCGTGAAACCACCCGGAATACGTCCTACCGAATACATCTTTTCATGGTATTCTACACTGAGAGGGAAAAAGTCAATGCCCTCTCTCGGTTTTTCAGATGCCGTCGCTGTTGATAAAACAACCGTATTGCCATATTTCATAAATGCGGCGCCATTTGCCTGAGCTGCCACACGTCCAATATCAACCGATAATGTACGTCCCGCTAACTCCATTGTAAATGTTTTATACATAATAATCCTCATTTCTGCGCTGTCATCTTTACATCTTCCGGCCTTGCGTCAGGCAGCGCACAGACACAAAGCAGTGTGTGAAACGATATCATTCACACTTTTCTGTGAGATGCCGAAACTACTGAAAAGACCACTCCCTGAATGCCCTTTTCAGAAGTCTCGGTATCATCTCAATTTATACATACCGTTCTATTATACACAATGAAACGGTAAAATGCAAACATTACTTCTGCGGATAACTAATCTCATTATCCGGCCACGTTAATACCTCGTCGTGAAACTCGGGAATACGCATAAGTCCGGCGCCAAAAAGATAGGCGCGGTCGCGCTCGGCAATTTCATCGAGCTCCAGCCATTTTACGCCGAGAATGGTCTGTTCTTCGGGCGGCAGTTCAGGGTCAATCCCCTTTACGGCAACGGCGTCCGCCGGTATTTCCACTAAGAAAGAATAAATTCTGCTTTCTCCATCCGGTTTATATTCAATTGCCAGTGGACGGAGTATAGTACCCGTTACTCCCGCCTCTTCCTGCAATTCGCGAAGAGCCGCTTCTTCCGGTGTCTCTCCATCCTCGATACCGCCGCCGGGCAGATTATAAAAACGGCGGCCTTTTAGAAAGTGTTCCACTAATAAAAGTTTTCCCATTCGGCATACGACTGCCTGACTACGATCTCTTCCCATATCGATACCTCTTTTTCTGTTTTCCTTCTGTGCACAATAGCTGATGTGCCATGCAAAAGAGTGCTTTCGTACTCGCATACGAAAGCACCCGGTATAAACATATTATCGGCGCAAGCCCAATTTTTCAATCAGCGCACGATACCCTTCCAAATCATTTCTCTTCAGGTAATCAAGAAGCCCTCTTCTCTTACCAATCATCTTATACATACCGCGGCGGGAATGATGGTCTTTTTTGTTCTCTTTCAAATGTTCTGTCAAAGTGTTAATTCTCTCTGTTAAAAGAGCTACCTGAACTTCCGGTGAACCGGTATCGTTTGGTGTTCTGCCATAAGCAGCAATAATTTCTTTTTTCTTTTCTGTTGTCATCATAATGATGTACCTCCACTTTTTTATTTGCACCAATTACGCAGACATGGTCGGAGTCGTCCAAAATCCGGGCAATGGTAAATTATTAACTTCTGTATCATAACACAAAGTACCCTGTTTGTAAATATTGAATTGCATTTTATGTCACCGACGTCCTATTAGGAAGAAATATCTGCTATATTGATTAGCGATACTTCCCTCTCGCAAGTGTCTTCCAATGCCGTTAAAAGAGCATTTGCCGTGTCTAACGATGTCAGGCAGGTCACGCCCGTTTCAATCGAAGTCCGACGGATAAGGAAACCATCGTGGGAATGTTCTCCCTGTTTCGGAATATCAATTACCAAATCTATCTCGTGGCCGAGAAGTAAATCCATCAGCGTCGGCGCCGACTGTTCAATCTTATTGATACCGATTACATCTACGCCCTGTTTCCCTAAAAATCCGGCAGTACCGCGCGTCGCATAAATGACATAGCCGAGATTCTGGAAACGTTTGGCAACGGAGACGGCCTCTTCTTTCGCATTATCACTCACGGTCAAAATCATCTTCTTATGTTTCGGAAGCTGAATACCGGCGCCCATAAACGCTTTATGGAGCGCTTCTTCAAACGATTTGGCGATGCCGAGGCACTCACCGGTTGATTTCATTTCCGGCCCGAGGCTAATCTCCGCACCTCTCAGTTTCTCAAAAGAAAATACCGGCATCTTGATGGCAATATAATCTGCTTTTGGCGCCAGTCCCGGTTCATACCCCATATCCTTGATTTTTTCACCGAGAATTACACGGGAAGCGAGTTGGACAACAGGTATTCCCGTCACTTTGCTGATATATGGTACGGTGCGTGAAGAGCGGGGGTTCACTTCAATGACGTATACTTCTTCATCGTATACGATAAACTGAATATTAATGAGTCCTACAACATGGAGCGACTGGGCAAGTTTTTTTGTGTAATCGACCAATATCTCCTGCACATGAGAAGAGATACTCATGGCCGGATATACGGATATACTGTCGCCGGAATGTATTCCGGCTCGTTCCACATGCTCCATAATGCCGGGGATTAAAATATCTTCCCCGTCGCATACGGCGTCCACTTCAACCTCTTTCCCCATCAGATATTTGTCTACAAGAATCGGATGTTCCTGCACATGGCGGTTAATCACCGACATAAACTCCCGAATATCATCCCCGTTTATGGCAATCTGCATTCCCTGCCCGCCCAATACATACGATGGCCGCACAAGCACCGGATATCCGAGTTCTCCGGCGGCTGCCAGCGCCTCTTCCGTCGTAAATACCGTCTTGCCGGCAGGTCTTGGAATGCCGCATTTTCCTAAAATATCATCGAATAACTCCCTGTCTTCGGCGGCGTCGACATCTTCTGCGCTCGTTCCCAAAATTGGCACGCCCATTTTCAGAAGAGCTTCTGTCAGTTTAATCGCCGTCTGTCCTCCAAATTGCACAACCGCTCCGTCCGGTTTCTCGATATCAACGATATTTTGCACATCTTCCGGCGTCAACGGCTCAAAATATAATTTATCCGCCACATCAAAATCCGTACTTACCGTCTCCGGATTATTGTTGACGATAATTGTCTCATAACCGCTTCTGGCAAGCGACCATACGCAATGGACGGAGCAGAAATCAAATTCAATCCCCTGTCCAATGCGGATTGGGCCGGAGCCAAGTACAAGAATACGCTTCTTAGCCGTTTTTTTATCTGCTTCTGCCTCTGTTTGGCTTCCAAATACGCTGTAGTAGTACGGCGTACTTGCCGCAAACTCCGCAGCGCACGTATCGACCATTTTAAATACGGCGGTAATCCCATTTTCCAGCCGCATCTGCCGCACCTGCTTCTCCGTCATATGAGCATAACCGGCAATCACATGGTCAGGAAATTCCATCCGCTTTGCCTCTGCCAGTATATCTGGCGTAAGTTTCCGGCTCTTTAAGATTGTTTCCATCTCCACAAGGCGGGAAATTTTATCAATAAACCAGTAGTCTATTTTGGTGATGGCATGGATTTCATCGTATGTCGCACCTTTGCGCAGCAGTTCGGCGATGATAAAAATGCGGCGGTCGTCAACCGCATGAATGCGTTCCAGCAGTTCTTCCTTAGAACGTTCGGAATAACGCCCAATATCCAAACTGTCAATATGCTGTTCCAGAGAGCGGAGCGCTTTCATCAGGGCGCCCTCAAAATTATCACAAATGCTCATGACCTCTCCGGTAGCTTTCATCTGTGTCGTCAACGTCCGTTTTGCCTGAAGAAATTTATCAAACGGAAGTCGCGGAATCTTAACGACGCAGTAGTCAAGCGCCGGCTCAAAACTGGCATACGTCTTTTGTGTAATCGCATTCGGTATCTCATCTAACGTGTAGCCGAGGGCAATTTTGGCCGCCACTTTCGCAATCGGATAGCCGGTTGCCTTTGAGGCAAGCGCCGACGAACGGCTGACACGAGGGTTGACTTCGATGACACAATACTCAAAACTTTCGGGATGGAGGGCAAATTGCACGTTACAGCCGCCGGTAATACCGAGTTCTGTAATAATATTCAGTGCCGATGAACGGAGCATCTGATATTCCTTATCTCCAAGCGTCTGCGACGGCGCAACAACGATACTGTCGCCGGTATGGACGCCTACCGGGTCGATGTTTTCCATATTGCAGACAGTAATGCAATTGCCTGCGGAATCCCGCATTACCTCATACTCAATCTCTTTCCAGCCGGCGATACACCGCTCAATCAGACACTGCCCCACGCGGCTCAGCCGCAGTCCGTTGGCACAGATATCCCGTAATTCCTCTTCGTTGTTGGCAATACCGCCGCCGCTTCCGCCTAATGTATAGGCCGGACGGATGACAACCGGATACCCTATTTCATTCGCAAAAGCGATGGCATCCTCCGTCTTGTCCACAACGATACTGGCAGCGACCGGTTCCTGTATTTTTTCCATCGTTTCTTTAAACTCAAGACGGTCTTCCGCTTTGCGAATCGTCTTTGCCGTCGTGCCAATGAGCCGGACGTTTTCCTGCTTTAAAAATCCCGATTCCTCTAACTCCATCGCAATATTTAGGGCGGCCTGACCGCCAAGCGTCGGCAGTATACTGTCCGGTTTTTCTTTTTTTATTAATTTCTGTACGATTTCAACCGTCAGCGGCTCAATATAAACGCAGTCAGCAATAGCTTTATCAGTCATAATCGTGGCGGGATTCGAGTTAATGAGTACAACTTCCATTCCCTCCTCTTTTAATGAACGGCACGCCTGTGTTCCCGCATAATCAAATTCGGCGGCCTGACCAATAACGATGGGGCCGGAACCAATTACTAATACTTTTTTTATCGCTTCTATTTTGGGCATCGTACACTAATCCTCCTTGCAATCCATCATCTTCATAAAACGTTCAAACAGTACTTCCGAATCTTTCGGGCCGGCACAGGCTTCCGGATGAAACTGTACCGTAAATATTTTTTTATTCTTATACGTCAACCCCTCTACGGTTCCATCGTTGACATTGACAAAAGAAACTTCTGCCACCTCTTCCGGTATGGAGGATGCTTTTACGACATAACCGTGATTTTGGGATGAAATATAAACGTGGCCGGTTGCCAAATCCTTTACCGGATGATTTGCTCCCCGATGTCCATATTTCATCTTCTCCGTATCGCATCCGGCGGCCAGCGCCATTAACTGATGGCCAAGACATATAGCAAAAATCGGTATGTCCGACTGATAGAGAAGCTTCAGCTCCTCAATGATTTCCACACATTCTTTCGGGTCTCCCGGACCGTTCGTTATCATAATACCGTCCGGTTTTGCTGCGAGAATATCCGCCGCCTTTGTTCGCGCCGGATATACGGAAACTTCACAGCCGCGGTTGAGCAGACACCGCACAATATTATATTTTGTTCCTACGTCAAGAATAGCAACTTTTTTCCTGACAGAAAGGTTGCTATTCGTATTCAAATCGCCCGGTTTGTAGAGGATAACTTCTTTCGTTGTCACTTTCTCCACTACACCACGAACGCTGTATTGTCTAAGTTTTTCGAGAATGGACGGCATATCATCCGGTTTTTCGGTCGTTATCATTCCGTTCATCGTACCCTTTTCCCGTAATATTTTCGTCAACGCCCTTGTATCAATCCCCTGAATCCCCGAAATATTTTGTTCTATCAAAAACTCCTGAATGCTTTGTTCCTTTCGAAAATTACTGCCAAGACGGGCAAGTTCTCTTACGATTAGGCCGTCTGTCTGCGATTGTTTCGCTTCCATATCCGTCCGGCAGATACCATAATTTCCGATGAGAGGATATGTCATAACAACCGCTTGTCCGGCATAACTCGGGTCTGTTAATACTTCCAGATATCCTGTCATGGATGTATTGAATACAATCTCACTGACAATCTCTTTCTTACTCCCTATATTCTTACCGGTAAAGACGGTTCCATCTTCCAGTATCAGATATGCTTTCATTTTCTTCTCCTCTCCATTTCCCTTGCGCTATGATGATGAGTCATCAAAAATCAAAATCATTTCCGCTGTTTCCACTAAGCTGTTTCCGCTGTCCATACTAAGTTTTTGAATGTACTTATGCGCCTCTTCCTCAGATAAATGGTTTCTCTCCATCAAAAGACTTTTGGCGCTGCTTATAATCTTTTTTTCCCTCTCCGTTCGTTTCTTTGGCATCGGGCGTAACGTCTTTTTCCGCGGCTGATACAGTTCCAATAACATTGTTTCCATCGTACTAATCAACTCATGGGTATGAATCGGCATTGCCAGAGACATAATACTGCCCAAAGAGCACTCTTCAATTTTGGCGGGGGAGGCAATCAGCAGCATACGAAATTCTTTGGGAAGGTAGCCGTATATTTCACGATAATACATGTCGCTCAAGCGATAACCGCACAAAACAATACCGCCATCGCTTTCATTCGCAAGTGAAATAACCTGAGCTGCACTGTTACATGCCGTTATATCGTCGTATCCGTTCTGCTGTAAAAGGCTTTTCAATTTTTTTGCATCACTCAGTTGGGGAAACGCCACAATAATTCGTAGAATAATCCGCACCTCCCTATCCATATCTCCTGAACATAGTATTCATTTGATATTCGGAACATTACCCCCTCCTGCTAAATCCTGTCTAAATATTTTTCCACTTCCCATGCCGTTACCTGTTCGCAAAATTCATACCACTCTTCCCGTTTCTTCTCAATCAATATACGGGACAGCTCTTCTCCGTACACCTCTCTCAAAAATTCATCTTTTTCAAATTCGTGGACGGCTTCCATAAGCGTTCGCGGCAGAATATCAAAAGTACCCTGCTGTGTATCCGTAAGTTCATCAATACAGGCCGGCGGGTCAATTTTATTGGCAATACCGTCCAATCCGGCAGCCAGACAGCCAGCCAGAACAAGATAGGGATTGCATGCCCCGTCAGGACTGCGCAGGGCAACGCGCGGCCCCATTTCCCCGCTGCTTGTGATACGCATGAGCGGCGTGCGGTTTTTCCGCGACCAACTGATGTTTACCGGTGCGTTATACCCCGGTACAAGACGCTTATAAGAGTTAATAATCGGATTATTAATCAGCGTCATCCCCTTGATGTGCTTCATGATTCCACCCATAAAATAATAGGCTTCCTTACTCAGTCCATACTCCTCTGCCGTATCACTGAATATATTTTTCCCGTTTTTGCACAAAAACATATTAAAAAACATAGCGGAGCCCTTTTTGCCATAATTCGGTTTCGGCATAAAGGTAGCATGAAGACCGTGGCGTTTTGCCACGGTGCGTACCGTCAGTTTATAGGTCATAATATTATCCGCCGTCTGTATGCCGTCATCAAATTTAAAATCAATATGATGCTGGCATGCCTCTTTGGCATGATAGGAAGATTCCATTTCGAATCCCATTTCCGATAGAGACAAAATAATGTCCCGACGGGCATTTTCTCCCGCGTCGACCGGCCCGATATCAAAAAATCCACCCTTTTCACTCGTCTCTGTTGTCGGAGAACCATCTTCCGCCATATCGAACAAAAAGAATTCGGATTCCGGCCCGACGTTCAAAGTAAACCCCTCTTCTGCGGCACGGTCAATTACCTTCTTTAAAATATAACGGGAATCGGCCATAAACGGCGTTCCGTCCGGATATTGAACATCACATATGAAACGCGCGACACGTCCTCTCTGGGGACGCCACGGAAAAATGGTAAAAGAATCCAAGTCCGGTACTAATACAAGTTCGTCTACATGAGACGTATCAAATCCGTTAATCGCAGCGCCGTCAAACGTGCACTTATGATTGAGAATGGAATCTAACTGCGTGGCCGTTACCGCCATATTTTTTAATATTCCAAAGACATCCACAAACTGCAGGCGGATAAATTCGACATCTTCTTCCTCCACCATGCGTGTGATATCTTCTTTCGTGTAGTGTGACATAATTTCCCCCATTTCCGCACAGAACCAAAGTTCTGCTGCTTTTTTGTTTTTATTATTAATTTTAATCGAGATTGGTATATCCCATCAAATCACAATCCACTTCCTTTGCCACTTCACGGCCCTCGCGAATCGCCCAGACAACGAGCGATTGTCCACGATGCATATCGCCTGCGGCATAGACTCCTTTTTCACTTGTCTCGTAAGAGTCAGGCTTCGTCTTTACGTTGGTAGCGTCCGTTACTTCGATACTAAAATCCGTTGTCACATATTTTTCAGAACCGAGGAACCCTGCGGCAATAAGTACAATGTCCATGTCCATCACATATTCGCTGTCAGGGATTATTTCCATTTTGCGGCGTCCGGTCTTCCCGTCTGTTGTCCAGTTTAAGCGGACGCCCTTGACCTGTGTGAGATTTCCTTTGGCGTCGGCAACAAATTCTTTGACCGTCGTCTCATATATTCTCGGGTCGCTGCCATAGACGGCAATTGCCTCTTTCTGTCCGTAATCGGTCTTTAACACTTTTGGCCATTCCGGCCACGGATTTGATTCGGCACGCTCCAGCGGCGGTTTTGGCATCATTTCCATCTGTACAACCTGATTCGCTCCCTGCCGAACCGCCGAAGCAACACAGTCATTTCCGGTATCACCGCCGCCAATGACGAGTACATTTTTTCCTTTTGTGTCAATATAATCCGTAAAATCCGGATTCCGCAGATGTTTTGTCACCCGCGTCAGATAATCAACGGCAAAATAGATTCCTTTTGCCTCTCTTCCAGAAGCGCTGATATCACGGGGATTGGAGGCGCCGCAAGTGAGAATAATGCGGTCAAACTGCTCTCGCAGTTCTGCCGCATGGATATCCTTCCCGACATTAACTCCCGTCTTAAAAACAACTCCCTCTTCTTCCATACATTTTATTTTACGTTCGATTACCGATTTGTCAAGTTTCATGTTGGGGATACCGTACATAAGAAGCCCTCCCGGATAATCTTCCCTCTCAAATACGGTTACCAGATGCCCCCTTTTGTTCAGTTGGTCGGCTGCCGCCAGTCCGGACGGCCCGGAGCCGACAATGGCAACGGTCTTTCCGGTGCGCACTTTGGGCGGCTTGGCATCCATCCATCCGTGTTCGTATGCATACTCGATAATGGCATTCTCATTTTCCTTAATCGACACCGGCGAGTCATGCAGTCCGCACGTACAGGCCGCCTCGCACGGAGCTGGACAGACGCGGGAAGTAAACTCCGGAAAATTGTTCGTCTTTAACAGACGTCCCAACGCAAGTTCATAGTTCCCACTGTAAAGTAAATCATTCCACTCCGGACACATGTTATTCAGCGGACAGCCGCTTGCCATACCGCCTATCATCATTCCCGACTGGCAGAAAGGCACGCCGCAGTCCATACAACGGGAAGCCTGAACACGACGTTCTTCCTCACTCATTGGTACATGAAATTCGTCGAAGTTTTTAATCCGCTCCAATGGCTTGATTTCTAAATTTTCTTCGCGCTCATAATCCATAAATCCGCTTGGTTTACCCATAATCTCTCATCCTCTCTTTCTTCCTGCTTCCGTCTTTCTTACTCTCATGCCTTTTTTAACTGATAAAAAGCTTCCATCTGCGCCTGTTCATTGCTCAGCCCTTTCTCCTCCATCTGAGCTATCGCCTGCAGCATCGCCTGATAATCGTGTGGAATAATCTTCTTAAATTTAGGCAGATATTCGCTGAAGTGATTTAAAATTGTTTCTCCCAATTCAGATTTTGTTGCCTCCACATGCGCCGTAATCATATTCTTTAACTGCAAAACATCATATTTATCCGTCACCACATTAGAGGAGACTAACGACTTATTCAATTTCAAATATAAATCACTGTTTTCATCTAGTACATAGGCAATTCCTCCGCTCATACCCGCAGCGAAATTCTTTCCGGTCGGCCCGAGAATAACGACGCAGCCTCCAGTCATATATTCACATCCGTGGTCGCCAACGCCCTCTACTACGGCATTGGCTCCGGAATTTCTAACACAGAAACGTTCTCCGGCTATACCATTGATATAAACTTCTCCGCTCGTGGCCCCATACATTGCCACATTGCCGATGATAATATTATCTTTTGCCTTATAAGGTACATTTGCAGGCGGATACACAATCAGCTTGCCGCCGGATAATCCTTTTCCAAAATAATCATTGCTGTCTCCGGCCAGTTCCAGAGTCAGGCCTTTCGGAATAAACGCACCGAAACTCTGTCCGCCGCTTCCGCTGCATTCCACAACAAACGTATCCGTTTCGACCTCATCCCCGAGTCTTTTCGTGATTTCAGCGCCCAGAATAGTTCCCAGCGCACGATTCGTATTATTTACGTCAACATTTATCCTCGTCTTCTCCCCCGTCTCCAAGGCATTTTTAAATTTTTTCAGGAAGACTTTTTCATCCATCGTTTTCTGCAGACAAAAATCATATCTGTCACGCGGATTGAAAATACGCTTTTTATTTTTTATAAATGGATTCTCAATGACAGGCGCCAAATCCAGTCCTTTCAATCCCGGATTCTCTGCCATATCGTCTCTGACTTTTAATAAGTCCGTCCGTCCAATCAGCTCGTTAAGTGTTTTTACTCCCAGTTTTGCCATCCATTCCCTTACTTCCTCGGCAATCAGTTTCATAAAATTTTCCACATATTCCGGCTTTCCGGCAAAACGTTTGCGCAATTCCGGATTCTGTGTGGCAATTCCCACCGGACAGGTGTCGAGATTACATACGCGCATCATCACGCAGCCCATCGCCACAAGAGGCGCTGTGGCAAAGCCAAATTCTTCGGCGCCAAGCATGGCGGCCACAATGACATCGC
The DNA here is from genome assembly GCA_948579355.1 of uncultured Eubacterium sp. Lineage (GTDB taxonomy): Bacteria > Bacillota > Clostridia > Lachnospirales > Lachnospiraceae > Eubacterium_F. The sequence goes on along the minus strand of CAPAOV010000002.1, from coordinate 39,093 downwards.
GTCCGGTCATCAATTTACCATCCGTCTCAAGGACTACTTTTGAGCGCAGACCATTCATCAATAACGTCTGGTGCGTCTCTGCCAGACCAAGTTCCCATGGCAGGCCGGTATTGTGAATGGAACTGGACGGCGCCGCTCCGGTACCGCCATCGTATCCGGAAATCAGAATGACTTCAGCCCCCGCCTTGGCAACCCCTGCCGCTACCGTTCCCACACCGGATTCGGAAACCAGTTTGACGGAAATTCTCGCTTCTTTGTTGGCATTCTTCAAATCGTAAATAAGCTGCGCCAAATCCTCAATGGAATAGATATCGTGATGCGGCGGCGGGGAAATAAGCGAGACGCCGGGCGTCGACATTCTTGTTTTCGCAATCCACGGATACACTTTTCCGCCGGGAAGATGTCCGCCCTCCCCCGGTTTTGCTCCCTGCGCCATCTTTATCTGAATCTCTTTGGCACTCACCAGATAGTGGGAAGTAACGCCAAAGCGGCCGGACGCCACCTGTTTGATGGCCGAACAGCGGTTGGTGCCGTCGCTGTCAACCGTCAGACGCTCCAGACTCTCTCCCCCCTCGCCGCTGTTCGATTTGCCGTGCAGGTGGTTCATGGCAATGGCTAATGTCTCATGCGCTTCCTGCGAAATGGAGCCGTATGACATAGCGCCTGTCTTGAAACGTTTCACGATACTGTCAACACTCTCCACCTGCGAAAGCGGAATACTCTTTTTCGGCAGACGGAAATCCAAGAGACTCCGCAGGTTCATGAAACGGTCTTCGTTATCAATTTCCCGTGAGTACTCTTTAAATATTTTGTAATCTCCGCTGTGTGCCGCCTGCTGCAGCAGATGTATCGTTTTCGGATTATATAAATGTTCTTCCTTTCCACTCCTTGCCTTATGCATACCGATACTGTCCAGTGTTGTATCATGGCCCAATTCTAACGGGTCAAACGCTTTTGTATGCAGTTTTTCCACTTGTTTTTCAATGTCATCCAGTGTAATGCCACCGATGCGGGAAACCGTATCGGTAAAATATTTGCTTGTAACTTCTTCCGATATGCCGATTGCCTCAAAAATCTTCGACCCCTGATAAGACTGAATAGTCGAGATTCCCATTTTGGAAGCAATCTTTACAATGCCGTGCAGGACGGCCTTGTTATAGTCGTCTACCGCCGCATAATAATCTTTCTCCAGCAATCCGCTGTCAATCAGCCGTTTTATCGTATCCAGCGCCAAATACGGATTGACCGCACAGGCGCCGTAACCGAGCAGCGTCGCAAAATGATGTACTTCCCGAGGCTCTGCGCTCTCAAGTATCATAGCCACGCCCGTTCTCTTTTTCGTTCGTACTAAATGCTGCTGCATGGCGGAAACGGCTAACAGGGACGGAATCGCCACATGGTTCTCATCGACTCCCCTGTCGGATAAAATCAGTACGTTAATACCATCTTTATACGCACGGTCTGCCTCCAGAAACAGACGGTCGATTGCCTTTTTCAGCGATGTATTTTTATAATAAATAATCGGAATTACTCCTACCCGCAGGCCTGCCGATTCCATATTTTTTATTTTCAGCAAATCCGTATCTGTGAGAATCGGATTTTGAATACGGAGAACCCGACAGTTTTCCGGCTCCTCGTGAAGCAGATTGCCATCCTCGCCAATATAAGTAGAAGTTGCCGTAACCACTTCCTCACGAATTGCGTCAATCGGTGGATTTGTCACCTGTGCAAATCGCTGTCTGAAATAATTGAACAACGGGATTGACTGATTGCTCAGCATTGGCAGCGGCGTATCGTGTCCCATGGCGGCAATCGGCTCACTGCCGTTTTTTGCCATCGGTAAAATAGAATTTTTTACTTCTTCATACGTGTAACCGAAAGCTTTCTGTAATTTCTTCCTCTCATCGTCTGAATAATGCTCGACCCGTTTATTTGGTATGGAAATATCTTTTAATTCTACTAAATTGCTATCCAGCCATTCGCCATAAGGCTGGCGGGAAGCATACTTTTCTTTCAAATCGTCGTCATCAATTACTTTTCCCTGTTTCGTGTCGACCAACAGCATTTTCCCCGGACGAAGCCGGTCTTTTTTCACAATGTGTTCTTCACTAATCGGCATAACCCCTACTTCGGAAGATAAAATTAATTCGTCCTCGTCCGTAATATAATACCGCGATGGGCGCAGACCGTTGCGGTCGAGAACAGCGCCGACGATATCTCCGTCCGAAAACAAAATTGAGGCCGGCCCGTCCCACGGCTCCATCATTGTTGCATAATACTGATAAAAGTCCTTTTTCTTCTGACTGATATAACGGTTATTGCTCCACGGCTCCGGAATGGTAATCATAACCGCTAACGGCAGTTCCATTCCGCTCATCACCAAAAACTCCAGTGTATTATCCAGCATGGCCGAATCGGAGCCGCTCGTGTTGATTACCGGAAGTATTTTGTGCAATTCCCCTTTTAACTGTTCCGATTCCATCGTCTCTTCACGTGCCAGCATTTTATCGGCGTTTCCGAGAATCGTATTGATTTCTCCATTGTGGACGATAAAGCGGTTCGGGTGGGCACGCTGCCAGCTCGGCTGCGTATTCGTAGAAAAGCGGGAATGTACAATGGCGATAGCCGACTCATAATCTTTATCCTGCAAATCATCGAAAAACAGGCGCAACTGTGAAACTAAAAACATCCCTTTGTATACAATCGTTCTCGACGAAAGAGACACAACATAAGTATTTTCGTTGGACTGTTCAAAAATCCGGCGGGCGATATATAATTTCCTGTCGAAATCCAATCCCTTTTCTACTTTTTTCGGTTTTCTTACAAAACACTGTAAAATGCAAGGCATACAGTCCACGGCCCGTTTTCCCAAAACATCCGGCGCAATCGGCACTTCGCGCCATGCAAGAAATTCCATGCCCTCTTTAGCAATAATGTTTTCAAACATCTTTTTTGCCTGATTTCGTTTTAATTCATCCTGTGGGAAGAAAAACATGCCGACACCGTATTCTCTCTCTTCCCCAAGCGTAATTCCCATCTCTGCCGCTTTTCTGCTGAAAAACTTATGTGATATCTGAAGAAGAATGCCGACGCCGTCTCCGGTCTTCCCCTCTCCGTCCTTACCGGCGCGGTGCTCCAGATTGGCAACGATTTCCAAAGCATTCGTGACGGTGCTATGTGTCTTCTTTCCCTTAATATTGACAATGGCTCCAATCCCGCAATTATCATGTTCAAAAGCGGGATGATACAAACCAACTGACTCTCTTTTACATTCTTCTACATATTCACTCATGGAATTTCCTCCTATCAATATCTTCTTTCATCCTCTTGCCCGTCCGGCTTCTGCCTTCCGCGCAACAAAAAAACGCCAAAAAAATGTAGAATCTCTACATTCTTTTGACGCCGTCGTCTTGCACTATTATATAACAGGCTCTTTTAAATTACAAGTACTTTTTATTCCGTTTCCAATATTTCACCTGATTGCAGCTCATTCAGCACTTCCTGCTCCGCCTCGTCTTTAAATGTTTCAATCGTTTCTTGATTTAAAATCGGTAAATCATCAAGTGACTCCAAACAGAAATAGCGGAGAAACTCTTCGGTCGTGGCAAACAGAATCGGCTTTCCGGGTGCGTCCAGCCGCCCCGCCTCTGCGATTAATCCATATTCTACTAATTTATTAACCGCATGGTCGCACGATACCCCTCTGATTTTTTCTATTTCCAAACGCGTAATCGGCTGTTTATAAGCAACAATCGACAATGTTTCCAACAAGACATCTGTCAACACATGTTTCTTGGGAATGTGTGCCACTTTAATCAGATACTCATACATTTCCGGCTTCGTACACAGTTGGAACCGGCCGTCCAGTTCGATTAAATGAATCCCCCGGTCTTCCTCATCGTAGCGGGTCATCATGCTGCGGATAATTTTGCGGACGGTATCTTCGTCGTGTTCTACTGCGGCGGCAAGGCGCTCAATCTCAACTGCCTCTCCCATAGTAAATAATATGGCCTCCACAACGGCTTCCAGTTTTTTTATATTCACTATTCTTCCTCCTGCTTCTGCTGTGATTTTGTTTTTCGATATGTAATTTGGATATCATCAAATAAGTCATCTTGCTCTATCGTAAAAACACCCGTCTTCATCAATTCCAAAACCCCAAGAAACGTTACTATGATATACCCTTTCCCTTTTCCCCGTTTCAACAGATTCCGAAAACTGAACGTGCCGTGAAGCATCGCATATTCTTCTAAAAAAATCATGTGGTCTTCAATATTAATTTCATCCTTTTCAATTTCTCCGAAATTACTGCGAATCGGGTCTATTTTATCGACCTGCTTCTGCATGACTGAATCAAAAATACTTTGTAATTTCGTCAGCGTAACATCGGATAATAATTCGTCATAATCTACTTCTTCTTTAAAATTTTTCACCTCGTCCGGAAGCGTCGGATTCTTATAAAAAACCTTTCCGGCATCAATTTGGCGGTCTTTTAATTCAAAAGATGCATATTTGTACATTTTGTATTCCAATAAACGCTCCACCAATTCCTGCCGCGGGTCGTCTTCCTCTTCCTCCTCCGACTCTTCTCTGGGAAGCAGCATTTTGGATTTGATTTTTACAAGCGTAGCCGCCATCACAAGAAATTCACTCATAATATCCATATCTTTCGTATCCATTTCGCTGACGTACTCCAGATATTGTTCGGTTATTAACACGATTGGAATATCAAAAATATCTACTTTATTTTTTTCAATCAAATGAAGCAGCAAATCTAAAGGCCCGTCGAATGCCTCTAATTTGACTTGTATTCCCATCGGTGTCTCCTCCTGTTTTTCCAATCTGTGGCAAAGCCACTTATCTATCATACATTATCTTCCCGTCTTTTGGCAAGACAAATTAATAACGCTCACTTCCGGCCGGTTAAAAAAGCGCAATTTAATATGGTGAAGCCCCAGTCCCCGGCTGACAATCATCGCCCCGCCCTCACGAAAAGAATACAGGCCGGCATCAAATTTAGGAAACAGACGTAAGCTCGGAGCAATTACCCCACCAAACAGCGGCAGGCGCATAATGCCTCCGTGTACGTGCCCGCTCACCGTGAGGTCAGCCCCCCACGCCGCATATTGTTCTGCGTATTCCGGATTATGCGCTAATAATAAAGTAAAACAATCCTCACGGCAGACGCCAAGCAATTGTTCCAAGTGTTCTGCTTTCATCACCCGTCTCTGCCAAAACTTATGATACCATTGTTCCGGCAAATCCAGTCCATAGATAACTATGTTTCCCTCCGCCAAAACACTTTCGTTTTCCAGATAGCGGACTCCTGCTTCTTTCAGCTTTTCCCTATAGGCGTCCGCAGCCGGCATTTTTTTCTCGTGATTGCCTGGAGAATAATATACCGGATACGTCCGGCAGAGCTGTTGTACCAACTCTGTCATCTCATCCGTATGATGACCGTTTTTTACCGTCATATCTCCCGCAATACAGATAAAATCCGGCTGTGCCTTTTCTATCATATGAAGCAGTTTACTGTTCTTCTTCCCGTGCATATAGCCATGTAAATCCGTTAATAAGACAAAACGGCGATTCGCCGACAAGTGAGAAGAACAGATTTCATATTCCTCTGTCACCGGCATATGCGGATATATCATTCCCATGACAAGAAACACAAAAAAAATAATTACAAGTGCAACTGCAATTCCGTAAAGACTAAACATATTGCCCCTCCATTTTTAGTAAAATAGTATCATTATATGCGATACCTGTCAATTGATGACGGTCATATTCCAGAACAATCGCTCAATCATTCATCTCCCCCGAATATGTACAGTACGCGGGTATCATGCGGTATCGTTGTCCTTGTATCACTCCCCGAAAAATTATTGTTTCTTTCGTTTACAGAGCGCCGCCCGAGCATTTGTCTGAGATGTCTGCTGTCGTTTTTCCTGACTTTTGACAGCCCGTTTGCACTAGACCGCTACGCAGCGGTGCTAATGCACCACCAGAACGATTATCTTTTTACTGCGGGCAGATGCGAAGCATCTGTTCGGGGAAGAGGGGTGGCAAAAGCAAATATATTTGTTTTTTGCAGCCCTCTTCCCCGAATCGGCACCTTTGGTGCCACCCGCAGTAATTAGTAACAAAAGGTGGTGCATAAGAACCGGCGAGCGGTCAATGCTGCAAAAGTCAGGAAAAAACGACATTGCAGACAGCAAGTTTTGCGAGGGGCGGCGAAAGATTTCTGTAAACAAAAGAAATAATGTATTTTTCGTTGGGAGTGGATACCGGACGAGATACCGCATGATACCCCCGCTGCCCTGAAAATGATAAATGATTAAGCGATTACCCTAGGCATATTCGCATCGGGCCGCGCATACACTGACAACAGAAGAATGTCTTTTGGTTAGTTCGGGGGAGATAGATACAATCTCGTCGCTACGCGCCGGAATGGAGGTTACAATGCAAAAATGGAAAGGGTGTTTGGGAATATTTTTATTCCTGCTGTCCGCTGTTTTCTTTTCGATTCCTGTCAGGGCAAATACAGTTTCCGGCTCTGCCGTGTCTGTGACGGCAAAGTCCGCTGTTTTATTGGAGGGAAATACAGGCGAGATTATTACGGAAAAGGACAAGGACAAAGAACTAGTGCCTGCCAGCATCACTAAGATTATGACGCTTAATTTAATTTTTGAAGCGCTTGATGAGGGAAAAATCTCCCTTGACGATGAAGTATCGGTCAGTGAATATGCCGCCGGCATGGGAGGCTCACAGGTGTTTTTAGAGCCAAACGAAACGCAGACGGTACAAACGATGATTAAATGTATCAGTATCGCCAGCGCCAACGACGCCGCCGTTGCCATGGCTGAAAAAATAGCCGGTTCCGAACAGGCTTTTGTGAAGATGATGAATCAGAAAGCAAAAGAGCTGGGGATGAAACATACGCAATTTAAAAATTGTACCGGTCTGGATGATGATATTAAAAGCGGACACTATTCCAGCGCCTATGACGTTGCTCTGATGTCCCGCGAACTGATTATGAAACATCCGCAGATTTCCCAATATTCGACGGTATGGATGGATTCGATTGTTCACAAGACAAAAAAAGGTGAATCTACATTTGGACTGACAAACACAAATAAATTAGTGCGCTTTTACGATGGCATTACCGGATTAAAAACCGGTTCCACGAGCAAAGCCAAATACTGCCTCAGCGCCACAGCCAAAAGAAATGGTATGGATTTAATTGCCGTTGTCATGGCCGCTCCCGACCACAAAGTACGCTTCAGCGAGGCACAGGCCCTTTTGGATTATGGTTTTGCCAACTGTTCTGTATACGAGGATGATTACTCGGATATAAAGTGGGAGAAGAGAAAAATAAAAAACGGGATACCGTCTTATGTGGATGTATATCCGAAAACAAAATTTTCACATACTTTTATTAAAGACTATGAGAAGAAAAAGATAGAGAGAAAAATTACTTATCATTCGCTGGAAGCTCCTATCACCTCCGGTCAGGAAATAGGGAGAATCCACTATAAGTATGAGGGAAAAGAACTCGGCAGCGTACCGATTCTCTCCTGTCAGGAAGTAGAAAAGGCCGGTTATACCGACCTCTTGCTACAGGCAATTGGCAAACTATTTATGCTTACATCTGCCTGATATATTCCTCATAACCTAACGAATCCAATTTGTCTGCTTTGGCAAGGACTCCTTCTTTCATCTCCTGTTTATACTTCTTCAATTTGGTGCGGAGTTCCTTGTCACTTACGGACAAAATCTTTGCCGCCAAAATAGCAGCATTCGCCGCTCCGTCAATTGCCACGGTGGCAACCGGAATTCCGGATGGCATCTGCACAATCGAATATAAACTGTCGACGCCGCCAAGACTTTTGGTGTGAATAGGAATACCAATTACCGGCAAATCAAAAAGTGCAGCGCACATACCCGGTAAATGAGCGGCCCCTCCAGCGCCGGCAAGGATAACTTCAATCCCCCGCTCTTCCGCTCCGGCTGCATATTCGACAAACGTATCCGGCATGCGGTGTGCCGATATAATCGTCATCTCATACTCAATCCCAAACTTTTCCAACATTTCTGCCGCCTTTTTCATAATAGGAAGGTCCGAATCGCTTCCCATTAAAATTCCTACTTTTGCCATGTCTTTTTCTCCTTTCATTCAGCAAGCGCTTCATTTAATTGTTCCGTTCCCGACAGAACAAATTTTCCCTGCTTTATCAGTGTAATGGATTTCCCAGATTTTGTAAAGACAACGATATCACCTAATTCGTCGTACGGTATCGTAATGTCCGTATGACAGTTAAAATATGCTTTTGCGATATCCGTATGCCGCAAAGCCGAACATTCATTTTCTTTGGCAACAATCTCTTTGCCATCCGGATTATGCAATACCACGTCTTCACTCATCGAGTAGCACGTGTCCCCTACCGCAAAATGCGGGCCGGTTTTTTCGGCAATCAGAATCGGTAATTTAGCCTCAATGCCAAATTTACGCCCCATACGGTACGCCTTTGTATTCGTGCCAATGGCAAATTCGCCAAGTGGCAGCGTGTCACGATTGTGGAGGACATTCTCTTTTATATACTTTTTATTGTCTTCCTCGTTTTCATAATTGGTACATGTATAGCTCTCAATCATTCCATCGTCAAAAGTGATTTCCAGATTTTCATAACGGAGTTCATTCAGATAGACCTGCGTCACATGAAGCAGTCCCTCCGTACCACTTAAAACCGGAGATGTAAATACCTCGCCGACCGGAATATTGACATCCGCCAGACAATTTTCAAAGTTTGTCTGATGTGCGGCATCACTTTTCTCATGAAGCCGGATACGCATATCGGTGCGGTTATTCCCCTTTCCTGTCACCTGTACATACTCGCCCTCATCCAACGCATCAATCAGCGCCTGATGTATTTTTTCATATTCTTTCACATCCAGCGTATTGACCTCCACTGTCGCCTCAAAGATTTCTTTAAAATCTTCTCCGATTTCCGGTATCGGATAAGCGATAATCGTAAAGCTGTACTGCTCCTGCGGGATATAGCGGTTTTGTATGAGTGAAAAATCCCTCGTGTATTCCACACTCATCGTTTCCTGTTCCTTTGTATAAGCCGGATTTTCTTTTTTTGTCTCCGGCGAAAAAAGAGTTTCACCAAATACTTCAATCACTGCCGGTCCGGCATATACGGAAGCCTCTTCTTTATATTTTTCAAAGACTTTTTCGGCCATCTTCAATCGTTCCCGTACGATTGCCCGATTCAGACAGAGCGCGTCGTCGTAGCGGTGGTCATACAAATATTGCTTATTGGGCGCAGTACTGACTACGCCGACTGCTTTTGTATTTGTTGTTCTTGTAAATACCGTCTGTAATCCCATCTCTTTGAATTGCAAAACCGCCTGACGCACCATTGGCTCAAAACCAATATGATACCGTATTTGTACAGTTTTTTTCTTCGAGAGGTCAATACCTGCAGCCTCAAAACCTTTGCAGTATCCCTGCGTATAAGTGCGGGCCATGGCTGCCAGAGTTTCTTCCGGCATGGCTTGCAAATACTCTGCCATTGTAATCTCATTATCGGTAATATACTCTCCATAACGGTAGAGATAGCAGATATCGGAAAAGTCACTATTCATTACGATATCATAAATTCCCTCCGGTGAGAAGCAGAGCATGCCGCGTATCTTTTTCTCCATCTGTCTTTCCGCATAATCATGTATATAATAATACATGATTTCTTTGAGAAAACGTTCCGGCTCCTCTTCTTCTTCCAATACGGTGACTGCCTGCAGGAAAAGTTCCATACACAAAACAATCTCTTCTTCATCCTTTTCATATGCCGCTGTCACGGCGTCACGCGCACGGGCGGCATACCAACTGATATAAGGCCCTGTTTTCTCACCAAAACAGGCGACGCTATAGGCGGGATTGGCAAAAGAAGAACGATAGGCGTCTCCCGATAAATCCGCATATAAACTTTCATTCCACTCCTTATATTGTTGTAATGTTGGGCTGTCTGTCTCATTTACTTCAAAAATTGTCTTAAACAAATTCGAGATGGAAATGAGAAACGCTCTATAATCTCCCTTTACTTCCGCCGGAAGTTCTAAAATCCTTGTTTTTGCCAATTGATAACGTTCTTTCATCTCTCTAAACTCCTATTCCCACAGGGAAAATTTCATTTTTACTAAAGTGAGTAGCACGATAAGCCGAGTTCTGTCGTTGGATGCTCATCTGTCTAATCCTGCTGTTACCAACAGGCTTTAGCGACCTACCCGAAAGCACGACGGGCCGCCGTATCGCTCTCTGTTCGGTCTTGCTTCGGATGGGGTTTACATGTGCCCTTTCTGTTACCAGAAAGGCGGTGAGCTCTTACCTCGCCATTCCACCCTTACCATGGTTATACATGGCGGTTTATTTCTGTTGCACTGGCCTGGGAGTCGCCTCCACCGGACGTTATCCGGCATCCTGCCCTGTGAAGCTCGGACTTTCCTCACCCGTTCCGCTGCCGGAACGGCCGCGAGCACCTGTGCTACTCACCCTAGTAATATACCACCGCCGATAAATTCCCGCAAGATAGAATTTAACGGAACATTATGCGGGTCAATCGGCAGAAAGTAACCTAAAAATTTTAATAACCGCTGTGCCTCGGCATATTCGGCACAATCCTGCGGCACCTGAAACAGCAGCGGGTCGGCATATAATTTCATCGCTGCGAGTTCATAAATCAGAGCCGAATTGAACATGGCGTCCGCTTCTTCCTGAAATGGAAAAATATTTTTACTCTCCCCGCGCCGCACAGAATTCCACATGGAAATCGTCTTTTGCGCCGAATTGCCCCGCGTTCTGGCATCGCGAATCATCCTCCGCAGCAGACGGGCTTCCGTTGTCGGAATACGATTGTGCGAATCCAGATTCAGTGTAGTCAGTGCGCTAATGTAAATTTTATATTTGTCTTCTCTCGGAATCGAAAACGTTAGTTTATCATTCAGTCCGTGAATGCCCTCCAGAATCAATATATCATCGTTTCCCATCTGCAACAGCGGTTTGTCGTACTCACGCAAACCCGTTATAAAATTAAAGGTCGGTAACTGAACCGCTTTTCCGTCTAACAGACTGGTCAGATGTTCGTTAAAGAGTTTTGTATCAATTGCTTCTAAACTCTCATAATCATAATTTCCATCTTCATCTCTCGGCGTATCCTCACGGTTCACAAAATAATCGTCCAGCGCAATCGGGTGGGGACGCAGACCGAGAGTTTTCAACTGTGTCGATAACCGGTAAGAAAATGTTGTCTTTCCGGAAGAAGACGGACCGGCAATCGTGACTATCCGGCATCCACGTTTGGCAATGTCGACGGCAATATCGGCAATGCTCTTTTCGTGCAGCGCTTCCTGTGTCAGCATTAATTCCTGCAAACCGCCCTCGACAACAATTTTATTCAGTTCGCCAACCGTCGAAACCTGCATTTTTCTGCACCACTCATTGGCCATCTGCATCGTATGGTATTGCTTCAGACTCGGATGGAATCCCGGCATTGTCGTAGGCGCCTCTTTTTTCGGAACAATAAACACAAATCCCTCTTGAAATAATTGTAACTTAAAATATTTTAAAATTCCCGTGCTATACGGCATTGCTCCATAAAAATAGTCGGTAAAGTTACCTAAATCATATACGGTAGTTCTCGAATTAGTACGGTATTCCATGAGATTACTTTTGTACATCATACCGAGAGAGGCAAATAATTGTTTGGCGTCCCGCGTGCGGATGACCCGCTTCCGAAAACGGATATCCTCTTTTACAAGCTCTTTCATCTTCTCTTCTATTTGCTCCAACAGCGCCTCGTTCAAATCAATGTCTCCCTGAATACGGCAAAAATAACCGCTGTCCAGACAGAAATCAATCGTCACTTTCTCAATCCGGCCTTTGGGAACGACAGAATAAACTGCTTTTAACAACATCATCGACATACCGCGGATATAGGCGCGCTTACCGTCATTATTCTGTGTTGTACAAAAAGAAATGGTACTGCCGTCCTGAACATGATGATATAATTCCTGTATCACACCATCCACTTTGGCAACAATAATGGGAAATTCATACCTGTCTTCATACAATTTACTCAGGTCATATAAAGTCATTTCTTCACGAACCGGAATATTTTCTCCGTTAATTTTCACCGTCATATCCTTACCCTCCATAATATTGTTTCAAAATCCACCGTATCGCATTCTGCTCCGAAAGAAGTTCAACGCGGCGTTTCTCAGCCTCCTCTGTCTCATGTTTCCGCAAAGAAACGATAACTTTTTCCCATTTTTGAAATTCCTGCGACAAATACTGCCGGTGGAGTTCATTTTTTTGTTTTGGAAGCAGCCGTCCATATGTACACTCTTCTTCCGTATAAGGCACATCTTCTTTTCCCCGCACGGCACGGATTGCCAGATAGTATTTTCCCGCCTCTTCGCAAACGCACTCGGTTTCGATTAAAAAACCAAGTTTCCAAATCGTCTCTCGCAATGTGCGCCAGTCGGATTGCGCCTGTAACACTAACGTGTCCAACCCTGCCACAACGTCCGGTTTTGCCTGCAGAATACGGCTGACAAGCATACCTCCCATACCGGCAATCAGTATTGTATTTACTTCATCCGGCTCCAATTCCTGCAGTCCATCGCTTATCCGGCACATTATCTTATCCTGCAGATTCGCCTGACTGATATTTTTTCCGGCAATCGCCAGCGGGCCTTTGTTTACATCCATGGCAATTATTTTGCGGCACCAATTCTTTTTTGCCAGCTCAATGCATACATAGCCGTGGTCGCAGCCGATATCCGCCAGAGCACAGCCCTCCGGAATCAAATCCGCATTCATTTTCATTCTCTTTGACAGTTCTATCTTATGCATCTTAATCCAAATAATCCTTTAATTTTCTGCTTCTGCTCGGATGTCGCAATTTGCGGAGCGCCTTTGCCTCAATCTGGCGAATCCGTTCCCTTGTCACATCAAATTCTTTGCCTACTTCTTCCAATGTTCTGGCCCTGCCATCGTCCAGACCGAAACGCAGGCACAACACTTTCTGCTCCCGCTCCGTCAACGTTCCCAGCACCTCGACTAACTGTTCTTTTAACAACGTAAAGGCTGCTGCCTCTGCCGGTACGGGAACGTTATCATCCTGAATGAAATCGCCCAGATGACTGTCTTCCTCTTCCCCGATTGGCGTCTCTAACGAAACCGGCTCCTGTGAAATCTTTTGTATCTCGCGAACCCGCTCTACCGGTAAATTCATTTTCACCGCAATTTCTTCTGGATACGGTTCCCGTCCTAATTCCTGCAAAAGCTGGCGCTGCACGCGGATTAATTTATTAATTGTTTCCACCATATGCACCGGAATGCGGATGGTTCTCGCCTGATCCGCAATGGCGCGGGTAATTGCCTGCCGAATCCACCATGTGGCATAGGTACTGAATTTATATCCCTTGCGGTAATCAAATTTCTCCACGGCCTTAATCAGTCCGAGGTTGCCCTCCTGAATCAAATCCAGAAACAACATGCCGCGTCCGACATAGCGTTTGGCAATGCTGACAACCAGACGCAGATTCGCCTCGGCCAGACGCTTTTTGGCATTCATATCACCGGCTTCCATCTGCATCGCCAGTTCCTTTTCCTCATCTGCCGTCAATAACGGAACTTTACCAATCTCTTTCAGATACATACGCACCGGGTCTTCTATGCTTACCCCGTCCGGAACTGCCAACTCAATATTTTCCAGCTCTTCTTCCGTTGGCTCATCATCCACATCCAAAATTATATCATCATCCGTATCGCTGTCCGGAACCATCGGTACAATTCCCTGATTTTCCAAATACTCGAAGACTTTCTCTGTTTTCTCATCATCCAGTTCCATTCCATGAGTCGTGAATACCTTATCAATGTCCGACATTTCCAATACATTTTCTTTCTTTTTCCCGATTTCCACTAATTCATGTAAAATGGTCATGATTTTCAATTGTTCGTCTTCTACATTTGTATTTTTCTTATCCATAATTTCCTCCATTCTGCTGCACTTACAGCGTCATATAATTTTAGAATGTGATTTTTAATGCCTGTAGTTTCTTTTTTTCCAAAACTAACTGCTGCAATTCTTTCATATCCGTAACATGTCGGCTGCGGTAATCCAAACTGTTCTTCTTTATTTTGCGGATTACCTCATTCAAAGCTTTCTGCTGTTCTATATCCCGGCTAATGGCTTTCAACTCCTTATTGAATAGTCCGGCGACTAACGACTGGTCTTCCTTACTCTCGAATTTACTTATGATGGCGGCCGGTTCCACAACACCGGAAGCGGCATATTGTTCATATATCATCTGCGCCACCTGACGATAAGGTTCGTCGATAAAATCTTCTACGCCGATAATGCCTTTTGTCTTTTCAAACAGGATAGCGTCCTTGCTCAGCCATGTGAGAAAGATTCCCTGACTCTGCGCCAGACCGTCTTCCTGCCGGTTTCCTCCCGCCCGCTCTTTCTTTCTCTTTTCATAATCAATTCCCGCCATCTTAGCGCTGTGATAGGACACCAGTTTGCGAAAATCTTCCACGCGGATTCCGTATTCTCTGGCAAATGCCTCAATATAATTATTTCGTTCGATTTCATTACCAAAGGTTAGACATTTTTTTGCCACTTCATTCATAAATTTCGTTTTTGCTTCCGGGTCATCCATATCGAATTCCCGTTGTATATGAGCAATTTCAAAAAAGAAACTGGTCTTTGCATTCTTTATGCGCTCTCTAAACTCCTCCGGCGATAATGCTTTCATAAATTCATCCGGGTCCTTATATGGGCTCATATCAATTACCTTGACGCTTAATTCCGCTTCTTTTAACATCGGAATCGCCCGCATAGCCGCTTTGACTCCGGCTTCGTCACTATCGTAACAGAGATAGACAATATCCGTATATCGTTTGAGCAGGCTTGCGTGCCGGTCGGTAAAAGCGGTTCCCAAGGACGCTACCGCATTTGTAAATCCCGCCTGATGTAATGCGATAACGTCCATGTAACCCTCGCATATAATCATGCCCTGCGTCTGTTTGCCGTGTACAAAATTTAAACCGTATAATTGCCGACTTTTATCAAAAACCAGTGTCTCGGGTGAATTCAAATATTTGGGCTTAGCGTCGCCCATGACGCGTCCACCAAAAGCGATTACACGGTTATTGCGGTCTAAGATGGGAAACATCACCCGATTCCAAAATTTATCGTAAGCACCCCTCTTTTCATCATAAGTGAACAATCCGGTTTCCTTTAGTATGGTATCCGGATATCCTTTGCTTTTCATCATACGATATAGTTCACCGTTGCTTTTATCAGAAAATCCCAAACCAAATTTCACAATCGTCTCATTGGATAAGCCCCTGTTTGTCAAGTATTCGTATCCGGCTTTGCCACGGCTGCTTTTTAATTTGGAAAAATAATATTTGGCCGCCAGTTTATTGATTTCCAAAACAGCATCCCGCATGTCACGCCGCTTGCGGTCAGCGGCAGAATCTCCTTTTGCGGGGAGTTGCATGCCCGCCCTTTCGGCCAACTGCTCCAGCGCTTCGACAAACGTCAGATTTTCATATTCCATTAAAAAGGTAAATACATTTCCGCCTGCCCCGCAGCCAAAACAATAATACATCTGCTTTCCAGCGCTGACGGAAAAGGAAGCCGTTTTTTCGTTGTGAAACGGGCAGAGTCCGACATGGTTACTGCCGCTTCGTTTTAAATTTACATAGGAAGAAATAATATCCACAATATCATTGCGGCGCCTCACTTCTTCGACAAAGTCTTCTTCATAATACATCGACTTCACTCCTGTTACAAAACGGACCATGTCCGCGGTATCGTCAGATTTTCGTATTTCATAACGGCATACCTGTCTGTCATACCGGCAATAAAATCACACACCGCACGCTGCACGGTCACATGGTCGTCTCTCATCATCTTCTGGTATTCCGCCGGCAATTGTTCTTCATGTTCCACATAGTATTCGTATAATTGACCAATCATATACTCAGCCTTTCCTTCCTCGGCTTTGGCGACTGAATTGATATAGACGTTGTCAAACATAAATTTGCGTAATCCTTTGAGCGCTGCGTCCATTTCTTCGGACTGTATAATATCATTTTTGTCCATACTGCAGCTAATCAAATCATGAATCAGCGTATTCAGGCGTTCCCGCAACGTACTGCCGAGAATCTCCGTGTACTCTTTCGGAAGCTCCTCCTCACGGATTACCCTGCCGCGAATGGCATCGTCAATATCCGAGTTCACGTAGGCAATTTTATCACACAGACGTACAATCTTCCCCTCTAACGTGGACGGTGTGCCCGCGGTTGAATGATTGCGGATGCCGTCTCTCACCTCTCTGGCAAGGTTCAGCCCGCGTCCGTTTTTTTCTAATCGCTCTACCACACGTACGCTCTGCTCCTGATGATGGAACCCCTCCGGATAAATGCGGTTGAGCACGCGTTCTCCGGCATGTCCAAAAGGAGTATGCCCCAAATCATGCCCCAGAGCGATTGCCTCCGTCAAATCTTCATTGAGCCGTAACGCCTTTGCCACCGTTCTGGCATTTTGAGATACCTCCAACGTGTGTGTCATTCTCGTGCGGTAATGGTCGCCCTCCGGTGCCAGAAAAACCTGTGTCTTTCCTTTTAGCCGGCGAAAAGATTTAGAATGTAAAATACGGTCTCTGTCCCGTTGATAGATAGGACGCAAATCACAGGGTTCCTCCGGATAATCCCTACCGGCGGAGGCGTCGCTGTATGCGGCATACGGACTCAATATATGATGTTCCCTTTGTTCCATTTTTTCTCGAATTGTCATAATCTCCTAAGTTCGGCATTCACCGTTTTATATTATGTAAAAAAATGAGCTACATAGGAAAAATACAACACAAAAAAGGAATATCCTTTTTTATAGCAAAAAAAATTTTGGAATGGTTGCGAATTTTGTCAAATTAGTGTATGCTGACTTATTAGAAAGAGAAGGAGGTATTATCTATGGCACGAGGAGCAGGGAAAAACGGATGGGCCTTGGTTTTGCTTATATTGGCAGGAGTTGTCCTAGGCAGTTTCATCAGCCAGTTGACAAGCGGCGTCTCATGGCTGTCATGGTTAAGTTTCGGACAAAATTTCGGTTTTGCCGACCCGATACGGCTGAATTTGGGCGTCTTGGTTTTGACGTTTGGCCTTACGATTAAATTCACGATTGGAAGCATTATCGGTATTATTGTAGCCGCCATCATTTATCATTTCATTTGATGTTTAACGGGATAAACGGATTTTGCCGGATTGCCAGAAAGTACCATCTTTACGGATAATTAGAACTTGTATTTGCGGATGGTTTTTCTGGTATTCTTTTATTTTCTCCTCTCCCATGACAAACAAAGCCGTTGCCAACGCATCCGCCTCCGTTCCGTCATTGCCGATTACCGTTACGGAAGCGAGTGTATTCTCCGCCGGCATTCCGGTAGAAACATCCATAATGTGATGATACAACACCCCGTCTTCCACAAAATTGCGCTGATATATGCCGCTGGTAACAACCGCTTTGTCTTCGACGGACAGAGAACCATACAGACTCGTGCCATCCTGCGGGTTTGTAATCCCCACTTCATATTGGCTGCCGTCGCTTTTTCTCCCTATTGTCTGCACATTTCCCCCCAACGATAAAATCGCAGATGTAACCCCTCTTTTTTTCCACATGTCGATAATATTCTGCGCCGCATATCCTTTTGCTACCGCCCCTAAGTCAATCTCCATCCCCTCTTCCAGTTGAAGCTGATATTCAGGCAGACAGCGAATCTTCCGGTAATCAATCTTCTCCACTGCCTCCTCACGGGCGGCTTTTGACGGCACACTCTGTTTTTCTTTTGTAAACCCCCACGTCTTTACGAGCGGATAGGTGGAAATATCAAAAACCCCGCCCGTCTGCTCACTGAACTCATTACTCCGTTGAATCAATTCATACGTTTCTTTTGCAACAGTGACCGGCTTTCCTTTCGCAGAATTAATCTTTGATATGTCGCTTCCCTTCTGCGTAACTGAAAACAGCTTGTCCAGACGCTGGATGAAACGCGCTGCTTCCGTGATTGCCTCTTCACTATTATCTCCATACACAGTCAACTGCATTATCGTGTCCATGGCAAAAATTTCGCGCGTCGCCTTTTTCTCCTGTTCTCCCGTCTCTCCACAGCCTGCCAAAAGGCAGAGAAGCAGAAGAAACAAATATTTTACCGCGCGTACAGGCATCTCTCTCATGTCTCTTTCTCCCTCTCCCGTGCGGCGGCGGAGTAGAGGCAGCCGCAGTAATCCTGTCGATATAATCCGTGTTCTTTTGATAGTGCAATACTTCTCTTATAACCGTCCCTTTTCTTAAAATCAGACGGCAGATAAGAGACGCCGTATTTTTCTGCCAGCGCTTCTCCCAACTGCATTAGAAGCGCTGCATCTTTGTGCGGGCTGATGGATAATGTCGTACAAAAGTAGTCAAACATCCCCTCTTTGGCCCGCCGCGCCGTCTCCTCCAGACGCAGCTGGAAACAACGCTCACAGCGGACGCCTCGTTCTGCGTCCTCTTCGTGCCCTTTGGCCGCCTCCAAAAAACGCTGCGGCTCATAACCGGCTTCCTGCACATGTATTTCCCCGCCATAAGAAACTTCATGTAAATAGCGGAGCAGCTCCTTTTTTCTCTTTTCATATTCTTCCTCTTGCGTAATATTGGGATTATAAAAGAAAACCGTTATCTCGAAAAAGGCATGGAGGTATTCTAATACATAGCTGCTGCACGGCGCGCAGCAACAATGTAAAAGCAATTTCTTTTTCTCCCCGCAAAAGCTTTGCAAAAGCTGTTCTAACTCTTTCTGGTAATTTCTCCTGTTCATCTGAACTTACATTTTCCTTTCCAGTGAAATGACTCCGGATAAATTGCCCCGCCGGCCGTTGGTGGCCCGATGGGAAAACAGCACATCCGCATGACAACAGGTACAGTATCCGCTTACTTCAATCTGCTCTTTGGGAATCCCCGCTTCTTCTAACAGAATACGGTTTGCCTCCCATAAATTCAATTGATATTTGTGATTCTCTTTCTCTTCCCATAATGTTCCCCACTGTTTTTGGGAAAATTCTTTGCGGAAAGCTTCTATCACATCTTCGCTCACCTCATAACAGTCTTGACAAATCGACGGCCCTATGACAACATGGATATCTTCGGGTACAGATGCAAATTCCCGCTGCATGGCCTCCACGGTACGCGCTCCCATCCGCATTACGGTGCCCCGCCATCCGGAGTGGCTGGCGCCAATGGCTTGTTTCACTGAATCATAAAAAAAGAGAGGAACACAATCGGCAAAAAAAATCATCAATACGACTTGTTTATCATTTGTTATCAGACCGTCCACACCGACAAGGTCGGATTCTCTTATTACACCTTTGCCGCAGTCCGTCTTATCCACCCGTCGAATCACCGTCTTGTGGATTTGGTCGCTCAGCACAAGACGTTCGGGATTATAGCCGACTGCCTGTGCGAATAAGCGGTGATTGGTAAGTACATCTTCTTGTACATCGCCGCGGCTGAAACTCATGTTCATAGAAGCGCACGCCCCTTTGCTGACGCCGCCGGATTTTGTTGAACAGGCATGCATAATACCAAGCCGTTCAAAAGAGGGAAAAGTAAGGTAAGGAACGTCATTTTTTTCATTCCAGATAATGTTCTCCATATCCATATCTCCTAAAATTTTGTTGTAATTGTCAGTAAAAACTTCTTATCCGCAAATCTTTCCTTATCTTTTGAGAAAAATATGTTATACTAATACTAAGATATATTTGACCTCAACTGATGCCACTCAGCTTACGAAAGGAGGGCTTTCTATGCCTTGCATATATGCGCATGATTCTTTTGGCAGAAAAGTCGCCGGCATTTTGCCGCAAGAACTGCAGGATATCATCCAGAATCATGAAAAAGAATTTCAGATAGGTCTACAAGGACCGGACTTTTTATTTTTTTACCATCCTCTGTTGAAATTGCGCACAAATCAAATGGGATATTGGCAGCACGGCCAGACGATAGCGGACTTTTTATCTGCTCTGCTCCCGTCCCTGCGAAAATCCGATTCCTGCAACAACGGAACATATGCCTATCTTCTTGGTTTTATCTGCCACTTTATCCTCGACAGCGAATGCCATAGTTTTGTCATACCCATTTCCGAAAAACCGGGCGTCAGTCATTTAGCTGTTGAAAATGAATTTGACCGCCATTTATTAAAGAAAGACGGCTACACACCTGTCACCTATCCCATCTGGCGAAAAATACCGACTTCACATACTGTCGTAAATGCCATTCACCGTGCCTATCGTCCGCTTCACCTGAAGAAAAAGCACATTCGCAGAGCGCTTCGTGGTATGCGTTTTTACAAGCGGATGCTTACTTGCGGATGCTCTCTAAAACGAGCCCTCATACGCGCTTGTATGAAACTGTCGATGCATTATGAAAAGCTGGAAGGACATATGATGACTCTCCGTCCAAAAAAGTATGCGGCAAAGACGAATCAGAGTCTGCAATATTTATATGATAATGCCATACCTCTTGCCAAAGAAGTTTTGGAGGACTTCCACCGCAGCGTCGTCTCGGGCAAAAAGCTCCATCCGCGTTTTTATACGACTTTCAAAAACAATGTGCAATGTGAGTGATACGGCACACTGATTATCGTCCGAGGTCTCTTCGGTACTGACGGAGAAACTCATACACGAGTTTTCTCTTTTCATGCCAGAATTGACGGCCCGGCGCCGTTACAAATTCCATTTGTTTCATTTGTCGGTATGTATATTTTTCAAAATGGCGACACACGGAATCAAACGTGGGATTATCTTCTTTCGAGGCAATCCATGAATCCAGAATTATTCCCATTGCGCCTGTGTCGTCCAGCATATCTGCTTCCATCAGCACAACAAGTTCCAGCGGGGTCGTCTTTTCATGCAGCAAACGCTTATTCGGATGTTCTTCAATTAAATAACAGATAAAATCAATCCGCGCCGGTTCATACGAACGCCGCTCTAAATAATCTCTGCAAATTCTGGCGCTCTCTTCTGCATGATTACAGTCCCCTCCCGCCGAATATCCTGCATCATGGAATATCGTGGCAATTTTTAATGATTCCCTGTCCATATTTTCATCGCACAGGCGGTCGCAAATCCGAAGCATCCACTGATAGACACGGAGCGTATGCGCATATCTGTCATATGCAATTTTATTTTTACTTTTATCCCCCTTGCGGCGGTCGTAGCTGTATAATATCTCTTCTACAAACTGAAACATCTTGCGATGCTGCTTCATGGTTTCTCGACCCTTTCCTGAGCAATTTCCCTCTTCTATTGTATTTCTATACTAACACATCGGATTTTAAAATACAACGGAGCAAAAAAGTTTTGGCTCCCCCTTTATTTTCTGCATACAAAAGAGCCGACTGACAGACAGCAATCGGCCCCTTAAAAATCATTGCGGTTATTATTGTAGTCATATTTGCAGTCACTGCCAGTACTTCTGTACTGTCTCCTCGGCCTCATTCTCTGACAATCCAAACTTATCAACAAGCTTCTGCACCGAATCCGGGAAAGATAAATTAAATTCCTGACACATCTCAACAGCATTCTGCATTGCAGCCTCCGCACGCTGACTTCGGATATGGTTCCGCATAATTGTTTCTTCATCAAATATTGTCATCATCATGTCTAAAACCTCACTTTCCCTGCTTTCCAGATATTCTTTCAAAACATCTTTGTCCTTACAAATACGGATGGTTTCTAGAATTGCCTCTTTTGTCCGTCCATAAAGCTTTCGCTGTTCACTGTATACTTTTGTAAAAGTAACATACTGCCCGACGATGTCATCCCCATTGTCTCCATACAACATTCTGACTTTTACTTCCAGCGCCGACTCCTGCCCGCCAAAGAACTCATCCGACAGGCTGACATACTGTGGCTTATCCCTGCGTTCCCCAGTGTATATCACATAGATTTCCGGCTTTGGCAAGGATACTTTCTTACTGCCGTACATATCCTGTCCCTGTGAATCCAGATAATCCTGATACGTCTGTGCAAGATATAGCAATGCCCTTATGATAATATTCATCGTCCAGCTCGATTGGCTCTCCACCAGAATTATGACACGCTCGCCAACCTGAAAGCCTAAATCATTATACAGCCCATTAATTAGAATGTTTTTTATCGTTATATTCCTCAGGTCATCTTCTCCCGTTCCCTTGTCTTCCGGATGAAGCGCCTGATACAACTGGAGCAGGTATTTCTTCATGCTGAAGATATCTGTGAACACACTGTCCTTGACGGTGTGTTTTACGAAATCTTCTTTTTTGGTATTTTCGATATTTTCCTGCCCGCCCCTGTTCTTATTATTCTCTGCCATGTAATTAATCCCTCCCCCATTGCCCCTGCTATTATATATAGTATACCTCAATTCCCATCGTCTGTAAAATGATTTTCAACCTTAGATTTGTGTCCTGCTATCATACACAATTTCCCCATTGATAATCGTAAAAAGAGTTTTTGTAAAGACTTCCATCGGGTTGCCGGAAAAGATAGCAATATCCGCATCTTTTCCCTGTTCCAGTGAGCCGACACGGTCCGCCACACCGCATATCTGCGCCGCATGGAGTGTAATTGCTTTCAAACCTCCTTCCATTGATAGTCCCTGTTTGACACAAAGTCCGGCAAACAATGGCAAATACCGGATTAAAGATACCGGATGGTCTGTCATAATTGCCGTCTTAATGCTGGCTCGCTCCAGTACTCCCGCCGTCTTAAAACTCATATTTTTCACTTCAATTTTCGAACGTGACGTCATATCTGGCCCGACAATAACCGGGAAACCGGAAGCGGCTATCTCATCGGCTATCAGATGCCCCTCTGTACAGTGGTCGAGAGTCATATCAAGCTGAAATTCTTTGGCAATACGAATCGCCGTCAATATGTCGTCGGCCCGATGGGCATGAGCTTTCAGGGGAATCTCTCTTCGCAGCACGGGAATCCAGCACTCCATCCGAAAATCCTCTTCACCAACAGCAATCTCTCCCCGCTCTTTTTTCTCCTTATAGCCACACGCTTTATATAATTCCTCCCGCAACATCGCCGCAATTGCCATGCGGCTTGCGGGCATTATATCCTTTTCCCCATAATTCATTTTTGGATTTTCTCCAAAAGCAACTTTCATTGCTGCTGGCGCTTTCACAACCATACGCTCCATACAGCGGTCATGTACTTTCATAAATAGCGACTGCCCTCCAACTACATTGGAACTTCCGGGGCCTGTCATCAACGAGGTAATACCGCCTATAATGGCGTCATGAAACGCAGGGTCCATCGGGTTCACCGCGTCCAGCGCCCGCAGATGGGGAGTGACAGGCGACGTCATTTCATTGCAGTCGTCCCCAATCATCCCCCATTTTTCCTCTGCAATTCCCACATGGCAATGAGCATCAATGAGCCCCGGCATGACCCATGCCCCCTGTACATCCAGTACACTTTCTGTCACAGAGGCCCGCTCTTCCACTTCCCAGTTGAGTTCATTCATTCGACCAACTGTAATAATTTTCCCTTTCTCAACATTCACAAAACCATTGTCAAAAGTATCGCCTGCCATAGTCAACACTTTTCCATTCTTTATCAGCACAAAAAAACCTCTCTTTCTGTCAGTTATTCTATACAGAAAGGGAGGTTTTATGCACTAATAACCGTTTGCCTATCGTATGCTTTCTTTCATTGAATTAACATGCAGCGAGAGTTTTATGTTGTTCGACTCTGTAAGGTCTGTATGTTTTTAAGAATCTGTTCGTCAGAAAGCTCTACTGACTCATTTTTATATCCGGTATCATTAGTCGAGTCGTACAATCCCATTTCTTCCTCTGTTAAACCAAAAGTCATCTGCATTTCAAATTTGTCCGCTGTGTTTCTTCTCAATATTTTCCCTTAATTTTTTTATCTTTATTTTCTCATTTTCATCATCCAATAACAAATTTGCTAAAAGTGTTTCCTGATACAATTTATCATACCATTCTTCTAATTCACTTTCACTCATCTTTGCAACATATTCTTTATAATGTTTGTCTCCTTTCTTGCAGTTATTATGCCTTATATTTAAATTATTGAACATATAAAATATATTATCTGCCAACTTATAATTGATTTTTTCTAACTCACTTCTTCTAGGCTCAATCTCATTTGCCAACTTGAAAAGTATTTTCCTTTTCTCATCAATATTCCCTTTCAACAAAAAATGATTATAACTGATAATGGAGTACGCTAACTCCTCGTCAACCAACTCCGCAACAGACGTTGCTACTGCATTTTTTTCTACAACTAACACAATATCCTTTTGAGAAAAAGTTTTAGTTTCAAAATTCAACCAATCCAAACAGGAATTAACATTATCAAAGGCAGCACGATAAACATCTGTCATATTATATGAAGCACCATTTCTAAATTTTACATTATTAACAAGACGTAATATATTAGCAGCATATTCTAAATAGCTGAGAATATCATTTTCTGTGATGTACTCAGAATCTTTTAAAATTTCTTTCAAGCCAAGTGTTTCCAACATATCATTACAATCAATGCAAGTACCTCTGCCTTTCCAATCCTTAAATATATATGTATCCACAAAATTCTCTATCCCGCTATTCATAAATTGAGGTTCTTGGTAAAACGAAGCATTTTGGGGAAATACTTTAATATCTATTCCTGACTTATCCTTTAAAAGTTTATCAATGCGTCTCATTTCTGACAAAAAATTTTTTTTGCCTGATAACTGTTCAAATATACTTTTTCTTCCCATTACAATACTCTCCTAAATTTCTTTGCCATCATTATCATTCAACATTTTAACAACACAACCAATGAACGTATATCACTATATCACGAATACGCTGAGAGTTCTCTAAAATACCTTGAGGCAACCTGCGACTGCACTCGGTATCCGAGGGCAATGACCATATCCAAATTATAAGTGGTCAATATTTCTTTTTACCTATCTTGTGCCTTCCGTACGAACTAACAAGAATTTCTTGTTAGTTGCTGTCTTCTGCAATTCACCATCTCTAAATATACTTTCAATATGCTGACTGATATTTTGCTGTGTTGTATCATACAATTCGGCTATCTGTGCCTGCGTGAGCCATAAATCCTCATCAGAAAAACGTACCAACACCCTTGTTATATTATTTTCGTCCTTATAAAGTATAATATTATTATTGTTTTCAATTTGATTATTTCCCATATCACAGCACCTTCCTTTCTGTGTCGGGACTGTATGCAGCAAAAATCCTTCAATCAATCCTGCTCAAAACACACACCGTCTCTAGCCCCCTCGTCCACGGGAACATATCAACGCACTTTGCTTTCACCGGACGGTATCCTGCTTCCAGAAAAACTTCCATATCCCTTGCCAAACTCGTCGGCTTACAGGAAACATATATAATGCGCTTCACATTAAAATCCAAAATCCTGCGGATTGCTTTTGGGTGTATTCCCTCGCGCGGCGGGTCTAATACTATGGTATCCGGTATCTCTTCCAACTCTTCAATAACTTTTCCGACATCTCCCGCGTAAAAAAAGCAGTTATCCAGTTGATTGAGCAATACATTCTCCTTTGCCGCCCTGACGGCCTCTTCTACGATTTCCACCCCCACTACCTTTTTCGCTACCGGCGCCAGCATCTGCGCTATCGTTCCGGTTCCGCAATAGAGGTCAAAAACTACTTTCCCCTCGATATCTCCCAAGTATTCCCTCACTGTCTGATACAACACCTCTGCTCCTGCTGAGTTCGTCTGAAAAAAGGAAAATGGTGAGATTTTAAAGGTAAGTCCTAACAACTCCTCGTAAAAATATTCGTGTCCGTACAACACCGTTGTCTTTTCTGCCCGCACAACATCGGCAAGACCGTCATTTATCATATGTAAAATACCGGCATAACTGCCAGTGAGCGATAACGATAGCAGGCAGTCACAAAATTCCTTTTCCGGAATGGGTGCAAATGAAGTTGTCACCAGACAAACAAGCAATTCTCCTGTCTTCCATGCCTTTCTTACAAGCAGATGGCGCAGCACTCCCTCATGGCGCATCTTATGATAGAAAGGTATCTTCTTCTCCCGAAAAAACTCCATGGTCGCAGCTACTATTTTTCGAATATCAGAATCCACAATCCGGCAGTCAGTAACCGGTACAATATCATAAAAACTTCCTCTCTTATGCAGGCCAAGCGTAAGAGGGCCGTCTTTTATCTCATCACCAAAGGAAAATTCCATTTTATTGCGATATTCCCATACTCTCGGACTGGCGATACATTCCTCTAACGGAAAATCAGCATCCACCCTCTGCAGCAATGCCTGCACCTGTTCAAGTTTCAGATTTTTTTGATTCACATAGTCCATTGTCTGATATGCGCAGCCTCCACAATCACGAAAATGCGGACAGGGTGGAATTTGATTTTCACAATCGGATGGCGTCAGAACTTCAATTAAATTTCCCACCCGTCTTTTCCCCGCCTTTTTCAACTGAAAACGAACCCGTTGTCCGGGAATTGTATTTTTTACGAGAACCGGCTCCTTCTCCCCTATAACTTCTACCATTCCTTTATTGGGAAATTTCAACGCCATTACCGTTCCCTCATATATTTCATTTTTTTTCATCAGAAAATCCTTTCTTTCTCGACTAGATTTGCACTGTATTATACCATTTGTTCTTGTATTTCACAAGTAAATCATATATACTTATATCTAGTACAACGAATATTAAATAATTGACACATTCACTTGTCTAATTGTCCAGCTACTGCGTCAGAAAATCTAGCTGTAGCCACTTTCATTGTACTAGTGGCTTGTCACCATCAGGCTGCGAAACAAGAGGAAAAGAGGTACTCCCAGATGGATTTTTCCAACGAAGAAACGATTATGGATATTATTCAGAAGTTAAAAAATATTGATTATATCAATCCGGAAGATATACCAAATATTGATTTGTACATGGATCAGGTGACGACATTTATGGACGAACATCTTGCCGCCTGCAAGCGCATGGACGATGATAAAATTCTCACGAAAACGATGATAAATAACTATACCAAAAACGATTTTCTTCCGCCGCCCATCAAGAAAAAGTACTCGAAAGAGCATATGTACCTTTTGATTTTTTTATATTATTTCAAAAATGTATTATCCATAACTGATATTCAAAAGATTTTCCGCCCATTAACAGATATGTTCTACGACGGTAAGTCGAGAGATATTAATCTGGAAGATATCTACCGTATGATTTTTAATATGGAGCGCATTCAGACGGATAATCTGACAAAAGACATACTGCGGCGCCTGAAAGCCTCTCAGGATTTATTTCCGGATGTCAAAGATGAAAAGGAAGCAGATTTTCTTTCCCGCTTCGCTTTCATCTGTCTGCTGAGTTTTGACGCCTATTTAAAAAAGCAAATTGTTGAGCGCATGATAGACGAAACATTATCAGATTACAAAAAGGAGAAAAAAGATAAATAGCCATGAATGAATTATTGACATCATTAAATGATAAACAACAAGAGGCGGTTCGTCATTTCGAGGGACCGCTCCTTATTTTAGCCGGAGCAGGTTCCGGGAAAACCCGTGTTCTTACATACCGCATTGCTTACCTGATGGAAAAACATCAGATTAATCCCTATAACATTCTGGCGCTCACTTTCACAAATAAGGCTGCCAATGAAATGCGGGAGCGCGTTGACCAGATTGTACCTTATGGCTCGCAGAATATATGGGTGAGCACCTTTCATTCCACCTGCGTGCGGATTTTGCGCCGCTATATCGACTACCTCGGCTACGAGCGCAATTTCACCATCTACGACAGTGATGACCAGCGGGCGCTGATGAAAGACATATGCAAACACTTAAATATCGACACAAAAAAATATAAGGAAAAGACTTTCCTTAATGCCATCTCCTCGGCAAAAGACAAACTGATAACGCCGGAGCAATACGCCGATGAAGTGGCTAAAGATTATAATAAAAAAATTTTTGGCACAGTTTACAAAGAATATCAGAAACGTCTGCGTCATAATAATGCATTGGACTTTGATGACTTAATTATGCTGACCGTACAGTTATTTCAGACCAATGCCGAAGTTCTGGATTACTATCAGCAGCGGTTTCAGTTTATTTTGGTAGACGAATATCAGGATACGAATGCGGCGCAATTTACGTTTCTCAGCTTGCTTGCCAGCCGCTATCAGAATCTGTGTGTTGTTGGCGATGACGACCAGTCCATCTACAAATTTCGGGGTGCCGACATCCACAACATTTTGAATTTTGAAAAAATCTTTCCCGCCACAAAAGTAATTCGTCTGGAGCAAAATTACCGCTCAACGAAAAACATTTTAAATGCAGCGAACGAAGTAATCAAACATAATACGATGCGCAAAGAGAAGTCTCTGTGGACAAAATCCGAAGAGGGTGCTCCTATTTCTTATGGCCGTTATGAAAATGAATATGAAGAGGCGCAGGAAATTGCCTCAGATATCCGCAGACAGCACAAAGACGGAAAGGATTATCAGAATTTTGCCATTCTCTACCGCACA
This sequence comes from uncultured Eubacterium sp., assembly GCA_948579355.1. Taxonomy (GTDB): domain Bacteria; phylum Bacillota; class Clostridia; order Lachnospirales; family Lachnospiraceae; genus Eubacterium_F. Next base: position 10,420 of record CAPAOV010000002.1, on the reverse strand, counting down.
AATGCACAGTCGCGGGTATTTGAAGAAAAATTAGTGTACGAAGGAATTCCTTACCGTATTATCGGCGCCATTAACTTCTATGCCCGCAAGGAAATCAAAGATTTACTCTGTTATTTAAAAACCATTAATAACAGTGCTGATGACATAGCGATAAAACGAATTATCAATATTCCAAAACGCGGTATCGGTCAGACAACGATTAGCCGTATTACAAGTTATTGTCTGGAAAATGAAATAACCTTTTACGATGCTTTGACACAAGTTGACAACATTCCCGGCTGCGGACGCGCCAGCGCAAACATTACTTCTTTCGTCAGCCTGATTGAAGAATTTCGAAGGAAACTTCGGGATGAAACATACACGTTAGAAACCCTCATCCATGAAATCATTGATACTACCGGCTATGTCCGGCAATTAGAAGCGGAGGATTCTCCTGAAGCACAAGCGCGAATCGAAAATATTGATTCCTTACTGAATAAAATCGTGCAATACGAGGAGGATAGTATAGAGCCGGCAACTCTTGACGGTCTTTTAGAAGAAATTGCTCTTGTAGCCGATATTGATACCGTTTCCGAAGACGCCGACCAAATTCTCTTAATGACTCTGCACAGCGCTAAGGGATTGGAATTTCCTCATGTGTACATATGTGGTATGGAAGAAAATATTTTTCCCGGAGCAATGGCTGTTTTTGGCGACGACCCGATGGAACTTGAAGAAGAACGGAGGCTGTGCTACGTCGGCATTACCCGTGCAAGGGAGAAACTGACTTTAACGAGCGCCAGCCAGCGCATGAAAAATGGAGAATTAACCTTTAACCGCCCGTCCCGTTTCATTAGTGAAATACCAAGATATCTTATGAAACAGACGTATGGAGCGGTTTTGAAAGACACATCTTCGTTTACCAGCGATAAGAAGAATCCCTTTGCCGACAATCCTTATATCCAAAAGGGATTTGCTTCCTCTTCCAAAGAGCCCGACTATAAGACCGGAGACCGCGTCACCCACTTTAAGTTCGGCTCCGGATTGGTAACATCCATGAGTAAACTGGCAAACGATTATGAAGTCGTTGTTCTGTTTGATAACTTCGGGCAGCGCAAACTGCGTTCTTCGTTCGCCAAATTAGTACGTGAGAAATAATCATGCGTAAATTAAAAATAAAGTGTGTCGTTAGTTTCTTATTTCTAACTTACACACTTTATTTTTTCTTTTACCTACTGCGGCCTACTCTAACATAATTCCTCTAATTTCTTGATGGCAGAGTCTTTCATCGTTCCATACATCCGTTCCATATCCGCTATTTTTTTAATTTCAGGTAATATTTCAAATTTGAAGTTTTCATCCGAACACTCTACATTCTGAAGATATTCATATATTTCTTTGGCATCATTAAGAGCGGTTATATCTACAAGATATTCCTGTAAATGAAAAGCATCCAAATCTTCATTGCCAGAACTAAAACAAATCGTTTCCACGGAACGTCCACACAATGTGCATACGGGCTGGTTATCTGCATTTTCCATGCCGCAATAACATACCCAGCCATTATCTGTTTTATGCGCATTGACAACCGCGTCATTTCCATGATATTTTCTAATATACCATAATTCTTTTGTTGAACTGTCAATTTCCTTATTTTGTGCGGTAGCGCCGGCAATTATATCCTGTCCGTTGATAATACATTTATTAACGCGAACAGAAACAGATTCCATGGATTTGAAAATATTATTATCCAAGTCTATCCTGCAATATTCGGTAGACAACTCATCATCACTCTTCTGGATATCAACAAAAACAATATTGGAAAATTCAATTACTTTATTAAATATTGTTTTAAAGGTTATACTTACTTCTAATGCCTTTATTTCTTTATCTGTGTAGCTTTTGCCACTCAAACCAATATATACTTTACCTGTACTGTCGATATTATAGCATACAGCGTCGTAAATCCTAAAAGGAAGCGACAGATTATACTCCATATTCGGAAATTGTTTTGTCTCCTCTTCACTTTCTGACATTTTCTTCTCAACTTTAACAATCGTTCCACTGACAATAACGCCGATAATATCATTGCTAAATGTCGTATAATCAACATCAATGCCGATAATTGCATTTCCTCCCAGTTCTTTTGCCTGTTGTATCAATCTCTCTTTTCCTGCATCTTCAGCAGAATCCAGCTTCTCCTCATAGGAATTGCTTCTGGAGCCAAAAAAATCAGATACAGACGCATTGAATGAACTAAAAAATCCCGTTCCTAATACGACTTGGGAACTCTTATGACCTAAATAAGAAATAATTTTATACCCCTCAAAATTATAACCGGATGTTAAAAGCATAATATTTTCCTCCTCCGTTGCTTATCATTTATCAAATGCCTCTTAAACATTATAGCACTTGAATATATGTTTTACAATTATTTCTTCCTTTCCGGAAATAGCAAAAAGCCGGAAGAGGCGGTTGTATATTTTCAAAGAACATGGTATACTATTATTATATTATGTTTCGTGAGAAAGGATGGATGAATCATGTCAGGAAAAATAGAAGAAATGATGAATCATGCAAAAATTGCAGAATTACTCAATAAGAAAAAGGCAGAGGAAGAAAATAAAAACTTTGTTTTATGGCTTTTAGCCATTGTCGGCGCAGTTGCTGCTGTTGCCGCGATTGCTTTTGCTGTCTATCGTTATATGAATCCGAAATACGCAGACTTTGACGGCGAGTTTGATTATGATGAATTTGAAGATGATTTTGAAGACGACGACATTAATGAAGATGATGTTTATGTAAAACCGGTAAACAAGTAAGCGATACCTTGTGTTTTTGGGTCGTATCATAAAAAATTAAAGTTAAGTTAAAGAGGCTCGCGCTTTTCAGCCGAGCCTTTTTCTGCTACTTCTCTTTCTCATTGCAATTCATCTACTACTTTTGATATGGCAACCGCCAACGCCCCCGGCCCGATGTGACAGGAAACACTGAGCGATAACGGGTCCATAATATCAATTGTGTGTCCGGTGAACTCTTCTTCCAGTTCCTGTTTAAATATTTTCGCTTCTGTATCGTCAGCCGAATATGCTACCTGCATATAGAAATTTTCTCCATTGGGGTCGTGGAAACGGTTTTCCAAATCTTTGCGGATTGCTTTTATCATCGTCGTTTTTGCCTGCTTTATTGTTTTCACCTTGGCATAGGCGTCTAGTTTTTCCCCTTGGATTTGCAATACCGGTTTGATACGGAGGACAGCGCCGATTGCCGCCGCAGCCGGAGTAATGCGGCCGCCTTTTTTCAAATAGGACAGCGTGTCTACCATAATATATATACTGGATTCAAACTTTTCCCGCAGCAGTATATCGCGAATCTGACTACCCTCATATCCTTTCTTTACCAATTCGATGGCATCGAGGACTGACTGCCTCTGCGTCACAGAAATACGCTGATTGTCTACAACAAATACTTTTCCCTCATATTCCGGCTCATAGGACAGCATCATGGCGGTACCACAGGAACTGCTCAATCCGCTGGACATGGGAATATATACAATCTCATCATATTCTTCTAATACTTCATTCCATAAGGACGTAAGCGTTTCCGGCGCCGGCTGGGAAGTTGTCACATCCGCTCCTTTTTCCAGATATTCATAAAATTCCTGCTGGTTCATACTAATATCTTCCAGATAAGTTTCCTCATTTACAAAAAAAGGCATCGGCACAACCCGAATTCCAAGCTCTTTCGCCTGTCCCTGTGTAATACCACTGTTGCTATCGGTAATAACGGTTACTTTCTTCATCGTTACGTCCCCCTTTATTCAGAACATTATGGTTTCTATCTTACTATTGTTCGCCCGCTTTGTCAATAAGACGATACTTTCCGATAATTCGTCCTATCCTCTTTAAAACAGGCTTTTTTAGTATCCACAAAAAGAGGGATGTTGATACAGCAAAAAGCAAATTAAATGGCAGTGCAGAGGCATAAATGGAAAAAATAATTGGCAGATTAATCTCCTGTGAAGCAAAAAAAATCGTATTGAGGTCTACGATACCCCCATATATAAATAGGACGGAAAACAAGCCATACAGCGCTATCTTCCACGTTTTCTGGCGTCTGCCGTAAAAGAAAACCCCCGCCAGCGCACCAATGAGGCCGAAAGCAAACATCTGAAACGGCGTCCATGAACCCTGCCCAAAATAGAAATTGGACACAAAAGCACTGACTGCGCCAGTCACAAAACCAACCTCTGCACCAAATGCAACTCCAGCTAAAATAATTACTGCGGCAACCGGCTTGATTTGCGGCAGAATGAAAAAAGCAATGCGTGAAACGATGGCAAGAGCACAAAGAGAAGCAATCATTGTCAGTAATAAAGCATGAGGCTTTCCGGATTCAAAATGTAGAAAAAAACCAATCAATCCAACCAGTATAATTCCCAACGCAGTATAATAATACGTTTCCCCTTTGGCAACAAAAACCTCATATACAAGCAATCCAATGACAAATAAAACAACTAACAGATAAACACTATTTCTTTTTGCCATATATGTTCACATCCTCTTCCAAGATGATATGGGAATTTAGTTGTCCGGCAATTCGGTGAATCGCCGTTGTGTAGAACTGGTTTCCCTCGAAAAAATCACGCATATCTTCCATTACAATGATATCACCATCAAACATCAAACCAACCACATCTGCAAGTTTCGCAACAAATTCCATATCATGCGAAACGACAACAACCGTTCTCCCCATTTTCTGTAATGTCCGCAGTCTCTCCGTCAAAACCTCTTGCATCTGCCAATCCAATCCCTTTGTCGGCTCATCAAGCAGATAGCATTCGACGTCCTGCGCCAACACTTTACATAATGCGAGACGTTGGAGCTCTCCTCCTGATAAGTCGGCGGGATGGCGTCCTTGATACCGCTCCAACTGCCACGGTTTTTGTAACTTCTCTTCTATGCCGTACAACTCTTCTCTCACGGTATCTTTCAGAAAAAGATAGCGTGGGTTTTGCGGCAAATATGCCATTGACTGTGGTGCCCCTTTTACTCTTCCCTCATATGGGAGTAAAAAACCGGCAAGAATACGGAGGAGCGTCGTTTTCCCACTGCCATTGCCACCGACCAGACAGGTAATCTTTTCTTTCGCTATCCGGCAACTACACTGGCGTAAAATGTCTTCTCCCTTTTTATCAAAGCGCAGCGATAACTTGTCACATTGAATGAATTGCTTATCCGGAGAGTTTTTTTGCTCTTTTCTATCCGGCGCCTGTACGGGCTCATATTCACAATCCATTGCCAGACGGGCTTCCTTTTTCGTAAGGACAGGGGATGAAAAGAGTTTCATATAAGACGGGAAAAAGGACTCCTGTCCTGTTCCCCTCATTTGAGAGTAAACCTCTGCAGGTTTTCCCTGTGACGCTATGCGTCCCTCTTCAATAAAAACCAGCCAATCAACAAAGGAAATGATTTCTTCCAGACGCTGTTCGGCAAGAATAATCGTTGTTCCATATTCTTCATTAATGCGGCGGAGCATATCGCACAATTGTCCGGTCGCCACCGGGTCTAACTGGCTTGTTGGCTCGTCCAATAATAAAAGCTGCGGATTCATCGCCATCGCTGACGCCACATTGAGAAGCTGTTTCTCCCCCCCGCTGAGCTCCATTGTATCTCTTTTCAGGAGTTTTTCTAATCCGAAATCCGTTACTACTTCAGCAAGACGCCGACGCATTTTCTCCTTTGGCATTCCTATATTCTCAAGTCCAAAAACGAGCTCATACTCAACGCGGTCAGTTACAATCTGACTCTCCGGATTCTGCCAGACATAGGAAACCGGCTCCGCCTGATTATTAAGCAGACCGGATTCTTTTCCATTCCATCCGCTCTGCTTTGACAACTGCCGCAGAAGTGTTGTTTTACCGCATCCGGAGGAACCTGTCAACAGATGTATCGCTCCCTTTTCTACCTGCCACTCCGCAATGGAAATGGCTGGTTTTTCCTGTTGTGGATAACAGAACCGGTAATCTTTCGCTTCCACAAGAACCATTTACACTCCTCCTTCCCCCGCAGCCAGATAGGGATTCCCATATAAAAAATATATAGACACCATTGCCACAAGGCAATCTTCTCCAGATAAACAGAGGGAAAAAACCGCGTTGAGACCTGTCTCGTAAGCATATGCCAAAAAAGATATGCAGCCATCCCGCCTAACATTATTAAGAACAGCCAATCCCGCCACATAAATTTCTTTGTCCAATAGTGCGACCGCTTCTTCTCTCCGTAGTACTTTTGTCTCATCGCAATACTCCGTTCAACGCCATCTTCCATTACCACTCCTAAAAGCGCAGACCATACTCCGAAGCCGTTGCCATGCAATTCTGTCATCGCCTGATAATCGCTTTTCACTTTCGGTATCGTCCGCAGAATAATAGAAAACAGCAGGGAAAAAGCCGGCATACATCTGCCGGAAAGCGCCATAATTTTCTCTACCGTCATATAGCGGCTGAAACACGAAAATAGAAATAACGAGGCTACTACCATCAAAGCCATATGACCGCCATATAACAATGCCTCCTTTGTAATACGCTGATTTCCTATCATAGCGATTAGCGTAACTCCTCTATGATTAAACAGAGGATTCAGCGCCATACAAAGTAAAACAGCCCCTGTACTATACAAAAGTATGCGCAGACTCTGTCGTATACCGGCCTGCAGCAATCGCACAAAAAGCATTAGCATTGCCGTGAGGGCAAATAACAGCGGATGACCGATTGTCAGCAGAAGAGAGAAAGCAACTACATAGTAGCCCACTAATACGAGTGGGTGAAATCTTGCAAATACATCCATCTGTACACTCCTCTCCGCCGGATATGGTTATCCGCTATTCTCCGTACTGATAGTCATAAAAAAACGATACCCTGTCACCTTTCTTTAACACATAACTGCTGCACCCCGTATTACCTAAAACGTCATTAACTTTATACTGCCATCCGCTCTCGCTGCCGCAGTCAAACTCATAGAGGTTGCCAATCCCCTTAATGTAATAAGTACCGTATATCGGCGTATATTCCGCATCCAAAGCTATCTTGCTGCGGCTGCAAATTCGTTTCAACACATCATAAACAGTCTCGCCCTCTGATATTTCCTGCTCTCCGCGATAGAAATATCCCGAAGCCGGAACTATCTCCTCGATTCCCTCTTCCCACATATCACGGTGTTCCATAATTGCCGTACAATCGATTTCAAAAGTAACAGCAGACACTTCCTGCTTTTTGGTTGGCGCTGGTGTCATAACCGGTTCAATAGAAGGTTTTGGTGTACTCTTCTCATTCTGCTCTTTCTTTCCATCTTCTGAATTTTGTTTCTTCTTTTTCGTCGTCGTTCTCTTTGTTGACTGCTTCGACGTCGGTATAGGCATCGTTGCTTTCGGCGGCGCTGTCTGCCTTTTTGAACCTGTCTGTCCCGATATGGCCGACACCTTTTCCTGTTCGATTCCTGTACCGGTTGCAGTCATGGGAAATACGACCTCTTCTTCTGACGCATAAGTAGTAGAAACATTGTCTTGTGTTCGCTGTGAAACGGGAACAATTGCTTTTACAATCAGAAAACACAGCAATACAAAAGCAAAAATGGAACATATCACAATGCCTTTATGATGCCACTTCATAACTTCCTCCATTCTGAATTTAAAAACTTTAGTACAGTAGCTATATATTATCATGTAAAAGCTAACAAGTCCATATTACAATTCATATATTTGGCTAGATGTAATTTTATAAATGAAGGATTACTACCATCTAGTCTTCCTATCTTTCTGAGATACCAACGGCTTCAACTCCAACACACCCGCCTCTTGTAACCTCTATTCTATTTACAAATTTTCTTTTCAGCAGAATGATTAAATCATCATTCTTATTCTCTGTCTGCGTACATTCCAGAAGAACCGCAGAACCATCATAATCAACAATTGTAATTCCAAATACTTTTGAAATACGAAATAGTTCGGTTATATCTGCATCTGAACAATGGTTAACTTTAACAAATAAAATTTCCCTCAAGTGGAGCGGCGTATCGGTATAATCTACCACTTTAATCACTTCAACGCTCCTGCTCAATTGTTTTTTTATCTGTTCAAAAGTCCTGTCATCGCTGGTTAGGCTGATTGTCATCCGTGATATCGTGCTGTCCTCTGTAACTCCGACTGTCAAACTGTCTAAATTATATGATTTAGCAGAAAACAAACCAGAGATACGGGCAAGGACGCCTATTTCATTTTCTACAAATAAACAAATCCATCTCTTTTTCATTTTGTGAGTTCCTCGCTTTCTAAAATCACCTCAACTAGCGTCTCGGTGCGCTCATGCGCCTTATGTTGGCTTGTCAAGCACAATCCAACACAAGGCTTATTTTATCATGTCATTAAGTGAGTTCCCTGGTGGAACAATCGGCATAACATTGATTTCTCTGTCTATGATAAATTCAATAACCGTAGGCGTTTTCGCATTCTGTTTTGCACTTATTAAAGCTGTTTTTATATCCTCTGGTTTTGTAACACGGATACCTTTCGCCCCGTAACTTTCTGCCAGTGCTATAAAATCAGGCGTATATTCTGGACAGCAATGATTCGGGGTATTACAGCCTGTTTCACAACTTCTTCGGTAACGCATACAGGTACTCGAATAACGCCTGTCATAAAACATCTCCTGCCATTGGCGCACATTCCCCAAATATCCATTATTCAATATACAGATAATAATAGGCAATTCATAAACAATGGCAGTCGCCATTTCTTGAATGTTCATCTGCATACCGCCATCACCAGAAATGACAATTACATCTTTATGGGGATTGCCAAGTTTCGCCCCGATTGCGGCGGGAAAGCCATATCCCATCGTCCCCAAGCCGCCAGACGTCAGCATTTGCTTATTCTCGTCAATATCAAGAAACTGCGTTGTCCATAACTGATTCTGACCTACATCAGTGGTTACAACAGCATCTTCAAAAAGTTCATTGATAGATTGAATAACTCTCTGCGGCGTCAAATCACTTTTTTCCATGTCAATCGGATATTCCATTTTCCATCGGTTTATTTCTTCTGTCCATTTTGAAATATGTAGTGGCTTTGCCTTTTCAAGCAAAGCACATATCGCCTTTTTCGCATCGGCTACGATTGGAACGTCAACAACAATATTACGGGAAATAGATGCCGCATCAATGTCGATATGGATAATCTTTGCGTCTGTTGCAAATTCTTCGATTTTTCCAGTAATACGGTCATTGAACCTTGTTCCTATTGAAAAAAGGACATCACATTTACTGATTGCAGAATTGGCTGCATAACTTCCGTGAATGCCTATATTTCCAACATATAAATCATTTGTCGTCGGAATTGCTCCTTTTCCCATAATCGTTGTAATAACGGGAACTCCTGTCATCTCTGCAAGCTGTGTCATTTCCTTATTTGCATGGGCAATATTAACTCCTCCACCTATCAGAAAAACGGGCTTTTCTGCATGCTTCAAAATATCCAATGCCTTATTTAATTGTCCTGTATGAACAGAAGTATTGGGCTTATAACCTCTAACCACTATTTCTTTTGGGTAAACATCACTGCCATAGGCTCTCTGAACATCTTTTGGCAAATCAACTACAACTACTCCCGGCTTTCCTGTCTTTGCAATATAAAAAGCCTTTCTGATTATTTCTGCCAAATCCTCTCTTTTTCGTACAGTCACCGCATATTTGCTGATGCTTCTTGTAATGCCAACCATATCCACTTCCTGAAAAGCATCATTTCCAATAAGGTTTGTTGGCACTTGCCCTGTAAAGCATACCAGTGGAACACTGTCATAATTTGCAGTGGCAATACCTGTAACGAGATTGGTGGCTCCCGGTCCGCTTGTCACAAGGCAGACACCCACTTTTCCTGTGGAACGGGCATATCCGTCTGCCGCATGGACTAAACCCTGCTCATGGCGTGGCAAAATAACATCTATATCTTTTTCACCATACAGTGCATTAAACAGGTCTATTGCCTGCCCTCCTGGATAAGCAAATAAAGTTGTAACAGATTCCTCTTTTAATGCTTTCACAAATAATTGAGCTCCTGTTATCTCCATAAATAATATTCCCCCTTTTGTATGCGTGTACTTGCTTGCATACTGCTTATTTTTTTCGGTACTACCATAAGGGCAGTACCGATTTTTACTGTTCCAATCCTTTTATAAACATTTGCACACTGCTTTTTATGTATTCATCTTTTTCTACTTTAGATAATTTATTACCAAAGGAAGCCTTTAAAAATGTATATCCAAATGTCGATGAAAAAACCGTCAGAGCCAACGCATTAAAATCTGCTTTTGGTATTTTCCCCATTTCATACATTTTATTAAGATACTCCGTAAATGACGCTAAAAAAGCCTGTGGAACTTTCATAATAA
>CAPAOV010000001.1 GCA_948579355.1 uncultured Eubacterium sp. | reverse complement strand
GCGTCAGCGAATACTATCTTATCAAAGAAGTTTTCTCTTGTCAACACTTTTTTTGTATTTTTTTTGACATTTTTTCGATTTTTTTCTTTCCTGTCCGAGTCCTTTCTGTCAAAGCAAATCCAATTCCCAAAACAACCCAGAAAATAGGAGCGGTGACAATCATGGAATCACAGAACAGGGACGTAATGACATACCCTGTAACAGAGATAAAACAAGCAAAACATAACATATGCTCCCTATCCATCTCCTTTTCCCGAACTGACATGGCGGCACGAAGCGCCCTGACAAAATACAATATTAAAAAGCAGAGAATCAATACCGCAGAGCTTATGCCCGTTTCCGCAGCCATCTGCAAAAACCAATTATGCGGCCTGTTGTAAATCACGGAATCCAGTTTGCAAAGCGCCTTTGACGCATAATCGTTATTCGGGAAAAACCGTTCAAAATTATCCGGCCCCACGCCAATGAGCAATGTCTGCGGCAGTTTTGCCATCGTTTTCGACCATGCATATCCCCGATAAGAAGCAAATGGATAGAATGCCTTTGGCAGCGCATTTTGCGAGGCAATGCAATCGTCCCAGCGCCCCATACGGTTCAGGAATTGATACCTACCCTTATGGCGGGCGAAAAACCATGCCCGATTTCCATAGAAAAAGGTGTAGCCATCGTATCTTTTCTCTCCCTCAAAATAACTGTTGGCCTGTACATAAATTCCCTGATAGCGGTTGTCCTCAATCCGATAAACCGGAGCGTCTTTGCGCGCTCTCGCCAACGACGTCTTCTTTAACTTCTCAATATTTTTTGGCAATCCGGCGGTACAAGTGAGCTCTTTGCCGTCTCCATCCCTTAACGTGAGCTTCAGGTTCCCCTTTTCCTTACACCAATCCGCTCGCAAAAGAACGTCTTTCTTTTCAAATACAACATCCTGCGCACTCGTCTCAATGGATGAAAAGCCGGAAGAAGCCATTTTTTTCGTCTCCGGATGCATAAAACGGGCGCTTAATTTGTGCCCCTGTACATAGTCAACAAACAAAAAGAGAAGCACAGAAGCGATAAAAACAACAACTGCTTCTATAATAATCCGCTTTCTGTTTTGTTTTCTTTGAAAAACAGCAAAGAAAAATGCCAAAACTGCAATACCGGCCAATGCAAAAATCCCCGCCCTTGATTGGGAGGCATAGAGGCACATCATCATGCCGATGAGTGACACAAGACAGATACCACGCCAGACATATGTCTTCTCTCTATGAAATCCAACATATGAGAACGGTATCAATAACACCATCATAGTACCGACATAATTGGAATGATATAACGTGATTACAATACGCTCACTTTCCACGAGGGAGACATTGGCAATCCCCAACAACTGCCGCAGCCAATCCCAATTCAGATAGTCGCAGCCGAATATTTGAAGTACGCCGCAGACGGACAGCAACAAACCGGCAGCCACAAAAATCCGGTTGAGAAAGGAAAGCATATCTGTCTTCCTGTTCTTTTCACCGTTAATGACAATATACGCGTAATAGAAAAGCAAAAGATATCCGATTAGGGCGCCGATTGGCTGCATCATCTCAAGTGCACCGCGCCATGAAGTTTTTGAATCTTCACCCAACAGAGTCGATAACAGCGCCAGAAACAGATATCCGCCAAGTAGGGCGAATGTTTTTGGCATTGTAAATATTTTTCTGCCAAGAAGCAGGAAACAGAGCATACAGAACAAAATAACGCCGATAATGACAAATACAAATTCTTTTTTTACACATAAAAAAATATCCGCCGTCACAGGGCTTGGATTTTGCCACCCGGCCCCTGCCAGCAAATTTTCAACCTCCCGATACGCGACAAGTAATGGCAGTATTACTACTGCCATTACTATCGGTATCAAATACGTGATATATGTTTTATCCCATGTTTTCTTACGCATTTGATTTATCCCTTATTATTTTTTTACATTACATTTGCAACCGATTTTCGCTTTCTTCAAAGCCTTTTTAAACTTCTTAATCTGCGCTTTTTTAACTTTAAAAGTAATTTTCTTACAACCCTTAAATGCGTTTTTACTTACTTTTAATGTCTTTGCATTTTTAACGATAACGGTTTTCAATTTTTTACAATTTTTAAATGCATTGCCCTTAATCGTTTTCACGCTGGCAGGAATCGTTATCTTCTTTAATTTCTTACAGTTCTTAAACGCGCCTCCGGAAATTGATACTACCTTTAATTTCTTTCCGCCAATCGTAACTGTAGCAGGTACTTTATAGGACGTGAGCTTCTTAGCGTTTTTCACTTTTGTGAGCATTGCTGTCGTCTCGGAAACCGCTTTGAAAACAGCTTTCCCCACAGTAGCTTTTTTCCCTTTCACGGAACCGCCCTTGCCATCATCTTTTTTATCGTCCTTTGGCTGAACCCATTGCTCTTTCGGCGCTGCGCCGCTTACATTAGCCGCCGGATTTGTCACATCGTTTACGCTCATTGTCGCCGTTCCCGTCTCCGGTCCCATAAACACAAGCAGATAATCGCCCTTTACATCTTCCTCTTCATCTTTAAGAAAGTATCGATTATGTGACTCCGTACCTGCAAGACTATAATAGAAACAGGAACCGTTTCCATTATTATTTATCTTATACGTTGAATTTCCCTTAAACCGATAGGTTGCCGTTTCTCCCGCACCTAAAGTGACCGTCTGACCTGCCTTGTATTCAAGCAGCGTATTGAGACTGGCGGTATCCTTTATATTCATCATACGGAAATTCGTTACTGCGTTCGTCCGGTTTACGGCGTGAACATAATAGCCGCCATTTAAGTTTGACAGATAAAATCTCCCCGGTGCAAAAGGCCTGTCATCAGCCAGAGAATACATGGTTACATCTACATTTTCATTGCTGCAGGCAAGCATATGCTTTGCCTCCGTCGCACTACTCATATAATAGATTTTTTCTTCATTTGGCTTTAACGGCACTTTCGTTCCTGCCTGATACGTGTCAAACTTATTGGCCGTATTTTTCACAGAAACCGTCTTTACCGCTCCGGTAAAGTGAGCCCACTGTTTTCTTGCTTTCACACCGTATTTGACATTCCCATACAAATCTTTTTCCGAAAGAAAATATGCGTTTGAACCCGCTTCGTTTATATACATACGGGATGTGGCAAACATACTAAACATCGGGGAAACCGTGTTATCTTCCCACACGAGCTGAAATTTTGCGGATACCTGTTCAAACTCCGGCCATACCGTCACCTCATCCGCAGCAAGGCGTATTTCTTTAACTTCCTTGAACTCTGCAGCTCTGGCAGTCACCGGCTGCAGACCGAGGATTAACGCGGCCGCTAATACTAATGCTACTAATTGTTTGGATAGTTGTTTTAACTCTCTTACTCTCATCTTTTTCCTCCATTTCCTGTGTCTGTTACGTTAGTTACTCCTCGACAGTCACCGGTTCCTCCGAAACTTCCGTTAAGGCAATTTCCTCCTCTTCCGCAAAGGTCATTCTGACATCATCGCTTATGACAAATCCCTCCTGTGTAGCAGTAGTTTCCAATCCTCTTGCTCCTGCAAATCCCTCTGCGCCTCTGATTTCCTCCGGCTCAGTCGGGTCAAGATTGTCTGTCAAATCGCTGTGAATGCGGATGTTGCGGTATCGTTTCATTCCGGTTCCGGCAGGAATTAATTTACCTATTATAACGTTTTCCTTCAGGCCAATTAATGGATCCTCCTTACCCTTTATCGCTGCATCCGTGAGAACTTTTGTCGTCTCCTGAAAAGATGCTGCTGACAAGAATGAACTTGTTGCCAGCGATGCTTTCGTAATTCCGAGAATAATCTGCTTTCCTTCCGGCGCTTCTTTTCCCTCTGCTTTCATCTGCTCTACGACATCCTCATACTCCAAGGCATCGACAAGCACTCCCGGCAGAAAATCCGAATCACCGTTATTCTCAATGCGAATCTTCTTCAACATCTGGCGAACAATTACTTCAATGTGCTTATCATTAATTTCTACACCTTGCAGACGATAAACACGCTGAACTTCACGCAGCATATAATCCTGTACGGCACGGACACCTCTGATTTTCAGGATGTCATGCGGATTCACACTACCTTCGGTCAGTTCATCTCCAGCTTCCAGCTCCTGCCCCTCCAACACTTTAACACGAGAACCGTACGGTATCAGATACGCCTTACTCTGTCCGGTTTCGTCGTTTGTAATGACTACTTCCCTCTTTTTCTTTGTCTCACGAAGCTGTACCTTTCCGGCAAATTCGGAAATAATAGCAAGACCTTTTGGCTTTCTTGCCTCGAACAACTCCTCGACACGGGGAAGACCCTGTGTTATATCATCACCAGCAACACCACCGGTATGGAATGTACGCATGGTAAGCTGTGTACCCGGCTCACCAATCGACTGGGCGGCAATAATACCAACTGCCTCTCCTACCTGTACCGGTTCTTTTGTCGCCATGTTAGAACCATAACATTTTGTACAAATACCTACATGAGACTTACAGGTCAGTATCGTACGGATTTTAACCTGTGCTTTATCTCCTGCATCAATAATTGCTTTTGTATTCACAATGCGGGCGGCGCGCTTTGGCGTAATCATATGATTTGCCTTCACAATAACGTCCCCATTGTCATCTTTTATCGTCTCGCAGGAATAACGTCCGGTAATACGTTCTTCCAACGTCTCAATCACTTCACGTCCATCCATGAACGCGCTTATCCACATACCCGGAATTTCATCAGATTTACGATTCACACAGCAATCTGTTTCACGGATAATCAATTCCTGAGAGACATCTACCAATCGTCTTGTCAAATATCCCGAATCGGCTGTACGCAACGCTGTATCGGACAATCCCTTACGCGCACCATGAGCGGAAATAAAATATTCCAATACGTCTAGTCCCTCACGGAAGTTCGACTTAATCGGCAGCTCAATCGTACGGCCCGACGTATCCGCCATCATACCACGCATTCCGGCAAGCTGCTTAATCTGCTTATCCGAACCACGGGCGCCGGAGTCCGCCATCATATATATATTATTTAATTCATCCAAACCACTCAGCAGGTCATGGGTAATCTGGGCATCCGCCTCTTTCCACGTCTCGACAACCGACTTGTATCGCTCTTCTTCTGTCAGCAGGCCGCGGCGGTATTTTTGAGAAATAATTTCAACCGTCTCTTCCGCTTTCTTTAATAAGTCTTTCTTCGTTGCCGGCACTTCCATATCGGAAATGGAAACCGTCATAGCCGCTTTCGTGGAATATTTATAACCGAGCGCCTTGATGGCATCTAACGTTTCCGCCGTCTTTGTCGCACCCTCATTATTAATACATTTTTCCAAAATCGGTTTTAACTGTTTCTTTCCTACGTGGAAATCCACTTCTAACTTGAGGAAATTGTCCGGATTACTGCGGTCAACGAAACCGAGGTCCTGACTGATTATTTCATTGAAAATGAAACGTCCCAAAGTAGACTCAATGACACGGGATTCCATCTCGCCCTGTGCATTCTCGCCAAAACGGCGAATCTTGATTCTCGCATGGAGAGTTATTTCATGATTCTCGTAAGCAATAATTGCTTCGTTCATATCTTTAAAATATCTGCCGGTACCTTTTGCGCCCTGCTCTTCGGTACGCTCCTGTGTCAGATAATAAATACCAAGAAGCATATCCTGCGATGGCACGGCTACGGCGCCGCCATCCGACGGCTTCAACAGGTTGTTCGGCGATAAAAGAAGAAAACGACATTCTGCCTGCGCTTCTACTGATAACGGCAAATGCACAGCCATCTGGTCACCATCAAAATCGGCGTTAAACGCAGTACATACTAATGGGTGAAGTTTGATTGCCTTTCCCTCTACAAGGATTGGCTCAAACGCCTGAATTCCCAGACGGTGAAGCGTAGGGGCACGGTTCAGCATAACCGGATGCTCGCGAATCACCTCTTCCAGAATATCCCATACGGCAGGCTCGAGTTTCTCTACCATCTTTTTCGCATTTTTTATATTGTGCGCCGTTCCATTTGCCACAAGTTCTTTCATAACAAACGGTTTAAACAGCTCGATTGCCATTTCTTTTGGCAGACCGCACTGATAGATTTTAAGTTCCGGCCCAACGACGATAACCGAACGGCCAGAGTAGTCAACACGCTTGCCGAGCAAATTCTGGCGGAAGCGTCCCTGTTTTCCTTTCAGCATATCGGAAAGAGATTTCAGCGCACGATTTCCCGGCCCTGTAACCGGACGGCCGCGGCGTCCGTTGTCAATTAACGCATCTACCGCTTCCTGAAGCATACGTTTTTCGTTGCGCACAATAATATCCGGAGCGCCAAGCTCAAGCAATCTCTTCAGACGGTTATTGCGGTTAATAATCCGGCGGTACAAATCATTCAAATCAGACGTTGCAAAACGTCCGCCATCCAACTGTACCATCGGACGCAAATCCGGCGGAATCACCGGAATCACTGTCATTATCATCCAATCCGGACTGTTACCCGACTCAAGAAATGCTTCTACTACTTCCAATCTCTTGATAATACGCGCGCGTTTCTGCCCGGTGGACGCTTTCAATTCTGTCTTTAATTCGTTTGATTCTTCTTCCAAGTCGATTCTCTGCAACAATTCCTGAATGGATTCTGCTCCCATACCGACACGGAAAACATCACCGTAATCTTCACGAGCTTTCTGATATTCCTGCTCGGAAAGTACTTGTTTTACCTGAATATCCGGCACTTCGGATTCCAAAACAATATAAGAAGCAAAATACAGTACTTTCTCCAGTACTTTAGGAGAAATATCGAGTATCAGACCCATCCGGCTCGGAATCCCTTTAAAATACCAGATATGGGAAACCGGTGCAGCCAGCTCAATATGGCCCATGCGCTCGCGGCGGACACTGGATTTTGTTACTTCAACGCCGCATCGGTCACAGACTACGCCCTTATAACGCACTTTCTTGTACTTCCCACAATGACATTCCCAGTCTTTGCTTGGCCCGAAAATGCGCTCGCAGTAAAGTCCGTCCTTTTCCGGTTTCAAAGTACGATAATTAATCGTCTCCGGCTTCTTTACTTCTCCGCGCGACCACTCACGGATTTTATCCGGAGATGCCAGGCGGATTTTAATTTTATCGTAAATTAACGTCTTTTCCATTTCATTACCATACTGTGGCATATATATACCGTCCTTTCTATCCTTCTACACCGATGCTGCTGTCATCATCCAGCCCCTCCAGTTCCGTTTCACGGAAACCGGCAGCCTCAAAGGATTCGTCTCCGATTTCATAACTCTTATCATTGATGAGCTCATTTACATTTTCATTCGCACCATCTTCCAGCGTCTCTGCCATCTGAATCTCTTCGCCCTCTTCGTCCAGAACAGAGACATCCAGTCCCAGCGCCTGCAGCTCTTTGAGCAATACCTTAAAGGACTCCGGAATGCCGGGTTCAGAAATATTGTCACCTTTGATAATTGCCTCGTATGTTTTCACACGGCCCACTACATCATCGGACTTAACCGTCAAAATTTCCTGCAGCGTATAAGCGGCGCCATACGCTTCCAGCGCCCACACTTCCATCTCTCCGAAGCGCTGTCCGCCAAATTGTGCCTTACCGCCAAGCGGCTGCTGCGTAACAAGTGAATAAGGGCCTGTCGAACGGGCGTGGATTTTATCATCAACCAAGTGGTGGAGCTTCAAATAGTGCATGAAACCAATAGTTACCTCTCCGTCAAAATACTCGCCGGTGCGGCCGTCGCGGAGCTGAACTTTTCCATCTTCCTTAATCGGCACGCCTGCCCATTCTTTTCTGTATTCCTGATTGTTGAGCAGATATTCCATTACCTGCGGCTCAAGAATATCTTTATATTTGTTTTCAAACTCCTCCAGCGGCGTATTGACATAGTCGTTTGCCAGCTTCAGAGTATCCATAATATCAATCTCGTTTGCACCGTCGAATACCGGAGTCGCCACATTAAAACCAAGTACCTTGGCCGCCAGACTCAAATGGATTTCCAATACCTGACCGATATTCATACGGGATGGCACGCCCAGCGGATTCAGCACGATATCCAGCGGACGTCCGTTCGGCAGAAACGGCATATCTTCTACCGGCAATACGCGGGAAACGACACCTTTATTTCCGTGGCGTCCTGCCATCTTATCGCCGACCTGAATCTTTCTCTTCTGAGCGATATAAATACGAACGGTCTGGTTGACGCCCGGCGACAATTCGTCTCCATTTTCACGGGTGAATACTTTGGCATCTACTACAATACCAAACTCACCGTGCGGAACGCGAAGAGAAGTATCCCGAACTTCTCGTGCCTTTTCGCCAAAGATAGCCCGAAGAAGTCTCTCCTCTGCTGTCAGTTCCGTCTCGCCTTTCGGCGTAACCTTGCCGACGAGAATATCTCCGGCACGAACTTCCGCACCGATACGGATGATACCGTATTCATCCAAATCTTTTAAGGCATCATCACCGACGCCCGGCACATCTCTGGTAATCTCTTCCGGCCCCAGTTTGGTGTCACGCGCCTCCGTCTCGTATTCATTGATATGAACGGAAGTATAAACATCCTCCTGTACCAGTCTCTCGCTCAAAAGGACAGCATCCTCGTAATTGTAACCTTCCCAAGTCATAAAGCCGATGAGCGGATTCTTGCCAAGCGCAATCTCACCGCCGGCGGTGGACGGGCCGTCTGCAATCACTTGTCCTGCTTCTACTTCTTCTCCCTTTGTCACAATCGGTCTCTGGTTCATACATGTGCCCTGATTACTGCGGACAAACTTGGATAATTTATATTCATCAATATTACCGTCTTTTTTGCGTATCAGCACACGGTTTGTCTCTGCGCGCTCCACTCTGCCGCCCTCTTTGGCAACAACACAGTTTCCGGAATCGACGGCCGCTTTCATCTCCATACCGGTTCCTACTGCAGGAGCTTCCGTGACAAGAAGCGGAACTGCCTGACGCTGCATGTTGGAACCCATCAATGCACGGTTCGCATCGTCATTCTCCAAGAACGGTATCATCGCTGTCGCCACGGAAAAGACCATCTTCGGCGAAACGTCCATATAGTCAATTTTGCTGCGCTCAAATTCCGACGTCTCTTCACGGAAACGGCCGGAAATGTTCTTGCGGACAAAATGACCGTCTTCGTCTAACTGCTCATTGGCCTGCGCTACATGATAGCGGTCTTCTTCATCCGCCGTCATATAGACAACTTCATCCGTAACAAGCGGGTTTTTCGGGTCTGTCTTGTCTACTTTACGATACGGAGCCTCGACAAAACCGTACTCATTAATGCGCGCATACGATGCCAACGAGTTAATCAAACCGATATTCGGTCCCTCGGGAGTCTCTACCGGACACATTCTTCCATAATGGGAATAGTGTACGTCGCGCACTTCAAATCCGGCTCTGTCACGGGACAAACCGCCCGGCCCGAGCGCCGACAGACGACGTTTGTGCGTCAACTCTGACAACGGGTTGTTCTGGTCCATAAACTGCGACAACTGGGAACTTCCAAAAAATTCTTTTACCGCTGCTGTTACCGGCTTAATATTAATCAGTGACTGTGCGGAAATCCCCTCGATATCCTGCGTCGTCATACGCTCACGCACAACGCGCTCCATACGGGAAAGACCGATGCGGTACTGATTTTGCAACAGTTCTCCGACCGCACGAATCCGGCGGTTCCCCAAGTGGTCAATATCATCGTCATTTCCCAATCCGTATTCCAAATGAATATTGTAGTTAATAGAAGCAAAAATATCTTCTTTCGTTATGTGCTTTGGAATCAGCAGGGCAACGCTTTTCTTAATCGCCTCATAGCGGTCTTCCAAATTATCATATTTTTCTAAAATTTTCTTTAATTTAGGGAAATAAACTTCTTCCGTAATACCTAACTCATTTTTATCCGCTTCCGGCAGGAATGTATGCAAATCTACCATCATGTTAGAGAGAACTTTGACAACATGGCCCTCCTCGGTATCCATCATAACAAACGGAATGGCGGCATTCTGAATCTTCACGGCCAATTCTTCCGTGACCATCGTTCCAGCCTCTGCAATTACTTCACCGGTCTCCTGGCTCACAGCATCCTCCGCCAAAGTGAAGCCGACAATACGGTTACGGAATGCTAATTTTTTATTGAATTTGTAACGTCCGACTTTCGCCAAATCATAACGCCGCACGTCAAAGAACATATTGTGAATCAGGCTCTCTGCACTGTCCACAGCTAACGGCTCGCCGGGACGGAGCTTTTTATATAATTCCAACAGACCATCCTGATAATTATCGGAAGGGTCTTTGGCAAAGCTCGCCCGAATCTTCGGCTCATCGCCGAACATATCCAAAATTTCCTGATTAGTTCCTATACCGAGCGAACGGAGAAGCACCGTAATCGGCACCTTTCTATTTCTATCTACACGAACGTAAAATATATCATTGGAGTCTGTCTCATATTCCAACCATGCGCCACGGTTTGGAATAACAGTTGAAGAATACAATTCCTTACCAATCTTATCGTGAGCAATTCCATAATAAATTCCGGGAGAACGAACTAACTGACTGACAATTACACGCTCCGCACCATTGATAATGAATGTACCGGTCGCAGTCATTAGCGGCAAATCACCCATAAATATATCATGCTCACTGATTTCCTCTGTCTCATTATTATGGAGTCTCACCTTTACTTTTAACGGCGCTGCATAAGTTGCATCACGCTCCTTACACTCCTCGATGGAATATTTCACATCATCTTTGCACAATTCAAAGCTCACAAATTCAAGGCTCAAATTGCCATTGTAATCCGCAATTGGCGAAATATCGCGGAAGACCTCATTTAAACCCTCTTCCAGAAACCATTTGTACGAATCAGTCTGTACCTCAATCAGGTTCGGCATCTTCAATACTTCTTTCTGTTTTGAGTAGCTCATTCTGACGCCTTTGCCAACTTGGACAGGGCGTATTCTGTTTTTCTCCATTGATGATTTCACTCCTTGTCTTTTCTACAAAACTGTGGTATACTGTTATCAAATAGGGCTATTAAGCCTACCATACCACAATAGTGCATTTTCTATCGTACCACAAATGTAGTCTGCTGTCAAGCATTTGTCAGGTACTTTTTTTGACCCCTGAAAAGACAAAGAGCGCGGTTAAAAACACGCACTCTCTCCATCCGGCGAAACACTTTTATTTCGTCTGACCGCCACTATGACAATTTATTAATAAATGCTTCCAGAATCTCGGCTGTTCCCTCTATTCCAAGCAGGCTGCTATTGATACAAATATCATAATTTCTGGAATCTCCCCATTTAAAATCCGAGAAATAATTGTGATATCTCTTTCTCGACCTGTCATGGCGCTCACACTTGAACACCGCCTCCTGCTTTGATACTCCAAACTTGTCCATCGTATGACGCAATTTTGTCTCTTCATCCCCCACAACGAAGATGGACACAAGCCCCTCCCTGTCTTTCAAAACGGTTTCCGAGCAGCGCCCCAAAACGACAAACGATTCTCCACTGTCCGCTCTCTTTCGCAAAAAATCAAACTGCATCTGCGCCAGATTCTCTTCCATTGAGTTGGAATGCCCTTTTACCCGCCTTGATAACAGACGGTTTCTCGGCTTCTCGTCAACACTTTCTAACATTTCCGGCTTAATGTTCTTTTCCTGCGCAATCTCCTCTAACATGTTTCGGTCGTAGAGCTGCAATCCCAAATCTTGTGCTATTTTTTGCGCAATCTCACGTCCTCCGGTTCCATATTCACGACTAATGGATATAATCTGTTGTTTTGCCATAATGCCCTCCATTCTGGTGCAAACTGCGAAAATACATTTCGCATTCTGTATGCTCCCTGTTTCTTTTTATATTTATGGATAATTTGTGCTTTTAGCCAGTAAGAAATGTATTTCTACTTTCATTATATCCCTTTCCCCACAGGGAAGCAAGGGGTGTTTCACGCCAATTTTGTCGTAATACACCGCTATTTCCTCCGCTAATCACCACGCAGAAACAGGGAACCCATAACCACCGAAAAGAATTAGTACTCATAACGAGTATTTCTCTTCTAAATATGATTATGCATTCCCTGTTCCTGCTAAAATGTTTTATTCAGGTAATAATCTTACAACTTTATTATTTAAGAGTAACTTTAGCGCCCTCATCTTCAAGCTTTTTCTTAATATCTTCTGCTTCTTCTTTGCTTGCGCCCTCTTTGATTACTTTAGGAGCTCCGTCTACTACGTCTTTTGCTTCTTTCAGGCCAAGACCCGTAACTTCGCGGACAACTTTGATAACTTTAACTTTAGAACCGCCTACTTCAGTCAATTCTACATCAAACTCGTCTTTCTCTGCAGCTCCTGCCGCACCGTCTGCACCTGCTGCTGCAACAACTACGCCTGCTGCTGCAGATACGCCAAATTCTTCCTCACATGCTTTTACTAAATCATTTAATTCCATTACGCTCATCGCTTTGATAGCGTCGATAAATTCCTGTGTTGTCATTTTACATTCCTCCATTTTAATTTTTAATAACTAATCACAAATTTCTATGCTTCTGCTGCTTCACCCTGCGCTTCTGCAATTTGCTTAACGACACGGGCAAAGTTTGTAATAGGCGACTGCAGGCTTCCAAGCAATTTGGAAATAAGCTCGTCCTTGGACGGAATTGTTGCAAGAACCTTAACCGCATTCTCGTCATAGTACTCGCCGTCTACGATTGCACTCTTTATCTGAAGCGCTTCTGCTTCTTTGGAAAAGTTGTTGAGAATCCTTGCCGGAGCAGTCTCATCTTCAATTCCAAACGCAATCGCTGTCGGGCCCTCCAAATCTTTGTCAAGCTGTGCATAATCCGTGCCATCGAACGCCAGATGAAGCATTGTATTCTTGTATACTTTGTATACTACGCCAGCTTCTCTCAACGTCTTACGAAGTCTTGTGTCCTGTTCTACAGTGAGGCCGCGGTAATCAACTAAAACAACTGATTTTGCCTCTGACACATAGCCTTTGATTTCATCGACAACGGGTGCCTTCAATTCGACTTTAGCCATGATTTGTTACCTCCTTTTATTGTCAGCTTTCGCTGCCATATAATCTGCCGGAGAATGTTACTTTTACGCAACTAAAAAAACTCTTCGTCCTTGCAGACGAAGAGTTGGATAATCTCACAAAAAAATTGTAATTCACAATCTTCCTCGGCAAGCGGCTTGCGCACTTACATAGAAACCTATACTTGCTGTCTGCGGCAGTTATAAACTTTTGTTAGTGTAGCACACACTATCTTATCTGTCAAGATAAATTCAAAATCAATCAGCCAATTTTTAATGTATTGACCTTGATTCCCGGACCCATCGTAGAAGTAAGCGTCACGCTCTTCATATAGGTTCCTTTTGCACTTGATGGTTTTGCCTTAATAATAGCTTCCATCAAAGTGTTAAAGTTATCTGCAAGCTGTTCCTCGGTAAAGGATGCTTTACCTACCGGACAGTGAATAATATTTGCTTTGTCCAAACGATACTCAATTTTACCGGCTTTAATATCATTAACAGCCTTTGTAACATCCATTGTAACCGTACCGGCTTTCGGGTTCGGCATAAGACCTTTCGGTCCGAGCACACGTCCCAAACGGCCAACTACGCCCATCATATCCGGCGTTGCCACTACTACATCAAACTCAAACCAGCCTTCGTTCTGGATTTTAGGAATCAATTCCTCGCCACCTACATAGTCTGCGCCTGCTGCTTCTGCCTCTGCTATTTTATCGCCTTTCGCAAATACAAGAACACGAACAGACTTACCTGTTCCATGAGGAAGAACTACCGCACCGCGTACCTGCTGGTCAGCATGACGTCCGTCAACGCCAAGACGTATATGAGCTTCTACGGTTTCATCAAATTTTGCAACTGCTGTTTTCTTTACAAGGCTAATTGCTTCCGCTACTTCGTACTGTACCGTACGGTCAACTAACTTAGCGGCTTCTGTATACTTTTTACCTCTCTTCATTTCCATAACCTCCTAGTGGTATTAGCGAACATTTTCTACCAAATTTGTAATCTGGCACGGGGAAAAGCCTTACGGCTCTTCAGTGCGCTTCTTATAAGCGCCATGTCTCCCACAACGTCCAAATGACATTAAATCTTTTTTCAATCCTGTTTTGACTATTCTTCTACTGTGATGCCCATACTTCTTGCCGTACCGGCAATCATGCTGATAGCAGCTTCCATGCTGCCTGCGTTTAAGTCAGGCATCTTTGTCTCTGCGATTTTCTGAAGGTCATCTTTGGAAATCGTGGCAACCTTCTTCTTATTCGGCTCACCGGAACCGGACTGTATCTTGCAGGCTTTCTTCAAAAGAACAGCCGCCGGCGGAGTCTTACATACAAAACTGAAACTTCTGTCCGCATAGACAGTGATAACGACAGGAATGATCATTCCATCCTGTCCCTGAGTCTGAGCATTAAACTCTTTTGTGAACTGAGCAATGTTGATTCCGTGCTGTCCAAGTGCAGGACCTACCGGCGGAGCCGGAGTTGCCTTGCCTGCCGGAATCTGTAATTTAATATATCCTTCGACTTTTTTAGCCATTTTACATTTCCTCCTAATCGATTAAACCAGTTTCAAATCTGAGAAATCAATCTCTACCGGAGTATCGCGTCCAAACATGTCAATAATAATGACTGCCATCTGTTTGGCCGGATGAACTTCCTGAACGACGCCGTTAGTATCCTGCCATACTCCCTCGGTAACGACAACCAAATCGCCAATGGAAAACGGCGATTGTTCCGCTTCCGCCAAAAATCCCATGTTGGTAATTTCTTCTTCTGTCAGGGGTACCGGTTTCGAACCGGGCCCGACAAAACCGGTTACGCCACGCGTGTTTCGCACAACATACCATGTCTGGTCATTCATAATCATGTTAATCAGAACATACGCCGGAAACATCTTCTTCTGCACCTGTTTCTTCTCGCCGTTCCTCTCTTCGACAACGGTCTGGAGCGGAATCATCACTTCCATGATCTGATTTTGCAGATTACGATTTTCAATTGTCTTCTCAATATCTGCTTTTACCTTATTCTCATATCCGGAATAAGTATGAACTACATACCATTTTGCTTCTTCTGCCATAGTTACCTCCTATGCAAGGTTCAGCGCTGTCAACCCAAGGCGGATTGCCCAGTCGATACCGGCAATGAGTACACCAAGTAATACGGAAACCGTAATAACCAAAGCCGACTGTTTTGCTAAGTCCTCTTTCTTTGGCCATGTGCACTTCTTAAATTCGCTTTTCACATTCTTGAAGAAGCTGGTTTTTGAAGTCTTTTCTGCTTCGCTCATGTGACACACATCCTTTCTGAAACATCATCACAGAGACTATTTTGTCTCCTTATGCAACGTGTGTTTCTTGCAAAATCTACAATACTTCTTTGTTTCCATTCTGTCCGGATGGTTCTTCTTATCTTTGGTCATGTTGTAATTGCGCTGCTTGCACTCTGTACATTCCAAAGTTATCTTAGTACGCATCTTGTCACCTCCGTGATTGTTATTGTCGCTGCTTATTGCAGTCAGTCAAAATTTCAGGCATAAAAAAAAGACCTAATTCATCGCTAGAATACTATAACACAATGATTAGGTCTTCGTCAATACTTTTTTGTCGGGGCAGCAGGTAAAGCAGCAAGCAGAACGCAGGTATCCCGCCGTATCTTGTCCTTGTATCACTCCCCGAAAAATTATTGTTTCCCTCCGTTTACAGAGCGCCGCCCGCAGCATTGTCTAAGATGTCTGCTGTCGTTTTCCCTGACTTTTGACAGCCCGTTTGCACTAAGCCGCTACGCAACGGTACTAGCGCACCACCGGAACAATTGTATTTTTACTGTGGGCAGCGAGTTTTGCGAGGAGCGGCGCAAGTCCTCTGTACACGCGGGAAACAATTTATTTTTCGTCGGGAGTGTGTACCGGATGAGATACGGTGGGATACCTGCTACACTACTGCAAGTGCCGTCTACCCGCGAACAATATCTACCGTTTCCGCATTCGTGAACACGTTATATACCGGACAAATACGAACAAAGTATTCGCCGAGCGACAAATCTCTTCCAATATTCGTTGCCAAATCATCCCGATTGCTTTGCGTCAATGCATTGTAAGTAATCGGATATTGTGACCCCGGACCGCTGTTCTTCCATGCGATATACTGGATGGAGCGTCCTGCACCGCTTATCTCATTATTGCGAATGGCAACATTGACGGCGCCACTCACAAGAATACCTCTCGTATTGTCTTTCCCCGGCTGCTTAATTGCCTGTATGGTATTATTCTCTACAACCGAATCTTTCCAGTTCATAATGCGAATCGGGGAATCCCATTTCATATTGCTAATCCAGTTGTTGCGAATTATCACTCCCGTGTGGTACATCTGCTGTTTCCCTTTGGCGCTGTATTTATGTGTTCCGATAGCGCGGCCCAGATTCGAAAACCGGCAGTTCTCAATCGTCACGTTTCGATTTGGCGTCTTGTCCATTTTCGACCAGGCATTGTTAAACCCCTGTGTGGCTTTATCCGGCGTATCAATATTGATAGCTTCTTTCACCATATCCGAGCCCTTTTTCACATTTTTAAAGGAACAGTTTGACACTCTTACATTCTGTGAGGCATCCATTTCAATAAAATGTGCCCCGTTCATATTGGAAAAAGAAATATTATCGACCGTGACATTGCTATTGTGTCCCATCACAATGCCAATCGCGTATTTCATATATTTTAAATTCATCGACACATTTCCTTTGCCGACAAAATGTATATTCTTCTCTCCCTGATAACGCCCATACACCCTGCTCTTCTTTGCCTTGGACGGACGCAGGAGCTGAAATACCGTAATCGAGGCAGGCATCCTTTTCTTATTCGTCTTCTTTCCTTTTACAATCTTGACGCCATCTTCAAAAATAATGGTAACATTCGAGGGAACGAGTATCGTATTGGTAATCGTGTATGTTCCTTTCTTCAGTACGAGCGTCCCTTTTCCCGCTTTTTGGAATTTCTCCATATAAGAACGTATCGTAAAATAATTCCTTGTTTTCGCATTGTACAAACTGGACTTTTTATACTTTGACGCTTTCAGCGGTTTCGTCTTTGGCGATATCTTATACACTTTTCCCTGTTTATAGTCATTTTCCGGCGTCGGTACAGCCGCATTCGCCACCTTGCCCGCAGCCACCGGCAGCACAAGCAGCATCAGCGCTGCTAATAAAATTTTTCTCCCAACTTTTTGTTGCATTGTTTTCATCCTTTCTTCTTTGACTTTCCAAATAAAATCTGCTATCGTATCTTTGTACGCATCACAAAGGAGGTCTTTTTATGGTAAAGACAAATCCATTTCAAATACGTGATATTTGTTTTCTGACTCTGCTATTTATAATCGGAATCATCTTATCTGTCTGGGTCTTTTTCCCATCTGCCTCAGAACACGGCATTCTGGAAGTCCGCCTCAATGGACAGCTCCAGATGAGGCTTCCCTTAGAGCAGGACACTGACAGAGAAGTCTCTGCCTCTAATCATATCATAAATCGCTTCCGGATACAAGACGGTACTGTCCGAATGACAGAGGCAAACTGCCACGACCGCACATGCGTCCACACAAAAGCCATAAGCAGGCCGGGAGAAAGTATTGTCTGTCTTCCCCACCGGCTCGTCTTAGCAATCGTAGAAACCGACGGAACTGACTCGCAGCCGGATGCCGTCATACACTGACGTAACTTATTGTTCCGGCACAAGAAACTCTTCGGCTTTTCTCGTGCGGCTCTTCACGATAAATCGCTTCAGAAACGAGGATTAATATGAAAAACAAAACGACAACAATGGCTATCCTTTCTATCTATATTGCCATTGCCTTTATCTTCAGTTATATTGAAAACCTATTTCCACTTCCCATTCCCTTTCCGGGCATCAAACTCGGGTTAGCGAATCTCGTCATCGTACTCGCCTTGTGCCAGTTCGGACTGCCATACGCTTTCGCCATTTCCTTTCTGCGAAATCTGCTAAATGCCTTTACTTTCGGAAGTTTATTTGGCTTTTTCTATAGCCTTGCCGGCAGCATTACAAGCCTTTTTGTCATGTATTTGCTTCTTTTCCCATTAAAAAAGACACAACTATCACTCGTTAGTGTTAGTTGTGTCGGTGGTATCATTCATAATTTGGGACAGTTTGCCGTGGCCTCTTTCCTCGTCGGCCTGTCTGCGATTCTGCCTTATCTTCCTTTTCTCTACTTTGCCGGGCTTATCGCCGGCGCACTCATTGGCTTTGTCACAAGACTTTGCCTGCAGCGATTAACAATAGGAATTAAATAACATTCCGCTGTAAATTGAAGCCTCATATGCGGAACCAATATCATTGCGATGCAAATGAGCATAACTGTATACTTTCTTATCGACATATTCCATCGGGTTCATACTCATTTTCTCACACTTTTCTGCCAGTTGTCTCGTAAATTCTTCCGGCACACGCAGCAATTCTTCTTTCTCCGGCATAACCAAATAGCCGTTATCGTCTACCGCAATACCAGACTCTAGCAATTCCGCCATATTGCGCTCAACTAAATTGCGCAACTCTCCCCCCGGCCGGGATGGTTTCCCAGACGCAAGACCAAATTCATCACTCTTTTCTAACAGTTTGTTAAACAAACCGCCCATCTTCATAAGATTTTCTGTTTTGTCCTGCGGCCGTCCGCTCAAGCTTTCCTCTGCAGCCTCCCCGAGTTCCATGGACATTTCTTTCACATGCAGTGCATACGCCTGTGTTTCATTTGATAATTTTACCATGACAAGAGGAGTCGCATTGTTCAGACTCATGATACTCTTATATTTACTTTTTAATTGATTTTTGTTATGGACACTGCTTTTAGGAGAAACCTTTGGCAAATATCCACCTAAATATAAATTGTATGCCTCTACCATAATTATCACGCCCTCCGTGGCACGCCATAATGGCAATTTTACTCCTTAATAAACAATTAAGAAACGCCTATTTATTCTATTTAATTATATCGCACTATGGAAAAAAATGCAACCCCAAAACAAAATTTTCGCTTCCCTTATGCATACAAAAAACTGCCGCTCCGTGATTGCCTCATCACGAAAGCGGCAGTTACTAATAATTCAGGATAATACTACTCAACTTAGGAAAATGCTATTGCTGCTGTTCTCCTCCGGCTGCATTTTTGTATTCCATTACAATCTCAGAGATTGTCAGGTCATCAATATCATCCGCATATGTTATACCTTTGAACTGAAGCTGCGTTGCTTCCTGCTCTAAATCCTCGCTTACTTCCAACGTGAACTTCCACTCAAACGGCTCGCCAAGTGGAATATTGTCATCATCGGAAATAGCAATATCCGTAGATATGTTCACATCTTCGTTATTATTAATGAAATAAGCACGGAAACCTTTTTCGCCATTCAATGTACCTTTAACTGTAACATCCATCAAGCTGCCCGGTGCCAATGCCTCAGGAATATCTACACGGAAAATAGATGTATCCTGTATTGACAAAGTACCTTTCTCTGCATCATAAGGAATTGGTTCACCTGCTACATCAACTGCCGTAGACAAATCTACTTTCAGCTTTTTGTATCCCGGTTTTGGTGGATCTGTCGGCTCTTCTGTCGGACCTGTCGGCGGTGTCGGTGTTGCTGACGATGTTGGTGGTGTCGGTGTTGCTTTGTTGTTATTTGTCGGTGGCGTCGGTGTCGGCGTGGAATTGTTCGTAGTTGTATCCGCTTTCTTTACCGTTACGCTAATCTTCTTTGTCAAAGTTTTCTTACCATATTTCATTTTTACGGTAATCTTAGCTTTTCCAACTGCCTTACCTTTAATCGTTGCGCCTTTCTTTGACTTTTTAGACAAAGATACTACTTTTTTAGCAGCCTTTGTCAGCTTCCATGTTACTTTTTTTGCATTTTTTACAGTTACTTTTTTCTTTGCTCCTTTTACGATAGAAACCTTTGTCGTGCTCAATTTCGGTTTCTTTGCTTTCGCGTCAGAAGCAGGCATCGCTGTTGCACTAAAAACCATGGCAGCAGATAATACTACAGCAAGACCTTTTGCGTTTTTCTTTACCATTGTACTCATGATAATCCCCTTTCTTTTTTAATTGCTATTAATGATGCGAGGTAAAACGGTATTCTACCCCCACATTATGCTCTAATTATAACTCTTTTTCCTCAATTACGCAAGCAATATTAAAAATTACTCCCTAATTGATTTTAATAAATTTTGTAATAATCAAAATCTACATAACCGCCGGTCTCTTTTGTTGCATAATTGTACAAATAAGTTCGATATCCCATAAATACTTTCAGATTATAAGACATCACCAGCTCGCTTCCAATATCATTCCATGCCGTGCCGTCAAGAGAATACTGGAACGTTGCTTTATTCGTGGAAAAATTATAATTAATCTTCAAGTACACCTGAGACTGCTGAAGCTCAATTCTGCCATCTGCTACCGTCATCGTATTTACCGCTTTATCTCCGTCCATCCACTGTCCTGCTCCATAGTAGAGATAGGTTTTTCCATCTTCTTTCATGACGCCGACCTGACCGTAGTCGTTCTGGAATGCACAAATACCGGCATAATCGCCATCTTTCATATTGCTTACATCAATTGCCGCCTCACTCGTACACTTTTTGCCAAATGTTCTCTGCGTCAGGGAGTTTCTTGCGTCAACGATTGTATTTGCCAGAGAGCCTGTTTTGAGGCGAAGATATCCTTTGCGCTCTGTCACTGACCAGTTAGCATTATCCGGATTATGGTTCCACTGCCATACAAGCTGCAGTTTGTTTTCGTCATAGTCAAAGGTATCGTCGGCATATATGTAATTTTGTCCGCTATTCTCAAGTTTTACTTCCATCTTCTTCGCAGAATTTTGCTTGCCATTTGTTCCCATCATCGGCCATCCGTCTTCCCAATACACTTCAAGAAGCACCGGAATACGGCCGACAGCGCCGCTGTCTTTAAACAGCATTGCGTACCAGTCGCCGTTCTGGGTATCAATAATACCACCCTGTGCGATACCGCCGCTGTGGAATACTCTTTTCTCCTCCCAGTCGCCGTTCAAATCTTTGGTGCGGTAGCACCACTCTGTTCTCTGGTCGCCGGACGGCCATGATATGAAGAACAGATAGTAATACTCGCCTATTTTGTAAGCGTGACATCCCTCAATGCTGACAATATTCTTGGAAGAAGATTTCTTCAGTACCGTTTTCGCCGTACCGAATTTAATTCCGTCTTCGGTCAGCTCAAACTCCTGCATGGCTATGTTGCCGTTACCGGAGAAGATGTAATTCTTTCCGTCAGCAAACAGCAGGCCCGGATCATGCTTTGTTCCACTTGCGGAATGTTTCTTCCAGTTGCCGCTCTTAATATCGTCCGTTGTGTAAATATATACCTTGTTCTGGTCGTTGCTCGAGAAGCAGACATAGAAGAGCTTATCCGTTTCATTGTAGCGGATGCTGGCCGCCCATGAACCCTTGCCGTAGCACTGCTCTCCATTTACCAGATTCGTCTTGTCACTATCTTCCAATGTATCGTAAACATAGGAAACAATTTCCCAGTGAACTAAATCTTTGGAATGCATAATCGGCACGCCCGGATTGAGGAACATCGTTGTACTAACCATATAGTAATCTTCCCCGACACGGATGTAATCCACATCCGGTATATCCGAATAAATCAGTGGATTTTCGGCAACTGCCGGATTCTCAACATATGTAGTCGGTGACGGCGTTACTGTCGCCGTTGACGTTGCTGTTGACGTCGGCGGTGTCGGTGTAGTGCCGTTGGCGCCATCCGATGGTTTCGGCTGATTTGTCTTTCCGTCCGGCGTTGTTGCCGGCGTACCGGATGTCTGTACTTTACTCTTAGCCGTTACTTTTACTTTCACTTTCCCAAGACTTCTTTTCTTTTTGCCTTTTACTTCCTTAACCGTAATTTTGGCAGAGCCGGCTTTGATGCCTTTTACCTTTCCTTTTTTGGAAACCGTAGCAACCTTTTTGTTGTTGCTCTTAAACGTATAACGGCATTTCTTTTTCTTGTTTTTAATTGTTATCTTCTTACTCTTTCCCTTAACAATTGTTATACTCTTTTTCTTGATGGAAGCTTTCTTTTTCGCTTCCGATTTGTCCGACGCTCCTGCCAGACTTCCCACACAAAGTGCGGCAACCAGCAGACCCGTCACTGTTTTCTTAACTCTTTTACTCATCTTTCCTTTACCTCCTTTTACACATCTTTATTGCCGGACAGCCCCAATCTTATGCTCCTTACGGTATACGCTTGGCGAAACCCCCTCGTGTCTCTTAAACTGCCGGCAAAAATGCTCTACATTATTGTAGCCGCATCTCTCGCTAATCTCCCCGATATCATACCTCGTTTGCACAAGAAGCATTTTGGCACGCGTCATGCGGCTTTCAATCACTTCGGCAATACAGGATATGTGTGCAAAGTCTTTATACAGCTTTTGCAGCGAGCGTGTACTCATATTCACCTGCTCCGCCATACGCTCTAATGTCCAGTCGTATTCAGGATGTGCATAGATATCGCCGCGCAAACTCTCCAATACATTTTGATAACGGGAACTTTCCGTCGGAAAAGCATAATCGTGGAACCAGTGGAAAATGATATGCATTAATTCTGTTATTATGTGCTCTTCACTCTGCCTGTGCCAAAAGTTTTCACACGCCACCATTTGCCAATATTTTAGAAAATAGTCATAATTTTCACAGTAAATAGGAACACCAAAAGGTACATATCCCTCCACGAACAAAGGTTCGTCACAATCAAATCGTATCCACGTATATATCAGCGCTCCGCTTTCCGCTTTATAATGCACGCGCTGGCCGGGCTTATAGATAATACCCGTGTGCGGCGGATACGCACGCAGCTCACCCTCTACCTCAATCATCGCCGCCGTTTCAAAAAGAATAATTTCATACTCCCCCTCGGCAAAAACCAAGTTATCCTCAAACCCCTCCGGCATTTGCTCTGTCATTACCGCATACAGAATCTTAAACATACCTTCTCACCTCTGTATTATATTAACACAGTTTAACAGACATTGCTATCCTTAATTAGACAGACGAGGTTCGCGTCTGACGCGAACCTCGTTTCAATCATTCAGGTTTTTCGACAGGTCTTTTGAAGCACCATGAATCCATCAGAACTCCGCATTTTCCAAATTCAAAATAGAGAGTATGTTTGCCCGTAATTTGTTTCTTTATCGGAACCGTTACCTCTTTATATTCTTCTGAGCCAACCTCACCAAGTTTCATCGTCAGTTCACCCGGTTCATCCATAAAATCAACTGCTGTCACGCCTATATAGCCGCCGATTTTTCCGTTGAATACCGAGTAGTTCGTAGCCCAGTCCTTGTTGGAATTTGGCTGTTTATTTGCCACGGTACCTACCGTATCGGCCATGGCAAAGGTCTCTGCCTCCACCGTCTCAAACGGATTTACATTGGCAATTGCCGTCGCGCCCGTTCTTGTCATCTTTGTAGAAGCAACCGAGCCGTCTTTATTTGTAAAATCACCGTTTTCACCTAAATCCAGCTCATCCACATACGTTGTACGGTAATCCTGCTTCGTACCAACTTTCAGTGTATCCGCTTTCGTGTGATAGAAAGCATACCACTTCCCTTTATACTCTGCCATACAGTGATGGTTGTTTCCGGTTGCCCCGAAATAAGTGCCCGGATTTTTCAAAACTGTTCCGACAAGCTTAAATCCTGTCATAGGGTCGTCACTTTCCATTACGGCAATCGTAGCCGCACCTAATGTGGAAGCTCCCGCCTCCGAAGTCCAGTTTGTACAATAGCTGTAATAGTACTTTCCGTTAATCTTGTTGATACCGGAATCCTCAAACATATAAGGAGCGTCAATCGTAACGGCATCCCCAACAGTACTAACCATGTCCTCACCGAGCTTAATTACACGGGCACATTTTGGATTTTTATTGTAGGCAGCATCTTTGGCATTTCCAAAACCACCAAAGTACAAATATGCCTGACCGTCATCATCTACGAGTACGGCAGGGTCAAAGAGCCATGCCACGTCCGACTCGCCACAGTTGCCAATCGAGCGGTCGATAATCGGTTTTCCAATCGGGTCTGTCCACGGGCCCACCGGACTATCTGCTGTCAATACCCCGATACTGCTTGCGTTGTTCGCAAAATACAGGAAAAATTTCTCTTTTCCGTTAATCGTCTTATGTGCTGCCGCCGGCGCCCAGGAATTGGCCGCCCATTTGGCTGCTCCTTTTACATCAATGGTTCCGTGGTCTGTCCAGTTTACCATATCCGTCGTTGAATAGCAGTTCAATGTATTAATCTTAGAATAATTATTATCCTTATTTCCTGCCAGTTCATGCTGCTGGGAATCGTTCGTTCCGTATACATACAGACGTCCGTTGTATTCCATCGCCCACGGGTCTGCTGTCAGACGGGATGTCATAATCGGATTGCCGACTTTCCCTTTAACAAGTCCTGCGGAAAGGTCCGGAATACCATCTTCCTTATCTGCTGATTTAGCAATTCCAGCTACCGACACTTCGTCCAGACAGAAGTCCATAAAGTTATTTGTATTATATACGGACTGCCAATAGAATGAAATGTCACCCGAATGCTCCGGTATCGTAAAGGTAGCCGTACACTCTGTCCATTGTCCGTTTGGCAAATCAAACTTTGCAATACCCGGATATACGGTTTCTCCAGAAGACGGGTCAACATGCTGACAGCTCAACTCAAGCTGGGTGTCCTCTCCGGTAGACTGTTTTGCATAGAATTTTATCTCATAGTCATTTCCTGTTTGCACATATTTTGTAACATCAACCATCGCGCCATGCCAATCCTGAGTACGGTTTGTAATCTCTGCACATTTGGTCGTGCCGTTCGCTCCTCCGTCAATGACATCAACGGCTGCGCTGCCACGACTTGAAATCGGCGCTGCGTCGCCCTTTTCCATATCCGCTTTAATCAATACCTGCGGTGTCGGATCCGGCGTCGGCGTGCCTATCAACGGAGTCGGCGTAGCGGTCGGGTGAGAGCCAAATCCGTCGGCTTCTGCAATCAAGCTGTCATCCGCAATCTTATCAACATAAACTTTTACCGATACGCCGTTCGGAACTGGCGTCGGTGTCGCTGTTGACGTATTGTTATTGTCGGTCGGTGTGGTCGTCGCACCACCGCCGCCTGTCGGTGTGGCGTTCGTACCGCCATTGTTTGTCGGCGTCGCCTTGGTGCCGCCGTTGTTTGGCGGTGTTGGTGTCGTGATACTATTTATCTTTTTCTTTTTTACCGTCACTTTTACTACGCCAACTCTTCTTGCCTTTCCTTTCCCTTTTTTGGCAATCTCTTTTACCGTAATCTTGGCTGTACCGGCTTTCAATGCCTTAATCTTGCCCTTTTTGGAAACGGACGCAATTTTCTTTTTGTTACTCTTAAAAGTGTACTTGCAGGACTTTTTCTTCTTTTTAATCTTAATTGTCTTCTTTTTGCCTACTGTCAAAGTCACTTTTTTTGTTTTTAATGTTGCCTTTTTTGCTTTTGCTTCCGATGTTGTACCTGTCATACCGCCAACGGTCAGCGACAGAGCCAATACACCTGATAAAGCAACGCCGCAAAGGCGCTTCCATTGTCTCATTCTGTATCCTCCTTTATTATATCACTGTTGGTATCTTTCATTTTAATCTGTCTGCCAAAAAAACTCTATGATATTTCTCGAATAAACATTGACGTTTCTGGTATTTTTGATTTTTTGCGCACAGAGAAAAAGCATGACATTTACTGGAATAAATTCCCTCAATAAAAATAAATGACAAAAAATTGACTTATTTCGAAACAAGAAAAAAATCCATGAACCGGCAGGCCGTCGCGCTTCTGCCCACATCCATGGATTTTCTTTTAAAATATTTTGCCCTATCGTAACAACAACATCGGATTCACCGTTTTCTTTTTCTCCTTGACCTGAAAATACAGATTGCTTCCCTCCTCCGCATAGTACTTGCTCGGTTTGGCAATCTTACCGATGACCTGTCCTTCCGAAACCTTATCCCCCTGAGATACGCTTACGTCTTTGAGCTGTCCGTAACTAACGGTAAAATCATTGCCGATTGACATTGTTACCGTGCGGCCCGTCTCTTCCGATGTGGCAACTTTTGTGACGACGCCGTCGGCGCTTGCCTTGACGTCGCTGCCCTCTTTGGCCCCGATAACAAGGGCGGGATTGGTGCGGTACTGTGCCAATGTCTTAAAATATACGACGCGGTCAGCGCTGTACTCCATTAATACGTCACCCTGCACCGGCCAGAGAAGTCCTGCCTCCTGGTCGAACTTCAGTGCATTTTTTACAGGTTTTGTCACCGTCTCAACCGACTCTTTTGTCGGCTTCGGGGTAGCTGTTTCTTCCGGCTCAGAATCGATGTTATCACCAGACGTCTCCTGCACTTCCGGCGTCGGCGGAGCTGTCACAACCGGTGTGGGACTGGCGGCAGCAATCGGCGCCTCTTCTTCTTCACCGAGCAAATTCATACATAATCCGGCAACGGCTGCAATCGCCGCCAAGCCGCAAACTAACGATATATAGAACCCTTTTTCTTTAAAAAACATGTTATCACCTCTCTTTTTTTAGTATTATTGCCGAGAGAGGCGATATTATTCAGCGGGCAATACGCTGTATTCAAATCATATAAATTCCGTTTTCTTTTAAAGATTTACCTTTTTCAGGTGCCAAATCTCCTGTGCATATTCTTCTATCGTGCGGTCAGATGAGAATTTGCCACATTTTGCCGTCTGTAACATAGCCATTTTTGCCCAGCGCTGTTCATCCTTATATGCTTCTTCCACTCGCTTTTGTGCGGCCTCATAAGAACGGAAATCTTTTAATATAAAATACTGGTCAGCGCGCTCGTAACCATTACTTTCCAACAATGAATTGTAAAGTTCACGGAAGAGCTCTAAGTCCTCGCGGGAATAAGTCCCGTCTATGAGCTGTGTCAATACCGCACGGATATCCGAATCCATGTTATAAATTTCTTTTGGATTATACTGGTTGTTGTGCTCAAAATCAATAACCTCCTGCGAAGAAAGACCAAAGATAAAGGCGTTATCTTCTCCTACTTCCTCCACAATTTCCACATTAGCGCCATCCATCGTTCCCAGTGTCGGCGCGCCATTTAACATAAACTTCATATTTCCTGTTCCGGACGCCTCTTTGCTGGCAGTTGAAATCTGCTCTGATACATCGGCTGCCGCAAAAATCATTTCTGCATTAGAAACACGGTAATTTTCAATAAATACGACTTTAATTTTGCCCTGAATTAAGGCGTCATTATTTACTACATCCGCTACATTATTTATTAATTTGATAATTGCTTTTGCGCGGCGGTATCCGGCGGATGCTTTCGCGCCAAAGATAAATGTTCTCGGATACATATCCATTTGCGGATTTTTCTTTAATTCATTATACAGGTGCATGACGTGTAAAATATTTAAAAGCTGGCGCTTATACTCATGCAGACGCTTCACCTGTACGTCAAAAATGGAATGCGGATCTACTTCAACACCATTATGCTCTTTAATGTAATTTGCCAAACGCACTTTGTTCTGGAATTTAATGTTCATAAACTCCTGCTGTGCTTTTTTATCGTCAATATAGAGAGAAAGTTTTTCAATTTTTGACAAATCGGTTATCCACTCATCTCCGATTTTATCCGTTACCCAATGCGCCAGTTTTGGATTTCCATGTAAAAGGAAACGCCGCTGAGTAATACCGTTCGTTTTATTATTGAATTTTTCCGGCATCATTTCATAAAAATCTTTTAATTCCTGATTTTTCAATATCTCAGTATGCAGTCTTGCCACGCCGTTTACGGAAAAACCTGCCGCAATTGCCAGATGTGCCATCTTCACCTGTCCGTCGAAGATAATCGCCATATTCTTGACTTTCTCAAAGTTCCCCGGATATTGCTGCTGTATCTTGTCTTGGAAACGGCGGTTAATCTCTTCTGTAATCTGATAAATTCTTGGAAGCAGACGGGAGAACAACTCTAACGGCCACTTTTCCAATGCTTCAGACATTATCGTATGATTGGTGTAAGCGCATGTCTTCGTTACGATATTCCATGCATCCTCCCATTCAAGGTCGTACTCGTCAAGAAGGATACGCATAAGTTCGGGTACGGTTACTGTCGGATGCGTATCGTTGAGCTGAAAACATACTTTGTCCGGCAGACCATGTATATCATCATGGTTTTCCATATACTTTCTTATTGCCCGCTGCACACTAGCGGATACAAAGAAATACTGCTGCTTTAAGCGGAGCTCCTTGCCCGCCATATGGTTATCATTCGGATACAATACCTCACAGATGGTACGCGCCAAATTTTGCTGCTCGACTGCTTTCTGATAGTCGCCTTTATCAAAGGAATCCAAATTAAATGTATCCATTGCCTCCGCATCCCAAATACGCAGCGTATTTACAATATGGTTTCCATATCCGACAACCGGTAAATCATACGGTACTGCCATGACGGACTGATAGTTTTCCTGAACAAACTTGTCACGTCCGGTTTTTTCATCTTTGCGTACGGCCACGTAACCGCCGAATCGCACCTCAACCGCATACTCCGGACGCTTCATCTCGAACGGATTGCCCTCCTTGAGCCAGTCATCCGGCGCTTCAATCTGAAAACCATTTTCTATCTTCTGCTTAAACATACCATATTTGTAACGGATGCCGCATCCATATGCCGGATATCCCAACGTGGAAAGCGAATCGAGAAAGCAGGCTGCCAAACGACCCAAACCGCCGTTACCAAGCGCTGCGTCCGGCTCTTCATCTTCCAAAGTATCGAGTTTTACTCCCATCTCGCCAAGAACTTCACTTATCAATTTATCTTGTTTCAAATTAATAATCGTATTTCCAAGAGCACGTCCCATCAAAAACTCCATAGACAGATAATAGACAGTTTTTACATCCTGTTTCTCATACTCCTTA
Source organism: uncultured Eubacterium sp. (assembly GCA_948579355.1). Taxonomy (GTDB): domain Bacteria; phylum Bacillota; class Clostridia; order Lachnospirales; family Lachnospiraceae; genus Eubacterium_F. The sequence goes on along the minus strand of CAPAOV010000001.1, from coordinate 187,850 downwards.
TGCGTCGCCATCCAATCATCTACTACAATATCTTTGACCGCATAAGCTACTGCCTGAAACAATTGCTGCGAATTTGCTTCTTCCACAGACTTGCGGAACAACAATTTCATATAGTTTTCAATATTTGTTTTCAATTCCCTTTTCTTCTCTTTCTCCGTTAAAAACATCATAACTGCCTTCCTTTCATGAATTTAAATCGTTACCTTGGTTACTCCTAACACAACCGCCTCGCCGTTAATATTCCACTCGGCGGTATGACCTCGCATCTCTCCCAGATAAATCTCGTCTGCCAGTATCTCGGATTTAATTTGCTCAGCATTTCTCTGGATAATCTCTTTCAATACGGCGTTGCCATCCTGATAGAGCCGGATGTGGTCGGTCACTTCAAAATCCGAATCTTTGCGCATCGTCTGGACTTTACTAATCAGCTCCCGGACAAATCCCTCCTCAATAAGTTCAGGAGTCAGATTCGTATCCAGCACTACGGTAATGCCATTATCCGCTTCACTGACAAATCCATCCATCTCGGCTGTCTCTATCAGCAAATCTTCCTTTGCAAGCACTTCCTCTGCGCCATCGACTTTCACCGTCAGCCCGCCTGTTTCGTTGAGGCTCTTCATGGCGGCTCTGCCATCCAAATCATTCAGTACTTCTTTTAACATATTCAGCTTACTGCCAAACCGGCGGCCCAACGTGCGCAACTGCGGTTTGAAGCGGTAAGTGGTAAAATCCTCTACTTCATCGGTAAAGGAAACCTCTTTGACATTTAATTCTTCTGCAATAATTTTTAAATAAAAATCAGACAATCGGCTCTCCGACTTGACATACATCTTACCAATCGGCTGGCGGTTCTTGATATTCGCCGTATTCCGGCAGGAACGCCCGAGAACAACAATTCCTAAAAGCTGCTCCATCTTCGCTTCTAACTCCCGGTCAATCCATTCTTCGTTCACGTCCGGAAAATCACAGAGATGAATGCTTTCCGGCGCTTCTTTATCAAGGCCGCACACAAGGTTTTGGTAAATGCTCTCCGTCATAAACGGTATCATCGGAGCGGCCGCCTTACTAATCGTGACAAGCGCAGTATATAGAGTCATATATGCGTTTATCTTATCCTGCTCCATGCCCTTGGCCCAAAAACGGTCGCGGCAGCGTCTGACGTACCAGTTACTCATATCATCAACAAAATTTTGAAGCGCTTTGGCCGTCTCCGGTATGCGGTAATTCTCCAAATGGTCGTCTACCATCTTTACCGTTGTATTGAGACGGGAAAGCAGCCACTTATCCATAATAGTCAACTCGTCATACGCCAACGTATGCTCTGTCGGATTAAATTGGTCAATTTCCGCATAGAGAACATAAAATGCATACGTGTTCCAGAGCGTGCTCATAAACTTCCGCTGCCCTTCGGTCACGGCTTTACCGTGAAAACGGTTTGGCAGCCACGGCGCACTGTTAATATAGAAATACCAGCGGATTGCATCCGCCCCGTATTTGGAAAGCGCCTCGAACGGGTCAACGGCATTTCCTTTGCTCTTGCTCATCTTCTGTCCGTTTTCATCCTGTACCAATCCGAGAACGATAACATTTTCATATGGCGACTTGTTGAACAGGAGGGTCGACTCTGCCATCAGGGAGTGGAACCACCCGCGCGTCTGGTCAACAGCTTCCGAAATGAACTGTGCCGGAAACTGCGCCTCAAAAAGTTCTTTATTCTCAAACGGATAATGATACTGCGCAAACGGCATGGCGCCAGAATCAAACCAGCAGTCAATTACTTCCGGCACACGCTTCATAACCTTACCGCAGTCCGGACAGGTAAGCGTCACCTCGTCAATATACGGGCGGTGAAGTTCTATCTCCGCTGCTTCCGGCCGTCCGGAACGCTCTGCCAGTTCGGCCCGGCTGCCGATACATTCCTGATGTCCGCACCCCTCGCATTCCCATATATTTAACGGCGTTCCCCAATAGCGGTTTCGGGAAATCGCCCAGTCCTGTATATTTTCCAGCCAGTTTCCAAACCGTCCTTTACCAATCGATTCTGGAATCCAATTGACCGTATTATTATTCGCTATCAATTCATCTTTTACCGCCGTTTCACGAATGTACCACGACTCGCGCGCATAGTATATGAGCGGCTTATCGCAACGCCAGCAATGCGGATATTCATGTTCAAATTTTGGCGCGTCAAAAAGCTGTCCTCTGGCGTCCAAATTCTTGATTACTTCCCAATCGGCGTCTTTGACAAACAATCCGGCAAACGGCGTCTCTTCGGTCATCTCTCCCTTGCCGTTCACAAACTGCACAAATGGCAAATCGTAATCGCGTCCCACTTTGGCATCGTCTTCACCAAACGCCGGCGCAATATGTACGATACCCGTACCGTCCGTCATCGTTACATAGGAATCGCACGTCACAAAGAAACCTTTCTTATTTTGATTATCTGCACACACTTTGGCACAGTCAAATAATGGTTCATACTCTTTGTGCTCAAGAGCAGTACCCTCAAACCGCTCCAAGACTTCATATGCTTTTACGCCCTCGTCCTCTTTGGCAAGTTTACCAAGTACTGTATCAAGAAGCTGTTCCGCCATATAGTAAGTATACCCGTCTGCAGCTTTTACTTTACAATAAGTATCTTTCGGGTTGACACAGAGCGCTACATTGCTTGGCAGCGTCCACGGCGTTGTCGTCCATGCAAGAAGATAGGCGTCTTCGTCTGCGACCTTAAAGCGGACTACCGCAGAACGTTCTTTTACCGTTTTGTAGCCCTGCGCTACTTCCTGCGCCGACAATGGCGTTCCACACCGAGGGCAGTAAGGAACAATCTTAAAGCCTTTGTACAAAAGTTCTTTGTTCCATATTTCTTTTAGTGCCCACCATTCCGATTCAATATAATTATCATCATACGTGACATATGGCTCTTCCATATCCGCCCAAAAACCAACGGTATCGGAAAAATCTTCCCACATGCCTTTGTATTTCCAAACGGATTCTTTGCATTGCTTTATAAATGGCTCCATGCCATATTCTTCAATCTGCTCTTTGCCGTCCAGACCAAGAAGTTTTTCCACTTCCAGCTCCACTGGCAGTCCATGAGTGTCCCACCCCGCCTTGCGCGGCACCTTGTAGCCTTTCATCGTACGGTAACGCGGTATCATATCTTTGATTACACGGGTCAGTACGTGGCCGATGTGCGGTTTACCGTTGGCAGTCGGCGGCCCATCGTAAAACATGTACGTCGGACAGCCCTCGCGAAGTTCGATACTTTTCTTAAAAATCTCTTTTTCCCGCCAAAACTTCTCAATCTCTTTTTCCCGGTCAACAAAATTCATACCTGTTGATACTTTGTTATACATTTTTACCTCCATTCCAGTTCATTCACCAAAAAGGCTCTCATCCAAACTAGGATGAAAGCCTGTTACAAGCCGTCATAATACCACCTGTTCGTCTATGCGTTACAACATATATCCGGATAACGGTGGATACCGTCGTCTCCTACTGCATTCAGAAACGCAACTCGGGAGTGATTTTCCCTCTTTCTTACCGGTATCGGTTTTCCACTATCTCCGACTCACTGCAACTCTTAGGAAAAAGGTACTGTCTCCGTCATAGTCTTTCATGGTATGTCTGCTTCAATTTCTATCATAATATTACGTTTGCCCGCAAATGTCAAGTGTTTCTCTTCGCAGTAGCCCCATAATCGCCGCGGTGGTGCATTTGCACCGCTGCGTAGCGGTCTAGTGCAAACGGGCTGTCATAAGTCAGGAAAAACGACAGCAGACATCTCAGACAAGTGCTCGGGCGGCGCTCTGTAAACGAAAGAAACAATAATTTTTCGGGAAGCGACACAAGGACACGATACCGTATAATACCTGTTGCCCTGAGCACCACACATTATTAAACCACATATCAACTCTTGTTTTGTCCGACTACTGCGTCAGCGATGGTATATCAATTTTCAGAAACTGCTTAAACCATTGCATTACCTCTTCCGGATTATTCCTGTCCACACTGGCTGCCGCCAGCAGGTTATCCCATGTCATATTATCCCAATTAATCACAGAAACTGCCCAAATCAGGACAATGGCGTTCAAGACCAGACCGATGGCGCTGAGTATAAGGCCGATAATTCCCAAATGTCTTGCTTTTCTGCTCCCGCTGACAATTGCAATAATTCCAAAGGCCGTTCCAATAAGAGCCGGCACAACACCAATGCCCGTGCTCATACAACAGACAGAGGATACAGAGCCTAAAATAATGGAAGTTACCGCCAGACTGCGATGTCTCTCAAATGGTTTCGGTACAAATTGATAATTTCCCATTTCCAGATGATTATTGTCCACGTTATCCTCCCCCTCTCTCAGGCACAAGGCAGAGAGCGGACGAGCATTGACACCGCCTCCAGACCTTGTTCCGAAGTGTTTTTTGATAAAATAATATAAAGAACTGCCACGACAATAGCTACTATCATGCCGACAACTCCTACAACGATTCCGGCAATCGCGGCGTCTTCCTGATTGGGATTTTCATCCCGCAATCCTAAAATCCCCAAAACAAGCCCAATCACCGCCAAAAGGAGCGAAATCATCCACTGCATGCAGCAGAGCAGCGAGGCGCAGGAACACATCATCGCCGCCAGCGCTTTCGTATTTGGTTTCCATTCATTCTGCATCATCATTTTCCTCTTTTCTGCATCGCAAACGCTGTTTCCCCATTCTTGCTTACGCTTCCGCTTCTAATTCTACCTGACGAATCTCTTTCGTGCGGATTTCCTTGCAAATATCATTGATAAACTGCTCCAATGGCTGCTGCCCCTCGTCTCCGCGAAAACGGCTGCGTACGGATACAACCCCGTCCTCTTCTTCTTTTTGGCCGACAACTAACATATACGGCGTCTTTTGCAATCTTGCCTCACGAATCTTATAACCGATTTTCTCCGAGCGGTTATCCAAGCTGCAGCGGATTCCATTTGCCTTTAATTCATCTTCCACTTTCGCCGCATAGTCAATATATTTTTCAGAAATAGGAAGTACGCGTACCTGCTCTGGACTCAACCATGTCGGGAAAGCTCCGGCATACTTTTCAATCAGCCATGCCAGCGTTCTCTCGTAGCAGCCCATTGAAGTACGATGGATAATATACGGGCGGACTTTATCTCCTTTTTCATCAATATAATACATGTCAAACTGCTCGGCCAAAAGAGCGTCCCACTGAATCGTAATCATCGTGTCTTCTTTGCCATATACATTCTTTGCATTAATATCTACTTTCGGCCCGTAAAAAGCTGCTTCTCCAACATCTTCCGTAAACGGAATATCAAGCTCTATCAAAATCTGACGAATGCTCTCTTCTGTCGCTTCCCACACCTCCGGCTCACCGATATACTTTTCCCGATTATCCGCATCCCATTTTGACAAATGATAAGTCACATCTTCCTCTACCCCTAACGTTTGCAGACAATATCTGGCAAGGGCAATACAATCTTTAAACTCCGATACCATCTGGTCCGGACGGACAATCAAATGCCCCTCGGAAATCGTAAACTGACGTACACGCGTCAGACCATGCATTTCCCCTGACTCTTCATTGCGGAAGAGCGTAGACGTCTCGCCATAACGACAAGGCAAATCACGATAAGATTTCTGACTTGCTTTGTAGACATAGTACTGGAACGGGCATGTCATAGGACGGAGAGCAAACACTTCCTTGTCTTTCTCCTCGTCGCCAAGCACAAACATCCCCTCTTTATAGTGCTCCCAATGTCCGGAAATTTTATACAAATCCGACTTTGCCATAAGCGGCGTCTTCGTACGCATATACCCCCGCTTTTCCTCCTCATCTTCAATCCATCGCTGTAACGTCTGGATAACTTGTACACCTTTCGGCATCAGAAGAGGAAGACCCTGTCCGATAACATCTACCGTCGTAAATAATTCCAACTCTCTTCCCAGCTTGTTGTGGTCTCTCTTTTTAATATCTTCCAAATGCTCCAGATAAGCGTCCAAATCTGCCTTTTTTGTAAATGCCGTTCCATAAATACGGGTAAGCATTTTATTTTTTTCGTTACCTCTCCAATAAGCTCCCGAAGAGGAAATTAGTTTGACTGCTTTCAACGGCTTAGTCGTCATCAGATGAGGGCCGGCACACAAATCGACAAACTCGCCCTGACGGTAAAAAGAAATTTCTGCGTCCTCCGGTAAATCCTCAATCAACTCTACCTTATACGGCTCCTCCCGCTCTTTCATAAATTCGATTGCCTCTGCGCGCGGCAAGGTAAACCGCTCAAGGACAGCCCCCTCCTTAATCACCTTTTTAATTTCTTTCTCAATTTTATCTAACGCCTCTCTGTCAAGAGATTCCATATCAAAATCATAGTAGAAGCCATCTTCAATGGACGGGCCAATCGCACATTTGGCCTCCGGATACAAGCGTTTCACCGCCTGTGCCAGTACGTGCGACGCCGTGTGGCGGTATGCCGCCTTGCCGCCCTCGCTGTCAAACGTCAAAATATTCAGTTGGTGCTCTCCATCTATCTCCGTGCGCAAATCCACAACCTCGCCGTCAAGCTCTGCCGCACAGGCCATACGAGCCAGACCTTCGCTGATATCTTTGGCAATATCAATAATTGCCATCGGCTGTTCGTATTTTTTTCTCACTCCGTCCTTCAAAATTACTTCCATCGTATCATATCCTTTCTTTCCTTAATATCCCTTGAGCGTCACGCTTCGCGAGACTGCTCGGGTTCATGGGCGCGCTCTTTGCCTTCGCGTAAACCACGAGCGTCACGCTTCGCGAGGCCGCTCGGGTTCGCGGGCGCGCTCAAATACCTTGCGAGCAAGCTCGCAGGTATTCTCACTTTGCCTTCGCGTAAATTAAAAAAATCCCGTCCTTCCATCTGAAAGGGACGAGATGTATATTCCCGCGGTTCCACCCTTATTGGTATTTTGCAAAAATACCCGGCTTCCTTTTTGGCGATAACGGCGCCGACCGGACTGTATTAAAGTCACTCCGAGGTGGTCTTCACACGCTTCCCACGAAGATGCTTTCAGCACAGGGCATCTCTCTCTGTCATGTTTCACGAGTTACTCTTCTCATCCATGTATTGTCTCTATTATATGCAGGCGGCACGTTAAAGTCAACTCTTTTTCAAAAATAAAAAATTTACCAAAAAAGAGCGGCGGCAATTGCATATTCCCTTTTTATCTAGTACAATGGGTAGTGGAAACAACGACCAAAAGAGGGAGGAAGCATTGAACATGAAGCTGATAAAACCTGATATTGAAATTATCGACATGAAAGACTATGAACAAATCATAAAGAAAATTGAAAAAATCGGACGGGTATGTTACAAGAGTGAAGACCGGATAAAGGAGGACTCTGCCGAGCGTTTTATTTCCAATCTGTTAAAACGGGGACACGAATCCGTAATTGAACACGAGTCCGTTACCGTGCGCATCGTCTGCGACCGGGGCATTACCCATGAGATTGTCCGCCACCGAATCGCAAGTTACAGCCAGGAAAGTACCCGCTACTGCAATTATACCGGCGACAAATTCGGAAATGAAATTACCGTCATTGACCTCGCAAGCGGATTTGCCTACAACCTAGACGACGAAAACGACGCTAAAAAGTATGAGGTGTGGATGCAGGCTATGAAAAATGCAGAACAATCATACTTTAAAATGTTGGAATTAGGCGCTACTCCGCAGGAAGCCCGCTCCGTTCTTCCGAATAGTTTAAAGACAGAAATCGTCATGACGATGAATCTCCGCTCATGGAGAAACTTTTTCCGTCTGCGCTGCGACCATCACGCCCATCCGCAAATGCGCGAGATAGCCAACATCGCCCTACAGGTATTTCAGGAAAAACTTCCTATCTTTTTTGAAGACTTCACCGCTTAGCCTGATAACAGTAAATCGTCACCATCAAGCTAACGTTTTTGCGGCAGAGCACTCCACAATTATATCACAAGCGTCCCCAATCAATTCGATACAGGGGCGCTTTTTATAATATTCCGCCGTCCGCGGCTCAGGCGTACTTCCCTCCGCATACTCTTTGGCTACCGTTCCCCCGTTCCGGTCAAGCCCAAGCAAAGTCGAGCAAATAATACTTCCGTTGCGCTTTTCAAATTCAGCAGCCAGTTCCTGCACCAGCGCATAATTTTTCTTTTTACTTTCCAAATCTCTCGGTTCAGCGCTTCCAGTCAGCGCTCCCGCAACAAAAAACATCGCGGATACCGTTCCACACACCTGACGAAGCCGGCCCATGCCGCCACCGAAAGATTGCGTGAGAATCATCGCCTGCTCTTCTGATATTCCGAGCAAATCCGCATGCGCCAAAACAACGGCCTGTGTACAATTATATCCTTTTTTAAAATTGGCGATTGCCTGTTCACGTCTTGATTTCATAAACTTCCTCCATATGTCAAATTTCCATATCCTTTTCAGTCGCTAACAAAATTTCTTTCATATCCACAATTTCATCTGCCGGAATAATCGTCCGGTGCATTTCTTTTACACAATTCTTTATCCATGGTAACTGCTCTCCCATACTGATTATCATTTTTACAAAATCGGCATTTGTCTGTCCTTTCATAGAATGATAGACAGAACCCTCCACATGTTCAAAACCATTTTCATGAAAAAATTTCCCTACTTCACGATAAGCATTTCTTCTACTTTTGCCATAATATTTATCTATTGCTTTTTGCTCTAAGTCAAAAGAAATTGAATATAATTTCTTCTCATCCATAAATTTATCCTTTAACTTTGCAACTCCGCCAGAGCGTCTTCTTCTACTGTTCCATTCGTCCAAATCCATTTTGTTAAATCATTCAACAATTCCTTTTTTTCATAGATAACAACTCCGATTGTCATTTTTTTGGTAGCATTTTTTTCTCCTGCTTTCCCCTCAAAAATCAAGCTTCCATCTTCTCTTCTCTCCTTGAGAAAATACATATAGCGTTCACAAAGCTGTATCAACTCCACTTCTCTTTCTTTCTTTATCGCAAAAAGAATCTCATTGCTTTGTAAATTACTCATCTTTTTAAGAATACCCTCCTGTGCCAATCGCTGACAAATACAATCTGCCACCGTCTTCATTTCCGGTTTACTCGGCATATCAAAATATTCTTCCATTACATCTTCTACAATCTGATTTGCTGTTTTATACATACCAGTCTCCTTTCCCGCGTCCATCGCCTAATCCTGATGGAATTGCCATAACCTATTTAAAATAAATAGGAAGCACAAAAACAGCAACAATTCCTATCAGCCCCACGACAGTTTCCAAAAATGCGATAACCGCCCGTTTACTAAACTTCTCCATCCCTGATACTTGTAATACGACATATTGTAACGCCCACACGAACAAAAAGCAAGGTGCCCACAATACAAAGGCATTGGAAAACTTCTGTAAGTCTCCCGAGAGCCAAAACGCCAATTCCAAAATGACAATAAACGTTAAAACAAAATACACGATATGGATGTTGCACTTGCATAGTTTGGAAAACAAGGCGTTGACCAAAAACAAAACGCCGGTCATCAGCAGGAGAAACGAGCCGTGCATCAGGCCCTCCGGCGGCTGCCAAAGCCAGTTCACAATAACTCCGGCGGCAAAAAAAATAATTCCCAGCATTACTTTTTTTCCTGTTCCCAGCCATTCCAACAACGCATTCCACTGTTCCACTATATAACTCATTACTGTCCTCCATTCAAATGTTCTTTCCGGTCAGCCTCTTACAAATACTCCAAAATCTCTCTGATATGTTTGACGCCGATTAAGCGAATCGAATCAATCTGCAGATTGCCGGCTCTGACAATCGACTGCCGATTACTCTCCGGCAGAATACAGGTTGTATATCCGGTCTTAATCGCCTCTCCTACACGCCGCTCTGCCTGTGAGACGGCGCGGACTTCCCCAACAAGCCCTACCTCACCGAACAAAAGGATGTTTCCTCCCAAGCTTTTATTGCGATAACTCGACAACAGCGCCGCTACCATCGCCAAATCAAGGGCCGGTTCCATCACCCGCATGCCTCCGGCAACATTTACATAGGCGTCACTATCTGCCATGCGAACGCCCAGACGCTTCTCCAATACTGCCATCAGCAGGTTAATGCGGTTATAGTCAAATCCTACCGCCGTCCGCCTTGGCATCGGAAATGACGTCTGACAGACGAGCGCCTGCACCTCCAGTAAAAACGGACGGCTGCCCTCCATAATACAGGCAACTACCGAGCCGGCTTCCTCTTCCAACCGCCCCTGCATCAAGTATTCGGATGGATTTGGCACTTCTTTCAGCCCTTGATTAAGCATTTCAAAAACGCCCACTTCGTTTGTTGAGCCAAAACGGTTTTTTACTCCGCGAAGCATCCGGTACATGGCAGACTTATCCCCCTCAAAATAAAGAACGGTATCTACCATATGTTCCAGCATCCGCGGCCCCGCTACGTTTCCCTCTTTCGTTACATGGCCTACAATAAAAATTGTGATGTTCATACCTTTGGCCATCTGCAACAGGCGGCTTGTCACTTCCCGCACCTGACTGACGCTTCCGGGCGCTGCGTCAACCGTTTCCTCTAACATCGTCTGTATGGAATCGATGACAACAACATCCGGTTTTAGTTCTTCTGCCGCCTGCACAATAGCTGACATTCCGGTTTCGGAATAGAGGTACAAATCATCCGTAAAATCTCCGATTCTCTCTGCCCGCAGCTTTATCTGCCTTGTTGATTCTTCCCCTGACACATACAGCGCTTTCGTTCCCTGCTGTGCCAGCAGACGGCACATCTGCAACAACAATGTCGATTTACCAATCCCCGGGTCGCCCCCGACTAACACAAGCGACCCCGGCACAATCCCGCCTCCCAGAACACGGTCCAACTCCTTTATGCCGGTGAGTTTACGGCACTCCTGCTGTGTCTCGATTTCGTTGATTTTGGCCGGCCTGCTCTGCGACAGACGCTCACGCCCTGCACCTCCGGCTTTTCTCCTGCCGGAGGTGGGAGCTTCTGCCAACGTGTTCCATTCATGGCACCCCGGACACTGGCCCTGCCACTTCGCCGTCTCAAAACCACATTCTTTACAAAAAAAGATTGTCTTTTCTTTCGCCATTTTCACCTTTTTGGCGTATTACGCCCCTCCATTTAAACAGTAGAAGCACCGATGGATAACATCGGTGCTTAAAATTCTCTCTCATCCTTTTATCATCAGCACTTCACGATTTTGATGCCGGATTTGCTTCCCTCGTTTAAAGAAAGGCTGGCATTTAACTTGCCTCCGACATTTGTCTGGATACGTCCTGCGGACACTCCGTCCACAACCAGCTTATATTCCGTAGACGGCTCCATCTCCAACGTAAAACTTATGTCTCCCGGCGCTTCGACATCAAACTCAACAACTTCACTATTGCCCCGAAAGCCGGTTACCGTCGAACCGGGAACCGATTCGTACACAAGGGCGCCGTTTTTCTCTAATTTAGTAATCTCCTTAAAGGTCTTAATCTTATAGCTTGCGCCCTCATAGTGAAAATCTGATTTCTTCGTCTTTGCGTCTAATTGATAGTTGCCAAAACTTAATGTACCCGCATCATCCTTGCGAATAAGTTCTTCAATCACGCTCATCTTGTGAGTCCTCCTTCGTTCCATTACACTTCTGCCTTTCGGCCCACGTCTCATCTACTTTAAGTATACAATACAATTGGATTTTTTGCTATTACTTTTTTGTGATTTTTTGGACAAAAACTTTCTCCCTGCCACCATCTTTGACAAGCGTCACTTCCGCCTCATCGCCGATGGCCGCTCTGCCCGCCAAAACAGCCTCTGCCAGTACATCTTCTATCTCTGTCTGAATGGCTCGCCGGATTGGTCTTGCGCCATAATCTTTGTCAAATCCTTTCTTTGATACAAAATCAATGACTTCATCTTTAATATGAAGCTCCATATGCATCTGCTCTTTGACGCGTTTTACAAAATTATTCACTAAAATACCTGTAATAGAGCGGATATTCTCCTCATTTAACGCATGGAAAACAATCATCTCGTCCACACGGTTAATAAATTCCGGCTTGAAAATGTGTTTGACTTCTTCCATTACACCCTCTTTCATCCTTTTATGGTTCTCTTCTTCGCTTACTTTCTGCCCGAAGCCCAACTGTTTTGGCGATATAATACGGTTAGCTCCGGCGTTGGACGTCATAATAATGATTGTATTTTTAAAATCTACCTTGCGTCCGTGTGCGTCTGTAATGTGACCGTCTTCCAATACCTGAAGCAGCATATTAAAGACATCAGGATGCGCTTTCTCAATCTCGTCAAACAGAAGCACCGAATATGGTTTTTGGCGAACCTTTTCACTCAATTGGCCGCCCTCCTCATATCCGACGTATCCCGGAGGCGAACCAATCATCTTCGATACACTCTGCTTTTCCATATATTCTGACATATCTACGCGTATCATGTCTTTCTCCGAGCCAAACACCGCCTCTGCCAGTGCTTTACTCAATTCTGTCTTGCCGACACCGGTCGGGCCGAGAAACAGAAAAGAGCCAATTGGCCTTTTCGGGTCTTTCAAGCCGATACGTCCGCGCCGTACGGCTCTCGATACTGCCTGCACGGCCTCTTCCTGTCCCACTACTCTTTCATGCAGGATTTCTTCCAGACGCCTCAGGCGGTCTACCTCCGCTTCCTGCATTTGCTGTACCGGAATATTCGTCCACTTCGCTACTACTTCCGCTATATGGGAAGCCCGAATCGTATCGTTCTCCTTTTTTTGCTTTTTCTGTTTCTTTTTCTCTTCTTTTTGCAGCCCGCTCTCTAACTCCCTTTCTTTGCGGACAAGTTCCTGTACAAGTTCCATATTCCCCTGAATGAGCGCTTCCTCTTTTTGCTCATAGACAGTTTCCAACTGTTCTTTCCATTTGCCCCGCTCTTCCGTCCTGCGGTATAATTCCTGTAGACGGAACGCAGCCGCCGCCTCGTCCATCAAATCAATAGCCTTATCCGGCAGGAAACGGTCGTTTACATAGCGCGCCGATAACGTGACGGCTGCTTCAACCGCCTCGTCGCTTATTATTACGTTGTGATATTCTTCGTAGCGGCTGCGCAGTTCTTTGAGCATTCCAATCGTCTGCGCCGCAGTCGGCTCTTCAATGACAACCGGCTGAAAACGTCTCTCCAGAGCGGCGTCTTTCTCCACATGTTTCCGGTACTCTTCTCTTGTCGTAGCCCCAATTACCTGAATTTCTCCACGCGCCATCGCCGGTTTAAGTATGTTCGACGCATCAATGGCCCCCTCGGCTCCTCCGGCGCCTATCACCGTATGCAGTTCATCAATAAATAGTAATATATTGCCCTGCTGCCTCGTTTCACGAATGGCACGCTTAATCCTCTCCTCAAACTCACCGCGGTACTTTGAGCCCGCTACCATGCCCGACAAATCCAGTGTCAGAACACGCTTATCTTCCAGTATTTCCGGCACATCGCCATCGGCGATACGCTGGGCAAGCCCCTCCACAATGGCGGTCTTGCCAACACCCGGCTCCCCAATCAGACACGGGTTGTTCTTCGTCCGCCGGCTGAGAATACTGATAACGCTTTCTATTTCATCGTCACGGTGAGAAACGGGGTCGAGTTTCCCATCCAGCGCATACTGATTCAAATCTCTGGCATACTGGTCTAACATCGGCGTTTCCGAGCCGCCCTTTTTATTTCGGGAACGGCTGGCAATTAATTCATTTTTCGCCAGCGCCATATCACCCCCGACGGTTGTCACAACATCCATATAAATCTTCTGAATATTGGCCTGCGCCGCCAAAAGTACTTTATAGGCAACACAGGACATATCTTTGAGAATCGCCAGAAGCATATGTTCCGTACCAATCTTTTCCATTCCTGCTTTCTCGGCCTCTTCTTCGCTTTTATCCAACAGCTTTTCCAACAGCGGTGAAGATTCACTGCCCGCATTGTCAATCAGGGCAGTGTCGGATATTCCACAATAATTCTTTATTTCAAAGTCCAGCGCATCTTTGCCCAGACCATTTTCTTTTAGTACCCTTGAAGCCACCCCCGGAGCGCTCCCCAAACCATAGAGAAGATGCTCGGAGCCAACCACGTATTGTCCCATTTTGGCCGCATACTTCGCCGCCCGATTCAATGCTTTTCCGGCTTCTGCCGTAAACTCTTTTTTCATTGCTTCCTCTCTCCTATCATTTATTTTGATAATCTTCGTATTCTTTGTATATCCGGTCTACCAGTTCATGGACTTCCTCTCTCGTCACCTGTTTGCAGATGGCGCGGGCTAACACCAAATCCAGTGTATCGGCTAATTCTACCATCGCTTTTACTTTGTCCATATCGACGGCAACGACAGCGCCGCGCCTCTGGTCTACGGTCAGATAACCCTCCTGACGCAGAATGCCATAGGCTTTGTTCACCGTGTGCATATTAATTCCAACCGTGTCCGCCATCTCCCTGACCGAGGGCAGATTTTCACCCTCTCGCAGTTCCGATTTTACAATTGCCCGAATAATCTGATTGCACAATTGCACATATAATGCTTCCCCGCTATTAAAATCTATTGATATATACATCTTTTCCTCCTGTTTGGAACGCCCAAATCAAGTCCGTCTCTTTCTCTGCATCGCCATCTTCAACATGGCAATCAACATACACAGAAGCATTATAACCAATACAACAACAATTACTATCCATATATAATTGGAATTATCAGCCGTTCCTTCTCGTTCTCCTTTGTCGCCCCGATTAACACGTTCTGTCATCGTTCCCGTATATCGCTGGAGCGTCTGCTCCTCTCTGTCGTACTGATACCATGTACTTTGTTTTGACGGACCTTTCAGGTAGAGAAGCAGATAATTGTTATCCAAATCCTGCTCCATCGTAAATGCCGGTATTGTAATTCCTTTCAACTCAATATTCGACTGGATATATCCGGCAGGCACCTGCGAAACTTCCGATGCATCCAGAACTTCAAATTCATAGGCGTTCTGGATAAAGATCCCGTCTCCCCGTCTGGCAATCGAAAACGTCATATCCTTTTTCTGGCTCTGGCCCTGCTCTTCCCGTTTCTTTGTCTCTTTCTCCGTCTCTTTGCGTACGTTCAGCACATATTGCCGCTCTCCGCCGTTCTCTGCCAGAACACGGACAATCACCCGATTGGAACCGCTCACCAGTTCTTCGTTTCCTTTCAGAAGAACTCTTGCTTTTTCATCCATAGGCGCATAACTGATATACAATTTATCGGTGGCGGCGTCTACCGTGACATTGTACTCTTTCTGCTCCGGCGCAAAATTAGGCTCAAAGGAAACGCAATGTGCACTTAACTTCTTTAATCGGTTCTCTTTCGCAGGAAGCGGCTGCGGCGTCACCTTTGGATTCGCCGACGGCACGGGAGACGGGGACGCCACCGCTCCCTTTTTTTGAACTGTCACCGTCAGGCGGTTACTGGAAAGCGATAAATGCCCGCCCTCCGAATCAATAATATCTGCCTGACCCTCCAGCTCAATTAGGCAGCTTCCTTTTTTCTTTGCCTCAAACTGTAAAGAAAACGTCTTTTTTTTCGTTTCCTCTGTATTTCCCAACGAGGATACTTTCAGCAGTCCGTTTCCTCCCTTTACTTTTGCCCCTCCGGTCAAAAAAGTAAGGATATGGTCGTCATAACTGACAGAAAAGGCAGTATCCAGAAACGCTTCTTCCGATGTCACCTGACAGACAACCGTACAGACGCCGCCTTTCGTCACTACGGGAGTGGTCGTTGTAAACTGCACCACCCCGCTGGCGGCATCGGCTCTTATAGAAACAAGCATACATCCAAACAGGATAAGGATACCGGCCACCCAATATCTGCCTCTCATTTTTCATCCCTCCCTCAACTATTTACCTCAAGGCATCGGACAACACGATGCCG
The DNA here is from genome assembly GCA_948579355.1 of uncultured Eubacterium sp. Lineage (GTDB taxonomy): Bacteria > Bacillota > Clostridia > Lachnospirales > Lachnospiraceae > Eubacterium_F. The sequence continues at coordinate 171,924 of CAPAOV010000001.1, read as the reverse complement.
GCATATTTTCGAATACCGGTATGGAAAAAACTAGCGGCGTCTGATTCATCGTATCGGCATAGGCTTTTTTCGTCTTCATCGCCTCTTCGTAAGCGGCTTCCACATTCGTCATATACTGATGATTATACCGCTGGTATGACGTCACATTAAACTTTTCCAGATATCCCGTATTTTGTCCTTTGCTTATATATCCCTGACTGATATACTGAGCGCCGCCGACAATGGAGCGGTATGGGTCAGTCCACGGCCGCAAATAAGTTCCCGCTGTTTTATTCGCCGCCCACTTCAAACCGTTCAAAACCGGCTGGCTGCTGCTCGTAGCGCCAATATTATAAAAGTTGTAAATGCCGGGATACGCCGACACCTCTCCGGTTACTGCGCTGCTTGTCGTCGTGGCGCTTGTTACCACTTCCTGTTTGACGCGCGAAGCCAAATGATACGGACTTACTTTTGTACTCTTCGCCGCCTCGATAAAAGCATCTACATAATACATACTCTTACCAGCTCCGGTATGGATATCCTGATAAGAAAATGTTTTCTTATAAAACGGAGTATTGGATAAAATTGTATTCACACCTGTTTTTGTCTGATACTGCGGCTGATATTCCAACAGTTCAAACATAAATACCGTGCGGTCATTTAAAAAGTTCCGCGGGTCCATATAAAAACTGACGGCCTCCCTCGAAGCTGCCACCCATGTGCTGCCGTCAAACACTTTCCATTTACCGGTAGCGGCGTCGTAGGCATCCTCTGCCTTAGACTTCCATGACGGCCCTTTGGCATTGCTAATCAGGTTCACTCCGGTTTTGGATTCGTTGGCAATTACGGTATTCCAATCCAATCCCGTGTGATATGCCTGAAACTGCCAATACGGATATTGCTGATGTAATATTCTGAGACTCTGCTTGTAACTTTCCGGAAATCTCTGGTCTTTCATCATCTGCTCAAATTGTGCGCTCGACAGTACGGTTACCCGCACTTTTTTTGTCTGGGCCTTTTTGGCCAGCTTCACATATTTTGAATTTACATATCCCGTGTTCGTTTTTCCTTTGTATGAATACGAGATTTTATACCATTTTGTTTCCTTTTCCAAAACATCTTTGGTAATGGAAACGGTACTGCCCTTGGCAATGCGGATAATCTTACCGCCGCTTTTCTTATAAGCTGCCTTGTTCCCTTTCTTTTTCCGCACTTTAACGCTCTTTTTTACGTTGAAAATCTTAGCGTTGGCAGCTTTCTTTAACGTCATTTTCACATAAGTATTACGGACATATGCCGTTCTTTTTTTCTTCTTATAAGTAAAAGATATTTTAAACCATTTTTTCCCGGAAATTATCTTTTCGCCCTGAATGGTTATCTTTTTCTTTTTTGCCAGATAGATTTTCTTTTTTGCCACCTTATAGCGTGTTTTTCCGTTCTTTTTACAGAGCGGCGCTGTTTTTGAAATGCGCGCGGCCACGGAAATCGGCTTATAACTTGTCTCTGTCCGATAAATTACCTGCGGTTTCACAACCGGCGTCTGTGTCGATTGCGGCGAGGACGTCGCCGCTGTCTCAATGGCAATATAATCCGCACTTACATATCCGGAAAGACTGACTCCATTGAGATTAAAACTTACTTTGTACCATCCGGTCAGCGTTTCCGTAATCGTCACACGGAAACCATTTGACAGTGTGACGTTTTTTCCGTCCTGCTGCAAAATGGCATTATCTACTCCGGCACCAATCCTTACATTCAATGTACTGGCCGTTACTACCCCCGTCTGATTTGCCGCCTGCGAATGAGCTCCAGCCACCCAAAAAACGATAATGAATACTATCATCCCCACGAACAGTGCCGTGGCGAGTCTGCATCTGTTACTGTTTCTCATGTCTGCCTCCTAGTTCTTTGCAATCAAATAAATTCTCTCACTGTTTTCCCGAATCGGGTTCTCCATATCCTCGTCAAAACTATCTACTAACGTCAGTCCGGCTTCTGCTAACAACGATTTCAGCCTTTCCGGCGAATACGCCCGCTGATAATGCGCCTCTTCCATTCGCTCGTATAGATTCGAATCCGGCTGTTTGCGGAAAATAGTGAGCATATATTCGTTGATATCCTGATCTTCATAGAAGAAATTCTCCCATATATAGCTGACTTCCTCATCCTGCTCCACCCACGTCTGGTTGCCGATAACATTGCGATAGCAGTAGACGGTCTTTAAATCAAAAATAAACAAGCCTCCCGGCGTCAAATACTTCTTTACCCGCTCAAAAAGCGCCGACATCTCTTCTTCCTGCAAAAGATAATTCATCGAATCACAGACGCTGATACACGCATCCACCGGCTTATCCAACTCCATTTCCGTCATATCCTGATTGAGATACAAAATATCCGATTTGGTTTCCTCCTGCTTCTGTTTGGCAAGCGCTAACATATCAACGGATTTGTCGAGGCCAATCATTTGATATCCCGCTTTGGCAAACTTCTCCGTCATAATTCCGGTTCCACATCCCAGCTCGCAAATACGCCCGTCCGCCAGACCGTGTTCTTTCAAATACAATTTCAGTTTACTAAACCACTCCTCATATGGAATATTCTCCATCATATGGTCGTAAACATTTGCAAAACCCTTATACATCATAGTACCCCTCCATTCTGTTTTTTCTGTGATACAAGCACTTCTTTCCCTAATGAAAAAGAATATAATACGCAACGGATAACAGGTTTTCCCGTCATTTCCTCTAACGCCTGCCGATACAAAGCCATTTGCTTTTCGTATCGCTCCAGCAAACGGACTTCCTCTCCCTCCTGCAAGGCGTCCGTCTTATAATCAATGAGGACAATTCCGCCCCCCGTCTCATAATAACCATCTATAATGCCCTGCACCAGCACTGTATCGTCTTGCTTACATCCGGAAAAAATCTCACTCGCTTTTCTCCCCATGACGAACGGCTGCTCGCGGTGCAAGCGTCCCTCTGCTTCTGCCTGACGCATTTCTTTGCCAAGTGAAGAATGAAAAAATCGGTTTAGCCGTCTTATGTTTAACACGGAAACATCCTGCTCCCGCAATCTTCCCGTCTTGCACAAACGCGCTATCTCATCCTCAACAGCTTCCTCGGAAACCGCTTTATTGAAATCAATCGTCGCCATTACCTGATGCCAGATAGTACCGTAAGCGGCCCCCTGTTTTTCCCTGTCATCGGTTTCTTCCTGCTGCATGAAAGAGGGAATCGGCATTTCTTCCTCTTCTTCTGCATAGTCGGACAGCGCGGCGTCACGAACGCCGTCGTCTTCCATCGACATCATCTTAAGGTCGGATACCGACACTTTTACCGGCAGCGTTTCCCCGCTGTTTTCCTCTCCGGCAGCGAGCCATGTCAGATAATTGCGAATTGTCTCATTATAACATCGGGTTGTGTCAAAATTGTAAAATGTCTCATTCTCGAACGCTTCCTGCACAAGTTCCCTCTGTATCGTGTCAAGTAACGCCTCCTGCTCCCACTCGTACAAACGGAAACAGCGGGCGTGTACCGCCGGAAGAACCATGTCAAACAGGGTGTTAATCCTACTCCTCCCGTCGACGTCCGGCGTCTTCGCCTCCGTCGACAGCGTACAGCCTACGAGAATCAATTTCTCTTCTGCCCGCGTCATGGCAACATAGAGCTTTCTAATACATTCTCCTATATTTTCGGACTTATTGCAATCGTTTATATAAGTTGTATAGAAATTTTTTTTCTTCGTGCGCCGTTTATTGTCTACAACAGGCGCTGCAATGCCAATATCCGGCGCAATACTGAGAAAATCCTTATGCGGAAGATTGAGCCTGCGCCCCATACCGGCAACAAAGCAAACCGGAAACTCCAACCCTTTGCTTTTGTGTATCGTCATGATTCGCACAACATTCTCTTCCTCACCGACCAGATTGACTTCTCCCGCCTCTTCCGTCTGCTGTGTAATCTGCTCGAGATAGCGGACAAACTGATAGAGACCGTGATACGTCGTCCTCTCAAACTGCCTCGCCTGCTCCATCAGCTTATCCATATTCGCCGTGCGCTGAACGCCGTCTTTCATCATGGCAACGGCCTCGTATATTCCCGTACTGTCATATATATCCTGTACTAGCTCGGCCACGGCAGCATACGTGACCTTGCTGCGCAGATGCTCTAACACCTCTAAAAACTGCCGGATTTTATTATACCGCTCGTCAGCCTTCTCATAGCTGCACAACGCATCGTACAAGTCCGTATCCCTGCTCTCTACACGGATTTGGGCCAAGTCCTCCTCCGTCAGTGAAAACGCCGGACTCAGTAATACCGTCGCCAGCGCGATGTCCTGATGAGGATTATCAATAATCCGGAGCATGGACACCATCAAAGTAATCTCTTTCGTGTCATAAAATCCCTGCCTGCGCTCCATCACCACGGGGATTCCGGACTCGGTTAAGGCGTCGAACAATTCCTGTCCCTGCGCATGAGCCAGAATGAGTATGACGATATCCCGATACTCCACCGGACGGTAATTTCCGCCCTTGTCGATAAAAAGACGATTTGCTCCTTCTGTCATCTCCTTTATCTTCCCCGCTATGACATATCCCTCCGCTTCGATATTTTGTTTGCCCAAAAGGGCATGGACGTCAACTGTCTTTGCCACCGGAAGTTCCGTATCTGCCACTTTTCTTCCGGCGCGCAGCGCGGCACGCTTGTCATATTCCACACCGCCGATATCCCGATGCATGACTAATTGAAACACCTCATTTGCAGCTTCCAATACAACCTCGCGGCTTCGGAAATTCTGATGCAAATCAATTCTCCGGCAAGACGCTTCGTCCGCAAGCGAATACGCCTCTAACTTATCGGCAAAAAGTTCCGGACATCCCCCCCGAAAGCGGTAAATACTCTGCTTGACATCACCAACCATAAAAATATTAGGACTGTACTCCGGCAATCCCTCTCTGGAGACGCTGCGCAAAAGGGTATCCTGTACGCGGTTGCTGTCCTGATACTCGTCAATCATTATCTCGACAAAGTGTTCTGCCAATTCGCAGGCGGCCTCCGTGCGTACATATTCTTTTTTTTCCTCATCCCAACGAAGCAGGATAGAAAGCGCCAACTGCTCCAAATCGTTGAAATCAACAACATTGCGCTCCCGCTTTTCCTGAACAAACGCCTCATGCATCCGTCTCGTCAGACGCAGCAACGTCCGCACCTTGCCGCGCATCTCATGTAAATCATTGAGACTCTCTTCCCGTCCAAAGGCAAAATATTTCTTGTATAAATTCTGCAATCTCTTTTTGCATTCATTCCGGCGCTCTACAACTTCTTTGCGTATATCTTCGTCCACCGTGTCGTCTTTTTTCTTACGCATGCTCAAAAAAGTCATCGCTGCCAGTATGCGCCTCCATTCGCCATAAGTTTCCGCCGCCAGAAGCGCCTGACAATAATCGCCGATTTCGATTATATGCGGCTCATAATAGGCAGGCCCGCCCGGCGTATGGCAGAGACGGCGGACGAGTTCCTGCTCTCCTGCAATTTCTTCCACTCGTATCCTTGCACCCGCAAGAGCTTTTTGCACAAGTTCGGATTGCTCCCACTCTTCCACCGATTCCACTTCCAGAAAACGCTCCATCTGCCTGAAAAACTCCTGTGGAAACGGCTGTGCCATCGCATACTCATAGATTTTCTTTACCATACGCTCCAACCCGTCGTCACTGCGGTTGAGCTCGCTCATTTCCGCCAATTCGATGAAATCCTCTCTGGCGGCCTCATATTCTTCCTCTAAAATCTGCGAAAAAGTCTCTGAAAAAAGCATTTCCCCCTCCGTCTGCGTCGCCTGACGAAAAGATGGGTCAAGTCCAATCCGATGAAAATAATTTTCAATGACAAAGTTACAGAAACTATGTATCGTCGAAATGTGCGCCGAAGAAATCAAACCTATCTGACGCTGTAGATGTTCATTATCCGGCTGATTTTTCAATTCCTTTTCCAACCGCTTACGAAGACGCTCTTTCATCTGCGCCGCCGCTGCTTTCGTAAACGTCACGACTAAGAAACAATCAATATCGACAGGCTCTCTCTTGTCCATAATGCGCCGGACGATTCTCTCCACCAATACAGCCGTCTTGCCGGAACCGGCGGCCGCCGAAACAAGAATATTGCAGTTTCTTGCTTCAATCACTTTCTTCTGTTCCGCTGTCCACGTTATATCGCTCATGGAGCACCTCCCATATTTCTTCGTCTTGCAAATCCTCCAGTACATGCGCATGCGCACGCTCTTCTTCTGCCTCCATTCCGCAGATTCCACGATAATCACAGTAATCACATCCACTGCTGCCGTCATACGCATACGGGGCGGCTTCTATCTCTCCCGCCATGATTTTCTCCCCGCATTCCGCCATCTTTTCCCGCGTGTGCCGCATAAGCTGCTCAAACCGTTGTGTTGACAACATGTGCGGATACTCGTTATCCAGACGTTCCTGAACTTCCGGCGCTGCGTTTACATATCCTTTGCTCTGCATACTCTCCAGCAGCCGCTCCTCATGCTGTTCTTCCGTCTCTTTTTTCCACTCCAGATTCTTCTCTTTAATTGCGTAATACAACATGGCAGCAGGAATAATCTCCCTCTCCGGCCTCTCTCTCTGTAAAAGTTCTTTCGCCGCTGCCATATACGTGACAAGCTGCATTTGCAGGCCGTGATACACCTCCGAGAGCGATAGCTCTACATAATCGCTGCTCTTGTAATCCACTACCTTAACTAATTCGCCCTCTTTCGTGGAACTGACGTCAACTCTGTCTATGACGCCGTGCAGAGTAATCTCGTTCCCGCCGGACAAGGGGATACGCAGCGCCTCCAATCCCTCTTCCCCTCTTCCGGAAAAACGTTTCTCCGTATAGAGCTGATGAAAATCCCCCATTTTCATCTGGCGCCACATCGCCCATACCGAGTGAACCAATTCATTTTTCAGACGGCGCAGCATAAACTCCGTCCGCTTCGACTGGAAATATTTCTTCCCCTCGTATCGCTCCGTCGCATAATCAATGCTCTTGCGGGCTAACTGTCTCGCCTCCTCTTCAGTTAAGTCCTGCCACTCTTTCTCTGCCCTCTCCAGTTCATGGGAAAAATGCTCTAATGACTTATGAAAGATGTTTCCGTGGTCTACGCCGCTGATTTCAAACCGTTCTCTTTCTTCCAAACACAAACCATAGCGTATAAAATGAGCATACGGGCATTTTACAAATTGCTCCAGACGCGTGACGCTCCCCCCCATAATCTTTCCGTACAAACGCTCTGCCGCCTCTTTGCGAAGCGGTGTTTTCCCCTTGCTCTCCTGTCGGATATGCAGCCATCTTCTCAACAGGCCCGGCTGTTTCTTTTCATAAAAGGCAGCGATTTCCCACCATATATCGTCTTCTTTGCATGTTCCGTCCGCCAGATGGCGGAGCAAATAGGATTTTCCTGCGTCACTGCCGAGAATCTTATGTACCGACTGTTCCTGTTCCTCCCACTGCACCGCTAGTTTCGGATAGAGACTTCGTATCTTATCAATCAGATAGGCCGGGCGTTTGCTCGTTCCGTCAGCGCTCATGGCAGAATACGTCAGTATGATTTTGTCAGAAGCTTTCGTCAGCGCCAGATACAGATAAAACTGCTCTGTATAAGCTTCTTTCTCCGCCTCTTCGGACAATTGTACTCCCGCTGCGGCAAGCTTTCTTCTCTCCGCTTCTGACAATATCCCCGGCGCCCCTGCGCTTTTGGGAATGCAGTCGTCATTTACCCCGAGAAAGAACAGGACTTTTACGTTTTTCAATCGGGTACGGCGCACATCGCCTATGACAACTTCGTGAGAAGCAGGTGGAATAAAGCCCACTAATCCCTCGGAAATACCAGCGCCAAGCAACTCTGCGTATTCATGAAAGGTCACCGTTTCCAAGCCCATCAATTCTACCAGCTCATCCAGCAGATTCATCATAAGACGATAGATTCCCCGGTACTCATTGGCGAAAATTATCTGTCCGTCTTTCTCAAACTGCCTGCTCTTTTCCCGCAGCCTGTCATATACGTTATTTTTCAGCAATAACTGATACAGTATTGTCGTAAAGTCACGGACAGTCTTTTTTCCTCCCTGAAGCGCCAGCAGCGTCTCTTCCACCGCATTCAAAAAAGTCCGTCGGTATTCATTTATCTCAACTATATCCAAATGCCTGACATCCCGCTGCCACTCCTGCTGATATGCCGCCAATCCCCGACGCCCCTGCGCCAGCACATAATTTTCCAGACGGTCGGTCTGCTCATTTGTCAGCGGCGACAATCCGCAGCGCAGAAAACGAAATGTGCTCTCGTAATCCAGTCCTTTCTCGGCCATATTGCAGAACGCCACGATGAACTCCGCCATGGCATTCGCTCCTATGCTCTTTTTATAATCCATAAAAAAGGGGATGGCAAACCGCTGCATTTCTTTTGACAATTCCTGCTCATAGGCGGCTATATTCGCCGTCACCACGGCAAAATCCTCATATTGATATCCCTGTTCCTGCACCATCCACCAAATCTTTCTCGCCACATAAGCGGCTTCGTCCCACTCTCTGTGGCACAGGACAACCGCTACATTTTCCGGCTCGGACAACCATTGCTGCGGACTGAAGCAAAAGAGATTTTTTTCCAGAAAGGCAAGTTCTTCATTGTCGGCAACGCGGTATGGAATGTGTTCGGGGCCTTTTCCCGTGTAAACCGGAGCCGACACGGGTACCCCCCGCTCACCTGCCCGCCTTGTCAGATGGCGAATCGTCTCCGAACTAATCCGGAAAACATGGCTGCGTTTCCCGCCAACATCTGTCGTCACCGTCACATACATATCCCGACAACAAGATAGCAGTTCACCCAGCAGTTCATACTGGGTCGGCGTAAAACCGGTAAAACCATCCAGACAAATCACACTGTCTGTTATCTTCTGCATGCTGCTCACAATGCCGGTCAACTGCGGCACCAGCTCTTCCGCCATCATATAGGTATCGCCTGATTTCTCTTGGAATTTCCGGTAGATGAGGCGGATATCCCTGAGTTTTAATCCCATCAAACTGTCTTTCCCTACCGCAGAAAGCATTGTCTCAAAGTCCTCGTCGCTTATGGCATACTGGGCCAGCTCGCACAAAAAGGACTTGCACTCATCCAAAAAACCAATCCGGTGCAAGCCTCGCTTAAAGTATAATAAATTCTTCTTTTGCTCCGTGAATACTTTGCGAAGAAGCATCATTTTCCCCATATCTTCCAACACGGTCTTCCTCATTGCGGGAATCTCTTCAAACGCACGGTATGCAAGCCGGTGAAAACTGAGGACGTCGATATTGAGTATTCCCTTGCCGTCATTTTGCTCTACCAGCGTGCGCTGCGTCTCGAGCGTAAACTGGTCAGGCACGAGAAAAAAGTATTGCGTGTCCGGATTCTTTGCCGCTTCCTTACGGATTCGGGTATATAATTCCGAACTTTTCCCGCTGCCCGACGCCCCTGTAATAAATTGTAATGCCACGGCCTGTCCCCCTTTCAAAAACCACGCATAGTTACGCCTGTCCGCTCATATATTAGCAATAAGCACATTACCACGGTAAACACCAAAGGAGGCTATTCCATGGCAAAAACAAAAATCATTGTCATCCAGACAAAAGAATTAATTTATACGGCAATCTTCGCAGGACTCGGTATCCTGCTCATTCTGCTGCTTGTCTTTATGTTTTTACCCTCCAAATCATCCGACGATAACAAGACGGAACAAACGGGCAGCACATACGCTCCCGGCGTTTACACCTCACAGGTCAAACTTGGCGAATCGACACTGAATCTGGAACTTGTCGTAGATGCTGACCAGATTAAGAGTGTATCTCTTGTGAATTTAGATAAATCCGTCACAACCATGTACCCGCTTGTGAAACCATCTCTGGAGACAATTGAAAAACAATTGGTTGCCGGAACTTCTCTGGACGACATTCCACTTTCCGAGAAGAGTAAATACACGGAAACCCTGTTAATCGAGGGCATTCGCACCGCATTAGACAAGGCTGTCACGAATACTGTCTAATTCCGCCCTCCACAGTGCGTCGCTCGCATCACTCGGCATCCGCAAATCACCGCGCGGAGATAAGGATACCGTTCCCACCTTTGGTCCATCCGGTAGACAGGAACGTTTGTACTGCTGCCGGAAGAATCGATGACAGAATGTGGACAACCAGTGCAAAATTGTCTCTTCGTCATATTCATCCTCAAAGGCGTACACCGCCAGACGAAATATCTTTTTTGGCGTAAAACCGAAACGCATCATATAGTAAAGGAAGAAATCATGCAGCTCATAAGGCCCTACGATATCTTCTGTTTTCTGGGCGATTTCTCCGTCTTTCGGCGGCAGCAGTTCCGGACTAATCGGCGTATCCAAAACGTCATAGAGGATTTCTTTTAAGGCGTCATTGCCGCACGTATCAGCAAAAAACTGCACCAGATAGCGCACTAACGTCTTTGGCACGGAGCAGTTCACTCCGTACATCGACATATGGTCGCCGTTGTATGTGGCCCAACCAAGCGCCAGCTCAGACATATCGCCCGTACCGATGACGAGTCCGTTTACCTGATTGGCAATATCCATAAGAATTTGCGTGCGCTCCCTCGCCTGACTGTTTTCATAGGTGATATCATGTGTGTCTTTGTCCTGTCCAATATTTGCAAAATGCTCCAATACAGCTTCCTTAATCGGGATTTCCCTCAGCGTTGTGCCAAGCTCTGACGCCAGTTTCACCGCATTGTCATACGTGCGGTCTGTCGTGCCGAAACACGGCATCGTCACACATACAATTCCCTCTCTTGGCAGTCGCAGCAGTTCAAAGGCGCATACGGTAACTAAAAGCGCCAATGTAGAATCCAACCCTCCGGATAAGCCGATGACGGCATGCCGGCAGCCGATATGACGCAGCCGCTTCGCCAGTCCGTTTGACTGAATATCCATAATTTCCCTGCAACGCTCTTCCCGATGTTCAGAATCCGCGGGAACGAACGGGGTTTTCTCATACGTTCTTGTCAGCACCGTCTCTTCGTCTTTGCCAAATTGGCAGCTATTTTGTAACAGGGCCGGATATTTTTCTCCCTCCGGACGCTGAAAGAATGTGCCCATGCGACGGCGCTCGCTTTGCAGCCGTCCCAAATCAATTTCCGTTATCAAATCTTTGTCAGCCGCAAATGGCCTGCTCTCAGCTAAGAGAATACCGTTTTCCACAATCATATTGTGCCCGGCATATACCATATCCGTCGTCGATTCTCCCTCGCCGGCATCGGCATACAAATAAGCACAAATCGTCCGCGCCGACTGCCCTTTAACGAGTTCGCGGCGATACTGCGATTTTCCGGTCAATTCATTGCTGGCCGATAAGTTGACGACAAGCAGTGCATTGGATGAGACTAATTTGGTCGACGGCGGATTCGGCATCCACAAATCTTCGCAAATCTCAACCGCAAAACATAATTGCTCACGCACATAGTCGACAAATACCTGATTAGAGCCAAAAGGTACCATCTCGCCGTTTTCAAACATATGCCACGAAATCTCTCCAATCCCCGGCGAAAACTGCCTCGCCTCATAAAATTCACCGTAATTCGGCAGAAATGTTTTCGGCACAACGCCGCGGATACTGCCGTGGTCGACGACAACGGCAACATTGTACAGCTTCCCCTTATGCTCTAACGGCATACCGAGAACGGTAACAATCTCCGTTTGTTTTGTCTCCTGCACAAACGCAAAAAGCGCCTCTTTGGCGCCGCGCAGTAATGTGTCCTGCAAAAACAAGTCGCCGCAGGTGTATCCGGTCAACGACAACTCCGGAAAAACCAAAAGTTTTACACCTTTCTTATCCATTTCTATCGTCTTTTTTACAAGCTGTTGTTTGTTATATTGGCAATCTGCCACTTTTAAGTCCGGTGTCGATACCGCCACTTTTAAGAATCCATTTTTCATAACAATCTCCACTTTCCTTTAAAATGACTTAAGGGCAGCGATAATTCGCTGCCCAAATATTCGTATATACCCAAAATGCCGGCTCCTGATTTTTGACTCCTAGCTAGTGCTAGGTGGGCGACCGCATGTAATCTTCTGCCTTCCGTTGCTATGTGACCATAATACCTCGCGGCAGTGACGGCCCGACATCCAACTACAGATATAGGAATCCCGTTTAAAGTATTGTAGGTTCAAAAATTCAGAAGGTATCGAACATTTCAGGAAACACACTTATTTTGTTATTACTAGTATACTGAAAAATTGCCAATATATCAAGAAATTTTTTCAGAAGTTTCTGGAAATTCTATTGTAAAACAAGTTCCCCCTTTTTTGTCGCTGCGGACAAAAATATGCCCCTTATGGCGTTCCACAATATTTTTCGCCACAACAAGCCCAAGGCCGGAGCCTTCTTTTTCGCCATGATTGCTGGCGCGGTAAAATTTTTCAAATACACTTTCCCATTCCTGTTCGGGAATTACACTTCCATAGTCATGTACGCTGACGGTAATCTTGCCGTTTCCACGGGCAATATGTGCGGCAACCGTGCTTCTCTCGTCCGAGTATTTGACCGCATTTTGCAAAAGAATCGTAAATAGCTGTCGTATTCTATCATAGTCTCCATTGATAAGAGAGCATTCGTCCTCATATGTTACTTCGCCTGTCAAATCCTTTTCTTTCATCAGAATACGCATGCTGCGCATGGCGTCCTGCGCTACCGCAATGACGTTCAGCACTTCCATATTCAGCTCATAATCCGGATTTTGCATTCGTGACAGAATCAGCAAATCAGAAACGAGCCGTTCCATACCGCTGCACTCCCTGCGGATTCTCTCAATGTATTCTTTCTGCTTTTTCTCATCCGTGACATATCCGTCCGCCAGCGTATCCGCATATCCCTTGACAACGGCAATCGGCGTCCGCAGTTCATGTGACACGTTAGAAAAGAAGTCACGCCTGCTCTGCTCTAAATCTTCGCGGAATTGTTCTGCCTCCACGAGCCGTTCGGAGAGGATATCCATACTTTCCGCCAACGCCCCCAACTCATCTCTGCGCACAATACCTGTCTTGTGCGCATACTCTCCCGCTGCCAAAACAAGGGCAGCTTCTTTAATTTTTATAATCGGCTGCACTAACTGCCTCGAAAAATACAAAGCCAGAACAAACGCCAGTACCCCTCCCACTATGATACAAATGAACATATATTTCTGGTACTGTACAACGGTGTTTTCCTGCATTTCCATAGGACCGGATACGAGAACGGCGCCGCTCACTTCGCCGCTTTTATTGCGAATCGGCTGAGCCAGATGCAGCATTTCTTTCTTATACATATCATCGTATGCACTATAGTTTTTCTTTTTTCCAGCAAACGCAGTCTGTAAAATTGCCTGCGTCTGCTCCGGCAATTTTATACTATTCAAATCCACATTCGTATAGTCCGGATCCAAGGCTGCTTTACTTTTTGTGTTGGACACAATCCAAATATCAATGTGCTGAAGATTTCCAAAATCTTCAATGGCGCGAAGATAATTGATAAAATCCTCTACATTTCCATCTTTTGCCGCACGACTGGTACGCTTGGATACACCGGTAGCTAAGTCCCCTAACTGCTGTTTGTACGCACCGACAATGTTCGTCCGGTTAAAGCGGGTAAACATTAACCCTATCAAAATCGTAAAAACTAATAACACAACGCTGAAATATATTAACACACGCCAAAATATCTTCTTCATATTTTTTTATATTTCCTTATACCGTCAATTCAAATTTGTAACCTAATCCCCAAATCGTCTTAATTTCCCAATCCGGATGTGGTACTTTGTCCAACTTGGCACGCAGCCGTTTAATATGAGAGTCTACCGTACGGCTGTCGCCAAAATAATCCTGTCCCCATAAACTGTCTAACAGATTATCCCTCGTAAATACTTTACTCGGATTGCCTGCAAGTATCCACATCGTCTCTACTTCCTTTTTCGTCATCGGCAATTTTTCTGCGCCTACATAAACGGTATATGCCTCAATGTTAATCGTTAAATCACTAATGTTAAGCACCTTTTTATCATCGGTTGTATCTGCTCTCCCCATACGGCGGAGAACGGCACGCACGCGCGCCATAACTTCGGTAGCGTTGAAAGGTTTTACAATATAGTCATCGGCTCCGATATCCAGTCCCATGACACGCTCATAGTCTTCCCCTTTTGCCGTAACTAAAAGAATCGGAACATCCGACTCTTTGCGTATCCTCTCGCATACTTTATACCCGTCCATGCCCGGCATCATAACATCCAATAAAATAACTGCCGGATTCGTTTTGTGAAACATATCCAGAGCCTCAAAACCATCTTTGGCAACTACCGGCTCAAATCCCTCTTTCGCAACATAAGTACCCAATACCTCGCGAATATCTTCGTTATCATCAACAATCAAAATCCGTTGCATTTCTCTCCCTCCGTTTCAAAATCCGAGTTTATTTGATTTATTTATTGATACTTTAACATGTAGAAAAACAGATTTCAAGAGGTTGGCGCAAAGTGACATTTTTGTGCCATAGCCAAATGTTACATTGTCATTGTAAAGAATATCATACACATATTATCGTCAGGAAAGGAGACCTTTTTATGAAAAGAAAAGTCACTCTTTTTTTGGCAATTGCTTTTATGATTACGTCGACCTTATCTTCCTTTGCGACAGTTACATACGCAGCGCCAAAGAAGTTAAAGCTTAATGTAAAAAGGCTTAATCTGACGGTCGGTAGTAATTATCAGCTACGCATATACAATTTGAAAAAGCGGCAGAAAGTTTCGTTTTCTTCTTCCAATCCGTCAGTTGCTTTCATTGAGCAAAATACCGCATCAAAGAAAAAGATTACGGTAAAAGCATTGACGGTTGGCTCCACTACAATAATAGCGACTGTAAAAAAGAAAAAAAAGGTGGCAAAAATCCTCAAATGCAGGATTCGGGTTTCACCAAGTGCAGTCGGCATTAAATTTATGAAACGTCAATCAAAAATTGCCGTGAACCGCCGGCTTCGTTTGGAAACAATTGTAAAGCCAAACACATCATTGGAGCAGCCGGTCTTTGAAAGCGGAGATACAGATATTGCCACTGTCAACTCACGAGGCGTAGTTACTGCAATTGCCCCCGGTACCGTTACCATTACCGCCACTTTACTATCCTGCGGCGTAAGCGCTAATTGTACCATTATTGTACTACCGGAAAAAGAAAATGATACGTCAAATCAAAAAACAAAGCGTCATTTTAATTGAAAATTTCTGACATACAAAAATGGATGGCTGAGAAATGCAGTCATCTGAAAGACAAGAAGAAACTGCAAATCGGCCTGAAATAACTTCCGCTGATTTGCAGTTTCTTTGTTTTCGCAAAAGTGGTTACACATTGTAAACTAATCTCTGGCAAAGATTACTTTCTTCGGGCACTTTTCCGCACATTTCCCGCAGCCCTGACACTTCTCCCCGTCAATTCTTGCGAGATTATTTTCTAACGTTATGGCATCGAACTCACACTGTTTCACACAGATACCGCAGCCGATACATCCGGTTTCACAGACAGCCATAACATCTTTTCCTTTATCCTCGGAATTACACTGTACCGCATAGGCAGAAGCATCCGGAATCAATTCGATTACATGGTTCGGACAGACGGCGACACAACGTCCGCAGGCCACGCATTTCTCCCTGTCTACCTCGGCAATTCCGTCCTTTATATGGATGGCGTCAAACGGGCACTCCTTTACGCAGGAGCCAAGTCCCAGACAGCCATACGAGCACGCCTTTTCTCCGCGCCCCGGTACTACTGCCGCTTCCCGACAGTCGGTTTCACCTACATAATGATATTGTGATTTTGTGCGCTCGCAGGTACCCGAACATTTGACATACGCAACCTTACGGGCCACCTCTGCGGAAGAGTCTTCCATCCCCATAATCTCCGCAATTTTAGCCGCAACTGCGGCGCCTCCTACCGGACAGGCGCTCAGTTGTGCCTCTCCCGCAACAATAGCTTCCGCCAATCCGTCACAGCCCGCATAACCGCAGCCGCCACAGTTATTTCCCGGAAGACTTTCACGAACCTGTGTCACACGCTCGTCTACTTCAACAGCAAACACTTTACCCGCCACTCCAAGCAGAATACCAATCAGAATACCAAGGAGTGCAAGAAGCGCTACTGACCAAATAATTACTGTCATTTCATTTGCCCTCCTCTCTAAAATCCGACGCCGCCAAAGCCGCAAAAAGCAATGGCCATCAGGCCGGCAGTTATAAGCGTAATCGGCGTTCCTTTAAACGGCTCCGGAATATTGCTCGTCTCAAGCTTCTCACGTATTCCCGCCATCAATACAATTGCCAAAAAGAAACCAATGGAAGCTCCTACACCGTTGACAATACTCTCTATAATTGTATAGTCATTCTGTACACTGAGCAGCGCTACACCGAGCACCGCACAGTTCGTCGTTATCAACGGCAGATAGACGCCGAGCGATTTGTACAGCGACGGCATCATCTTTTTCAGTACCATCTCTACAAATTGAACTAACGCGGCAATTACCATAATAAAAACAATAGTATTCAAATACTGCAAGTCATTTGGCACAAGCAGGAAATTGTACAACACACTCGTGATAGCGGAGGACAGGGTAATGACAAATAGAACCGCCCCTCCCATACCGGCTGCCGTCTCTACTTTTTTGGAAACTCCTAAAAATGGGCAAATACCCAAAAACTGGCTAAGTACAAAATTGTTTACTAAGGCCGCCGTAAACAGAATAGTAAATAAACTCATTCTTTCTCTGCCTCCTCTCGCTCTTCTCCCTCTGCCTGCAGAATCTCTTCTCCGACAGTGTCCGGAGCTTCCTCTTCCGCAATACTATCTTCTTGCTTTTCATCGGAAACGTTCGTGGCGCTTGGCATCTTCAGTTTGTTCTGTATTGCCGTCAATCCGGCAAGTACGAAAAATGCTCCCGGCGCCATAACGAAAATGGAAATATTGACTGCTTCCGGCAGAAAACTATGTCCGAAAATTGCACCTGAGCCAAGGATTTCCCGAAAAATACCGATAAGCGTCAATCCTATCGTGAAACCAAGTCCCATTCCTATTCCGTCAAAAGCAGAAGCGAAAACTGGATTTTTAGACGCATATGACTCCGCGCGTCCCAAAATAATACAGTTTACTACAATCAGAGGAATGTACACACCCAATGCCGAATACAAAAACGGAATATACGCCTGCAGCGTAAGCTGTACAATCGTAACAAAAGATGCCACAATCACGATAAAGGCAGGAATCCGCACCTTATCCGGAATCACTTTTCTCAATAAAGAAATCAAAATATTGGATAAGATTAATACAACGGTAGTCGAAAGGCCCATTCCTAAGCCGTTCATTGCGGTCGAAGTAACCGCTAACGTCGGACACATGCCGAGCATCATGACAAAGGTCGGATTTTCTTTGATGATTCCGTTATGGAGACGTTCTGTTAATCTATTCATTATTCGCTGCCCCCTCTCCCATCATTGATTCTATATGAAAGGCATGATAGAAAAGAATCCCTTTTACTGCCCTTGTAATAGCACGCGACGTAACCGTTGCCCCGGTAATTGCCTGTACCTGCGTCTTTAAATGCCGGTCTCTTCCCTCTCCGTCCGTAACAACCTCTTCTGCCGGCGCTTCTTTGGAAAAGAGCTCCTCTGTCTCACTAATATTGTACAAATCGACAAAACGTTTTTGGAAGTCCTCATCCTCACATTTGGCGCCAAGCCCCGCAGTCTCTGTCTGCGAAGTAATGGAAATGCCCGTTGTCGCACCGTATTTGTCTACGCCAAGGGCAAAACTGATTTTGCCGCCATATCCTTTCAATGCATCCGCCAGATAAACATATCCCTCATCTTTCGTAGGATGGATTTCCAAAATATCAACAAATTCGGAAAGAAGCCCCTCGGAGGCATTTCCGTCTTTGACTTCCTGATTGCTCAAATCATGGGAAGATAAAAATTTGACTGCTTCTCCCGTGGAAACCGTGCTTTTTACGGCGTCTCCCGAGGCAATAACCGCTTCACAGGCTTTATTATTCGAAGTTGCCTGCGCTTTCTCAATCGGCTTTTTGGTAATCGTATAAACGCCGGCAAGCATAGCCCCTAAGATTAACGTAATAATACATAAAATAACAGCGTCCTTAATCATATTACTCTTCTTCATTGCGCCTGCCCCCCTTTCCAAATGCTCTCGGAACGGTATAGCGTTCAATCAACGGTACAAACAGGTTGCCTATGATAATGGCAAACGATACTCCCTCTGCCGCCTCGCCGAAGAAGCGGAACAGTCCGGTCAGCAGACCAAGCAAAACGGCGTATATGATTTTCCCTTTGGAAGTAATCGGGCTCGTGACATAGTCGGTTGCCATAAAGAACGCCCCCAATATTAAACCGCCGCCGCAAAGTTCAAACAAGAGCGGATATGTCGCATCTCCTGTCGCCATCATTAATATCACGTTAAACACGGCAAAACTGGCAATGTATATCACCGGAATTTTCCAGTCGATGACATGGCGAACCAACAGGTAAACGGCTCCTAACAGCAAGGCTGCTACCGAAGTCTCTCCGATACTTCCCGTCGTCGTTCCCAAAAACATATCTGTCAGTTTTGGCAGCTCTCCCTGCTTTACCTGCATCAAAGGAGTGGCTGCACTTGTCGCATCCACGGAAATCCCATAAAGCCAGTTGGCTCCTTTTTCTACTGTAAAACTTGTCATAATACTGCTGAATGACAACATCAAAAAGCAACGGCCGCCAAGCGCCGGGTTCATAAAGTTCTGCCCTAAACCGCCAAATAACTGCTTCACTACAACGATAGCAAACACACTGCCGAGTATGCACATCCATAAGTACTTAGGACTTCCCATCGTAGCCGGCAGATTTAAGCCAAGCAGCAGTCCCGTCAATAACGCACTGAAATCATATGTCGTCACTTTCTGCTTCATCAGACGCTGCCATATATACTCTGACAATACGCAGGATACACAGCAGGTTAAAATTACTAAAACAGCGCTAAGCCGGAAATTGTAAATACCAACAATCGTGGCCGGCAATAGTGCGATTACAACATCTCTCATGATGGATTTTGTTGATGAATGATCCCGTACATGAGGAGATGAAGATACATTTAACAGCTTCTCTTCCATTGTTTCCTCCATTCTTCCACATTTGCGGCCTTTTACTTTTTACGTTTGTCCATAACCTCTCGTCTGGCCTGTTTAAACTTTTGTGTCAGACGAATTTTGGCCGGACATACATAGGTACAAGTACCACACTCATAACATTCCATACCATTTAATTTCTCAAATTGCTCCAAATCATTTCTTTTGATTGCCTGTATCATCATCTGCGGAACAAGACGGCTCGGGCATACTTTGGCGCACCGGCCACAGTGAATGCAGTTCGTCGGTTCCTGCAATGCCGCTTCATCGGTCGACAGCGCCAGTATGGACGAACTTGTCTTAATCACCGGCGTATTCAAATCATACATCGCCATGCCCATCATCGGGCCTCCGGAAATTATCTTTTCCGCTTCTTCATGCAATCCTCCCGCTTTCTCGAGAACTTCCGCATGACTCATCCCTAAGCGGACTTCATAGTTCGCCGGCTGTTCCATAGCGTCTCCCGTCAATGTCATAATGCGGGAAATACAAGGTTTTCTTTTACAAACAGCATCATACACGGCCAAAACCGTCTGCACGTTATCCACAATGCAGCCGACGTCTGCCGGCAGCATACCGGAATTAATCTTGCGTTTCGTAGCTACATATATAACCTGACGCTCGGCTCCCTGCGGATATTTGGTCTTTAATGATTTTACTGAAATGTCCGCATCATTTTCCGTCAAGTATTGAAGTTTGGCAATTGCTTCTGATTTATTATCCTCAATGGCAATAATACCTTTGGCGTTATCAAACAAAGACAACATTACTTTCAGACCGGTTATAAGGTCTTCCGTGCGCTCAATCATCGCGCGGTAATCCGATGTCAGATACGGCTCGCACTCTGCCCCGTTGATAATTACATAATCAATATCTTCTTCATTTTTTGGCGATAGTTTTACGTGAGTGGGAAATCCTGCTCCCCCCATGCCGACAATGCCGGCATCCTTGATTATGCTACGGATTTCCTCTTTCGATAATGTTGTATAATCACGCTCTATCCCAAATCTTTCTATCGTCTCGTCCTCACCGTCATTTGCAACAACGACACAGGTTTCTTTGGCGCCGGATGATAACACCCGCGGTTCCACTGCCTTGACCTCACCGGATACGGAACTAATCACATTCGCGGAAACAAATCCGCCTGCCTCGCCAAGTGTCTGCCCTATTTTAACGGTATCTCCTACGGATACGATTGGAGTTGCCGGAGCTCCGATATGCTGGCTCATAGGAAAGACCAGTTCTTGTCCCGGCTCCAGTTTCACAATCGGATAATCCATCGTGAGTTCTTTTCCCTCATATGGATGCGCTCCCCCTCTAAAGGTTGACTGTCCCAATGAAATTTCCTCCTTTAACGAATTTTTGTAGTATCATTATAGCACATCAGTCAAAAATAACAAGTTTTCGACTCGATTTTTAGGATAAATCACACAATGTTCACTAAATCCTATGAGACGGAAAAGCAAATATTCCATAATAAATCATTGTACAATGTTGTTTTTTTTGTTACTATTAATATATCAAATATGAAGAAAGGAGCGGCATAATGAAACGACCTTTTCAATTATGCCAAAAAGAGAATGAAGAGATTACTGAAAAAGACTTGCGCAGTTGCTTTATCCATGGCTCTTTGTGTTACCGCTTTTTCTGCCATCCCGGAAGTAAAAGCTGCACCGAAAACGAAAAAGATAACGCTTTCTGCCAAAAAGAAAAAATTAGCTGTGGGCAGTAAGTTCACGTTAAAAGTAAAAAAAGTGAAGCCTGCCAAAGCATCCAAAAAAGTAACGTGGAAATCCAGTAACAAATCAGTGGCAACGGTTAATAAACGAGGCGTTGTCAAAGCAAAGAAAGTTGGTACGGCAAAAATTACCGCCACATCCAAAAAGAACAAAAAAGCAAAGGCTATCTGTAAAGTTACTGTCATTAAAAAGTCAACAGATAAGTCAACAAACAGCACTCCGACACCGACGCCGACAGCTACACCGACACCGCCGACACAGTCAGCGCCGCCAGCCAGCGATACTCCAACAAACAGGCCAACTAGGACGCCAATCCCCCCGACGCCGGTACCACCTATTGAAAACCTGAAAGACCTCGCTGATTTTAATATGGGTACTGTTGTAAATTACGAAAAGACACAAAATCAGGAGTTTACGGAATTAGCGAAGAAACATTTTGATATCGTATCTTTTGAAAATGAAATGAAAGGATACTCACTTCTTGATGTCGAGGCATCACAGCAGGGCGACGGCACTCCTGTCTGCAACTTCGAGCAGGCTGACGAGATGGTAGAGTGGGCGATTGCCAACGGTCTGCGCATTCGCGGACATGTGCTTATCTGGGAAGCAAGTATGAAAGACGAGTTCTTCTATACGGGTTGGGATACAACTGCCGAGCTCGTCGATAAAGAGACGCTGCTCGACCGTATGAAGAGTTATGAGTCACAGGTAATCAAGCACTTCGAGACAAAATATCCGGGAACCGTTATCGCATGGGATGTCATTAACGAGGCGGTTGATACGAGTGCGAATACTCCAGTCGATGAAACAACGGGACTTCACCTCTATAACACCGGTAAGTTCTATCAGATACTTGGCGGTGAATATATCAAATACGCATTCCAGTTCGCCCAGGAAGCAGTGAAAGAAACCGGAAAAGATATTCCGTTATTCTACAATGATTTCAACTGTTTCCAAGCGCCAAAGACCGACTATATTGAAGCTTTAATTGATTATCTGAATGCAGATGCCAATAATAAGCTGTTAGATTGCATGGGTATGGAAGGCTATGTTCTCACTGGTTGGCCGGAGGCCACGGACGTCGGCAATGCTATGGCCAGATTTGCCAAAAAGGGCGTAAAAGTAGGTATTAATGAATTGACAGTAAGGCTCAGTCCCGAAACACAAAAGAAAGACCAGATAACTGCTACTGACATCGCTCAACACGCAAAGAAATATAAAAACCTTTTCAGCCAATATTGCAAATTTGCACAGAAATATCCGAATACTTTGACAAACGTTAGTATCTGGGGATTGCTGGACCGTCCGGAATTACTGGAAGATAAAACCAACTATGATTATCAGGTTTATGGAACGCATTCCGGTCTTTTCACGGAAAACCTCGAGCCAAAGACTGCTTTCTATAACGTGATGGAAGTACTGAAGAAATACCAGACGCCGGCATAATGGACGATGAAAAAGAAACAGGCGTGGCATTTATCTATTAGTTAAACAAAACAAGAGATACCATCAAAATTGATTCGAACCTGAAACACATACGATGTACGGCTCGAATCAATGGGTGGTATCTCTTATTTTTTGTATTGTGACGTTAGTGCGGAGTGTGTGAAGAGAAGTCTGTAAATACTAATCTTCTATGATAATGTTTGGGCTGAAATCTCTTTATTGGGATTTCAGCTTTTACTTTATTTATATCAATACATGCCGGGGCATGTCAAGAGCAGGCGGAAAATTCCACCTGTTAAAAAGGCTTTCCCGAATTTATTCCGGCAGCCGTCCTTCATACATAATGCTTAACTCCCCATAGACCTGCCCCCAGTTTCGCAGCGACATGGTCCATTTCTTGGTCGCCTCAAACGTTGACAGGTATAGTGCTTTTAACAAGGCGGTATCGCTAGGAAATACGCTTCTCTGACGGTTTAACTTACGATAGGTTGCATTTAAGCTTTCGATTGCGTTTGTGGTGTATATGACCTTTCGTACATCGCTGGAAAATTTGAAGATAGGGCATATGGCATCCCAGTTCTGTTTCCAGCTCTTCATGGAGTTTGGATATTTTGTGTTCCATTTTTCCGTTACCCGTTCTAATGCTTCCAGTGCTTTTTCTTCTGTGGGCGACTGGTAGATGGTCTTCAGGTCTGCCGCAAAGGGTTTTCTGTCTTTGTCAGCCACATATTTCATGGTATTCCGCACCTGATGGACAATACACCTCTGGTATTCTGTCTGGGGATAGTCTGTTGCAATCGCTTCTTTTATTCCGGCCAGTCCGTCCGCACAGACAATCAGGATGTCTTTTACGCCTCTGTTTTTTAACCCGTTGAGAATGGAAAGCCAGTATTTGGCACTTTCATTTTCCCCGATTTCAATGGTTAGAACCTCTTTGTATCCGTCCTGGCTGATGCCCAGAATAACATAGGCCGCAAGTTTACGGATTACGCCGTTGTCGCGCACAGAGTAGTGGATGGCATCTATGTAAAGCACCGGATAAACCTCTGAGAGGGGGCGGTTCTGCCAGTCCTCAATCTGTGGCATGATTTTGTCTGTCACATCGGAGATGAATCCTTCGGATGCTTCAAAGCCATAAATATCGTCTAATGTTTCCGATATCTGGCGTGTGGTCATGCCTTTTGCGTACATGGAGATGATTTTCTGGTCGATATCGGAAATGTCCTTTTGCCGCTTTTTCACGACCTGCGGCTCAAACGTGGATTTTCGGTCCTGCGGCACTGCAATTTCCATGCTTCCATAGCTGCTGTTGACCTGCTTTTTCTTGTAGCCGTTGCGGTAGTCATCATTGTCGGAACGCTGGGACTTCCCGTAACCAAGATGGTCATCCATTTCTGCTTCCATCATTTCTTTAATGGTTCCGCCGAGCAGGTCTTTTAAAGCCTCCTGAATGTTCTGGGCGGACTCAATATCGTATTCCTGCAGGAGCATCTGGATGATGTTGCGTTTTCCTTCTGTCATTTCAACCTTGTGTACATTTTTCTTTTCTCTTGCCATAATAAAAGGCCTCCTATGATTTTTATTTTATCATAGAAGACCGGTTATTTCTTTACTTTACAGAAAAAGTTTCACAGACTCTTAGTGCGCCATCTCCCGCATTACTCTCTCATGCATGTACTTATCTTTCGTTGCCAGTCCCCCCCGAATGTGACGTTCGGATTTGTTGATGTCTAAAATCTTCCTAGCCTGCGCCGCTAAGGACGGATTAATACGGAGCAGACGCTCTGTTACATCCTTATGTACGGTTGTCGCAAATGCGAATGTTTTGGTCAAGAGTACTATTAGTGCGTGCATATGGTTCTTCCTTGCTGTCTTATTTCATTTAACTGAAGTAGAAGCGCCTATTTCAGCAATATAGTTGTCTCTAATTAACACAGCTTCATCCAAATCCAAGTCTCCAAACAATTGCAGGAAATTTTCTACGTTTCCCTTTTTGTCCACTTCAATCTTCTGAATAATACAATTGAGCTGGGTGTTGGTCATCTCATGTACATCTGTAATATTCCTATTTCCTCTTTTGTAGAACTTTCTCAGCCCTGCTAAATAACTCTCGTTCATAAGTATCCATAATACTATAAATTATTTGGGGATTACGCTGCAAATAAACTACAGCTTCCAAAGCTTCCACCCTTCCGATTACAGGAACTTTTTTCTCCAAGTCTCTTATCGTATCAGCCGGAAACCCATATTCTACAAGAAATAGTCCTAACTCTGTTGTGATTCCAAGTTCAAAAAACCTAATAATAGACGACATATTAAAATCATCCATACTATACCCTAGCATTCTTCCTGCCTGTTGAAACAATGATTCAAATAGACATAAAAGTTTAGGTACTTCATACTCGACAATATTTCTAATTTGTCCAAATGTTTTTATATATGCAGAATCTATTCTATCTTCAATTACCTCTTTGCTCTCCTGAAGTCTATCAATCTGATATTGCAATATTCCAAGTGTTCCTTGTTGACTATACATTGATACCACTGCATAATAAATACGTGCTTTCTTTTCATCTAATATTTGGGTTGTTTCAAAGGTTTTCAAAATTGTATTAATAATCTTATTTTCCAAAAAATACCGTATGTTTCCCGAATTACTAATTATTCCTTCAAACAATTGGAAATTATCTCTTCTCATTATAAAATCTAAAAATTTTTCCTGCATGTCTCTTGGATATAAACGATTCTTATTAAAAACAGTATCTGGAAGAATTTGTTTTCTAAATCTTTTTTCTCTTTCTAACTTAATATTTCTGTTTTCATTTGCCAAATCCTCTATTAAAGCATTATCTATATCTGCCTTTAAAACAGGTGCCGCATCATATGTTTGAAAATTTAATTGCATATCATCAGCCTGCTCTATTTGCCGTTGTTTCGCAGCGGTATAAAATACTCTCCCTACTGTGTGATGATAATATCTTCCTGCCCTTCCTTTTATATTCTTTAAGGCAAATGCCGTCATTGTTACATTACCTACACTATTATTTATAATTATTACATTCTTTGCGTTCGTGTTGACTCCCTCAATAATTGTTGATGTACAAAACAAATAATTAAAATCTCCATTATTAAACAATCTTAGTACTTCATTTTGAATATACTTAGGAAATTTCCCATGATGGATGCCCACCCCATGCTCTAATGCATGAATTAATCCCCAGTACTTTGTACTATTAATATTTGTTCCTATTTTCACATTGTATTTTTTCTTTAAGTGTTCTATAAATTCATAAGGAATTTTGACATCATTTTCATGAAAACCATCTATTATATCTTTAGTATATTTCATTGAATTTGAAGGTGTAGAGCAGTAAAATATTGCCTGTCCTAAATTGTTCTGTTTCAAATAATTAACAATTCCTCGCACTTTTTCTTTCGTACTCAATCCAGAATTTTGATATAATTGCGTAACTCTTTCCCCTAATATCGGATGATATTCTACACTTCTTTTGTTCCACGCCTCAATCTCAATGCGAGAGGTAGGTTCAAACTCTATTTGAATTGTAGTAATATGATTACGTTCTAAAAAAATCCGCATCCCTTCTTTTACATTTCTTAAATTCAAATAAGGACCTGCCAAATAATATTCATTAACGCTTTTTGCTAATAAATATAATACTATTCTAAATGCCTTTGCTCTGTTACCATCATCATGCCTCTCTCTATTTGCATCTTCGCTGTTACTATCTTCATTCCTGTCAAAATCTTCATCAATCTTATATACTTCGTCCATAAAAAAGAAATCAATATGTAGAAATGAATTATCTGCAAGAAGTTTTAATGCTCTTTCTGGTGTTAAAATAAATATATGTTTATCTTCTGGTTCAATACCAGAATAAACATTATTTATGACTTTATATTCCATAGATAGGTCACGAACTAACTGATTGATGCTGTCTGTATTTTCGTTAAGTAATGCTATAGTTGGAAAAAGAAGCAAAATATTTTTATAACGTACTCTATTCATGAAAATTATTTCACGTAATAAAAATGTTTTACCAAATGATGTTGGTGCACTAACTAAAATCCTTTTGTTCTGCAGCGACATAAAAGTATCAATCACTTCTTTTTGTTTTCTATCAAGTAAATTGTTATTAAAAACCTTTGACCTATAATAATTTTGTACCGCCGAATGCTTAATATCATTCAATCCATCATATACAAATTCATCTTGTGATATTTTGCTACTTCCTTTTATATAACCAAACATTCTTAATTTTTGAGCAGCTTCAAAAATTACACTTCGATACATTTCGATTTGCATATATTCTGGATTATCTGCTATATAACAAATCAAATCTCGTATACGATTTTCATCTTCTCTATAGTTTTCATTATATTTATTAAGTAAACTTATCAATTCATATAAGTACTCCATTTCACACCACTTCCTCTTTAAGTCGACAATTTTATCCCTTATATAATCCACATCCTTAACTGGTAATATATAAAAAATAATATCATAGTCTAATCCTATATCAATTGGGAACACCTTAATGTCAAATTCACTGATTATATCGTTCATTTCCGCATTAATAAGTTCCTCTAGTTTATCCTTATCATTATATATATCTTGAGCGTAAGATATTAAACATGGAATTCTTAGTTTTACATTATTATTTCTAAGGACATCTACTAATCTATCAATTTTTTGATTGCTGTTCCATTGCTTAATCTGGGCCAAATAACATATCTTATTTATTTCTTCTAATAAATTTTCCAACTCTTTTGCTTCATTTTTATCAGCTATATAAAATGCTGTATCTGCAAAATAATCTTTTTTGTATTTTAATTGCAAATCCT
Source organism: uncultured Eubacterium sp. (assembly GCA_948579355.1). GTDB lineage: Bacteria > Bacillota > Clostridia > Lachnospirales > Lachnospiraceae > Eubacterium_F. Next base: position 144,668 of record CAPAOV010000001.1, on the reverse strand, counting down.
CAACTATACTTTTTTTGCAATACTTTTTCTGTCCTGCTTTTGCCTGCCCAAGCCACAAGCATTTTTCATTCCCCTCAATAGTAAAATACAATGCATCATAGCCCGTTATTTCCTTTCTACTGTTCATTTCTGTATGCTTTGCCCTTGCAACTAGCTTTTTAGTATTTGCAGATGATAACTGAATAAATATATCTAATAAAACTTCCCCCATAGTTCCATCCGATTTTGAATTCAGTCTTTTGGGAAGTCGTTCTACATATGCATATTTTGCAGCAATTCTTAAATCGCTTAATATTTTCATATCATCATTTAATTTTATAATTTCCTCTTCTGTAAAAGCATAAAATATCATGTCATCAATTATCATCTCAGATAAATGGTCAAGAGCATTTCCCTCCACCTTATGACTATATCCACAATATTTATACATTTTACTTTGAGGGCTATATCTTATAATACTTGCCCTGAATTTTTCCCCAATAAGATTATCATATAACTCTTCGTATGTTTTTCCCATTATCTTTCTTCCTCTGCCAAAATTTTAATATTAAAGCATTAATGTTTATCTACAATATCCTTTGCCTCGTTCCCCATAATTTCCGTTAGCATTGTATGTATTGCTCATAAATTCATCTTCAAATTACTAATAGAATCAATATTACGAGACACAGGATATGTATTGCTTAACGCAATATTCGACGATTCCTTTTTAATAATTTCATATATATTATTAAAAAACTACTCTGCTTCATAAAACTATATATCATTAATCAATGGCAATGTCAACATATTCATATAAAACCCGCATTGTTGCAGTTCTTGGTTATGAGTCACTAATCTATCTACATTATCCATTTTTTATAAATATCCATCGCATCTTTCTTACCTCCAAAATACTTTATAATTCTTCCGGCAAGTACCTCGCCAGTTCCTCTACCAACTCATACACTTTCGTTCCCGGCGCAATGTCCGCCGGTGCTTTTCCCCTATTTTCCTCTATAATTCGTTTCGCATACCGTATCGCCAGCTTTAAATTACCTTTCTCCATTAGAATATTAAATATATCTTTCATATTCTTCTGATACTTTCCAATGCCCAATTCTCTAAACTTATCATTTAGAAATTTAATATACTCTGTTCTATGATTGTTTGAAGTATAATAAGCAAAATGCAAAATAAACCAAAACTCAATACACTCATTGCTCCACGCCGCATGATACTGTAATTCCGGATTTTCCAAATTCAGCTTCTCTACCCGTTCTGCTACGCCATTAAAATCTTTTGCCGGAAAACTGTCCTTATCATACACGCACCAAATCTGTCCTCTATCAATTCCGTTTTTACGGACATATCGCTCAGCCATATCAATTACCCGCATAGTTTCTGCGGCACATGGCTCAATTTCAATCAAAACCATATCCTTATAAATGGGATTATCCTCTATCCGCTGCTTAAACCCCTCAAAATAAAGCGGTTCTGTCTGCTTACCCTCACAGAAGATATAATAACGATATTCCTTCTTCTCCAGATATTCTTTGCGCCTCTGCTTCCTCCACTGCACCGTTCGGACTTTTTTAGGCATTGACATCACTCCAATCTATAATCTTTTTCAGATATGGGTCTGCGCCATACTTGCCCTCTAAATATTGCTTGTCGTATTTTGCATCCATGCGAACGGATTCACCTTTAGCATTCTTAAATTCTACCAGAGAATAAAGTTTTGAATTCTGTTCCTTTCCCTTTGCCACAAACCAGATTTCATCGCGGCGAAATATATCATTGTTCATGGTTGACAAATCATGTGAAGTAAAGATTAGCTGTGCGCCGTTCTTATTAATTTCCATATTATTGAACAACGTAATAACATAGTGTAACAAGACCGGATGAATTTTTGCATCCAGTTCATCAATCACTAAAGTTGTTCCGACAACAAGACTTCTTGCAATAAAAGGCAGTAATCCAAACAACTTCTTTGTTCCGCTGGATTCTTCCGTCAAAGTTAATTCCGTACTATATCCATTTACTGTATGCTTTGTATAAACTTCTATATAATTTTCTTCCTTTTCCTCAATACGAAAATCCTCAATATCCAAATCCATTTCACGAATCATATCCAGCACAAGCTTTTTTACTTCATCCGTCTTAGCTATGGCTGTTCGCAATTCTTGACTTGGATTTCCATAATTTAAGAAGTCAATAAACTCTTCAAACCACTCAATTACATCAGAAATCACCTCGTTCTTTTTATATGTGATTCCTAAATATGATAATAAAGGCAGATTCTCCGAAATTTCTTCACTAATTTTAATTTTGCCGAACACTCCTTTCAACACAACTTCATTCGTATTTCTTACAAAGAGCGCTGAACGTCTCCCAGTATCTAATTTTATCCTATCCAAACTCTCATAAACAACAAAGTCTTTTTTCACATGAAGAATATAACGGTATTCTGCAATATGAGTCCTGAAAAACACTTCAAATTCCGTTGGCTCTTTTCTCATTTCTTCTGAAAAAGCAAAAGGTTCCACAGGAATCTTCCTTGCCTTGTATTCACACTCTGTCCTATCACAAGTCGCACACAGCGGTCTTAAAACTTTTGCATTCAGTGTATGCAATGCTTCCAGTACATTGGATTTACCGCCTCCATTCGGACCATAAATCACCGATACCGGCAAAAAGTTTTCCCCATCCTCTGTATTAATAATTCTATCTCTATGCTCCATAATAGCTGTAGCCTGCATATCAAAAGTCATCTCTTCACGAATGCTTTTGTAATTTTTCACGGTAAACTGACATAACATAGCTTCTACCTCCATCTTTTATCTATAATTATACACTGCTTTTTCCTTTTGTAAACACAATCTGAGATTTTTTCTCAAATTACTGATTAAATTTTACAATATGGCAAAGTCGCGGAAATCATATGATTCCCACGACCCCAGCTTGTTCTCTCTCCCATTCATTTACTTCCCTCAACAATCGGAAATTAATATCCACATTTCCCTCCCTATCTACTTCAATATAATCAATAATCTGCTTTAAGCGGATGTTTGCAATATCCCGCAGCGAATAATTCATAGTCCGCAATGTCTGCTCCATAATTTGCCGGATATCTTCGCCCCGATTCGAATTAAAGGAAATCATTTTTAATTGCTGTTCAATCTGTTTCTGCTGTTCTAATAAGCCGTCTACATTCTCTTTTAATTCTTCTTTGGTGATTAAATCTTCGGCATACATTTCTGCATATTTCTTGCGCTTTTTCTGACATCTTTGCAAATCTTTATGTAAGGAGCGCTGCCGCTCTCCATTTTCATTTTCTGACCCGTATCTTTTCATAAATCCTTTTAAAATTTTATCTGCGATTCGGGACTTGTCCGCTAACATTTGCGCAAAATAATCTTCCAGAGCAGAATACAGTTGTTGCTCGTCCAGCGTGACGGCATTCGGACAACTATGTGCACCGCGCCCGTTTCTGCCGGAGCAGACCCAGCGTATATATGTATTTTTGTAAGTGCGGACAGTGCGGCGAAACGACCAGCCGCATTCTTTACACTTAATCATTGTAGAAAACGGGTATTTGTTGCTCTGCCTCTCATGCTTTATACGAAACGCCTTATGCCTTTCACTCATGATTTTTTTCGCCTGTTCAAATTGCTCCGGCTCAATGATTCTCAAATCTTCCCTCTCCATCACCAGCCAGTCTTCTCTCTCCTTTTTCTCCCTCGTTCCCGTGAGAAAATCTTTCACTTCCTGCTTTCCATTAATTATCTTTCCCATATAAATTTCATTTGTGAGAATCCGGCAAATTGCATTCTGGGAAAAATTGCAGTTTCGCTTTGTTTTAAAACCTTTCTCATTGAGCATACAAGCTATTTTGGCCGCACCGTATCCCTCTTTGGTATACCAGTCATAGATTTGCCTGACATTTTTTGCTTCTTTCTTATTTATCTCTAAGTTAAAGTAATCTCCGCACACTTTATCATACCCGTATACAAGATTGGGAACCCTCCCCTTTTCCGCATTGGCCCGCTTCCCAAACTTCACACGTTTGGATATGTTGGCACTCTCTTCCTGCGCCAGCGCGCCAAATACCGTAAGCACAAACTCGGACTGCCCCAACACTGTCATGTTGGCAGTAAGAAATGTGGTCTCTATATTTAGGGCCTTTAACTGCCGGACACTCTGTAGTAAATCCACAGTATTTCTTGCAAAGCGGCTGATATCTTTTACTACAACCATATCAAACATCCCTTTTTGGGCATCTTGTAACAACTGCAGAAACTGCCTGCGGTTCTTTATTTTTGTTCCCGATATGCCCTCATCCGCATATACACGCACTAGTGTATCATGGTTTTTCTCCGCATACTCGGAAAAAAACTCCTTTTGTGTCTGCAAACTGTTTAATTGGTCTTCCTTATCGGTAGAAACTCTGCAATACGCCACAATATTCATAACATTGACCGCCCTTTCCGCTTTCTATTTTCATGTGTATGAAAAAAACGGACAAGTTATTACCCGAGCTTTGTGGACGGTTCGTGTTGCGTACCAAAAAAGTGCGGCCAAAAAGCACGCACTTTTTCAAAGAACTTATTCTTCACTGCTGTTCGGTGTATATCCTGTGACAGTAACATTAGCATCACACTTCAGCTCTGTCAATTCCGTGTTATTTGTCAAATCAAGAGCGGTTAATTGGTTAGATACACAATGCAAGACAATCAGGGCTGTATTCTTACTTACATCCAAATTGCTAAGTTGATTGTCAATACACCATAAGTCAGTCAGCAATGTATTTTTACTTACATCCAAATTAGTTAGCTGATTAAATCCACACCATAAATCAGTCAGCAACGTGTTCTTACTTACGTCCAGACTACTTAGTTCACTAGACCCACAGTCTAAATATTCTAACAGCGTATTTTTACTTACATCCAAATTAGTTAGCTGATTAAGTCCACACCATAATTCAGTCAGCAATGTGTTCCTGCTTACATCCAAATTAGTTAGTTGATTGCCATCACAATGTAAATTAGTCAATAATGTGTTTTTACTTACATCCAAGCTGTTTAGTTGGCTTTCACAACAATTCAAATAAGTTAGCGATGTGTTTTTACTTACATCCAAACCACTTAATTGATTAAAACTACAATCCAATTCAAGCAGCGACTTCAATCCACTTACATCCAGATTACCGCATAAATCTTTTGCAGTCCAACAGATAGCCATTAACTTGCCATTTTCCCATTTATATTCATCTGTGTAATCTATATCCTCGCTTACCTTTGCACCACGTCCACGCTGTTCCGCAATCAATGCCTTTAATGCCACTACATCCTGCTCATTCTTATCTGTTGACACATTTCCCGGTGGAGTTGTGGCACCTGTCTGCGGTGTATTTGCAGATGAGCCGGACGATGTTGTCTTGTCTGTCTTAGAGATATTTTCTTTTCCTCTATCTTTCACAGTTACGGTACAAGTGAGCTTTTTCTTTCCTACTGTCGCCCGTACTTTCGCCTTGCCTTTTTTCCTGCCCTTAATCGTCGCCGCTGCTTTTCCTTTCTTCTTAAGGGTTATGTACTTTTTACCGGATATGATTTTCCATTTTACCTTTTTCTTTGTATTCTTTACTTTAATTGTTTTGCTCTTCCCCTTTGCAATCGTTATTTTCTTATTGCTCAAGCTGACTTTCTTCGCCGCCGATACGCTTGTAGCGGGAAACAGTCCCAACAACAGGGTAAAGGACAAAAAATATACCATTAGTTCTCGTTTTACTCTCATAGTTACTCTCTCCTATCTCTTAGCTTTTCATTATGTCTTCCCCCAAAATATTCTTATAAACGAATCATTTTAAACATTCCGGGCCCATCCCATTCACAAGGTCTTTCTTCAAAACCCCTTTTCTTATAAAACAAAACTGCTTCTTTGGTACTGATTAATTCTAAACTCACCGCCCAATCAGGAGCAATTATTTCTTTTATATGTGCTTCCAAACGCTCCATCAAAGCAACTCCCACACCCATTGATTGACATGATGGTACGACAGCAAAGTCTTTAATATAAAAAGACATACCTCCATCTCCAATTAATCTCACCATTCCAACAGCTTGTCCTTTTTCATAAGCCGTAAATGTTGCACTCGTATTTTCTAGAGCCTTTTTAACCTGCGCCTCACATGGTGGTTCCCAACCAACAGAGGTGTATAGTTCCAAAAACATTTTCGGTGTTAATGTATTTACCTGTACTTCCATCGACTACCTCCGCAAATTGCTAAATTCAACGCGCTTATATATTAATTCATTTTCCCAATCTCCTTTCCCTTTTTCAAAATAATCGTGTTGCGATATTGCCGTCTTTTTTATTATACCTCTTTCTATTCCAACGCACAATGTAGTCAAAACACTAAAATTTCACGCCCATCTTCTTTTTTATCTGTCTTCATCCTTGTTACAAATAAAGTTTAAATATTCCGTATGTAATTTCTCTATGCCGCTATCTATCAGTAACTGTTCTATTGCCTTTTCCATAACTCCCGCAGGATTTGGATTATGAAAGCGAAAATTCAAAATTTTTTTATTCTTTTCCATTCGCCTGTCCTTTCCTGTTTTTATTTCATGTGTATGAAAACGATGGACGAGTTATTACATAAAGCTTATAGATGAACGGTCACTTTTCAAAAAATTCTTATCCGAAAAAAACCCGGATGCTTGACTTATCACAGGCATCCGGGTTTTTATAAGAATCCGCTTCTTGCTTTTTACTATTTTACTTTAATTTTCAATTTCTTCTTATAGGTCTTTCCATATTGTGTTACTTTGACTGTAATCGTTGCTTTTCCCTTTTTCTTACCCTTAATCTTGCCGGATTTAGAAACTTTTACAATCTTTTTGGCTTTCTTGGATAAAGTATATTTTACTTTAGCGCCTTTTGCTTTATTACTAATTTTAATCTTTGTAGATTTCTTTTTCTTAATCGTCTTCTTTGCCAGCTTTATCACTGGATTTTTGGCAACTGTTACATTTACGGTTGCGGTAGAAGAACCACACCTAACAACAATTGATGCAGCGCCGGCTTTCTTTCCAGTTACAACGCCTGCCCCGTCTACAGTCGCAATACTTGCATTGGAAGATGCATAAGAAACAGCTCCTACAGCACCCGTTACAGATACCGTTGCCTTTCCTCCAATTGCGATTACAGGGGCGGAGATGGAAGCTCCAATATTCGTTGCCACCTGCTCATTTCCATTAGGTTTATTGGTATTATTATTACTATTGTTATTATTGCCGTTATTGTTATTATCTCCCGGTATCGGTGTAGGTGCATTTTCACCTTTCACCACTACGGAAACTGTTTGTTTTATCGTCGGGTCTGCTACTGATGCTACTGTAATAGTAGTGGTTCCAACAGATACCGCAGATACTGAGCCACTTTCCGTAACCTTAGCAACTGCCGGATTCGATGAGACAAAAGTAACAGACTTATCTTTTACCGTTCCCAGTACAGTTGCTGTCAATGCCTGCGTTAGTCCTACATGCTCAAAAACTAAAGAAGCCGGTGTTACATTAATGCCGGTTACTGTTTCAGCAAAACCAGACACCGTAAGATTATAAGTTGTCTTACTTGTTTCCGAGAGACTGGATGAATAGGTAGCAGTAATCGCAACCTTACCTTCTGCTAAAGTCGTTACCTTTCCGGTTTCCGCGTCTACTTTAGCTACCTCCTCATTTCCTGACGACCATGTAACCTTGCCGGCAGCGCTAGTAGCGTTTTCCGGTACATAATTAAATGCTTCTAACACAAAATTTGTATATGCTTTACATGTACCTGCATTTTCACCGGACGCAGTAATAACCGGCGTCTTTCCAGACTCTACTTTTTCAGAAATAGTACGAATTCCGGTAGCGGCTACATCTTTAATGCTCAACTCCAACGTTGCTTTCTTTGTCGAGTCAGCCAAGCTGGTAGCCGTAATTTTAACGGTATCATTTCCTGTAGATTTTAACGTTGTCAACTTTCCGTCTTGTGTAATAGTGGCAAATGATTCATCACTGGATTCCCATTTAACCTTTGGAATACCGGCATTTGTACCACTAACTAAAATATCCAACTGAATATTTTCAATTCGTCCGTTCACATCCCCGTCGGCAGTCATTACCTTTTTAGATACCGCATCACTAATATCAATCTGTATACTATTCGGAGTATAATACTCATCATTTACAAGAAGGTAATAGCTATCGGATTGAGTCTTGTCTACCGTACTGGTTGCCGTTACCTTAACTTTTCCTTCTTTTAATCCATTAATCCGAAGAGTACCTTTCGTCTTATCTATCGTAGCAGAAGCAATATTTTCGCTTTCTGTCGTTTTACCTACCGGTTCAAATGTATATTCCATATATGGATTCTGTCTCGTAACATCTGCTTTCTTAAGGTCTAAATATACTACCGGAAAATCTGCCTCTCCCTGACGTATATGAATTACCGCATTACCTTGATATTCATCGTCTGTTACCTCATAATCTTCATGAATAATATTAGGGGATTTAGCATCTCCTACAAAGCGCAGATAATACGTTACATCCTCGCCAATTTTTCCGTCAACACCGGTAGTTGAAAGCGTTACTTTCTTATAACCGATACCGGTCTTTGTCAATGTACGGTCTGATGTTGCCAATAACTTTTGTTGATTGATTTCACCCGGCAGCAAGTCATTATTTTGGTATTTCTTTCTTGCTTCTTCACTCGCGCCAAAACTTGGGTCATCAACATCATTAAAAGAATATGTAACCGTATATTTTACGTTATCTCCATGGAAATAATTTTCTCTGGCTTGCTCAAAATCACGTACTCCCGGTGTGTTTGGCTGTGTCATAGCGGCAAAGTCCAAAAGACGTTCATCTGATTCAACGTAGTAAACATTCACATCTTTTCCACCGAGGTTTTCTTTTTTCACTACATAATCTTTATTTTCCTTTAAACAAGAGGAAAAGTCCAAACCAGCCTGTGAAAAACTGTTATTTTCGTCAATAAAAGTCATTGTCACGCGAGCCAAATCCATATTGCCCGTGCGGTCCGCATTATCACTCTCGTGATAATTGATGGTAGCATCCAGCGTCAAACTTCTATTTACTTTCAGTGCCTCCACGTATTTTTTATATTCATCGGTACCTTTCATAGGTGTCTGCAAATTTATTTTCTTTCCATTATCCGAAAAGATAAATGTACCCAAGTCACACACGTACTTATTGTTCATAACCTTTTCCGCTTCTTCATAGGTAATCGTCCATGTTATGTTATCAATCGCACGTTTTGGCAGTGTTCTGCCTGCATTCTCCTCAATGAAGAAATCCAAATCTTCATTTAATCGGATTGTGTACTTCTCGTTCTTTTTATCCCCTGCCGGAATATTATTACAATTAAGCTTAGCATCAAACTCCACATTACTAATATTGGTTGAAATATCATGATTTACTATATCTTTGCCGGCAGTGGCATTCAGCATCACACCTTTTGGCGTCTCCGCCAAAGAAGTAAAACGGGAAAGTGTTCCGTCACTGTCTTTTGTAAGTTTCACGGAATTATTATTAGCACATTTAAAGTTCACATCATCCTCTAAAAGATATTTCGGTGACACAATAGTATGCAGTTTTACATTTTCCACCGTTCCATTTACTTCCATGCTTTTGCCATCTTCGGCAATATTAATAGAACCTTCCGGCACCTGACTTTCAATCGCTTTTTTATTCAAAACAATACTGGTAGCCTGTGCCGGCGTAGAATCGCCATCCACTGTAAGTTTGCAAACCGCAGTTGTATTATCATTATTATCAATACGCTTTGCTTGGGCTTCAATCATATATGTACCTGTTGCGGCGCCTTTGGCAACTTCTACATGCCCCATAGAATCAATGGTAACTAAGTCACTACCTTCTTTTCCCTCAGTTTTTGAATCCGGTGTAACTTTCCATTTACAATCTACATTACAATCAAGCTCAAACCACACGTTGGTAATAGCGGTAATGATTGGAGTACTTCCATCCATTGTTACCGTAATATTATCATCCTTTGGTACTAAGTTGGTAAGAATAGAAACGCCTTTTGTTTTATAGCTTACTTGCGCTTCAGCCTTTGGCGCAGTATAAAGTCCGGTAATTACAAGGGCTGCTGCTAAAACAAGAGATGTAATTTTTTTTCTTAATTTCATAATCTCTCCTCCAAAATATATTTCGTTATAAAGTCATAGCGGCCCATGAAACACCATTTGGCGCCTCCTTTCTTTCTATGAGCATTTTACAATAAATATAATAAAAATTACAGCTTATGACCTTTTTTAATATATCATGTTGTATTTTTATTGTCAATATTATCCATATTTGCTTCATCATGCTATATTTTATACAAAAAGGAGTCAGTTATGAAACCATTAAAAACTAAAGTAAGTATTACTCCGTCTGAATAAAAAACATAAAAAATTATTTTTTCTTATTACGCCAACAACCCAAGTATCAGAAGATGAAGCGGATAAAACACATAGAACAACCATTTATGTATCGTTGCATTACTTCCGCTCTTTCCGTTATACGAAAAATATAACAGCGGCGGAACCAATATTACCCCAAGAAAGAACCATGAACCGGCAAAGCCCCTGCTTCCTCCCATAAGAGCCGAAATTGTAACCATAATAACGTTGGGAATCAGATAAACTGCCGTAAAGGCAAGCCACTTCTTTTTTGGATTCTCCCTGAACACATGTAAAAACAATACCCCCAACACATTCATAAACATCCAATCGCCTATAAGCGATATGATACAAAGTAAAACTATAAAAAAAACTTTCACAGGTCTTTTTATCTTTATGCTTTCCCAAATGCGTATTGCCGTTACTCCCAAAAACAATGTAAACAACACGCTCTGCATGAGACTCTGCACAATTCCTGCCTGTTGTCCGCAAAATGGAAAGTATCCAAATTCAAAAAATACATAAGGAGGCCACGAAATAAGAGTAAACAAAATAAGTCTCAATTGATATCTTGAGACATTTCTCGTATATAGATATCCTTCGGCTGCAAAATATGCCATAGTCGGCGCTGTCAATCGCCCGATAACATGCATAAAACCGCCTAATATAATATTCCGGCTGTCTACAAATTGCCACGCAAGGTGGTCAATAAGCATTGCTGCTATAACGATGTACTTGATTTGATTCCTGTTGAGAATTCCTCTGCTGTTCTCTGCTATAACTATATTTTTCATTGAATAACCCCGCTTAATCTTTGTTTTTCTCAGAATATCTGCCTGACAGAGCTTGATTTCCGGCTCTTCTTTTGCATTTCTTCATCATAACGGTCTGCGATATATTCTGCCGATTCTGCCCAAAACGCATTTTCTGTCTCCTGCAATATCTTATATGTGTCAGAGCGGTAAAAAAGCAACATGGCCTCCTCAAACGAGATGTTTTGCCTTTTCTGTATCTCATTCAGCACCGACCGTATCTGTATACAGATATTCATTGTAATATCTCTCCCATTAAATGTATAAATGGCATCACTCATAACGTTCTCTCCTTATAAATTTTAAACATTTCAAGGCCCGCTCCGTATGAAACGAAATCTGATTGTTTACACGATTATATCGCAGTCGCTCCACCGCTTCACTTGCATTTAATATTCCACTCATATACAATTGTACCGTTTCCATCGTGTTGTCATCTGCTACAGGCCCAATCACAATATCATATTTATGCTGCAAACCACCTCGGGAACGGTTTTCCCCGATAAACTCAAGCCATTCGGAGTTTAGTCCATCAAATCTCTTGCTACTCAGTGAAGCATCTAATTCAAAAGAATATTGATATACAAAATATTCTTTCGCACGTTCCCGCAAGCTCAATCGATAAGCCCATTCTTTTGCCTGACTTTCCAAAATAGTTGTATAAAATCCCATTCCAAAATCTCTGCGGTTGTGAGATTTTGACAGCTCAATATTATCGAATCTGGCTATCGTTCCATGAAAGACTGCTAATTTGCGCAAATCCTCTTTTATTATTTTTTCTACATACTCCATAACTTCTTCAAAATCCACCTGATGAAAGTATTCATGCTGCAGCATTATCTTTTCAAACACCTGATATCTATGAAAAATCTCAATCGCTGATATCGTTGACAGATGATTTCTCTTTGCATACTCTTCCATAGTTCTTACGGAAAGTAATTCCACATCTGATTGTTTACTCATCCCCTCACCTCGTAATTCTTTATAGAAAATAGAACAATACAACTCGCCTCTCTGGTAATTACATTATAAACAACCCCTGTTAAAATAACAACTTCTTTTTCACTGTTACCCCCAGCCGTTCCATTTTGTTACATCCTTATGTACGGTGCTTTTGCTTACCCCGAACTGTCCTGCCGCCTGACGTACGGTAGCATTATTTTCTACAATATAGGTGGCGATTGCCACTGCCCTGTCCTCAATCTGCGTTCGATGCATATGATATTCTTTCACAAAAATCCCCCTGATTTAGTGTTTGTATAATCTATGCACTAAATAGGGGGATTATTCATTTCTCTCTATGATGTTTCGTGTTATTGCTGCATCTCCGTGTCACCCTGACTATACCATGACGCGGCATCTATTACATTAAAGTAATGTTCTTTTGCCTGCCAGTTTGTGCTGAAGAGCAGCGGCGTGCCGTCGCTGCGCCAGGAAGAATTATCTCCCAGACCCCACCAGACAACTCCGGTAATTTTTGCGCCGCTGTCTTTCTTCTTCATGAATAACAGCAGCAGATTATACCAGTTCTTATACTGTGTCTGTTTCGAAGCCTCTGTCTTCGAATAATCCGTTATGTCCATCTCGGTTGCCTGAATCTCGAAACCGGCCTCCATAAACTTATTGATACAATTATTTTCTATTGATTTTATATTTGGAAAAGTTACATCAAGGTGCATCTGTGTTCCGACACCATCGCAGATAACCTCGGCATTCGGATTGATTTCATCTTTCGTGTTGCAATAATTTAACATCTGCACAATTTCATCTGCCACCATATAAGTATTATAATCGTTATAAACGAGACTGACCGCATTCGTCAGATTATACTTTTCCAAAACGCTGTGGCCGACAGCAAATGCCTGCTTAATGTAAACCGGATTCAGAATACCGCTGTGTTTATCTTTTTCAAATTTATAATCCGGATAATAAACCTCATCCCAATAGCTCTTATGGTCGTCATCGTCATTATGCATATACTCATTTACCATATCCCAATTGTCGACTACCTCGCGCCCCATATATACGCCGTCTTTCTGATACGTGAATACGTGCGTCATTACATTGCGGATATAATATTCCAGACGGCCGTTCATTACTTCCGGAGTAACCCAGCCCTGATTCTCATCAAAATTCTTCTTAAAGAACCACTTCGGCGTCTGCTTATGCCATACAAACACATGGAACCTCATCTTTAATCCGTTTTTGTAGGCATTCTCTATATACTGCTCGATAGCGGACATATTAATCTGAGGGTACATACTGTCTTTATATTTGTTCGTAAACGTAGCCGTATCTACATAACCCTGCGGATTGCTGTTGGATAAGTTCGGAGAGCCGCCAAGCAGATGGTCCGGTTTTGTCTCATTTCCCATCGTTACGGAATTGTACTGGGATTTGAGGAAACTCATGGCGTCGCCGTTATTCACCTGAAAACCGGACAAACAGTTCCCAACTTTACCGAACATATCGCCATAGGCAAGTTTTAAGCTGCTGCCGTCGTTGACATTTGTTAGACTTCCTGTCTCTAGCGTAATGGAAGTGACTTCAATATAAGCCACCGCAGCCTGCATATTCTGCACTACAAGATACAGTTCGCCTCCCTCGTAACCTCCTGTGGACAACGTAGCTTTGCGGTTCACATAGGCATCAGAAAATCCCCACCAGTCACCTTGACGGTTCGACAGTTTAAAGCCGATATAACCCTGACTTGCATCTGTCAGTTTCTTATGGTTCGCATCATAGGCATCCGCTTCTACTATCAGCTTTGTATACTTTTTCATATCCAAACCGGCAATATAGGACGTCAGATTATAAAAGCTGCCTCCCCATTGTCCGGCATATGCTTCGGCGTTCTTCCACGTACCACCGGACAAATCAAGCGTTTTCTTTTCAACATTGTCCGGAACTTCCTCTCCGGTCGCCGTAACTTTTATATATATCATCTGTTTACGGTATTTCGTAGTATCATCCGGCGTAAATACAGCGGCATAAGAATCTTTGCCCGGTTTATTCACCGATATGTCGCCATCTGCCCAGCTAAACTTACCGGATACGGCTTTTCCGTCCGCATCTGTGGCGCTTCCTCCGGTCAAGGCTAAGGAACTCAGCTTCTGTCCTGTCGTTATCGCTCCAACAGTCGGTTTCTTAACAATTACCTGATTTTTAATTGTGCGCACCGAAAGGGAAATATGCTCGACTTTGGCATATTTGCTATCCGTTGGAACAAACTTCGCCATATGGCTCGTCTTACCCTCTTTAGTCAGAGCCGCTGTCGGCTCCTCCCAAACATAGGCACCCGGAATTTGATTGCCGTTGCTGTCAATCAGAGAACCGCTCTTAATCGGTACGTCAGCAAGCGTATCGCCTACCCTTGCCTGCTCCGCAAACGGCTTACGCATCAACGTACTCGTTCCGTCCGGCTCTTTCGTCGGTACCGGTGTCGGCGTCGGCGTATTTGTGACCTTTGCCGGCGGCGTCGCTGACTCCGTTGGCTGCTGCGAAGACGGCGGCGTTGGCGTTGCTTGATTGCCGTCATCGTTTGCCGGCGGCGTACTTGACGATGGCTTTACGGTAACTGTAATCGTAACTTTCTTTTTCTTGTTTATCTTAGATTTCACCGTAATCTTTGCCTTACCCGCTTTCAAGGCTTTCAGCTTTCCTTTTTTGCTCACGCTGACAATCTTTTTCTTTGACGACTTATAGGTGACTTTTTTATATTTTGCCTTGTTCGGCTTTACCGACACCTTAGTCTTTAAAGTAAATGTCTTTCCTTTTATTAAGGTCAGCTTCTTTTTCTTCACGTTTTTTACTTTCACGGAAGATACCTTGGCTTTCGCTGCCGCATCCGCTGTTTCCTGCTGTACGGCCATCGGTGAAAGAAGCATCCCGAAAGCTGCTGCTGCCGCTATTGCGCGACGATATGTACGTCTCATGTACAAAACCCCCTTATAAAATATTTTCCCATTTTCTCATTGTTTATAGTATAAGATGATTATATAGCAAATAGATGTCAGCCGACATAAACTATTCCATCTAATACCTGTCCTTTTGCACGACTATTCATCGTCATCATTATAAATCTCATATTTTTTCGCCGCCTGTGCAATATTGAGCGAATGGTCGGCGACACGCTCTAAATCGACTAAAATTTCATTGAAGTACAATCCCTGTGTTGCTTCACATTTATGTTTGCTTAACCGTTTTGTGTTAGAAGCTCTCATTTTGTCTACCATCTTATCAATCGAATCTTCCATATTGTATATGACATAATAGAGTTCCTCGCTCGGATTCGCGAAATGCTCACACGAAAGGTCAAAAATTTTATACACCGACTGCGACAGTTCTTTTAATTGTTTTAAGGCCTTATCCGAAAATACCTGTTCGTTTTCTTTCATTTGGATTTGGTATCCGAGGACGTTTTCCGCATGGTCTCCGATACGCTCCAAATCGGTTACAATATGGTAGAGGTTTCCTGTGTGTTTGGCCTCTTTTTCCGATACGCCTACCTCGCTCGTGCGAATCAGCGCCGCGACAATCTCTTTATTTAAGAAATCAACGGCAGCTTCGTTTTCGGCAAACTGTTCGTTGCTCATCTTCATCTTGCCGAAATACGACTTGGTCGCAGCTTCCAGATTGTCACGGACAAGACCGTACATGCGGCCTACCTCTTTATCAATCTGTCCTATCAATACCGTTCCGGACTGATATCCGGACTCATCAATATAATGAAGGGCTTCCGTCTCTTTTTCGTCTTCACCGCGAATGACCCACCGGGCAATTCGCACTAAATAATTTGCACATGGTAATAACATCAAAACGGTTACCAGATTAAAAATCGTATTGGCATTGGCAATCTGTCTTGTCGGATTTCCCGGAGAAGTTGCCATAATCCAATCAAAAATCTGTGGAAAGATAGTCGTTACAATAAGGAAAACTACCATACCGATACTCTCAAACAAGATAACGATAAAGGCAACCCTCTTGGCATCTTTTCGCCCGCTGATGGAAGCAAGCGCCGGCGCTACGCTGGCGCCGATATTCATTCCGAGCATAATATAAAACGCCTGTGCGAAAGCCCCCGGAAATGTCATTACTCCGCTCAGCGCCAGCATCTGCAAAACGCCGACGGAAGCCGATGCGCTCTGAATTATTACGGTAAATACAATACCGATGAAAACACATAGAATCGGATTCGAAAACATATTCAAAATATCCTGAAACCACACCTCGTTAGCTAATGGCTTCATCGCGCTGCTCATTTCCCCCAGCCCGATAAAAAGTACGCCCAAACTGGCTATAATCTGCCCTACATTTTTAATCTTCGGCTTCTTGGCAAACATCGTCACTACCACACCGACAAACGCTATGACAGGCGCAACTTCGGAAATATTAAAAGCAATCAACTGCCCCGTAATCGTCGTACCAATCTTCGCTCCCATCAATATGCCAACGGAACGCTCCAATTGCATCATGCCGGCGTTCACAAAACCAACTACCATTACGCACATTGCGTTAGAGCTCTGTATAAGCGCCGTCAATCCAGCGCCTACCATCATAGCTATTATCCGATTTTTCGTAAGTTTCTCCAAAATCTTTTTCAGATAAGAACCGGCCACTAATTTTAAACCGTCGCTCATCAGGTTCATTCCAAAAATAAACAGGGCCAAGCCTCCAAATAGATTAATAATATTCCAAATGTTCATTTTTCCGTTCCTCTCATTGTGTTGTTCTTAATCTAAACAGTAAAATCCCCTAATGATAAATATAACATCATTAGGGGATGAAAACAATAACTTTATAAATTTATTATATATCAATCTGTCCGGCAATCTCTTTTAATATTTCAGCAGACTCACGGAGTTTGGCAATTTCTTTTTCATCAAGGGAAATCGGAATCGGCGACTCCATCCCGTATGCACCTACTATCGCTGGCATACTGAGCACGACATCCTCAATGCCATATTCTCCATGCAATCGGTGAGATACCGGAAAAATGGACTTCTCATCTCTGACAATTGCCTGACAAATACGCTTTACAACCATAGCAATGCCAAAATAGGTAGCATGTTTTTTGCGGATAATTTCGTAGGCGCTGTTTTTCACTGATGTCTCAATCGTTTCCGTGTTCTCATCATGGTCGAACTGTCCCCGCATGTCACAAAATGTCTGCAGAGGCACCCCGGAAATGTTGGCGCTGCTCCATGCAGCCATTTCACTGTCTCCATGTTCTCCAATAATAAATGCATGAACACTTCGGTTATCTACTTTCAATTTCTCCCCTAACTGAAAACGCAGCCGCGCCGTATCCAACACGGTACCTGACCCAATAACCCGCCTCTCCTCAAAGCCGCTGACTTCCATGGCTACGTGCGTCAGAATATCTACCGGATTTGAGACGACAAGCAAAATACCCTTGCAATCTCTCTTGACAATCTCCGTCACGACCGATTTCATAATAGCCGCATTTTTATGCACCAAATCAAGACGCGTTTCACCCGGTTTCTGATTGGCGCCGGCGGTAATAACAATTACTGCCGCATCCGATAAATCATCATAATTGCCAGCATATATTTTCATTGGATTCGCAAAAGATAAACCGTGGGCAATATCCATTGCCTCACCCTCTGCCCGGTCTTCATTTGCGTCTAAAAGAACCATTTCTGCAAACAATCCGCTCTGCATCAAGGCAAACGCAGAAGCAGCGCCTACATAACCACAGCCAATTACCGCAACCTTTCTTACATTAACACCTTGCTGTTTCATACTTTGTAATGCTCCCTTCCCACTATGCCAATTAAAAAGGGGCATAGCTAATGAATTTTTCTTTACTATACCCCAAAAATGTTTATTTTATTCCTTTTTTAAATGCGTAGACTCCTCCAACGGTTAATACAGGCAAAAATCTCCTGTTTGCGCGGCATGGAAATTCCCGACGGCACATAACTGCCCCCGCAAATCCCCTGCCACCCCTGCTTGTCATACAGGGCGGCAACTTCGTCCACACACTGTATCAAATCTTTTTTCCCATCCAGAACAAGGGCTCGCAAAAATTTCATCAACGGCACCAGTCCGGCCAACTGCTCCGTGTCGCAGAGCTGCTCGACATAACGCAAATCAATGGTATCGCGGTTAATCATAATACCATCCCGTCCCATTACTTTTGATTTTATTCTCTGCTCAGCGGCAAATTTACTGTCTCTGGCATAGATTCGCCTATCGTTTGGACTCTGATACGGAGCGGCATCTTCCAGCGGCAGCGGAAACTCTTTCGCCGCTTCTTTCGCCTTGTCCGTAATATCCTGCGGCATATAGCGGTTCATCTGCAGGACAACATCTGCTTTATGAAAATAACTGCCGGAACTGCCCGCCACCAATATCGTGGAAATCCCCTCTTTTTCGTACAGCTCGCGAACTCTCATCGTAAACGGCGTAATCGGTTCTACATCACTGCTTACTACCCGCTGCATCAATTCATCCCGTATCATAAAATTGGTAGCCGACGTGTCTTCATCAATCAAAAACGTCTGACAGCCCGCCTCCATTGCCTCTGCCATATTCGCCGCCTGCGAAGTAGAGCCGCTGGCGTCTTCTGTTACAAACTGCTTCGTATCCCTGCCATTGGGAAGATTCGTAATAAATAGGGAAATATCGGTCTTCTTGACACCTCTCCCATCTTCCGCCCTTATTTTCATCGCTGTAGCGTCCGTCACCACATACTCCCTGCCATCTCCGGCAATATGGTTGTACACGCCGAGTTCTAACGCTTTCAGCAATGTCGATTTCCCATGATAACCGCCGCCGACAATCAGCGTAACCCCTTTGGGGATTCCCATGCCGCGTATGCTGCCGCCATTTGGCAATGCCATTTCCACTTCCATCGTCTTTGGCGATTGAAAAACAACTGCGTCTTTCATCGGGCGATTGCTCACTCCTGATTCCCGCGGCAATACGGCGCCATTGGCGACAAAGGCAACCAGCCCCCGCTCCTGTAACTGCTGCCGCAGAAACGTCTGGTCTTCCGCCAGACAAGCAGTTTTCTGAAGACGCACTGCGTCCAGACTTTTATAAAATAACGATTTCTGCACACATTGAGGCAAAAACGTAAAGAGGATTTTTTCCAGTTCTCTCCCGTTAATCGTGCGCCCATTCGCCGGAAATCCGATTTCCATGCGGAGAATAACATCACCCCTTTGCGAATCAATCTCGCATCCCGTACGTGCAAGTATTTCCTGCCCCGGCTGGCTCACTGACATCAGACCGGATTTGCCGGAGCCTTTCGCCTGAAACGAATACGGTTTCAGCACTCGCGCAAAGGTTCGCAGCAGCTCGTCCTGCAGCGCAATCCGCTTTTCCTCCGTGTCGTACAAATCAGCCGGAAATCCCGCCTTTGCCCCCGCTACTTTCACCGACACACTTGATGGCGCCGCAAACGGGTCTCCCTGAACATGATGAATCCGCAATTCATATGTGGGAAACTGATACCCCCCTTTAAGTTGTTTATAGTTAGGATATCCTTTATGGTCAATGCGGCGTATCATATCCCGCAATTCCTGTTCCCGATTCACTCGCGTTTCCCCCTCTTCTACGGTTTTATAAGTTTTCCTGCTTTCCTACATGCTGTGCCAGCACCCGATTATAGTCATATCCGGTATCCTGACTGCGCCAAATTTTACGAAGTTCAAACGAATGAAGAGCGTTTGGTTTTAAGTTCAGCGCCACACGGATTCCCTTTTCCTGCACGCAGACATTCTGCGTGCGGATGTACGGTCTCGCCACCTGACGCAGCAACTCGTTTTGCTCCCTCGTCGGATTGGCCGGCTCACCCATTTCATGCCATACGCGCAGGGGATTGCCGTGTTCCTCATCTACGATTCGCTCTATGAGCATATACTCCTGTCCCTCTTTTTCACCGGATAAGTCAAAGACAAAAGTAACGTTCTTCTCTCTCTCTTCCCCGTACCAATCCGGATGCCATGCCACACCATAATAGTTCCCATTTTCCTGCTGTACAATCACAGCGTCTTCCGAGCGGTGGACACACCTGCCCTGTAAGTTCTTGTAGAAAGCAAATGTCCAAAACGTCGGTTTCGGAATGCAGGCATTGGCAACTAAGCCAAAACCGCCATGAAACGGCGTAAACGGCACGCCGTTCTCTTCAAATACATCGCCAAACGTCCAATATGAGTAGGACTCGTGCTTATCTCCCAAACGAGAGAGCATATGCGCCACATAAGCGGCGTTCAGACATGTATCGTGTATCGGCGCAGTCGGCACATAGGAAGTATTAAATTCCGTAATATGTATCTGCTTATCGCGGAAACAATCATAGCTGTCCACTATCTCACGGGATTTTTCCAAAACGCCGAAAGCATCTTCCGGCTCATGCAGCTCAATATAATCATAATGTCCCTCACGCTCCGGCGGATAACTCGTATAATGATGTCTCGTCACGATATCTAATGGCAGCTCCCTGCTCTGCACAAAGTCCAAAAACTCACGGAGCCATCTCTCATCATCCACGCCGCAAATAGCCGGCCCGCCTACTATCAACTGCGGATGAACTTCTTTCACGGCTTTTGCCGTCACCTCATACAGACGAAAATACTCCTGCATATCCGCATCTTTCCAAAAGCTCCTAAGGTTTGGCTCATTCCATACTTCTATCGGCCATGTGAGAACTTCATCTTCACCATAGCGCTCCAGCAGATGTCGCAGCGTCGCCTGAACTAAACGGGCCCATCTGTCATAATCAGCCGGCGGCGTAATATTCCCTTTCCAGTAAAATACCGTATGCTCGTCACTTGCCAGCGCTTCCGGCATAAAGCCAAGTTCCAGAAAAGGACGAATATGCAAATCCTGATACATATCCATCACTTCATCCAGATAAGTAAAGTTGTACTCCTCCCTGAGTGTTCCGTCTTCCTGTTCCCATGCATGATAAATGGCCATATCTTTACAGAACAGGCCGTGACCGCGTATGTAGTCAAAACCAATCTCTTCCTGAACGAGCTTTAACTGATTGACATACTCTCTGTGCAATGCCAAATCCATGCGTCCGGTTCCAATACAATAATGCGCCTTGTTGGAAAAATTCTCCTGCGCCTCTTTATCAATCCGATATTCTCTCATATAAGTCCTCCATTCCCAAGCGTTTAAGTGAAACTGTTGTTAGCCATTATAACAAACATTTGACGGCAGGAAAATAAATTTTTTAAGCTATTCACTATACTATTAGTTTCTTTAGACATAAAAAAGCGGCAACTGAAAACCGCTCCGCAAAGAACTAAAGTTCTCTAAGAATCAGCTTCGCTGATTCTTGCTCCGCACAGGACAGTCTTTTCTATAAGGTAAAAAGAAAGTTTATCCGGCTTATCACCGGATAAACTTTCCACATAAAAAAGGATATATTGAACAGCAAGAACCTGATTGTCATCATTTAATCTCGTGAATCCAACCTTCCGGCGCTTCGATTCGTCCCATCTGTATTCCTGTCAGGGTATCGTAGAGCTTCTTCGTAACCGGTCCCATCTCGTCCATTCCGCTCGGGAGATATATCTCATTCCCGTGGTCAACAATCTTTCCAACGGGAGAAATTACGGCTGCCGTCCCACAAAGTCCGCACTCTGCAAATTCTTTCACTTCCTCAAACGGCACTTCTCTCTCTTCTGTCTCCAGATGCAAATACTCTTTCGCCACATGCATAAGGGAACGCCGGGTAATCGACGGCAGAATACTGTCAGATTTCGGAGTCACAACTTTGTTATCCTTTGTTACAAAGATAAAGTTGGCGCCGCCCGTCTCTTCTACGTTTGTTCTCGTTCCGGCATCCAGATACATATTTTCATCATAGCCCTGCTCATGAGCATCTACAATCGCATGTAAACTCATGGCATAATTCAGTCCGGCTTTGATATGTCCGGTGCCATGTGGCGCCGCACGGTCAAAGTCGCTGACTCTTATCGTAATCGGTTTGGCTCCTCCCTTAAAATAAGGACCTACCGGCGTACAGAACAAGCGGAACTGATATTCATCCGCCGGCTTAACGCCGATAACCGCACCGCTGGCAAACATATAAGGACGAAGATATAATGTAGCGCCTGAGCCGTATGGCGGCACTGACTCTTCGTTCGCCTTAACGACCTTCTCTACCGCCTCTACAAACCGCTCTTCCGGAAATACCGGCATCTCCAGACGTTTTGCCGTATCTGCCATTCTCGCAGCATTCAAATCGGGACGAAACGTCACAATTTTTCCATCTTCTGTCCGGTATGCCTTTAAACCCTCGAAACAGGTCTGTGCATATTGCAGCACTCCCGCGCACTCACTTATGGTAACATTGGCGTCTGTCGTCATCGCGCCGTCATCCCACGCTCCGTCTTTATAATTTGACACATATCGCTCTGATGTCACATGATAATTAAATCCAATTGAAGACCAGTCCATGTCATTCTTTCCCATGATTACCTCCATTCTGCGCGCTCCTTTATACACATAACGCAAATTGGGGCGTGCTCTTTTTACTATAGACCATCATACTCTATCGGCAGAACACTGTCAAGCAGGCGAGGTCTCCTCATGCCAATTTTTGTCAGTTCTTATTCCGGATGGCCATTGTGGTCTGCCAGATACTCAAAATCACTTCGCGCATGACGGAAACTCTCGAGCAGCTTCGGTGAAAATGTTCCGCAAGCGCCATTTATAATCATATCATATGCCTCGTCTTTCGAGCGGGCCGCCTTATACACACGCTCGCTGACGAGCGCATCGTACACATCGGCAATCGAGACAATCTGCGCCGATACCGGTATCTCTTCGCCTTTTAAGTGGTCGGGATATCCTCTGCCATCGTATCGCTCGTGATGGTGGCGGCAGATTTCATAACTGGCTTTCTTGTAATCATCTTCCCAAATCCCATGAATATTGTTGAGAATATCACACCCCTGTGTAGTGTGCGTTTTCATCAATTCAAACTCTTCGTCAGTCAGACGCCCCGGCTTTAACAGCACATTGTCCGGAATACAAATCTTACCTACATCATGCAGGGCGCTCGCCTCCGCAATCATGGCGACGCTTTCTTCCGTCAAACCGTATTCCGGATAATCTTTCATCAACTGCATTCCTAAAATGCGGGTAAACTCCTTGACGCGCTTGACGTGTTCGCCGCTTTCCAGATTACGAGACTCTACCACGTTACCTAAAATATCAATAATCTTAATGTTGTTTTCCTTTAACTTCTCGGTCTGCTTTTGCAGTATTTGATTCTGCTCGCGCAAAGTTTCCGTCTGCATTCTGACTTTGTCTTCCAGCTCATTCTGATAAGCAAACAGATGAACGACATTTTTTATTCTCTTTTTTACTATTTTTTCATTAAATGGTTTCTGGATAAAATCCGTGACGCCATAATCAAAACAGTGCGCTTCCTCCGAAGTCTCGCCACTGATTACCATTACCGGAACTTTCGTAATGAGCTGACTCTTCTGCATCTCCTTTAGCACGGCGAAACCGTCCATCTCCGGCATTACCAAATCCAAAAGGACTACGGATAACCGCTCTAAATATTCCTGTATCAGTTCGATTGCCCGCTTTCCATTTTCTGCGAGGATAACTTCATATTCATCTTTTAACATTTCCTCTAACAGCTCACGATTCAACTCCATATCGTCAACTACTAACACAATGTTTTCCATCTGATACAAACCTCCGTCCGATTTACTGCAATGCTTGTTCCAAAGCCTTTATCGTTACCGAAAAGTCTTCCCGAACAGCTTCTAAATACGGCGTAATATCTTCCGCCGGCTCGCCGTTGCGCACCAGCTCACAAAGTTCGCTGCTCGAATCAGCCAGCTTAATAATACCCAGATTCTGGCATACGCCTTTGAGATTATGCGCCGCACGGAAAGCATCCTCGTAATTCTTTGCCGCCAGAGACGTCTCAAGCGGCTCCAGCATAGAATCATTTTTAAACTTTCCTAAGAAATGCGCCACTCTGTCTTCCTTTAATAAACGGGCCATAACCCCTTTGTAATCTCCACCCATTGCTTCATAACATTCTTGTATTGTCATCTTTTTCCTTCCTTTCTAAAGCTGATTTCCTCTTTTCCTCACAGGAACCGTTTCACTTTTCTAATATCTTAATTGATTCTAATAATAACAAATCCTGAAGCAATCAGCAAGTCTTTCATGCAACGAATATTAAATAAAACTTATAGACTTTTTTCCCCCGCTCCCGTATAATCATTTATATGAAGATATATAAATAAGGAGCATAGTGCGAAAACAGCTACGTTGCTTTTTGCTCGTACTTCCTCCGCTACGCTTCGGAATGGAGAATATTATGAAACACCTATTATGTTTCGGCGATTCCAATACGCACGGATATATCCCCGGCGGCGGACGGTACGATGACAATACCCGCTGGCCCCGCCTGCTGGCCCGCAATCTGGGAGAGGACTTCCTCGTTTATGAGGAGGGCTTAAACGGTCGCACTTCTTCCATGGAAGACCCGTTTAAACCGTATAAAAACGCCATGGACTATATTATCCCGTGCCTGATGACACATGAACCGCTTGATTTAACCATCCTCATGCTGGGGAGCAATGACATGAAGCAGTACTTTTCCCCCTCCATCGAAAAAATCACCGACAGCCTCCGCTCTCTGACAAAGATTATTCTCGACGTCAGCGAAGCCCCGGTTCTTCTTGTCAGTCCGATTCATCTTGGTGATAAGATGGCGCAATCACCGTTTGCCGACTCCTTTCCGCCGTCTTCCGTCTCCCTTTCCCACCAATTGGGCGCTGCGCTTTCAATCGTAGCGGAGCAATTGGGAGCTTACTTCTTAGACGCTTCCGCCATTGCGGAACCGTCGCCGGAGGACAGTCTGCACCTTGCGGCAGAGGGCCATCGCCGGCTGGCAAACACTATCACAAAAAAAGTTCAGCAAATACTATTTTAAAATATATTTACAAAGGAGGAAGACAATGAAAACAGTAGGAATTATCAGCGAATACAATCCTTTCCACGACGGACATGCCTATCATATCCGTCAGGCCAAAGCAGAAACCGGCGCCGACTGCGCCGTCGTCATTATGAATGGCGATTTCGTCCAGCGCGGAGAACCCGCTATCTTCAATAAATATATACGCACCGAGCAGGCGCTTGACGGCGGCGCCGATATTGTTTTCGAACTCCCCGTCCGCTTCGGTCTGTCCAGCGCCGGCGATTTTGCTTTCGGCGGAATCATGGCTTTAGAGTCGTTAGGTTTTATTGACAGCGTCTGCTTTGGTAGTGAAGCCGGCTGTCTCACGCCTTTTTTGGAAGCTGCTGACATTTTAGTCAGAGAGCCGGAGGCGTTTGGCACAAATCTTCGCAGCTTCCTCCGTCGCGGCATGTCCTTTCCGGCAGCACGAACACACGCCCTTTCCGAAATCAGCGGTATGTCGGTCGAATTTATGCAGACTCCGAACAATATATTGGCCGTGGAATACTGTGTTGCCTTACAACGTCTGTCCTCCTCCATACAACCGTTTACCATCCCCCGTATCGGGCAGGACTATCATGGTGAGAACAACGATTCCGGTTTCCCATCTGCCAGTGCGCTGCGCCGTAACATTGCCAAAAGCAGAAAACCACACCTCACTCTTGAAGATTTTTCTTCCGTCATCGGCTATGCGCTTCTCTCAAATCCGGATTTAACATGCTGCAAAGATATCTCTTCTGATTTATCCGAGCGAATCGCCAAATTTCTTCCAAATTACCAATCCGTTACAGCATTGATACGCCAATGCAGCAATCCGTCCATTACAAGGGGACGAATCCGCAGGGCACTGTTACAATGCCTGCTCCATATCGAAAAAACAAATAAAACGATGCCCTATCTTCGTCTTCTGGGCATGAAAAAAGAAGCATCTTCCCTGCTCTCGCAAAGGGAAGATACTTCCTGTCAGATACTAACACGGCTGGCCGTCGATTGTCGGGAGTTAAATCCGCAAGCTCTCGCCCTGCTTAAGCAGGATTTGTTTGCTTCTGACCTCTACCGGCAAATCTACTGCCAGAAATACGGACAGCGGCTGCCCAATGAATACCAGCATTCTCCCCTTATCCGCTGACATCAGACGTTGTGTCCGCTAGTCGCCTGTCATTCGCTAATCGAAAGACGCCCGTACAACCGTGTCATGGCATAAATTTTCTCACACAGAGTATCGCTCCATGCTTTTTTGCTCATGCGCCACTGCCAGTTGCACCCAAGCGTTGACGGTATATTTATCCGCGCCTTATTCGGCAGGCAGAGGTAGTCCTGCATGGGAACGATACAGAGCGCCGATACGCTTGCCATCGCCAGACAAATCATATCCCATGTCAGCGTCTTTTTCGGCGTGCGTTTGCTGCGGTTCATATATCGCAGGGCGACTTCCTTATCTTCCGGCGTCAGTTCACTCCACCATCCGTATGTCGTCGCATTATCGTGTGTTCCCGTGTATACTACCGAATTTTCCACATAACGGTACGGGAGATAATCGCTGTCCTCGCGGGAATCAAAGGCAAATTGCAGTACTTTCATCCCCGGAAAACCGCAATCCTGCAATAGCTGTCTTACACTGTCCGTCAAAAATCCCAAATCCTCTGCAATAATCGGCATCTCACCGAGTTCGCGCTTCAGCGTCTCAAACAGCTCCACGCCCGGGCCCGGCTCCCATTTGCCATTCTCCGCCGTCGAATCCCCGTATGGGATGGCGTAATACTCATCAAAACCACGAAAATGGTCAATCCGCACCATGTCATACCACTCACAGCAATTGCGGAGCCTTGCCAGCCACCAGCTATATCCATTCTCTTTGTGTGCACTCCAACGATAGAGCGGATTACCCCAGAGCTGTCCCGTCTCCGAAAAAGCGTCCGGCGGACAGCCTGCCACGCCAATCGGTTGCCCTTTGTCGTCAAACTGGAACAATTCCGGATGTGACCATGTATCTGCACTATCTAAAGCCACATAAATCGGTATATCGCCAATAATGGAAACCCCTTTTTCATTTGCATATTTTTTTAGAGCCTGCCACTGTCTGGCAAACTCAAACTGTAAGAACTGATAAAAATGAACCTCATCAATCAACCGGTTTTTATAGTATACCATTGCCTTACTGCGGCGCAAACGGATATCTTCTTCCCACTCCATATAACTCTTTCCGCCTTTGCTATCCTTAATCGCCATAAACAGGGCGTAATCCGGCAGCCAATCCTGATTCTTCTGCACAAATTCATTGTATTCCGGATTGCTCTCAATGCCGCTGGCGGTAAAAGCTTTGCGCAATACGGCATAACGCTGCTTGTAAAGAACGTCATACCGAATATATTTGTCGTCGGTGCCAACTGCCGCTTTCTGACATTCCGCCTCAGTTATATATCCCTTTTTTACTAATTCTGCCAACGAAATGAAATACGGGTTTCCCGCAAACGTAGAAAACGCCTGATAGGGGGAATCCCCGTATCCGGTAGGCCCCATCGGCAAAATCTGCCAATACGACTGACCCGCTTTTGCCAGACAATCTACAAAATGATAGGCGCTCTCATCAAAACAGCCAATCCCGTACTCCGACGGTAAACTGGCAACCGGCAACAAGATTCCACTGCTTCTTTCCATTGTTACTCCAATCCCGCTACTTGTTTTCCGCAAGCAGCGCTTTACTTACTTTTACTTCAAATTTATCAGACCAGCTTCCATATGCTTTTTGGAATGCCTGCGTCTGTTTTTCCAAAATAACCTGATTGCGGTACTCCTCTTCAATTGCTTTCGAAGATGGTTGTACGCAATAGGCGATATAAAATCCGTCCTTTTCCCCAATGACATTGGAAACGTCTCCCTTTTTCATCCCCGTCACAGCCTTTGCCAAAGCCGGCCGTGTATCGCTGCTTCCAATCAGCGTTTCGATTTCTGCCGCTTCTGTATTATTCTTTGCTACCGAGTAAAAGTTATTCTTCGAACTCACAAGACTCTGGCGAACCTGCTCCGCCTTTTTCTTAACCTGCGCCCGATTTTTTTCATCTGCTTTCCAGTATATCAGTTGTACGCGGGCGGCCCGAATCTGCTCCGGCGCCAGATTTGCATTGACTTTTCCGATTTCAATATGATACATCTTCTGCGCCAGTTTATTTTCTTCAAAGATACGAGTCATTGTCCGCAGCTCTATGCCGTACTCTTTCTTCACGGTATCCGGCAGGCTGTCGAAAACGGACTTTGCATTGTGCGCCGCCTGCTCTTTCTCATCCGTGCCCAGAGCGACATTTTGCATTGCCGCCTCTTTGCAAATTACTTTTACCTGTATAATGAGGCGCAGCACCGCTTCGATGGCCTCCTGCCCGAGCGTCTTCCCATCGCCGCCCGCCTTACTGTAATTCCAAACCTCATTCCCCAAAAGACCTTTATACGGATTTTCCATCAAATAGTAGTAGGCGCGGTATTCACTTGTATTGACAGTCGTCTTTCCCACAGAAATAACAACCGAATCCGGTTTCAGCTTCTGATTCGATACCGCAACCGCTCTCTCGGTTGAAGTAGTCTCCTCCGGTTTCTCTCCCTCTCCGCATGCCGTCAATCCAAAACACATGGCCGCACAAATCAGCATTGCCAATAATCGGTATCTCATATCCTTCCTCCTTATTGTTTATTGTCGCACAATTTCAAAATTTCATTCACAATCATTTCCGCCTGCTCCAGTAAATCGCCTTCCGGTTTATAATAAAAATATGGTTTCGGCTCTGTCACAAAACGCAGGCGCCGTCCCATCCTCTCAATCAACGGCGGAATCTTTAACGCATCAATCTGCGCCTGAGGAAACATCGTAAAACACAAACCGCCCTTTTTACTCGCAATTTCCACAATATACGCCTGATGTGCCTTTGCTTTCAACAGCGCAATCGAAAGCAGATTGATAACGCTTTTCGGCGGTTCTCCGAAACGGTCGACAAGCTCGTCTGTCATATCGCTCTTCTCCTCTTCCGTTTCCAGTTCCGCAATCCTCTTATAGATATCTAATTTTTGAAATTCATTCCTAATATAACTGACGGGAATGAATGCGTCAACCTTAATTTCCACGCTCGTCTCAAAATCCGACTGCTCCGTCTTCTCCCCCCGTAATCTTTTGACCGCCTCATTGAGCATCTTACAATATAAATCATACCCCACGGCTTCCATGTGTCCATGTTGTCTGGCTCCCAGCAGATTGCCCGCACCCCGTATTTCCAAATCCCGCATGGAAATGCGGAAACCGGAGCCCAAATCCGTAAATTCTTTAATTGCCGCCAAACGCTTTTCCGCTACTTCTTTGAGCAGTTTATCTCTCTTATACATGAGAAAGGCGTATGCCGTACGGTTGCTCCTGCCTACCCGCCCCCGCAGTTGATATAACTGTGATAAGCCTAAGCGGTCGGCGTCTTCTATAATAATCGTATTGACATTGGGAATATCCAGTCCGGTTTCCACAATCGTCGTGGAAACCAGAACGTCAATATCGCCCTCGACAAATTGAAACATCGTGCGCTCTAACTCCCGCTCATTCATCTGTCCGTTAGCAAATGACACGACTGCCTCGGGAACCAGCTTGGCGATTTCATTGGCCACAATATCCATATTGCCTACCCTATTATATACATAATATACCTGACCGCCGCGTCCGATTTCCCGCAAAATCGCCTCTCTCACAACTTCCGCATTCTTTTCCATAACAAATGTCTGGATTGGCATGCGGTCCATCGGCGGCTCTTCCAAAATACTCATATCGCGAATCCCGACCAAACTCATGTGAAGCGTCCGCGGTATCGGCGTGGCTGTCAGCGTCAGTACATCAATGTCATTTTTTATCTGTTTCAATTTCTCCTTATGCGTCACGCCAAAACGCTGCTCCTCATCGACAATCAAAAGGCCGAGATTTTTATAAGAAATATCTTTCCCGAGTAAACGGTGCGTTCCCACGACAATATCAACGCTGCCTTTGCGAAGTCCCTCTTTTGTTTTTTTCTGCTCCGACGGTGTGCGCAGACGGCACATCAGCTCTACATTAATCCCGAAATTGCGCATGCGCTGGGCAAACGTATTATAATGCTGGGCAGCAAGAATAGTTGTGGGAACTAAAAAGGCAACCTGACAACCGTCCATTACGGCCTTGAACGCCGCCCGTATGGCAATCTCCGTCTTCCCATATCCGACGTCGCCGCAAATCAGGCGGTCCATAATTTTACTGCTTTCCATATCGCTTTTGGTGGCCTCAATCGCTTTCGTCTGGTCGTCGGTCTCCTCATAAGGGAACAGCTCTTCAAATTCTTTCTGCCATACCGTATCCTTTTCAAACACATGGCCTTTCTTCGCCTGACGCTTCGCATATAAGTCCACTAATTCCTGTGCAATCTCCTCGACAGCTCCTTTTACCCGAGACTTTGTCTTCTTCCACTCCGGAGAGTTCAAACGGTTGAGCTTCGGCGCTTTGGCGTCGCTTCCCGCATACTTTTGCAACACCTCAAGCGACGTCGCCGGTACATAGAGATTGCTCCCCGCCGCATAGGCAACTTTCAGATAATCTTTCGTGACGTGCTCCACTTCTATCTTTTCGATTCCCTGATAAATGCCGAGGCCATGATTTTCATGTACGACATAATCTCCTACTTTCAAATCATTAAAACTGTGGATTACCGCCCCGCTGTACTGCTTGACCTTTCTCTTCTTTTTCTTGTGGCGTCCACCGAAAATATCACTCTCCGTTACGACAATAAACCGCAGCGCCGGATACTCAAATCCCCGCCGCAATCCGGCCCTCGTAACCATAACTTCGCCGGGCTGCAATTCGTGCTCCATCTCTCCCTCATAAAAGGCGTGGATGTCGTATTCCCGCAAATCATCACATAATCTGCGCCCTCTCGTCTCGGAAGCCGATACAAGCAAAATCCGGTATTGCTGCTTTTGCAGTCTGGCGATATCCTTTGCCATCATCGCAAAATTATTATTGTACGACGGTGAGGACTGCACCTGAAAGAAAAATTTTCTCTCAATAGCAATGTCTTTGACCGCCACATCCAACGTTGTCATCAGCACGAGTGGATACTGCTGAAGTTTATGCATCACCTGTGGAAGCGAGTACAAAATATCCATCTGATTCGGCAGAATATATCCTTTCTCGAGACGGGTCGCCATACTGTCGCGAAACTCATATTCCACAGCCTCCGCCTTTTCCGCACAACGGTTCGAATCATCGAGAAAAACGATAGTATTCCGGTTTTTAAAGTAATCAAAAAAAGATACGACTTCCTTTTCAAAATATAAAATATAGCTTTCGAGATTTACCATGCCATGATACGCCTCAAACGCTTCCTGAAAATTTTCCACATTCTGCCGGAGCCTTGCCGCTTCCTCTTTCTTTCCGGCCTGCTTTAGCTGCCCCTCGTGTTTCTCCATATCCAGACGGATTTGGCGCATCGCTTTTAAAGCGCGCTCTTCTCCTACAAACACTTCGGACGCCGGAAAAATACAAATCTCTGATAACGGCTCAATTGAGCGCTGGCTCTCTACGTCAATACTTCGTATCGTATCGACTTCCTCATCCCACAAATCAATACGGCACGGACTCTCTTCTGTTAGAGGAAATACATCGAGAATGCCTCCCCGCACTGAAAATTCGCCCTCTCGCTCTACCTGCGGCACATGCTCATACCCCAATCCGGACAACTGCCTTTTTATGTCCTCCAAATCCAGTATATCGCCCTCACGAATCACGATGGCCCTCTCCGCATATCTGCTGTAAGGCACGCAGGCGTCCATACCTGCATCTATCGTTGTCACAATCGTAAGCGGACTGTCGCCTGTAATCGCCTGTATTACTTTAAGACGCTCTTTCACTAACGCCTGTCCGTGCACGTCGGCGCTGTAGAAAATCAAATCCTTAGCCGGATAATACATGACATTGCGGTCATATAACTGATAATCCTCCACGATTTCCTTGGCGCGGATTTCATTGTAGGTGACAATGAGCCGGACATCACAAATATCTTCCATCCCATAGATGAAATGGCTTTTCTGCGCATCAATTCCTCCGACGGCGCTAACCGGCGTATGTCCTTTTTCCAACGCCGTCTTCAATTGCAAATACTCTTCCATCTCCTGTAACGGAGCTAACCATGTCTTCACGTTCTTACTCTCCTGCCTTTTTACCATTGACCCGATTCATTGCACTTGCCACGTCTCTTGTCAAAATCTCACGCAGCCCCTCTTCCGCCAGCGCAAATACATCCCGCAACATACCGTCCTCTTCCCTCGAAAAACGCCCCAGCACATGCTTCACTAAATCGCCGCCCTCCGGCTTGCCGCCGACGCCGATTCTTATTCTTGTAAAATCCTGTGTGCCGATATGCTGAATAATACTTTTGATTCCATTGTGCCCGCCGGCGCTTCCTTTCGGACGAATACGAACCTGTCCGACGCTCAGATTTATGTCGTCACAGATGACAATTAAATCTTCCTCTTCTAATTTATAAAAATCCATCAGTGCGCGCACGCTTTCACCGCTGAGATTCATATAGGTCTGCGGCTGCGCCAAAATTACTTTCTGCCCCTCGATAAAACCTTTCCCGACAACGGCCCGTCCTTCCTTACTGCGAAGTGCGATATCATAACGGTCGCCAAGATATGTGAGCATATCAAATCCAACATTATGTCTGGTCGCCGCATATTCCATACCCGGATTACCGAGCCCCACAATCAGAATCATATTCATCCTCCTTTTTTCTCCAATTATTGTTATCATACCACACAAAAGCCACCAGCGAAAGAATTTTCTCCTCTCGCTCGTGGCTTATTAGTTTACAGTACATCTCAATTGTCATTTCCCACGGGGTCTTAGTCCTGTTCTTCCGGCAATTCCAACAATAATTGCTGGAACCGTTCCAAGATTGCTTCCTGCAGCATCGCTCTCATGTCGCCATGAATCGGATGTGCAATATCTCGATACTCTCCGTCCGGTGTTTTTTTGCTCGGCATCGCAATGAACAAGCCTTTTTCTCCCTCGATTACTTTTATATCATGTACTACAAATGCATCATCAAAAGTAACCGAAACAACTGCTTTCATTTTCGATTCCTTACTCACCACGCGAACACGGATATCCGTGATCTGCATCATAGTCCCCCTTTCTAATTTTGTTACAGTACATACCGCTCATTCTTTTCCTGAATTATCTTGATATTATCTTTCTCACCAACATAATTTGAATTCGCGCGAATCGTGCCGTGACTTTCTACGATGCAGTTTTCGATGTAAGTATTATCCCCAATGTAGATGTCATTTAAAATTATCGAATTGCGAATTGTACAATTGTTTCCAATATAGACTTCCTTAAACAGGACAGAGTCTTTTACCTCTCCGTTAATAATACAGCCGCTGGAAACCAAGCTGTTTTTAACGTTAGAACCAACATTGTATTTCGCCGGTGGCAAATCCTCAATCTTAGATGAAATCTGCGGGTATTCGTTAAAGAAATAATCCCTTGTTTCACGATTAAGAAAATCCATATTCGTTTTAAAATAAGAATCTACGGTCGTTATATTGCTCCAATATGAGTCAATGGAATAAGCATAGATTTTTTTAATTCCCTTGTAGCGGATGAAAATGTCTTTTACCAAATCAAATCCATCCTCCTCACCGGCCCGTTCTACCATCTCAATCAACTGACGTCGGCGTATAACATAGATTCCTGCGGATACAAGCGTCTTTGATGTAACAATCGGCTTTTCTTCAAACTCTGTCACCATACCGTCAGAGTCTACCGTTACGACACCAAATCTGCTCGGGTCATCCACTCTCCCCAAGTCCTTTGTGACAATCGTAATATCTGCGTTTTTCTCGATATGATATTCTAATAACTTATTCATATCCATCTTGTAAACACCGTCTCCTGATGCAATAATAACATATGGTTCATGGCTTGTCTTCAAAAAATCAATATTTTGAGCAATCGCATCTGCCGTACCACGATACCAATAGCTATTATCATGCGTCTGCGTCGGCGTAAAGACAAATAAACCGCCCTGCTTACGTCCGAAATCCCACCACTTAGAAGAACTCAGATGCTGTGTCAGGGATTTGGAATTATACTGCGTAATAACGCCAACCTTATTAATGCGCGAGCTTGACATACTGCTCAGTGCAAAATCAATACTGCGATATCCACCGGCAATTGGCAACGCTGCTGTCGCGCGGTTCATTGTCATTTCTTTCATACGGCTGCTGGAGCCGCCCGCCAAAATAAGTCCTATCGCTCTCATAAAACGTCACCTGCCTTTATCAAAGTTGCACCACCCTCTAAGGTGTCGTTTGGATAATCTGCTTTTGTTGTCTTCCCTGATATGGCAGTGTTCTTACCGATAGTAACGCCATCCGGAATTACTGTCTTGTCACCAACAGTAACCAAGTTAAAAGCATACACATCTGGTTTCACGTGATTGACAACATTATCCTCTCCTGCACCGAGGACACAATTGTCCCCAATCACACTGTCTTCCGCAACAATTGTGCGGTCTAAAATGGTATTTTTGCCTATCCGTGCAGAGTTCATAATAATGGAATCCCGCACGACAGCGCCCTCTTCTATTGTAACATCAGAGCCTATAACCGAATTGTGCACTTCTCCGTAAATCTCGCAGCCGTCCCCTATAATTGCCTTGTCAATCACGGCATCCCCTGAAATATACTGTGGACGCAGCCATTCATTACGAGTGTAAATTTTCCAGAATTCTTCATATAGATTGAATACCGGAATAAGGTCAATCAGCTCCATGTTTGACTCCCAGTAAGAGCCCAGCGTACCTACATCCTTCCAGTAGCCATTGTATTCATAGGCGAAGATGCGGTCTCCGCGTTCATGGCAGTATGGCAGAATGTGTTTTCCAAAATCGCAACCTTTCTGGTCTTTTAACTTAATCAGCGCCTCTCTCAGCACTGTCCATGAGAAAATATAAATACCCATGGAAGCAAGGTTGCTTCTCGGATGTTCCGGCTTTTCTTCAAATTCCAATATCCGATGTCTGTCGTCTGTAATACAAACCCCAAAACGACTTGCTTCCTCAATCGGCACCGGAATCGTGGCCATTGTAATATCTGCGTTATTGGCCTTATGAAAATCCAGCATAACCTGATAGTCCATCTTGTATATATGGTCGCCGCCTAAAATCAACACATACTCCGGATTGTAATATTCCATATAATTAAGATTTTGGAATATTGCATTGGCCGTTCCTGTGTACCACTCACTGCTCGTACTCTTCTCATATGGTGGCAGGACGGACACGCCCCCAATATTACGGTCCAAATCCCAAGGAATGCCAATTCCAATATGCGTGTTGAGCTTCAATGGCTGATACTGCGTGAGCACACCAACTGTATCCACCCCTGAGTTAATACAGTTACTTAATGGAAAATCAATAATTCGATACTTTCCCCCAAAAGCAACAGCAGGTTTGGCTATATTGGCGGTCAAAACACCCAGTCTTGACCCTTGCCCTCCGGCAAGCAACATGGCTATCATTTCTTTTTTTATCATGTTATCACCCCTGTTGTTTAATTTATGTAACAAAGTATATCACATATTTTGGTAATTGTGAATATTTTTCACAAAAGTTTTTGTCTCTTTTTTATTTTTTTGTACAAAATGCACAAAATCATTCCTATATAATTAAGCACATTCACCTTTTTCTTCCAATCGCTCTTGTATTTTGCACCCCTCCTATATATAATAACAATAATAATAGTATTTGAATTATAAATTGCGTATAGAAAGAAAGGGGTACTTCGATGTATCAAATTGATTTTAAACATCCGTGCAGCGTACATTTTATCGGAATCGGCGGTATCAGCATGAGCGGATTTGCAGAACTATTGCACTCGTTTGGATTTACCGTAACCGGTTCCGACCGAAACGAAAGCAGCATTACCGAACATCTGAAAAAGCTTGGCATACATGTAGTATATGGACAAAGAGCTGAAAATATTACAGAAAATATAGATTTTGTTGTGTACACCGCCGCCATTCAACCGTCCAATCCGGAATATCAGGAAGCCGAACGCCTCCAAATTCCCCTTATGAACAGAGCCGATATGGTTGGGCAGATTATGAAAAATTATACCTCTTCTATCGCCATTGCGGGTACGCACGGGAAAACTACCACCACATCCATTGCTTCTCAAATCTTTTTGGAAGCCGGTTTCGACCCTACAATATCCATTGGCGGTATTTACAAATCCATCGGCAGCAACATACGGATTGGCAGTTCGGAATATTTTATTACGGAAGCATGTGAATACACGAACAGCTTTTTGCATTTTTATCCTACCATCGGTATTATTCTTAATATCGAAGAAGACCACTTGGACTTTTTCAAAGATATTGACGATATCCGCCGCTCTTTCCGGCGCTTTGCAGAACTGATTCCTCCTCATGGCACATTGATTATCAATGCCGATATTCCAAATTATGAAGAGATAACGAATGGTCTGTCCTGCCGTGTCCTGACGTTTGCGCTAGAGCGTGACGCGGATTTTACAGCCGATAATATACGCTACGACGATATGGGATGCCCGATTTTCAATTTGTACGCTCAGGGAAAAAACGCGGGAGAATACCACTTATCAGTTACCGGACTTCACAATGTAGGAAATTCGCTGGCCTGTCTGGCGTTGGCTTCGCTCTACGACATGGAACATGACATGCTGCAGCGTGCCTTTTCCGCCTGCCACGGTCCCGACCGCCGTTTTCAGCACAAGGGATTATGCAATGGCATTACAGTTATTGACGACTATGCGCATCATCCACAGGAGATTCAGGCAACTTTAAACACCGCCAAACATTTGCCCCACCACAATATATGGTGCGTATTTCAACCCCACACATATACAAGAACAAGAAATTTCCTGCACGAATTTGCGGAAGCGCTGCTGACAGCGGATAACATTATTCTTACCGATATCTATGCGGCAAGAGAGCAAGACCCGGGAGATATTTCTTCGCAGAACCTCGCTGACGAGATTAATGCATTGGGGAAAAAAGTTTATTACTTCCACACCTTTGAAGAAATTGAATCATTTATTTTAAAAAATTTAGTAGACGGCGACCTGTTGATAACTATGGGGGCCGGAAACGTTGGAGATATCGGAAATCACTTAATAAACCTCTGATTTATGAACATTATCCACAACCTTATCAACATTGAGTCGTCTCAATTGGTTGTGGATATCTTTTTGTCGAAAAAAATTGTGGATTTTTTTTATTTTTTACTTGACAAAAGAAAAGAACGATTTTCCCTGTAATACAGAGATTTGTTCTACATAAATAGTCTGACTGTGCTTATGTTACAAACATTATCAACAATATAAACATCGGTTTTCTACAGCACATGTACGCCCTTTTGAAATTTGCAACTCCTTTTTCTTTATGTTATACTTGTCCTGCAAATTAGGAACTGTAAAGTTAATTCTTAACAGTTTCTAAGCAAAATAGAGGAAATGAGGTAGCATAATGGGATTTACAATCGCTGCTGAAGATGCGTTGGCAGTTACGCAGGTACCGAACTGGTTTATCTGCAGCTACATGCCGACAGCAGAAGGTCATTTTGTGAAAATATATCTATATCTGTTAATGCTCTGCCAACACCCGCTTCGTGCGGCAGAACAATCTGTCAGTTCTCTCGCCGACTGCATGGAATGTACGGAAAACGATGTTTTTCGTGCTCTCCGCTTTTGGAAGAAAGAAAATCTGTTAGATTTTGAAGAAAAAGATGGCGAGATTTCTTCGATTGTTCTAACGGCACAGCCGGACGCTTCAAATGCCGGTAATGCGGCTGACGAATCGGCTGCCGCCATAATAAGACCGGAAGTGACTGCTATTTTCCGGCAGCCGCAAAAAGCAAACAAAACTGTCCTGCCAAACAAACAGACGTATACGCCACTGCAGGCAGAAGCATTAAAAAATGATATTGAGATTGAACAGGCAATTTCTTCCGTCGAACAGCTTCTCGGTTCCACGGTTTCCATACAACATCTGCAGCTTATTTTATACTTTATGTGCGATATCGGCTTTTCCAAAGAGCTGATTCTGGCAATGTATCAGACCGCTCTGAAAAAAGGAAAAAATTCGCCAAGTTATATTGAAGCCATTGGTATTAGCTGGGCCAAACAGGGAATCCGCACGGTTTCCGAGGCAGAAGAAGAGGCTTCCGCTTTCAGCGGCCGCTATTCTCTCGTCTCCAAGGCTCTCGGCATACAGCGCAGCCTGACCCCTTTTGAGCGCGCGATTATCGACGAGTGGGATAAATATTCT
Organism: uncultured Eubacterium sp.; assembly: GCA_948579355.1. Lineage (GTDB taxonomy): Bacteria > Bacillota > Clostridia > Lachnospirales > Lachnospiraceae > Eubacterium_F. Next base: position 106,059 of record CAPAOV010000001.1, on the reverse strand, counting down.
TTTTCCGACGCCATTATTACGGAAGCCTGCAAGCGCTCGGTACTGAAAACGGGAGCAATCAATTTCTCTTATATTTCCGGCATTTTGGAAAACTGGGCGAAACATAACGTAATCTCCCTTTCCGATATTGAGCAGTGCGACGAAGATTTTAAACGCCAAAAAAAGGCGAATAAGGCAAAACGCTCCACACATACAACAGCGAAAAACCAATTTCAAAATTTCCCGCAGCGTACATACTCAAACGAGGAGTTTGACAATCTGGAAAAACAACTGCTGCGAAGCGTCCAGCTGGAAAAGGGCTGACAAAAAACGCCGCCCCTTTCCTAAACGAATCAACAAGGAGAATTATCATGCTTACGAATAGCCAGTATCAGCAACTGATGTCAAAGTACTATGAACGACAGTTAAAAACAAAGGACCTTATGGAACAGCGCTATCAAGAAGTGACAACTGCGATTCCGGAACTGCCGGAATTAGATAAGGAAATCCGTGTGCTGGCATTGGCTCATGCAAAAGCACGATTAACCCGACAGGACGGCGCTGCTGATTTATCTTCCGACATCACCGCCATCAGCCGGAAAAAGGAGCAGCTTCTTATCTCCCACGGCTTTTCTTCTGATTATCTGAAACCCGTGTATACCTGTCCGGATTGTCAGGACACCGGATATATAGATGGGAAAAAGTGTTCTTGTCTGGAAAAGGAAATCGTAAACTTCTTATATTCCCAATCCAATTTAAAAGATATTCTGGATTATGAGAATTTTTCTCACTTCAATCTGGAATACTATCCGGACGACTATACCGAAGAGGCAACCGGCCTCACTCCCCGCGATAATATCCGCAATGTTTTATCCGCCGTACGGACATTTATTAAAAACTTTTCCACAGAATCGGGAAATCTTCTGCTTTATGGCAATACCGGCGTCGGCAAAACATTCCTGACAAATTGTATCGCCAAAGAACTTTTAGATAAATCTTATACGGTTGTATACTTGACTTCCGTTAAACTATTTGATATTTTAGAGACGAACAAATTTGACAAGGAAATATCCCGTACAGAGAAAGACGCTTCCCTTTCCTATATACTGGCAAGCGATTTACTTATTATCGACGATTTGGGAACGGAATTAAATAACAGTTTTACGTCCTCGCAGCTCTATCACTGTATTGATACCCGCCTGACCCGTCACTGTTCCACGATTATCTCTACAAATCTTTCTTTTGACGATTTGAGAGAGCATTACAGCGAAAGAATTTTTTCCCGCATAACAAGCAACTACACTCTCTTAAAAATTACGGGAGATGACATCCGGTTAAGAAAGGCAATCCAAAGCAGCAGTTGAGCTAAAATGCTGTTTGCCCAACATTATATAAACAAAACATTTCACATGGAGGAATCATAATGAGTCAGAAAGATTTAGAACAAACTATTCCCTACGGAGACCTTGGTATTATTCCCTTGGAAAGCAGTAAACTGCTTGGCAGTAAAGTAGACGAATACATTGTGGGCTGGCGCACGAAAGCCGCCGTGGATTCATCTAATCATTATTTTACCAACTACAAAAAGGACTCTTATATTATTGATGCCGTTTGTCCGCGTTTTGGCTCTGGAGAAGCAAAAGGTATCTTGAACGAATCAGTTCGCGGTAAAGACATCTATCTGTTAGTGGATGTATGCAACCACAGCCTTTCCTATACAGTCTGCGGCCAGATTAATCATATGTCTCCCGACGACCACTTTCAGGATTTGAAACGTATCATTGCCGCCATCAGCGGTAAAGCGAGACGTATTACCGTGATTATGCCTTTCCTCTATGAGAGCCGGCAGCACAAACGCAGTTCGCGCGAATCGCTTGACTGCGCCATTGCATTACAGGAACTCACTCATATGGGTGTGGAAAATATTATTACTTTTGACGCCCACGACCCCCGCGTGCAAAACGCCATCCCGCTCGTCAGCTTCGAGACGGTACAGCCGACGTACCAATTCATCAAAGCGCTATTGCAATATGTTCCAGACATTAAAATGGATGCTGAAAACATGATGATTATCAGCCCTGATGAGGGCGCTATGGGACGCGCCATTTACTTTGGAAACGTGGCCGGCGTGGATGTTGGTACTTTTTATAAGCGCCGCGATTATACGAAAATCGTAGAGGGACGCAACCCGATTATTGCGCATGAATTCCTCGGCGCCGATGTGGACGGAAAAGATGTTGTCATTATTGATGATATGATTTCATCCGGCGAAAGCATGATAGACGTAGCCACGGAGTTAAAAAGACGCAATGCCAAACATATTATTGTCGCTTCCACGTTCGGACTGTTTACTAACGGTCTGGAAAAATTCGACGAAGCATATAAAAGTGGATTAATCTATCGGCTTATGACGACAAACTTAGTTTATCAGCCGGAAGAATTGTTACAGAGAGAATATTATATCAATGTAGATATGAGCAAATATATTGCATTACTCATTGACACGCTGAATCACGACGCGTCCATTTCCGAATACCTCAATCCGACAGAACGTATTGAGCGTATCCTGAACCTTTAAAAAGAACCGGAGGTTTGTTATGACAAGAGCAACAAACCTCCGGTTCTTTTTTGTCTCTAATTATCGTTAAACAACGGCGTTGACAAATATCTGTCTCCAGAATCAGGAAGTAACGCCACAATCGTCTTCCCTTTATTCTCCGGTCTTTTGGCAAGAAACGCGGCCGCCTTGAGCGCTGCGCCGGAAGATATGCCCACGAGGATTCCCTCGCTTACGGCAAATGCCTTTCCCTCGGCAAATGCATCCTCATTCTCAATGGCAATAACTTCATCATACACGTTTGTATCCAGCACTTCCGGAACAAATCCTGCGCCGATTCCCTGAATCTTATGCGCTCCCGCCGTTCCCTTTGATAACACCGGGCTTGTTGCCGGTTCGACTGCCACGATTTTCACATCCGGATTCTTTTCTTTTAAATATCCGCCGACACCGGTAATTGTTCCGCCCGTTCCCACGCCGGCAACAAAAATGTCAACCTTGCCGTCTGTCTGCTCCCATATTTCCGGCCCCGTCGTCGCCCTATGCACGGCCGGGTTCGCAGGATTTACAAACTGGCCTAAAATAACGGCGCCGTCAATTTCTTTTGTCAGTTCTTCTGCTTTGGCAATAGCTCCTTTCATGCCCTTTGCCCCTTCTGTGAGCACCAGTTCCGCGCCATATGCCTTTAACAGATTTCTCCTCTCAACACTCATTGTATCCGGTAAAGTAAGAATTGCCCTGTAACCCTTTGCCGCTGCCACAGAAGCAAGACCGATTCCCGTATTGCCACTTGTCGGCTCAATAATCGTCGCCCCCTCTTTTAGAAGTCCTTTCTTTTCGGCGTCTTCAATCATCGCCAAAGCAATGCGGTCTTTTACGGAACCCGCCGGATTGAGGTATTCCAGCTTGGCGAGAACCGTGGCCTCTGTTATGCCTGCTTTCTTTGCATATCCATTCAGTTTTAATATCGGTGTTTTTCCAACTAACTCCAGTGCGCTTTCTTTAATCTGACTCATGAGCAATTCCTCCTTTTCAATTATGCTGTTTTCCATTTCATACTAATCCTATATGAATTATATGTTTTATGGTACTTATTATACTTTCCCAAATTTATCTTGTCAATAGTTTTTTTCATTGCCATAAATTAATTTTATAATATTCGTTTCAATCTCTCCAATGCCTCCGACAACACACTCCTCGGACATGCAACATTAACCCTCTGAAAACCTCTGCCGCATTCCCCAAAAATCTTACCACTGTCAAGCCATAACCCTGCCTCATGTATAATCTTCCGCTCAACCTCATCAACATCAAGTCCCGTTCCCCTGAAGTCAAGCCACACAAGATAAGTTCCCTCATGCTCAACCATATGTACACCGCGCAGGTTTTCTTCTACATACTTTTTCGTATATGCAATATTATCCGCCACATACGAAAGCATTGCCTGATACCATTCTTCTCCTTTGCTGTAGGCCGTCTCACACGCAACAAGTCCCATAACACCCAACTGGCTCGTTCCCGCTGCAGCCAATTGTTTGCAGAACTTATGCCGCAACTCCGGATTTGGTATGAAAATGTTGGACAACAGCATGCCTGCCAGATTAAACGTTTTACTTGGTGAAGTACAGGTTACGCTGATATCCTCATATTCTTTTTTCAGATTGGCAAAAACGAGGTGCTTTCCCTTGAATACAAAGTCTTGATGAATTTCGTCACTGACAACGATAACATGATGCTTCCGGCAAATATCGCCTAACGTTACGAGCTCTTCTCTTGTCCAGACTCTTCCTACCGGATTATGGGGATTGCACAGAAAGAATAATTTAATCCGCTGTTCCACAATTTTTCGTTCAAAGTCTTCAAAATCAATGTGGTAACGGTTGTCCTCTCCCAAAACCAGATTGCTGCTTACCGCTTTTCTTCCATTATCCTCAATCACTTCCGCAAACGGATAATATACCGGTAATTGCAGTAGCACACAATCTCCCGCTTCTGTAAACGCCTTTACCGCCATTGCCAGTGCAAAAACAACCCCCGGTGTTTTTATCAGCCAGCTTTCCTGCACATCCCAGTTATGATGGCGCTTCATCCACTCTCCCAAAATTTCAAAATAAGGAGTCTGTACCTCACTATAGCCAAAGATACCATGTCTCACTCTTTCAATAAGAGCATCTTCAATATAGGAAGATGTCTTAAAATCCATATCAGCCACCCAAAACGGCAGAATATCTTCGGGCATTCCCCGCTGTCTGGCAAAATCATATTTCAGGCTTCTTGTATTTTTTCTTTCAATTATTTTATCAAAATCAAAATTTCTCTCAGCCATATAATTCCTCTCCTATCTCATAGAAAACTTTGTTCAACTCATCCAATAAATCATTGATGTCTTCAATGCCGACAGACAATCGGAGTGTGCTTTCCGTAATCCCGTTTCTTTCCTGAAGCTCTTTCGGCACATCCGCATGAGTCTGCGTTGCCGGATAAGTAATCAACGTTTCTACCCCTCCAAGGCTTTCCGCAAACTGAATCAGGCGGACTTTCTCCAACACAGCCAGTGCAAATTCTCTGCTTTCCAGTTGGAATGTAATCATCGCTCCAAACCCCCGCGACTGTTTTTTCATAATCTCGTAACCCGAATGTTCCGGAAGCCCCGGATAAATCACTTTTGTTACCGCCTTTTGTTGCTTTAGCCACTTTGCAATCGCGATAGCGTTCTGCTGTGACTTTTCCATACGGATAGCAAGTGTTTTTATTCCACGCAAAATCAGCCAACTGTCAAACGGCCCCAGTCCTGCCCCTGTCGTCTTTATGAGAAAACGAAACTTTTCACTGATATCCTCACGATTCGTAATCAGAAACCCTGCCAATGTGTCATTGTGACCGCCAAGATATTTTGTTCCGCTGTGCACGACAATGTCCGCCCCCAAATCCAGCGGATTCTGAAAATACGGGGAAAGAAAAGTATTATCAACAATCAGCAGCAATCCATGCTTTTTGGTTATCTGCGCCAGCGCTTTGATGTCTGTCACATTCATCATGGGGTTCGTCGGTGTCTCGATATAAACTGCCTTTGTATTATCATTGATATAGCTTTCCACATCTTCTTTGTAACAATCAATACTTGAAAATGTAATTCCGTTTTTCTTTGACACATTGTTAAAAAGCCGGATACTTCCCCCGTAAAGGTCTGCGTCCACAATCAGGTGGTCTCCTGAATGAAACAGCTCCATCATCAGGGTAATTGCCGCCATGCCGCTGGAAAATGCCAGTGCATCTATGCCGTTCTCCAATGACGCCACTATTTTTTCTAAATGCTCCCTCGTGGGATTTTGTAATCTACTGTAATCATAACCGGTACTTTTCCCTACCCCTAAATGTGCATATGTCGCCGTCTGGTAAATAGGATAACTGATTGCCCCATAATGATTTCCTCCCCGTTCTTCCTCCTCCAAATGCAGACATTTTGTTTCCATTCTTCTTGCCATCGTATCCCTCCATTCCGAGAATGTCTTTGTTCGGGAAGCCGCAAGAGAAAAACAGAACATCTCCTACTTTCCCTATCATTTTAGTATACTAACAAAATATATCATACTACGTTTAACAAAATTTGTAAAATTCTTTTTTTGATGGCAGCCGTTTTAACGAAAAAAATCCAAGACATATGCCTCGGATTTTTTCTATTTTTAAAAATAACCAGCAGGTTCCTTTTATTCCGGCACTCCCATGTCGTCCACTTCATCGGGGTTATCATCCGGTGGCTGTTCCTCCGGCTCCTCAGTAGCCGGGGGTTCCGTAATATCCGGTTTTGGCGTCGGCGTCTGCTTTTCTGCATCGTCCCGCGGAGGATTATCGTCCGTATCCTTGTCAACCTTATTATTGTCATCATCAGAATCTCTGTCTACATCCCTGTCGTCATCGGAATCCTCATCAATTTTATCTTTCCTTTCGGGCTCTTTGTCTTCATCTGGATTGTCATAATGTGACGGACTGTTATCATTTTCGGGAATACCCTCCAAAGAAAATTCTTTAATTTCCAGATTTTTATGGAGCTCGCTCATATAATCATGCCAGATACGTCCCGGATACGTCGAGCCATACAAATCATTTACCGTCTTGGGAGAATCATATCCTACCCATACCGCTGTTGTGTAATATGGTGTATAGCCGCAGAACCAACCGTCCTTTTTATCGTTCGTCGTTCCTGTCTTACCTGCGCTCGGCTGTCCGTTATCCAACCCGAGGCCGCGCGCCGTTCCCCTTGTTATAACGCCCGTCAAAATATCCGTCATGGAATGCGCCGCATCTTTTTTATAGATTGTCTCCTGTTCCACATGGTCGGAAACAATTTCTTTGCCCTCGCCATCTAATATTTTGACAATACAGGTCGGTTCGCGATACTTCCCGTCGTTTTCCAACGCAGAATACGCAGAAGCCATTTCCAACGTGGACGTACCATATGTCAGACCACCTAACGAGGCCGATAAATAGTAATCGGATTTAACAATTTTAGAAAAATTCATATCCAGTAAATACTGTAAGCCCACTTCCGGCTTCAATTCATCAAACAACTGCCACGCCACCGTATTCTTGGACTTTTCAACGGCATAGCGCATGGAAATGTAACCGGAATAAGTCCCATCCGAATTGGACGGGCCGTCTTTAAACTTATAATCATGAACCGTCGTGCTCGCTGTCGAGCCACGCTCCAACGTAGGCGTATACACAATAAGCGGTTTGATGGAACTCCCCGGCTGACGGAACGACTGGAACGCACGGTTCAGCGAATACCCCTCTGTCTCCTGACTGCGGCCGCCGACAATTGCCACAACTCGCCCGTTTTTATTGTCAATGCAAACGGCAGAACCCTGCATCTTGTAAGTTCCGTTCGTCTCTTTTTCCTTGAAAGCGGACAAATTCGAATTTACGGCTTGCTGCAGTTTCTTCTGTTTCTTTAAATCAATGGATGTATAAATCTTATATCCGTTATTTTTCAGCATTTGCTGAGCAATGGAATACTCTTCTTCGTATTCTTTCTCGTACTGTTTTCGCTCCTTTTTGGAAACAAAATCATTGCGGAATTCGAATCCGTTTACTTCCATCAGCTCGCGAATCGCACAATAAGATACAAACGTCTGAATATAATCCCGTTTTTTCACTTCCTGCATATTCAATTTTATCTTTTCGTTATACGCCTCGTCGTACTGAACCTGAGTAATCGCTTTATCCTCCAACATCTGGTCCAAAATACGGTTCTTGCGTTTTACGGTATTATCGTAATTTTTCAACGGGTCATACAGTGTCGGATTATTGGGAATCGCACTCAAAAAAGCGATTTGTGCAAGAGACAACTCATTGCATGATTTATTAAAATAGCCGCGCGACGCCGCTTCCAGACCATAGTATCCGTTCATATAATAGATGGAATTTAAGTAAAACTCTAAAATTTGTTCTTTTGTATATTTCTTTTCCAGTTCTCGTGCAATAAAGATTTCTTTTATCTTTCTCTCATACGTTTTTTCCGTTGATAAAAAGATGACGCGCGCCAACTGCTGTGTAATCGTCGAAGCTCCCTGCTTTTTCTCTCCGTTATTTTTGACTAACGCCCAAAAAGCGCGCATAATTCCTTTCATATCGATTCCATTGTGAGAATAAAACTTTTTATCCTCGGTAACAATTACGGCGTCTTTAGCGTACTGCGGCAAGTCGTCCGATTCGACATAGTAGGAGTCTTTGTCTCCTTTCAGCTTCGCAATTTCATTTCCCTTGTTATTGTACACAATCGACGTCTCCGACGCGCGGAAAGTCTCGGTAGACGAAGCTTTTACCAGAGCCTTTGCTTCATCCTGCATAGCAAAAATATCTTTCCCGTATTTAAAGTAGAAAATTATACCGCCGACAAGAATTGTCAACAGAAACAAAAGAAGCACTACTTTAAAACTAAGCCACAACTTCGGATGTTTTCTTTGCTTTTTCCTTTTCTTTCCAGCCATAACAACCTCCATTTTCCTATACGCTCAATAAGTATATTCTCCATAATACCATATTTAATATATCTTGCAAAGTATTTCTTTGTGTATATATTGTGCCCGATGCGCCCATGTATGCGCTGCTGCCGCCGTATAATATGCACTCTGCTGCAGCTCTTCCCATTGGCTGCGATTGGCAAGCAGCGCACGGATTTTATCCGGCAGCGCCGGCAAATCATCCAATTCATAAAAGATAACGTCTTTCTCGTCTTCCAGAATTTCCGTCATATATTTGCTCCAATCCGTCACACAGACCGCACCGTTAAGCATGGAATTAAATACTCTGTCGTGAGCCCCGTCCTTAAACCACGGCATTACATTGAGAGACACCTTTGCCTTGCTAATCTGCTGCAGGCACCCGAGCGATTCCAACACGTTGCCATTGACAATATTTTCCGGATGCCTGCACTCCAGACGATCCCAGCCGGCGCCGAAACAGTGCACTTTCAATCCGGCGTCTACTAACGTCTTTACAACCTCCCCGCGGAAATAATGTCTCACATATAAATCAATCATTATCATGTTCGGCATCGCGTCACGCAAACCGCGCTCATCAATATCCTCTACTTCTTCCAATAAATGCCGGATAATCCCCTGATGCATTCCCAAATGAGGGTGCTCGATAAAATCCTGTATAATCTCACGATAGAACTGACCGTATTCCTCATTGACACGGTCGAGGACGTGGTTCAAATCCGATGGCGGCGAATAATTGCCGGTAAAAACAATGTCGATAGGACGTTCATCCCATGTCGGAAGCGTTTCCTTTGTCCACAACGACGTGCCTGCCAGCGGCAGAAAAGGTCCTCGTCTGATTTCCGGCAGAAAGCGTTTTACATATTCTTCATGCTCCCTGTCGATAGAAATCTGCATATAGCCTTTTGGCAGATAGGGAAGAAACTTGTGATAATAAAATGGATGGTCAACTACAATATTAATCAGGGGAATATCCCTTGCCTCAAAAAAGTTGATTCCCTTACTGTCTATCAGATAGTCTTCCCCACTACAGCCATCAAAATTAAAGCTGATTGCTGCCGTCACTTTCGGCTCTGCAAACCATAACAGTCGGGACAGGCTGTCGTATTGCGCACATTGGTCAAAATAGAACACATCATAGCCGAGTTTTTCGAACGTCTTGCCGATTTGCTCGCTAAAATACCAAAGAGTCTCAATTCCTTTTGTAAACAGTACTAATTTTCGTATCATAAGCAACCCTCTCTTATGGTAATTCGATTTGTGAATACTCTTTCGGAGGCAATGCCGTCGTAGAATCATTGACAAATTTCTTCACCGCCTGCGCCGCTTTTGGAATCGCAATATTCGTTCCTACGCCAGCCACACAGCCGCCCGGACATCCCATGCCCTCAATCAGACAGCCATCCTTTTTGCCGGCTTTTGCCAGCAGTAATACTTTCTGGCATTCCGCCAGGCCCTCCGCATGTTCAATAAATACCTCTGTTTCCGGATAATATTCATTGATACATTTCTCAATGGCATTTGCCACGCCTCCTGCCACGGCATAGCCGCGTCCCGCTCCGGTCGCATCGTGAATCGGCTCTTCCGTTTCATAATATTCCATATCAATGCCTTTCGCCGCAAAGATGGCGTCCAGTTCTTCAAATGTAATGACAAAATCCACATCGCTGCGCACATCCCGCCGGGATGCTTCCAGCTTCTTGGCCGCACATGGCCCGACAAAGACGATTTTCGCTTCTGGATGGCGCAGCTTAATCGTACGGGCTGTCGCCACCATAGGCGTCAGGGCATTGGAAACCGTCTCCACCATATCCGGCAACGTCCGCTTGGCAAGCATTGACCATGACGGACAGCATGACGTCAAAAGAAACGGGAGTTTCCCTGTCTTGACTTCATTGACATAATGTCTCGCCTCGGTAATGGCACCGATATCAGCGCCTAACGCCACTTCATATACATCGGAAAATCCGATTTCTTTTAATGCCGCTTTAATCTTCCAGAGACGCACATCCTCACCAAACTGCCCGATGACAGCCGGCGCCAATTCCACAATGACCGGCCCCTGTTTCATTGCCTGAATCAATTGGAAAATCTGTGACTTATCCGCTATGGCGCCAAAAGGACAGCTCGCCATACACTGTCCGCATTTTACACATTTGGAATCATCAATTTTTGCTCTGCCGCGCTCGTCACTCGTAATCGCCTTAGCCCCGCAGGCAGCGGCACATGGGCGCACTTTTTTGGCAATCGCCCCGTATGGGCAGATGGCGTTACATTTACCACACTTAATGCATTTCTCTTTATCAATATGCGACTTCCCATTGACAAAGGTAATCGCTCCTCTCGGACATACTTCGACGCAGGGGTGTGCCACGCACCCCCGACACTGGTCGCTCACCTCGTATACATTATCCTCACATGCATCACACGCCGACGGTATTACCTGCATAAGCGGCGGCTCATAATATTTCTCCGCCACATTACTGGCATCCATGCCGCTCGTAATATGAACCGGAGCGTCGTCTGGCCGCAGCGAAAGCCCCATTGCCAGACGCACACGCTCGGAGCAGACCGCACGTTCCCGATAAATACTCTCCCGATATAAAGGAGTATCTCCGGGCGTCACCTTATAAGGAATCGCTTCAATATCATCGTTTATATTGTCGGATTCAAAAGCTACTTTTGCCACTTCCATAAACACTCTCTTGCGAATCGTCCGGATTGGCGTTTGTATTCCCCGCATTCCCATCTTTTTCTCCCCCTTTGTTCTCAGCTCAGACTTCCTGCTTTCCATGCGCCGGCCATGACAGAATCCATAACAATCTGGTCCCGTCCGTGTTCTTTCCCATAGTATAACAGCTCGTCTGCCCGTTCGATTGTCTTTTCAAAATCTTCTTCTCGCCCATATTCCGCTACACCGAAAGTCATTGTTATCGTAAACTCTTTTTTCTCATGGCAAAACTTCTTTTGCTGAAGCTTCTTCTGAAAACAGTACAACATTTCCCGCATAAGCGAGGCGTCGCCATCATACCCAATCAAAAATTCCTCGCCGCCCCAGCGGACACAAAACCCGATATCACTCATCATGTTCCTCAATTCTCCCGCAACATAACAGAGAACTTCATCGCCCATTTCATGTCCATAAGTATCATTGACACTTTTAAAGAAATCAATATCGCCCATGACAATTGTAAAACTCTTCTGACCTATCCTGTTTTCCAACTGAATACGCCCGGCACGCCGGTTCAGAAGCTTGGTAAGGGGGTCTCTGGATATCATTTCTTCCAGTGAATAGCCGACAGAAAGAGCATACTCTCCCATCTCCCCCAGTTCATCCTTACGTTCCAGTACCTGTTCCGGCATTTTATGAGAAAAATCCCCATGCGCTAACCGGGCCAGATAGTTTTTAATTCCCTGAATCGTTGCAACCATACGCTGCGCCGATATATTGCACAAAAAACCCGCCAATACAATGACAAACAGGCAAATTATCAGATTTCCCTGCATCATATAATTTATGGACGTATGTATTGATTTTACCGATTTACCGGCAAAACTGATGCCGATAATGCGCCCATCGTCATTGCGGATTGGCACATAATACCCAAAATAACTGGCTCCCACAACGTCGATGTTGTGGGAAAAATAATCCTCGCCATCTTCCAGTACGATTTTGCGTACAACATCGTTTACCCTCGTTCTCGTGAGCCTCTTTCCCTCTTTATTGACAAGCGTTGTCAGGCAGCGGACATCCCCAATAAATATTGTGACGTCCGCGCCGGTATCATTTTTTATATCATCCAGCAAACGGTAGTCAGAGGTAAAATCCGTTTCCCCTTTCATCACCCTGCCGTTTTCATACGAAAAGTCGCCGGCATCCATCATATTATATAAACTAATTAAATTGTGCGCGATACCGGATAAATTCTTCTCTACTTCAAATATCATTCCCTCGCGAACGGAACTTTGACTGTACGCAGTCAAAATAATGCCTAAAATGGTAATTGGCAAAACAGATAAGCGCAGGATGGAATAAACCAGCCGCTGCTTCCTTTCCTTTTTTATCACATTTGGCACCCCTTTCACATAGATAACATAAGCAATAGCTATTGTTTACATTATTCTTCCTCTTTCGGTAAAACCATCTTCTTTTCTACCATAACCTTTTCATCCAGACAGGTAAATATTCCATCGACATCTTTTTTGTCCATTTTTGGCGTCAATAGGCTGACAACCGGTACGACTATCATTCCGGCAATCATTGCCACTGCCCCGGCATTAATCGGAGAACCCAGATAGTTTATAAACATATTGGACACCGTAATGCCGACTCCACATATAAATCCGGCCCATACGGCAGCTTTCGTGACGCCTTTCCAATAGAGTCCGTATAAAAACGGCGCCAGAAAAGAACCTGCCAAAGCCCCCCATGAAATGCCCATGAGCTGCGCAATAAACGTCGGTGGGTCCAATGCTATCACGACCGAAATAACAATAAAGAAAGCCAATAATATACGCATCCAGATAAGCTGTTTCTTCTCATCCATATTTTTCACAAACAATGGTTTGATAAAATCAAGCGTAAGCGTCGAACTGGACGTCAAAACGAGACTGGATAACGTAGACATGGACGCTGACAACACTAAAACAATTACAATCCCTATAAGCAAATCCGGCAAAACGGAGAGCATCGTAGGAATAATCGTATCGTAGGGAACTTTCCCGTCGGCTCCGGCAGTTATCCCCGTCAGTTGGCCAAAACCGCCGAGAAAATAACAGCCGCCGGATATAACAATGGCAAAGAGCGTGGAAATAATTGTACCCGTCTTGATTGCTTTTTCATCTTTAATCGCATAAAACTTCTGTACCATCTGCGGCAATCCCCATGTACCAAGTGAAGTCAATATGACAACACTTAACAGTCCCATTGGGTCGGGACCAAAGAAAGACGTATATGCTCCCGGCATAACATCGCTCGGAATCTCCGCCAGTTTCTTTATCGCTGCCATAAAACCGCCGTGACCACTTAATACTGCGGCAATTACTGCCACAATTCCAATCAACATGATAATTCCCTGAATAAAATCGTTGAGCGCAGTCGCCATATAGCCGCCAATAATTACATAAATTCCGGTCAACACAGCCATCACGATTACGCAGATTCTAAAATCAATATGAAATACTTCTTCAAATAAATTAGACAGCCCGCTGTACACGGAAGCCGTATAAGGAATCAAAAAGATAAATGCTATCACAGACGCCGCCACACACATTGGCTTGCTCCCATAGCGCTTCCCAAAGAAATCCGGCATCGTCACCGAATGCAGATGCTTTGTCATAATGCGGGTTCTTCTTCCTAAAATGACCCATGCAAGCAGGGAACCAATTATCGCATTTCCGATTCCAATCCATGTTGACGCCAGACCAAAACGATAACCAAACTGTCCGGCATAGCCGATAAATACAACAGCCGAAAAATAGGAAGTTCCATACGCAAACGCCGTCAGCCACGGCCCGACGGAGCGCCCTCCCAACACAAATCCATTGACATCTGTTGCTTTTTTCCGTGAATAGATACCTATTCCAATCATTACTGTAAAAAAGATAATAAGTAAGACAATTTTAACTGCCATTTTCTATGTACTCCTCTCCTGTCTCTTTCACTCCTCAAATGAAGTTTTTTATTAACTAAAAATAACCGTATGCATCGGTGTGCATACGGTTATATTGTACCATATAGTACTCTTTACTGTAAAGATTTATCTAATGACGCCGCAGAGCGTGAAATTTAATAATTTGTGCAATACAACGGGTATCCTGCCGTATCTCATCCGGTGTACCGCCCCCAACGAAAAATACATTGTTTCTTTCGTTTACAGAAATCTTGCGCCGCCCTCGCAAAACTCGCTGTCTGCACGGCCGTTTTCCCGGACTTTTACAGCGTTACCGCTCGCCGGTCCTTATGCACCACTATTTGCTACTGATTATTGCGGGGGCACCAAAGGTGCCACTTCGGAAAAGAAAGAGGCCGAAAACAAATAAATTTATTTTCGGCCTCTTTCTTTTCCGAACAGATGCTTCGCATCTGCCCGCAATAGGAACATAACTGTTCTAGTGGTGCATTAGTACCGCTGCGTAGCGGTATAGTGCAAACGCGCTGCTAAAAGTCCGGGAAACGACGGCAGACATCTCAGACAATACTCGGGCGGCGCTCTGTAAACGAAAAAAACAATAATTTTTCGGGGAGCGGTACAAGGACACGATACGGCAGGATACCCGTTACCTTGCACACCACAAATTATTAAACAATTGCCCTGATTATACCGACCGTTTCCGGCAGCTATTTATTCTTTGCCACTTCCAAGCGAATCAGCGACTTGCGAAGCGCCAATTCTGCACGGGACATGTTAATATTTTCATCCGTGCTCTTCAGCCGGCGCTCTGCCCTTGCTTTCGCTTCCTGCGCACGGTTTGTATCAATCTCCTCCGGCCACTCGCAAGACTGGGCCAGAACGGTCACCTTGTCCTGTGTTATCTCCATAAACCCTTCCAAAACAGCGGCCTGCTTAAGCTGGCTGCCCGCTTCAGTTATCGTCATAACTCCCGGAGCTATGATTGTTGTCAATGGAATATGGTCTGCATAAATTCCGATTTCTCCCTCGGTCGTAGTCAATTCCAACATCTCTACCTCGCCGGAATAGAAAATACGCTCCGGCGAGATGACTTCCAGACGGAATTTCTTTAAATCAGCCATGCTATATCACGCCCTTTCTCACTTACTCTCTTTGTAACGTGCTACAACATCATCAATACTGCCTGCATTGAGGAAGTGGCCTTCCGGAATCTCATCATGCTGCCCATCCAAAATTTCTTTGAAGCCCTGAATGGTATCCGCAAGCTGCACATATTTACCCGGCATACCGGTAAACTGCTCTGCCACATTAAATGGCTGTGACAAAAATCTCTGCACTTTACGGGCGCGGTTGACAAGTATTTTCTCATCCTCCGACAATTCATCCATTCCGAGAATCGCAATGATATCCTGTAATTCCTTATAACGCTGCAAAATCTCCTGTACGCCGCGGGCAACTTTATAGTGTTCCTCACCGAGAACACGTGGGTCCAACATACGCGACGTGGACGCCAGCGGGTCTACCGCCGGATAAATACCAAGCTCAGCAATCGAACGCTCCAATACCGTTGTCGCATCCAAGTGGGCAAACGTCGTTGCCGGAGCAGGGTCTGTTAAGTCGTCCGCCGGCACATAAACTGCCTGCACCGAAGTAATAGAGCCATTTTTTGTTGAGGTAATACGCTCCTGCAGCGCACCCATCTCAGTCTGCAAAGTCGGCTGATATCCTACCGCACTCGGCATACGCCCGAGAAGTGCGGATACCTCCGAACCTGCCTGAGTAAAACGGAAAATATTATCAATGAAAAGAAGCACATCCTTTCCGCCTTTATCACGAAAATACTCTGCCATCGTAAGTCCGGTCAGTCCGACACGCATACGCGCTCCCGGCGGCTCATTCATTTGGCCGAAGACCATAGTTGTCTTATCAATTACACCGGACTCTATCATTTCATAATACAAATCATTACCTTCACGAGTACGCTCGCCTACTCCGGTAAATACGGAATAGCCGCCGTGTTCGGTTGCAATGTTTGTAATCAACTCCTGAATGAGTACGGTCTTACCTACACCTGCGCCTCCAAAAAGTCCAATCTTTCCACCTTTCTGATAAGGGCACAAAAGGTCAATTACCTTAATACCGGTCTCCAAGATTTCGGATTCGGTAGACTGCTCCTCAAATGACGGAGCCTTTCTGTGAATCGGGTCGTATTCCTTTACTGCCGGTGGCTCTTTTTCATCAATAGGTTCACCAAGCACATTAAACATACGACCTAATGTCTCTTCTCCTACCGGCACTTTTATTGAAGAACCGGTTGCTTCTGCTTCCATACCGCGCACAAGACCATCTGTTGGCCCCATGGCAATACAACGAACGGTATCATCACCCAAATGCTGTGCCACTTCGACAACCAATTTACCTCCCGCATTCGTCGCAATATTGATTGCTTCGTTGATTTCCGGAAGATTGCCATCACTGAATTTGATATCCAGAACGGCTCCGACAATCTGAGTAATAACGCCGAGACTTGTATTACTATTCTCTGCCATTTTCTACCTCCATTCTAACTGATTGCTGACGCACCAGCCACAATCTCTGTCAATTCTTGGGTAATCGCAGCCTGACGGGCACGATTGTACTGCAGTCCCAAGGTGTCTATCATTTCCTCCGCATTGCTGGTAGCAGAATCCATCGCCTGCATACGAGCGCCATTTTCACTCGCCACTGCCTCTGTCAGTGCACCAAAAATCAAGCTATTCATATACAGAGGAATGATATATCCCAGAGTTTCTTCCTCCTCTGGCTCATAATTCATTATAGCCACCGGTCCCTGTGCTTTTTCCGTCTCTTCTTCTTGCATTTCATATTCATCAGAAGAAAACGGAAGAACTTTTATCAATGTCGGAACCTGTGTCACTGTATTCTTAAATACTGTATATGCCAAGTATACTTCGTCAATCTCGCCGCTTTCCAAGTCCGTCATAATCGTCTTTCCAATCGAAACCGCATCGCTGAACATCGGATGATTCATTACCTCAGAATAGTCTCCTTTACAGGTAAAACCCTGACGCTGCAGACTCTCCATACCTTTGCGCCCGATAGGATAAATAATCGAATTTTCTGTATCAAACTCCCCTTGGGTAATCAGTTTTACAACATTCGAATTATATCCGCCTGCCAGACCACGGTTGGAAGTAATAACAATCACTCCCTTTTTCGCAGGCTCCTGACTTCCTTTGTCTTTGCGGAAAAAACTGCCGGATGGAGACGAATGTGCCAACATTCCGGAAACCGTCTCATACATTTTGTTAAAATACGGTTTCGATTCTTCAGCACGCCCTTTTGCTTTTTGCAATTTAACCGTGGAAACAAGCTTCATTGCCTTGGTAATCTGAGAAGTGCTCTGTATACTGGCTTTACGCCTTTTAATATCTCTCATTGAGGCCATATCATCACACCTCTCTATTGCTCGCTAACGAACTCTTTTTTAAATTCTTCAATTGCCTGAACCAATTTCTTCTCTGTAGCTTCCTTGATTTCCTTATCATCACGGATAGAAGCCGGAATTTCAGGATATTTTTCATCTATAAAAGTAAACAGGCCTTTCTCAAACGCCAAAATATCCTCTACCGGAATATCCAAAAGATACTGCTTTGTCGCTGCATAAATAATAATTACCTGATACCATACCGGCTGTGGAGCGTATTGGTCCTGCTTGAGTATCTCACGGATGCGCTCCCCTTGGTCTAACTGCCGTCTCGTATCGGCATCCAAATCGGAGCCAAACTGTGAAAACGCCGCCAGCTCACGATACTGCGCCAATTCAATACGGATTGGGCCGGCAATTTTCTTCATCGCCTTAATTTGTGCCGCACCACCAACACGGGATACGGAAAGTCCCGGATTCACGGCCGGACGGAAGCCCGAATTAAACATCTCGGTTTCCAGATAAATCTGTCCGTCGGTAATGGAGATTACATTCGTCGGAATATAGGCGGAAACATCTCCTGCCTGTGTTTCGATAATCGGAAGCGCTGTCAGAGAACCGCCTCCCAGTTTTTCCGAAAGCCGTGCCGCACGCTCCAGCAAACGCGAATGCAAATAAAATACATCACCCGGAAAAGCTTCTCGGCCGGGCGGTCTGCGAAGCAGCAGGGACAGCGTACGGTAAGCTGCCGCATGTTTCGTCAAATCATCGTATATAATCAATACATCTTTGCCGCTCTCCATCCATTCCTCGCCAATGGCACATCCTGCGTATGGCGCGATATATTGAAGCGGCGCTAACTCGCTGGCGGTTGCTGCCACAACAGTAGAGTAATCCATAGCTCCGTTTTCCTCTAATGTTTTTACAATATTGGCAACCGTAGATGCTTTCTGCCCAATCGCTACATAGATACATAGTACATTTTGGTCTTTTTGATTAATAATCGTATCAATTGCAATTGCCGTTTTCCCCGTCTGACGGTCCCCGATAATTAACTCTCGCTGCCCTCTTCCAATTGGCACCATGGAGTCAATCGCCTTAATTCCCGTCTGCAATGGTGTATCTACCGATTTACGGGAAATAACGCCGGAAGCCACACGTTCAATCGGACGGATTTTATCTGTTTTAATTGGGCCCTTGCCATCAATTGGCTGTCCCAACGCATTTACTACGCGGCCCCGCATTGCGTCGCCAACCGGAACAGTAGCTACCCGCCCCGTAGTTTTTACTATATCGCCTTCGTTGATATTTGCTGCATCACCTAAAAGTACCGCACCGACATTGTCTTCTTCTAAGTTCATGACCATGCCATATACTTCGTGCGGAAACTCCAACAGCTCCCCCTGCATCGCTTTTTCCAAGCCATGAACACGGGCAATACCATCGGCAACCTGAATTACAGTTCCAACATTAGCAACCTCAAATTCGGTACTGTATTTCCTAATCTCATCTTTAATCACTGAGCTGATTTCTTCAGGTCTCAAATTCATGTATTAGCGCACCTTCTTTCTATAGCTTTACCTTATACAATTGTCTTGACAAGATATCCATTTTCGTGCGGATACTGTTATCAAGCACACGGTCTCCGATTCGAATGACAATTCCACCTAACAAACTACCGTCCAGTTCATAGTGCATCTCCAAACTTTCATAATCGGAAACCTCGAGAAGTTTCTTCTCAATCTGCTCTTTCTGAGCATCTGACAATGGCATCGGCGTCGATACTTTAACAACACCGATTCTCATAAATTCTTTTGCTTTCTCATCGAAATAATCCAAAATGGAAAGAATCTCCCCGATTCGTCCCTTTTGTATCAGTACGTGCAAAAATCCCATACTATCATCCGATAGTCTCTCTTTAAAAATTCTCTCTATGACAGCTATTCTTTTTTCCTGCGTCATCTCCGGATGGCAAAGCAATGATACAAAATCCGCATTTTCCTTTATCGTATCACGGATTATTTTCACTTCATTCCAAATAACATCCAGCTTTTCTTGCTCTGTCGCAAGAGAGAACAAAGCATCTCCATATACCTTTGAAACTAATTTTGCCATGTCTCTTCACCCATTTCTTTCAAGGTCTCATCAATGAGTCCGGCCTGTGTTGCTTCATCCATTGAATTCGACACAAACTTACCGGCCATAAGAGAAGCTACCTGAACCATCTCCTGCTTCATCTCATCGCGAACCTTATCTTTCTCTAGAGCCACTTCTCTCTCTGCACGGGCAACAATTCGATGTGCCTCATCACCAGCCTCATTCACAATCTCATTGGCGCGAGTCTTCGCTTTCTGTCTGGCTTCTGCCAACAGTTCTGCCGACTCATCTTCCACCTTAGCCAAACGGGCATCATACTCTTCTTTCATACCGAGAGCATCTTTCTTTGCCGCCGCCGCCTCATTCAACTGATCCTGAATAAATTTCTTCCTCTTCTCTATCATCTGTCTTGCCGGATTAAAGAGAAGATAGGATAACAGGATAAACAATGCCAGCATAGCCACCAAGGTGATACAGGTGTCCAAGATTAGTTGCGGATCTAGCCCAAACAATCTGTCTTGCACTTACAATCCCTCCTTTCTCTTATTTTACGGATGGATTGTACATTAACCAAGTGGTTTTACGAACAATAAAATCATTGCTACGACCAAACCATACAGACCTGTAGTCTCGGCAACCGCCTGACCAAGAAGCATCGTTGACATTACCTCACCACGTGCGCCCGGATTACGTCCAACTGCACTGGCGCCATAACCTGCCGCAATACCCTGTCCTACACCAGGACCGATACCGGCGATAACTGCCAATCCTGCTCCAATTGCTGATGCTGCATGAATCAAATCTGCTCCTGTAATACCATTCATAATATTTCCTCACTTTCTGCGCGATTGCGCGCGTTGCATTTTTTAGTCTTCTATATCAGCGGCATTCGCAATGAATACCATTGTTAGCATGGCGAACACATACGCCTGCAGCGCTCCGGCAAATACATCCAAATAGGCATGTAATGCTGCCGGCCAGATCCACAAAATAAACTTCGGCAAAAGCCCGTAGATCAATGCCATCATCATAGTTCCTGACAAAATGTTGGCAAAAAGACGCAGCGACAACGATACCGGTGTCGCGAATTCACTTATTACGTTAATCGGAAAGAACAGGAAAAATGGTTCAAATAAACCTTTGAGCCGTCCCCATTTCTGCCATTTGATACCTTGATATTGTATCATCGTAAAGGTAATCAAACCGAGTGGTAACGTAATACCATAATCAGCGGTCGGCGGTCGCAAACCAAAAAGTCCGGATAAGTTACAGACAATCAAAAACATAAATACTACGCCGACATAATTGCGAAATTTAGGTGCCAGCTTTTTGCCCATATTACTCACAACCAAGTTATCCAAGGTTTCCACCATTAGTTCAATAACATTAAGAAACCCGGTCGGTGCTTTCGTCGGATCAGCCTTTGCTATTATACGATTAGCGACAATGGCAAAAGCAATTAGTACGACCATAACAATAGCCAGACATACATGAGTTGTCGTAATGTATACTTCGACGCCGCCAATGTGAATCGGCCAATACCCATGCACATAAAAATCTACTCCTTCCACGCCCTCACTCTCCTTTCCTTTAAAATTTATAACAACCAGTCTCACCTGTTTATAGGCGGTGAGTCTGTTTTATTACCTCGGGTTCTTATCTTCTCCATCCACGGTACCATAAGCGCTGCAATCTTGCGCGCCAATAAACCTGCCAGTACAGTATAAGGAGAAATCCAATCTGCCAAAAAGAAAGCGGCAAACAAAACAACAATTTCAACTGCGCTCCGAACCATCCCCATTACCCGGGAATGATTGACCGCCTGTTTCTCTGGAAAATCAAGCTCGACATCAATACTATGATACAGATGGAGCATCATCGCACTTGCCGTCAGACTTCCGACCAGCTCCCCCAGCACATATGCCAATGGATTTGAGACTACAAACACGCCGGATAATATAACAATGATGGCAATCAGCCAAATACCAATCAGCACTTCTACTAAACTAATCCGGGCTATCTTCATTTGCACTCTCCTTCTTTTTCTTTCCTCCCGGATGATATACCCCGGTCAGAACAAGCATACTGCGAAGAGAGGCAAGGATTCCTACAAACATCATAATTACCATCCAGTAACTGGTATGGAAAAGCTTATCTATATAGTATCCAATTCCGATACTGACTGCCATACATATCATCATCGCCAGACCAATCTGAAGAATCATCGAAAAGGCATGTACTACCTCTCTGCGGTTTTTCTCTTCATCCCTCTTTTTCATAGGCCGGTCGCTCCTCACATTTCTTTTGCCCTTTTTACACAGGCCCTCTGCCCTTCTATCACAGCGCTGCGAAGACCTTTCTCTTCCAACACCCGGACAGCTTCTATCGTCGTACCCCCCGGCGAACAAACCATGTCTTTTAATTCACCCGGGTGTTTTCCTGTTTCCAATATCATTTTAGCGCTTCCCAACACGCTCTGCGCAGCTAACTGATACGCCTGCGCCCGCGGCATTCCATCCGCAACTGCCGCATCTGCCATCGCTTCAATAAACATAAAAACATAGGCCGGTGAGCTTCCGCTCACTCCGGTGACAGTTTCCATCATGCTTTCCTGTACGACAGCCACAACTCCAAAACTTTCAAATAGCGCAACTGCCTGCTCTCTATCACTCTCTTCTATCTGTTGATTCAAACATATCCCCGTAGCTCCCTCCAGTACAAGAGCCGGTGTATTCGGCATAGCCCTTACTAACCGAATAGTTTTTCCAAACATTCTCTCAATATTCTCAATGCTCTGTCCGGCTGCGATGGAGATAATTAATGCATCCTTTTTAATATCTGGCGCTATCTGCGCTATTACTTCTTCCATCTGGAACGGCTTAACAGCCAGTATCAATATATCCGATTCGGCAGCTACTTTTTTATTGTCCGTTGATATCTGGACGCCAAATTCGCACTGAATTTGCTGCAATGCCGCCTCGTTTCTCCGGGACACCAAAATGTCTTTTCTGTCGTATATGCCCTTTGCCAAAATGCCTTTCAACATCGCCTGAGCCATATTTCCACAACCAATAAATCCTAACATAGTGCGCCTCCGTCTTTCTTGTTAATCCTCTTCAATCAAACCGACCCGGCGTACATGTCTGTCTACACCGGAAAATTCCGTATCTAAAAAGGTATCTACGATTTTCTCTGCCAGTCCGGCGCCGATGACTCTGGCGCCAAGCGCTAAAATATTGGCGTCATTATGTAAACGTGTTGCTTCCGCACTAAAACAATCGCCGCAAACTGCCGCACGAATCCCTTTTACTTTATTTGCCGCAATCGAGATTCCAATTCCCGTTCCGCAAATAAGTATTCCCCTGTCACATTCATCATCCACAATAGCATGGGCAACCTTTTTCCCATAAATCGGATAATCCACCGGTTCGGTACTGTTGGAACAACCATAGTCCTTATATTCCAAACCACGTTCCTCCAAATGTTTCTTAATCAGTTCTTTCAGCTCATAACCCGCTGTATCGCTTCCTAATGCTATCATTTCCGCATACCTCCTACTTCGTCAACTCCACTGCAACTTTTTCTTCACTTTATACAATAAATCCTTAATCTCATTATAACTTTCTTCATAAGCCTCTTCGTCACCGCTGTATGGGTCCCGCACATCCGGCTCCAAAGCTTCTCCTTCTTCTTCCTCTTCCGCAAACTCCTTGAGCGTGTACACGTGGGAAGATAATCCATAATCTTCGATTAGTTTAACTTTCTCCGTAAAGTTCATCGTCAGAATAAGCGTCTGCTCATCTGCCAGATTGGCGGTAAATTCTTCCGACACCTGCTCTTCACAAGGAATCGCGTGGTTCATTAGTAAATCCGTCACTTTCATATTACGCGGTTCCGGGAACAGTACTACCAAGCCTCTGGAACAAATTTCTTTTGACTTATCCATCAAAATACTCTTCATTATCCACTCTGCCATCGGACTAAGTATAACATTTTCCTTGCACACAAATATGATTTTACTATATTCTGTCATGCAATCTCCTCCAATCATTCCCGCGAAAGATATATGATATGCTGCCCGGCCGCTTTCATAAGCCGGTTCATAATCGCCTCTCCTTTATCTTCCTGCGAAAAACTCTCCGAAAGGATTACTTTCACTCCCTTGTGGTCAAACAACCGGAGCGCACTATACAACCCCTGCTCGATTGTTCTGGCATTTCGTGACCCTGCGGACACAACTTGTCCATGCGTATAACTGTCTGCGGTTTCCTCGGAAGCCAATATGCCAACCTGCGCGGCAGGGTATTCTCTTGCCCTATCATTTATCTGCTTTACTACAACATCCAATTCTCCATCAAACACTGTCATTTTTGCCCTCGGTGCATAATGGCGGTATTTCATGCCGGGAGCCTTTGGTTTCCTATCTGAATCCGTTCCAAGCAATCCCGCATCCATCCTTACCTCACCGGCCACCTGCTGGAGCATATCCTTTGTAATGTGACCCGGTCGAAGTATCGTAGGAATGTCTTCCGTTAAATCAACAATGGTAGATTCCACTCCTATGTTGACGGCGCCTCCATCAATTATCATCTCAATCCTGCCGTCCAAATCTTCTCTGACGTGGGCGGCTGTCGTCGGACTCGGTCTCCCAGACGTGTTGGCGCTCGGTGCAGCGATTGGAACACCCGCCGCCTCAATCAACATTCGCGCCGCCTCATGGCTTGGCATCCGCACCGCCACCGTCTCAAGCCCTCCGGTAATTTCACGGGGCACACATTTATTTTTATGAAAAATCAATGTCATCGGCCCCGGCCAAAAAGCTTTCATTAAAGAATATGCCACATCGGGAATCCGGTCTGCAATCATCGGTAATTGCTCACTTTTACTGATGTGTAAAATCAGGGGATTGTCACTCGGGCGTCCTTTGGCTTCATATATCCTCTTCGCCGCTTCCGGACAAAGTCCGCTGCCTCCCAAACCATAGACAGTTTCCGTTGGAAAAGCAACCAGCCCATGCTGTTTCAAAACCATCGCCGCACGCTGTAAATCCTGCGGCTGATATCCTTTTTCACAATCCCAGCAAATGTATTCCGTCACCATGGCAAAATTCCTTCTGTTCATTTTTATATTACGAAAGTATCATACCATATATTGGTTATTTGTACAAGAAATTTTCTATGCCCTCCGGCTTTAGTCTATCATCAAACCTGTATCTCAAAAATCTTTCTCCCGCTCTCTTCCTGCGGCAGCCATCCGCTATAATAAGATTTCTCCTGCAAAAAGGAAAAACTAACAAGATACCCCCTGTCAGCACTCCTATAATCCAGATAACGCTCCAACTGCTTTATCCCCTCTTCGCGATACTTCTCACCATGCCATAGTTTTAATTCGATAATATGCTCCTCGCCGCCATATGATATGACAACATCCATACGCGTACTGTTCCTCGTTTCAGGTTCCACATAGTAATGCCCTGTTCCATTAATAATTGGTTTGATAAAGCACAGAAACAATAATCTCCCCTGCTGCTCCGTAAATTTTTCATCTTCTTTTCTGTATTCCGCTTTCATAACTTCCTGAAACTTTAGCAGAATTTGGGGCATGTCCAATCTGCCATTTTGCACAAAACGGCTGCTTTCCACACGAAGCCTTGTATCATCCCTGCTTTTTTTGCTCAGCATATGATTATACAAATACGTCTCAAAAATAACATTTGAAATTGCAACACAGTGCTCTCTTTTTACAAAAATGCCAAAAACACACCCCAAATCAATCGCTGAATCGGTCGCCACAAAAGGAAATCGGCTTCCCTCTAACAGAATCTGCCGGAGCATTTTTTGCAATTCCGGATAATTTTCCACATTTTTAATCAAATCATCAAACAATGTGCTGTCCATCTGCAGCAGCGCATTGACTGCATTTTTAACATACTCGGAAGTCCATATCCTACCGCCCTCCTCGTCAATCCATTTGCATATACGGCTGACAAGAAAAGGATAGCCATTTGTATAAAAATAGATATCCCTGCTCATCCCATTTATATCCATTCCCGTGTGACAATCCTGCTCATATTCCCTGAGCATGGAAGCAATTTCATCAGATGAAAAACTCATATCCACGCTAAAATCGGAAGCAATATTCCACGGACTATTATATCTCCTCTCATCATTCGGACGCAGTTTCAATTTGAGGTTTTTAATATCATAGACGCCTGCCACAACCACACTCTTAAAAGTGGTATCCCTGCCCTCCTGCCGAAACAGATACTTATTGCGGAGCATTCCCAGAAAATTCAGGAAAATCTGATTATCGGAACTTTTATCCACCTCATCAATAAGCAGGATTATACCCTGCTTATCATTCCGGCACAACTTGGTAATTTTTTCGCTGAGATAATCCAGCGCATCATCATACTCCCCACCTGAATAGTCCGCCAGACTGCTCCACTCCCGGAGCAATGCTTCCGGTTTCTCCAGAAAGATAAGTTCCCGCTCCACTTTCTTCACAAAAAACCGCATAAAACCCTCATCGCTTTTAAAGGCATTTTCCCCCGCCCCCTCGAAACTCATACGAAGCACGGTATACTTCCTCCGCAGCTTTCTGTCAATCTGGTACAGAGTCGTCGTCTTACCATACTGCCTTGCACGATTAATCGTAAAATATTCCTCGTTTTCTATCATGCCAATAATCTGTGACAGCTTATCAGAAATATCCACCATATAATGTTTTTCAGGAATACACGTTCCCGTGACATTAAATTTCTTCATAAACAAAGCCTCTTCTTTTTCATTCTAATCCCCATAAAGTCAAAACTGTATTCAGTATAGCTTATTTCATACACTCTGTAAAGTCACTGTCAGACGATAAATGCGCCAATCATTTGCGAATTATTTGTACAAGAAATTTTCTATCCCTTCACATATTCCGTGAGCCATCTTCTTTTGATAGGATGAATCGAGCAATAATGCTTCTTCCTGCGGATTTGATAAGAACCCGCATTCCACGATAACTAACGGGCACTGTACCTTTCGCAGCATGTAGTAGCTGTCGTTTGCTTTCTCCACCCGGCGGTTCCCGTCTCCAACCGCTTCCCGTACCGACTGCTGGATTGCCGCGGCCAGTGTTTTTCCCTCTTTTGAGGCTGCATGATAAAACACCTGCGCCCCCCTTGTTCCGGCAGAAAAACTATTCTGGTGAATGCTCACGGACAGGCGGGGGGATTTTTCTTCGATAAACGCCACCCGATTTTTCATATCGGTCAGTTTTTTCGATTTTTCATTGCCTGCGCAGAGAGCTACATCCTCTTCCCTCGTCATATACACCGTATAGCCCGATGTTTCCAATTCTGTCTTCACAAGCTTGGCGATGGCGAGATTGATATCCTTTTCGAGAGAATTGGCAACGCCGACTTTACCGGGGTCAAAGCCTCCATGTCCGGGGTCTATGACTATCGTTTCCTTGCTCCCTGTCTTTGTCATGTGCAGCGTCTCCATCCGCTGCTGCTTCTGGGCATAAAAATAAAAGATAGCAGCAAGCGTACACACTACGCCGAGCGCTGCCATCTTATATGGACTTTTCCGCAAAACACCACTTCCCTCACGGTCTATTCTCTACTATTTTATGTGAATACCAGAGATTGTAGTACAACAACTGCGAAGTCTCTCTTTGCCGCTATTTTGTCTTTGAAAGCGGGAATTGTTCCTGAATCATACTCCACGTAACCGCTCTCTCAAAACCTAATTTCCAAAAAGCTACGCCCGCACAATGGTTCTTCTTCACCACCTGCAATTTCTTTTTCAAAGATGTTTCCTCTTCCATCCATATTTTGCATGTGGCGCCTCCCGATTTGTACTGTGCATAGTACTGTCCGGTCGCCTCATCCCACTTCGGAGAGGCATTATTCGCACGGACGACGTTTTCGGCTCCGCTCATGCTATACGGTTCCGACTTCGGTTTCTGCCCTTTCACTTCTTTCCACAGACGTGTGTAAAACGGCAAAGCGGTTATCATTCTCTGCGCTGGAACTTTAGCAAGTACATTTTTTACGCCTCTTTCCACAAACGGCAGCGAAGAAACAGAGCCACTCTGGTCATCTCCCGAATAATGCTCATCATACGCCATCAATATAACATAATCTACAATGCGCCCCTGCTCCTGCAAATCATAAAACGCATTATAGTTTTCCGGCGAATAATTATCGACCGAGACAAGCAAATCGTTGGCGTGGCACTTTAAGGTGAGCTCGCGCAAAAATTGCAGATAGGCAGCCGCATTGTCTTTGGTGACCTTTTCAAAGTCAACGTTAATACCATCCAAATCATGCTGAATTGCCGACGCCACCAGATTATTAATAAGCTTCGTGCGAATCGATGTCACACCGAGCACTTTGCTCAGTTTTAACCCCTGTTTAAAATCATTGATAAGCCCCCATACACGAAGACCTTTCGCATGCGCCTGCGACACATAGGAGGCATTGGCAAGAGAGGTAAAATTACCGGAATTGTCACTGAGCGCATACCATGTCGGACTGAGCACATTGAGTCCTTTTGTCTGTTCAATGGAATTAGGCAGAATGGCGCTGCTCGTACTATTCATCACCTGATGCCATCCCAGACAGACGGTCTCTCCGGCGGAAAGCTGTGTAAAACTTTCCGGCGTCTTCTCGAATTTCCAAGGCGCTTCCGTCCTCTTTTCCACACGGTCTAACGGTATATATCCCGTTACGCCGTCTTCCGTGCGAACCGACATATATTCGTTTTCCTGTTTTACTTTCTTTTCCACAAAAACGCGGCCGCCCTCTGGCACTTCCGTCAAATATGCGTATTTCTTCCCCGGGCCGGTTCTCACGCGCGTATCGCTGTTGAGAACGGCAAATGTATATTTTGCCTCGCGGTCTGACATTATTACAAGACGGGAAGGATTTTTGTATTCCTTATAATAGCAGGAGGCATGCTCTTTTATAAAGGAAAATGAAATATAGAACTGCTGCGAGTCAGTTTTTAATACCGGCTGGCCGACCGGATGGGACTGCCTGCCAATCGTATACTCTTTCGCATCCGCTTTGGCAATAATCACGCCGCCACTCGTTGCATAACACAATTTCTTTTCCACGGTGTCAACATAAAGGCGCTTATCCATGTAAGCGGCGGCGATATCAGCGGGAATATAAATGCCGTTATCTATCTTTTTGGCACGTTCCTCCAGCAATTTGTCATCAATAACTAACGCCACTTCCTCTTTTTTCAGCTTAAAAAGAGAATTTAAGTCCTTTTGTTCACTGCTCGGAGCAAAATATTTATATATCAAAATCACTCCCAATAAAACAATGGTAAAAATAACCGCCGCAGCTCCCACAATAACTACAGTGCTTTTGGTTCTATTTTTCATCGTTTGTCCCCTCCTTGCATCTACCGCTTGACTGTATTTTTGTATTAATATCCCGTGCATCAGGCCAATAGCATGAACCTGTTATTGTTATTATAGTATAGAACATATTCTGTTTCAAGTGAAACTGTTTTGTTTGCCCGATTCCCCTGAGTATGTTATGATGGAATCAAATAAAACTACACTTCGAAAGGAGAAACGAATGAAATCATTAGAAGATTATATAAGGACAATACCGGATTTTCCCGAAGAGGGAATCCTCTTTCGTGATATTACCACGCTTCTTCAAGATGCAGACGGGTTAAAACTTGCCATTGACAGAATGATTGAAGTATTGGACGACATTGACTTTGATATTGTCGTCGGCACGGAATCCCGCGGGTTTATCTTCGGCGTTCCGATTGCGTATGCGCTAAATAAAGGATTTGTTCCGTGCCGTAAGAAAGGCAAACTTCCGTATGAAACCATTTGCACCAGCTATGAATTGGAATATGGAAGCGCGGAAATCGAACTTCATCGGGATTCTATCCGGCCCGGACAGCGTGTCGTTTTAATCGACGACCTGATTGCTACCGGCGGTACAATGGCAGCCTGCGCTAAACTGGTAGAAGAACTCGGCGGAGAAGTAGTGAACATTGTATTTCTTTTGGAATTAGCCGGACTAAAAGGCAGAGAGCGTCTGAAACAGTATCCCGTGACCTCACTTCTGAGCTATGACGACAAGTAATAATATTGCTTAAAAAACGGACAATATGGCCATACTTCAAAAAGGAACGTTGTTCCATTACATTATCCGGAAGGAATGGTCTTATGTTAGAAAAAATATTTAGTTTAAGCGCAAATAATACATCTTTGAGGACAGAGGTTTTCGGCGGCCTGACTACTTTTATGGCCATGGCCTACATTCTCGCCATCAATCCCGCTATCCTAAGCGCTGCCGGCATGGATTCGGAGGCCGTACTTCTGGCAACCGCTCTGTCCGCCTTTATCGGATGTACCGTTATGGCGCTGCTCGCCAACTACCCGTTTGCTCTGGCCCCCGGCATGGGATTGAACGCCTATATGGCATACACCGTCTGCGGCTCCATGGGCTATTCGTGGCAAATTGCTCTGCTGGCAGTTTTTGTGGAGGGTATTATCTTTCTCCTCCTCTCCCTGACAAATGTCCGTGAGGCGATATTCAACGCAATTCCCATGGAACTAAAAAAAGGCGTGAGCGCCGGTATCGGCCTGTTCATCGCCTTTATTGGTCTGCAGGGAGCCCATTTAGTCGTCAGTGACGAGACAACGCTTATCACCTATGTTAAATTTGCAAAGGATTTTCACACCATCGGCATAAGCGCCCTGCTCTGTCTGATTGGTCTGTTTTTCACAATTATTCTTTATAGTAAACATATCAAAGGAGCCATTCTGACCGGCATCTTTGCCACTTGGATTCTTGGCATGTTATGTGAAGCAGCAGGCTTGTACCGACCGGACGGAGCAGGTTTTCCCTCTCTGTATCCGGACTTTCACATGACCAGCCTATCTGCTTTAGGCAGTACGTTCGGCAAATGCTTTACAACTGACTTTCAGTCGGTAAGAATCATTGACTTCATTGTCGTCGTCTTTGCCTTTCTGTTCGTAGATGTCTTTGATACGCTCGGCACGCTAATCGGTGTGGCAACAAAATCAGATATGCTTGACGAAAAGGGCATGCTGCCACGTATCAAACCAGCCTTACTGGCTGATTCCATTGCCACATCTGCCGGAGCCATTCTTGGTACTTCAACGACTACAACATTCGTCGAATCTACTGCCGGTGTCGCTGCCGGAGCTAAAACAGGCCTTGCCTCTGTAACTACAGGTCTGCTGTTTCTGTTGGCTATCCTTTTTTCTCCCATCTTCACGGCCATCCCAAACTTTGCCACAGCGCCGGCTCTCATTTTCGTGGGCTTCCTGATGATTTCTTCGCTTATTAACATCAATTTTGATAACATAACCGAAGCTGTACCCGCCTATCTTGCGATGATTGCCATGCCGCTCACGTATAGCATTTCCGAAGGGATTGCTCTGGGTGTTATCTCCTATGTCGTCATTAACGTCTGCTGCGGCTACGCCAAAAAGATAAACGTTTTCATGTATATACTCGCTATACTGTTCATCGGTAAATACGCTTTTCTGACAGTTTAAAGACCGCCTTTTTCACTCTGCCCGATTTCACGGCAGACAATATCCGTATCCGCATATTCCTCATCAATCAAAATATAGTTCGCCTTGTATTCCCGACATCTTTGCAACCGTTTTGCATTATCTTCGAGTACGGATTCGAATGTACAGTCCTCATCCTCCCCTCTGTCCTCGATTACTCCTGCAAATTTTTTGATATCTGCAAAATGAAGCTTAATGTACTTTTCACTCATCACGAGACAATAAAAGCGGATATGACGCGAATATTCCCCATCAAAATAGTTCGTCCAGTCGTATGGAATATAGCACCCCTCAACGATAAGATTTTGCTCGTTCTCAATCGCCGTCTTTATCATCTCGCAGACAATCGGCCACAGATATTCTGTCAACGCCTCCTCTTCACTCACAGGTGTAAGCGATGTGTTTCCACTGCGAATTAGACCCATCTTTAAATGGTCGATAGACAAATAGGGATATTTATATTGTTCCAATAATTTTTGTGCGAGAGCCGTCTTTCCCGTATGGGATGCTCCTGTAATTAAAACAATCATTTCTTCTCCTCCTAAAAAAGCGGTGGTTGCAATACACGCCGCTCCAAAAAACACTTGGTATTTTTTGCTCTGCACAGAACGCTTTACAAACCGATAATGTTTTCAAAATTCCCGTGAAAGATTTGCTCTTTTTCCTGTTCCGTCAAATCTGTATTCTCCAGCCACTCAATCGCTTCTTTCTGGCCGCTCCACGGAC
This sequence comes from uncultured Eubacterium sp., assembly GCA_948579355.1. Classification (GTDB taxonomy): domain Bacteria; phylum Bacillota; class Clostridia; order Lachnospirales; family Lachnospiraceae; genus Eubacterium_F. The sequence goes on along the minus strand of CAPAOV010000001.1, from coordinate 74,064 downwards.
TGTCCGTTCCGAAAAGTATCCGCTCGACGCCCAGCGCGCGCACGAGACTGACAAATCTCTCCGGCGTCAGCATGCCCTGAACGCCCTGTATAAAATCTTCCGAAAACGCTGTGTCAAAATATACCGGCAGTCCTGACAACTGTTCGCGGACCTCATCCCACAGACGCCATCCGCCCATGTGCGCCAGAATTATTTTATCCGACTGCGTCTCCTCAACAACTTCAATTACATGCTCCGGCCGGCAGTGAATCGGGTTGGGAAGTCCGATATCCTCTCCCGCATGCACCATTAAAAACAATCCCAATTCTGTGGCCTCTGCAACAATCCGCTTATAGCGGATATCATGGAAAAATGTTTCCTGATAATCGGGATGAAGTTTCACTCCCTTTAACCCTGATTCTTTCACGCGGCGCAACACTTCTTTGTAATTGTCCGTCTCTGGATGAATGCCGCCAAATGACAAAAGTCCTGTCTCCTTTGCCGTGGCATTCGTGCGGGCCGCCTCTTCGTTAATGGTATCGACCTGTTTTGCCGAAGTTGCTACCGGAAGCAGCAGCGAATAGTCCACTCCCGACTCTTTCATTGAAGCAGTCAATCCATCCCGCGCACCGTTCGTCTTTGCCGGAATCCCGGAGCATGCCTCTAACTTCGCCACTGCTTTCGCCGCAATTTTATCCGGATAAATATGGGTATGAACATCAATAATCATCAAATGTCCGCCCCCTTACTTTTCAAATCCGGTAAGAAATCCTTTTTGATTCAGTTCCACCGTCTTCGGCGGTACGGTAGCCGCGATTACTTCCAGCCACTGCTCTTTGTCAAAGTCCATGCTTTTGGCCGCCACACCGAGAATAATTGTATTAAAAACTCTGGCATTTCCCAGTTTTTTTGCCTCTGCCATCGCATCAATGGATACGACACGATACTTTTCTTTTAATGTATCGAGTATATTTTCCGGATATTCCGCCATTCCCGTCACTACCGTCATCGGGTCCATACGTTGGTCATTGACAATCATTACGCCGTCTTCTTTGAGAAAATGGGCGTAACGCATAGCTTCTAATTTTTCAAAGGCAATAAGAACGTCTGCCTGCCCTTCTTCGACGATTGGCTCATATACTTTATCGCCATAGCGGACAAACGTTACCACGCTGCCCCCGCGCTGTGCCATCCCATGAACTTCGCTTAACTTTACATCATATCCGGCAGCCTGAATGATTCCGCCAAGCACCCGGCTTGTCAGCAGCGTTCCCTGTCCACCGACACCAACAATCATTATATTTTTCGTTTCCATATATTTCTACCTCGCTTTTTGCACCTTACTAACGCGCCACACAATCAATGGCATCAAATTTACATAACTGTTTGCAAAGACCGCAGCCATTACACATTGTCTCATCAATGGAAATCGTTCCATCCTCATTTTTTGTAAGAGCCGGACAACCCGGTTTTAAACACATCCCGCACTTCTTACATTTGTCGCTGTCTGGCACGCACTTGTTCGGGAATGACACCCCTTTCAACAGAGCGCATGGCGCGCATGCGATGATAACGGACACTTCATCTTTGGCAACCTCTTCCTTTATTGTCTTCTCTAACGTTTCAATATCAAAAACATCCACTTCTACGACATTCTTGACACCAATGGACTTACATATGTGATAAATGCTCATCGCCGGAACTTCTTGTCCCATCAGCGTTTTTCCGGTGGCAGCATGGTCTTGATGTCCGGTCATTCCAGTCGTGGAATTATCCATAATGATTACCGTTCCCGTACCCTGATTATATACCATATTCATCAATGAATTAATTCCGGTGTGCATAAACGTGGAGTCCCCAATCACGGCAACCCAGTTCTTAATATATTCGCTGCCATGCGCTTTTTCCATTCCATGTAAAGTTGAAATACTGGCGCCCATGCATACTGTTGTATCTATGACATTCAGCGGCGGCACAGCTCCGAGTGTATAACAGCCGATATCCCCTGCAGCATGAATTTTTAATTTATTTAACACTGAGAAAGTTGACCTGTGCGGGCAGCCCGGACACAAAATCGGCGGGCGGGCCGGCAATCCCTCATAGGCGTCGGTTTCTACTTTCTCCGAAAGTATCTTCTCGCGCAGAAGATTGGCGCTATACTCACCCTGTCGGGTAAAGAGTTCTTTGCCAATACATGAAATTCCCCAAGCTTTTACCTGTTCTTCAATAACCGGTTCCAGTTCTTCAAAAATATATAAAGTATCTACTTTAGATGCAAATTCTTCTATAAGCTTTTTTGGTAACGGATGTACCATACCAAGCTTCAGTACAGAAGCATTCGGAAATACTTCCTTGACATACTGATACGGAATCCCGCTTGTGATAAAACCGATAGAGGTATCGTTATATTCTGCCCGGTTTATGGCAAAGTCACAGCCGTCCTCCATCAGACGATTCATGCGCTCTTCAACATGAAGATGACGCTTAATCGCATTGGCAGGCATCATAACATTTTTGCCCGCATTTCTCTCATACGGCTTATCCTCCGGTACAATGCGCTCTTCCAACGTTACCGGCCCCTGAGAATGCGCCAGTCTCGTCGTTGTGCGTAAAATGACAGGCGTATCGTACTCTTCGCTGATACGGTACGCTTCTTTCACAAAATCCTTTGCCTCCTGACTGTCGGATGGCTCTAACACAGGCACAAGAGCTGCCCGTGCAACACAACGGGTATCCTGCTCATTTTGCGAGCTGTACAGGCCGGGGTCGTCTGCCACGACAATCATCAGTCCGCCATGCGCTCCTATGTAAGACACCGTATATAATGGGTCGCTTGCTACATTCAGGCCGACATGCTTCATCGAAGCCATAGCGCGGACACCGCTCATAGACGCCCCGATTGCTACCTCTGTTGCCACTTTTTCATTTGGCGACCACTCGCAGTAAATCTCATCATAAGTTACAATATTTTCACTTATCTCCGTACTTGGCGTACCCGGATAAGCAGCAGAAACCTTTACGCCGGCTTCGTACGCTCCCCGGGCGATGGCTTCATTTCCAAGCATAATCTTTGTTTCTGACATCTCTTTCCCTCATTTCTATTTTGTATCCATTCGGGGCGGCATCCTGCGCCCCACATCATATTATCACATAAAAGAAGTTCGCGCAAATGCAACATTTTTTTCCATTTTCCGCATCTTAGCCTAACGACGCATATATACATTCTTCTGATTTTTCCCCACATCTTCTACCTGAAGCTCCCGAATACTTTGCACTAGCTTTTGGAATGTGGCATAACCAAGTTTCTTTACTTTAAAATTCGGATAATGGTCATGTACTTTCTGTGCCAGTTGGCCGATATCAATGCCGGTAACGCCCGCTTTTTCCACCGTTTTTATCATCAGTTCCTCAATCTCTTTGGCGTCGCTTTTGAGAATGACATTGACGCTTGTATGATTACGCCGCAGTTCAAAATTGTCCAAATCCTCTATAAAGCGGGAAAGCGAACTGTAACCGTAATTGCGTACGTCAAAATCCGAATATTTTTTTACCAATGCGCTTCCAATCTCTCCCAAACCTGTTTCCTTTCCATTATTTTCATTGGTAGTAATAATTTCTAATATGGCGTCTGATAATTTTTTCTTGGAGACTACATTTTTCTTTTCTTTCTTTTCTTCTCCCCTCTCTCCGTCTCCCTCAATAAGAAGTTCAATATTAGTAAAGACAGAGCAGGCGCCACGAAACGATTTTGGCGTCTTACTTTCCCCCATTCCGATAACTTCCATACCTGATTCGCGCAGCCGGCTCGCCAGCCGCGTAAAATCCCCATCCGAAGATACAATACAAAATCCCTCTACATTCGCAGTATAGAGAATATCCATGGCATCAATAATCAGCGCCGAATCAGTTGCATTTTTCCCCGTCGTATTCCGAAACTGCTGTATCGGCGTAATAGAGCGCTCCGCCAGCTCACTCTTCCACTTATTCATATGGTGGTCCGTAAAATCCCCATAAATCCGGCGGTAAGTCGCCACGCCATGACGTGTCATCTCATCTAAAATACAGTCAATATACTTCGCTGATATATTGTCTGAGTCAATTAGTAAAGCAAAACGTTTGTCACCCATTCTCATAAACCTCCATTTATAAACAAAAAGCCGTCAGGCTTAACACCATTTTATTATACCACAAGTCTGCAATATATCCAGCGGAAACTGTTTCATAGAATCCTCATTGAAAATCCTCATAAAACCCGTAGCGGTATGGGTGCTGTTGTTCTCTTTTCTTTGCATGTGCAATTATTGTGTGACGATTCTTAAAAGAATACAAAAAATAAGTATATTGACACAAACCAGACTCCCTGTAATCCAAGCCGCCTTTCTTTTTTTATCCATGATAAACGACCATGTAAACACAGCAAAAATAAGCACTATATCCGCCCATAGTGCTAATATATTAAACAACTGCATCAATGACATGTCGATATCAATGTTCTCTGCACTCGAGAGTACATTCAAATACCGCAGCCACATCCCTGTCTGGACAGACACTAACAATATTATGTCCAAAAACAGCATTTTCGTTCGGTTTAATGCGTATCTGTAGTTCAATCCAATCAAAAGAACGGAGAGCCAGAAAGAAACCTGATTCCCAAAAAAGCCAAGGCTTATATTCACGATCAAAAGAAACCAGAAACCTTTTCTGTTTTTACTATCGCTCATCCTAATCCCTCCTGCTGACAGACGCACTGCCGGACAAAGTACTCTTTACCAGTTCCGTAATTACATGCTATCTTCAATTGGAATTTCTGCCGGAATCTCACGGCCATCTATAGCAAAATTTACATAAATCAGCTTATCCATCTGCTCTTTATTCAAACTGAACTCCCATCGGGTTTCCATAAACTGCAAGAGTTTCTTACTGCGCGCATAAATATCTTCTGCTGTCCATTCACTATTCCCAGCTACTTCAATCTCAGAATGACAACCATTTTCATAACTATGTCTTCCAGCTTTGGTTATTTTTTTATCATAAAAACTGTCATTCTGTAAACTGGAGTTTACGCTCTGTGACAATGGCAATAAGTTACCCAACGCACCTGCCAGCATTTCTTTTTCTTCATTCGTAAATTGGCGGTATTGATTCTGCCATATAAAATTAGCAGGTTCCCCTATAAGAGCCTGCCAGTTTTTAATAATCAATACCTTTTAAATATGCCATTGGGTTTTTCAATTTCGCTTTCCCTTTCAAAACTAATCTGTCAGCAACTTCAAATGCAACCTCCATATCAATTTTATTACTGACAAAGATATAACCACGCCACTTATTAGAATTAAAGCTTCCCGCCCAATCATCCAATTTTACAAAATCATTTATAGTCATAAGTTTTTGTTGGTCTTTTCCCAAAACAACAGCATCTGTTGTGGAACCATAATTAACCAGCTTTGGAAAAACAATATAAATATCAAATAGCGTAAAATGAACATTCATTTCTCTTTTTTTATATTCTTTCAAAAGCTCATAATAAAATTCCCGCCTTTTTTCTAACATCTCCGTATAAGTCAAATCTCTTAAATCAATAATTAAGTTATCTAAAATGGCCTCCTTTTTCCGAATAATGGATGATGAAAATCGAATCATATCATCTCTTAAATTTTCAACCGTATATTCTGTTTCACCATCTTTCATTTTTTCCATTATAGTTTGACAATATGCTACCGCACTGTCACTTTTATCATCCATTTCCTCTTCTAATGGAATCACACTGGCCTGTGACACTTCAAAGCATCTCTTCGGTAATTTTCTATTCTTGATATTATCAGCCAATTCTTTTAAATTAAGCATACCATATTCGGGAAATGGATTGTCGTCATTTTGCTTTTCAGCCAGCTTAAGTATATCTGAATCTGTAAACGATAAAAAATCAGCAAACGAATCAATAATATGTAATTCATATAAACCATAAGCATAATCTTTTATCATTGTTTCAGATATTAATACTTTCTGATGATAATATATGTAACTAAAAAGCATAATTTTACAGAATGTCAATTCCTCAATCGCTGTAATACCATTAAAGTTTATAACCAACCTATCTTCAATTAGGTTTTTATCAGACGGTATGGTATGAACCTGAATCTTTGTAAACAACCTTTCTATATCATATTGCAAAGCCAATCCTGCTGTAAGACTATCTCTCTTTATGTAATCCAACTTATCCGCATCAAAAGGTCCGTTGATTATTGCCGTCTGATAACTATAAATTTTATTTGACCTTTCAATATTCTGTCCAATAATCATGCAACCAACATCTTGGAACAAATACCGCTTAACACTTCCCTTATCAGGATAGTTTATTTTATCAAAAAAGAAATCTTTGAATGTTTTGGTATTAACTATGATAAAAGATAATATTTCATGCGGCTTAGGTTTCAATTCCAACTCATCATAAAATACTTTTCGCAATTTTGTAAATGCTTCTAACTCACCATATATAGTTTCAGATAAATGAGAATAAAAACAATGACCAACATCATGGACTAAAGCAGCCAAAATTATACAATTCTTAATTTCGTGTGGAATCATAAAGCTCTTTGAGTTTTTATCAATTTTTTCACACATCATCTTTGCTGCAGAAGCCACGCCCAAAGAATGCTCAAATCTGGAATGTCGTGCAGCAGGGTAAGTGAGCATAGCCAACCCCACTTGATTTATATCTCTTAATCTTTGAAATAAAGGGGAATCGATAAGTTGCATTTCCCACTCAGAATAATCTATTGAACCCCAAACGGGGTCATGTATTGTCTTTTTACCTGTATCTGCCGGAATATAATTTTTAAGTCTGTCTTCTACAAAAGACTCAACATCCTCTTCTATTTGTTTATATTCTGGAGAAAGCATTACGTTTTTAATTTTCCCCATTTTATCCTCCACAATATCAATCCTAAAATGATTCTGCCAAATGCATCATTGCCTCTCTTACAGTCACATCACATTCTTCCAAAATAGTATCTGCCTCTTCTTCTGTTAAATATATAATTAATTTTTCATACTTTGGATTTAGTTTCCCCACTAACCCAAATGTTTGTAAATTATTAATTCCCTCTGCAATATCATTTGATGTAACATTATTAATTCCTTTACGAAATTCAATATCTTCAAACATATATTGCAATTGCTCATTTTCAGTTTTAAAATTATATATATGTTCAACAATAATTTGCAAATCAATTATAACTTTTTTGCTCTTCGTTAATGATGCGCATAGATATCGCATAAAATTATAGGAACTTATTGGCGGTCTTGAACATACTATCCTCATATTCTGTTCCCCCTTAACAACATAGATTATTATGTTATACCATATCTATGCCTAATTTCTGCCGATAATGCTTGTACAACAAAGGATATAAAAAAGAGGCACTCTTTCAAGTACCCTACTCCCTGCACAATTCACTTCCCTCGGTAGGATATTATTAAGCTACCTACTGTCTTTGGTACTATATGTATAATAGTGTACTCCATTTTTATTAAAATATCAAGATTTTTCTCTAAAAAACAAAAAAATTGACCTTTTTACTATCAAACGCAATTATTTGCTTTTTGATAGTTGATGTGTATATTCTAAGAAAGACAATGCCGCTTTGCCCTCTTTTTCATTATACTCCCATCCCAACTTGTCCCCAACATACTGTGCCGTACTTTCAAATAACTTACACATCTCAAAAACAGACTTACACGCATTATCTGCATTACAATCAAAATAAGTTGATAAAAACATTTCCCATTCTCTTTCCGAAAGCCACTTGTGTAAGTATTTTGATGATTTTCCAGTGCTTATTGACCATCCTGTTAAAATACCTGCTTTCCAATCCAACATAGTAATAAGCTGGCCCCTTACATAATTTGCCATATCTTGCACATAGGGAAACTCTTTTCGCCACAACCCTTTTGCTATATTATTAGTACACCACCAAAAGTCATTACAGACTGCCCGATATTGTTCTTTCACAGGCATTTTTACCCAATATTGACGGTCTGTTGCCTTCTCTATTCGGGGTAATATATTTTCTTTATCTAATAAAATTTTGCAGAGCTTGTCATCATGAATATGTTGTAATGCGTAATTTACAGACTGTACAGTTAAGTCAATTCGGGTTCCGTCCACAAATTGCATAAGCCAGCCATATGAGTTTTCCTTATCGCTTGGATAATATGGATTTTCATCCGGATACTGCATATAAAGAATTTCTCCAAAAAGGTTAATCCATTCTTTATCTTCTATAAAACTTCTGATGTCTTCCACAACATAAACAATATCATAATCTTGAAACATATCTTTGGGAACATTTTCGTTTGTTCTTGAACCATTCATATATACAGCTTTAATTCTAGAATCATTTTTCGCAATCTTTAAAATAAGGTCGTACATTTCGTTTTCCGCTCTCATAATTACACCTCCGTTATTGCTTCCATCGCAATTTTCATCGCTGTTGCAAAATAGTCATTCCCCCAATTTCTTGTGTCATGTGCATCAACATCTGCCAGAGAATCTGCCGTAAAAAGCACTTGCCCAAATAGGATACCTCTCATTTTTAAATATCGGCATATTAAATTGCTCCTTTGCATAATCTCCACTCCTCCCCTAATCGGGGAAAATAAGTGTCGCCTGCTACTTCTTCTTTTAAAACCGTGAGATAAATCTCTCCCGCCAAAGCCATTCCCTCGCTATAGATTCGTTTTCCGCCGCATAAAAATATTTTCTTTTGCGGATATGTCTCCCCCGCATGTGCAATCGCCTCCGTCAACGATTTTACTGTATGGCAGTTTTTTTCTCCCACTTTGTGTTTTGATGATACGACGTAGGTGATTCGCCCCGGCAGCGGCCGGCCAATTTCCTCGTATGTGCGCCGCCCCATCACGATAACATGCCCCATTGTAAGCTGTTTGAAGTGCTCCCTGTCCTCCGGCAAATCCCACGGTATTTTCCCGTCTCTGCCTATGATGCGATTTTTTGCCATAGCGGCAATCATGGCGATATTGTTCCCGCCCTGTTCATTTCTAATATATTTTCTTATTTCATATTCTATCATCGGATACCCCCGCTTGTAAAAGATACAAAACCGCATAACATTTTAATGTTCTTTCCTTATAACATGAAACAATAAAAAAGGCAAGAACAAAAACGGCATAACCCGCAAGTTATGCCGCCCCCACAAGCAATTTAAAACTGCTTTATGTGTAGCCTAATTTGACAAAATATTTCGTCGTTCTTACTTAGCCGTCTGCCTGTTTACAGCAACACGTCTACATGGTCCACGGATGTCTTTTCTGTCTCCTGAACCTCGTTTACTGTTTCATGCAGGGCTTTGTCATTCGTTGTCTTTTCCTCCTTTGTTTCCTCCGCTTTCTTCTCCTTTGCTTTCTCTTCCTGTTTCTTTTGCGCTTTCTTTGCCTCTTCTTTTGCTTCCTGCCGATTGATTTCCGCTGCCTGCTCTACTGACTTTCTCACCTCCGACAGGGATGAAAATTGAGTGTTTTCGACCGCGTTAGCTTTCTCTTCCATTTCTTTCAACGCGTTTTCTTTCTTTTCCACACTTGCACCTCGGCCGGCATCCTGCTTAATCTCAGAACGCAGGATATTAGCATTGGCACGCACATTATTGGCTGCACGCCCCTGCATGGAAGCCTGCTCCATTCTGGCGCCGGCAGTTAAAAGCGCATTCATACTTCCGCCGCTAATTCCCATCATAGTAGAATCCTCCTTTCTTTGATATTAAAAGATATCAGATTCAAAAGGTGATGTGGACAATTATTTACACTTAAAACAGCACACCTTATGCACCTGTTACCTTTCTCTGTATATCGGATAACAAACATAAATCATTAACACGTGTTATTTCTTTATGTAAAAAGAATGATACATAAATTGTATCATTCAAAAAATCATCAGGCTAGCTCAGATTCTTCCAGACAGCCGCACCGTTTTTGCCTACAAAAATCGTGACTTTTCCATCCTGCACATAACTGCTAAACGCCGCCATACTATAACCATTCTGCCACGTACTCATCATACAGTACATCTGCTCGCCGTCCTGCATTCCCAGACGCCACGCATCGACTTCTATATTACGGGATTCACCGCCAACCTGTACGGCAACGATAACTTTATCTTTTCCATCAAAGCGGCCATACACAATCAAAGATTTCTCACTATGAAGATAAATGAGGCTTCCTGTTTTAAACACTTCATAATCTTTGTGTATTCGTATCATCTCTTTGTGAAAAAGAAGCATTTCCCTATCTTGATTTTCCCACGGATATGTTCTGCGGCTGTCCGGGTCCGTCCATCCGCATACGCCCGCCTCGTCTCCATAATAAACGGTCGGCGCGCCAACCCATGTCATCTGCATCACAACGGCCTGACGCATAACCGCCGGATTTATTCCAACCTGTGCCGCCATTGGTCCGGAAAAAGCGATTCGGCCAACCACACGATTCGTACGTGTAAGAAAACGGGAATGGTCATGATTGGATAACTCATTCATCGCTGCCTGTGCCGTCGGCGCCGTAAACCGGGCGCTAAAATCCGTCATTGCGGTAAAAAAGGCGTCCGCATTTCCAACCAAATCTCCCCGATACACGTCGCTGTGCTTTTCCATTCCAGTAAGAAACCAGCCAACCGGCTCCATAAAGGCATCATAGTTCATGACCGTATCCCACTGGCTGCCATCCAGCCACGGCGACGGGTTCCCATAATGTTCCGCCAGAATAATTGCATCCGGATTGACAGACTTTACAGCCTTGCGAAATTCTTTCCAAAACTTGTGATTATACTCCTCTGTCTTACCTAAGTCGGCAGCTACGTCCAGACGCCACCCGTCTATATTATATGGCTCCGACAGCCATTTTTTGGCAATCTTGCGTATATAATCTGCCAGATGTTCCGAATCCTCATAGTTGAGCTTTGGCAGCGTATCATTCCCCCACCAAGCGTCATAATGTGTGTTATCCGGCCAACTGCCATCTGGATAAAAATGGAAAAAATCATGGTACAAGCTATCTTTCTGCAAAAATGCACCTTTATTGTAGGATTCGTCTTTATCATATATTTTTTCCCTGTCCATCCACTTGTTAAAAGAACCGCAGTGATTGAATACGCCGTCAAGGATAATCTTCATTCCCCTGCGGTGTACTTCTTTGACAAACTCCGCAAAAAATTCGTTGCTTGCCTCGAGATTTTTCATATTCACCACACGTTTAATATATTTACTGGCATGTGCATTTTCCATATCGCTCTCCGCCAGCGGCTCGCCGCCATCTTCTACAATAACGCCATAATGCGGGTCGATATAATCGTAATCCTGCGTATCGTATTTATGATTGGAAGGCGACACAAAAATAGGATTCAAATACAATACCTCTACGCCTAAATCCTGCAAGTAATCCAGTTTCTGCCAAATCCCCTTTAAATCCCCACCATAAAAATTGCGAATATCCATCGAAGAGGGCAATTTGTTCCAATCCCGCACCCTTGTGACATGCTCCCCGATATAAGTATATTCATTATCTACTACATCATTACTCCTGTCGCCATTGCAAAAACGGTCGACAAAAATCTGATACATCACTGCTCCTTTGGCCCATGACGGTGTTGAAAAACCTGGAATAATACAAAAATTAAAATAAGGATTTACCTGTTCAACAACGCCCTGACGGTTACAGATTACGCTCTCCTGCCCTTTCGTAATTTTGAAATGATATCCAATCTGCTTTTCCTGCAGCGAAAGAGAAACCTCATATATATCGAAATGCTCTGTCGAAGCACACTTCGTCATTGGAAATGGTTTCTCTTCTACAATCGCTGTGACAGAATCGACATCATCTTTCCCAACACGACAACGTATGGTAACCCTTTCATAAGCCTTTGGCTCGGGTGGAAATACAAAATTGGCTGTTCCGTCACTAAAAATAGCTTTTCTATTCATTACACTTTCAGTCATATCGATCTCCTTTATCTCTAAAAACAGTCAAAAGGACAGCTTACGATGCTGCCCTTTTGGGAGAAGGTATTTTTGTTACTTATGGGGTGTAGCAAAAACTATATAATGTATTGGGGTTTACAATTATTACTATACCACCATAAGGCAAAACAGTGTGCACAAAGTTCTATTTTTTTTATTCTTTCTTTTGTTAGTTTTGCCCAATGTTTTTCTCCCGTTTTATCTTTTGCACAAAGGATTATTCATTTTCATTTAATGTATCGTCATTTTGCTCAAACAACGTTAGAAATTCATTCTGACCAATCCGCTCTTTCTCAATGAGAAGCTCAGCCAGACGATGCAGAATATCCATATTTTCTTTCAAAAGCTGCATTGCTTTTTTATGGCAGTTATCAATTATTTTCTTAACCTCTTGGTCGATTAACTCAGCCGTTCCCTCGCTAAAGTTCTTGGAATGCCCAATATCCCTGCCGATAAATACCTCATCGCCCGAAGTGCTATAGTTAATCATTCCCAGTTCATCAGAAAAACCGTATTTCATCACCATATCCCTTGCCCGCTCCGTTGCCTGACGTATATCCTGACTCGCTCCTGTTGTTACATCTTCAAAGACAAGGCTTTCAGCGATGCGCCCACCGAGACATACGATAATATCCTGCAGCATCTTTCCCTTTGTCAGGTACATCTCGTCTTTCTCCGGCAGCGGCATGGTATAACCACCGGCACCCTGTCCGGTCGGAATAACGGAAACGGTATACACCGGCCCCACATCCGGAAGTAAATGAAATAAAATTGCATGCCCCGCTTCGTGATAAGCGGTGATTTTTTTATCTTTTTCGGAAATAATCCTGCTCTTCTTCTCCGAGCCGATGCCCACTTTGATAAACGATTTCCGGATGTCCTCGTCCACGACAAACGCCCGGTTATCGCGCGCCGCTGAAATCGCCGCTTCGTTCAGCAGATTTTCTAAATCAGCGCCCGCAAATCCGGCAGTCGTTCGCGCCACATCTTCCAGATTCACATCTTCCGCCATCGGTTTATTTTTGGCGTGTACCTTTAAAATATCTTCGCGGCCGCGCACATCCGGCAATCCCACATGGATTCTCCGGTCAAAACGGCCCGGACGCAATATTGCAGGGTCAAGTATATCTACGCGGTTCGTTGCCGCCATGACAATAATCCCCTCGTTGACCCCAAAGCCATCCATCTCGACAAGCATTTGATTCAATGTCTGTTCACGCTCGTCATGTCCACCGCCCAGACCGCTGCCACGCCGTCTGGCTACTGCGTCAATTTCATCAATAAACACAATACAAGGCGCATTTTTCTTGGCCTCTTCGAAGAGGTCGCGCACACGGGAAGCTCCCACACCGACGAACATCTCCACAAAATCCGAACCGGAAATACTAAAGAACGGCACACCTGCTTCACCGGCTACCGCTTTGGCCAGCAGCGTCTTACCGGTACCGGGAGGGCCTACCATAATAACACCTTTGGGAATGCGTGCTCCTAAGTTTGTATATTTTTGCGGTTCCGCCAAGAAATCTACAATCTCCCCTAACTGCTCTTTCTCTTCCACGAGTCCCGCCACATCTTCAAACGTCTTCACTTTCTCATCGGGAGCCGTTACTTTGGCGCGGCTCTTACCAAAATTCATCATTTTGGCATTGGCTCCGCCTCCGCCCTGCGTATGACCGGTCATCATGCTAAATAAAAGGAAAATAAGCACAAAACCAATGATATATGGCAGGATTGTCAAAAACCACGGCGTTGTCGCCACATCGCCTACTTTTACATCCGTAAAGTTGACAGAATCCAAATAATTAATAACCGTATTGACATCCGGTGTAAAAAATGATTTCTGGATATCGTCTTTCGTCTTAACCGTTACTTCTCCGGTTGGCACTTCCTGATTTTGCTCCACGATTACCGCCGCTACCTGATGGTCTTCAATCTCCCTTTTAAATTGTGTATAGGAATAGTTGTTGCGGTTCATTCCCGAAAAGAAATCACCGGACAAGGCAGCCATCAATATAATTACTGCCATTACAACAAAAAAACCATAACCTTTTAATCCTTTCATCGGATTAATCCTCCTTTATTTTCAATTCACCAATATAAGGTAAATTTCGATATTTCTGTGAATAGTCAAGACCAAATCCTACGACGAACAAATCCTCAATCTCGAAACCGGTATATGCGACATCTATTTTTGATATGCGGCACTGCGGCTTATCGAGCATCGTACAAATCCGCAGACTGGCCGGCTCTCTCTTTTCTAACATATGAGCCAGATAAGCCAGCGTCCGCCCGCTGTCAACAATATCTTCGACAATCAAAACTTCCCTGCCCTGTAATCCCATATCCAAATCCTGATTAATGGTTATACTTCCACTGCTCGTCATCGCGTCGCCATAACTCGAGACACTCATAAAATCCATCGTTACCGGCACAGTAATATATTTTGCCAGTTCGCAGGCAAAAAATACGCTTCCTTTCAAAACACAAACCAAATGAAGCTGTTTCCCCTCATAGTCCTGATTAATCCGCACTGCCAAATCCTTTATTCTGGCTATTAAATCTTCTTCTTTAATCAATACCCTGATTTCTTCTTTCATGATGTATCCTTTCTCTGGTTACCACCAAAATATGTTTTGTACTTTCTGTAACTTTGCAGTCTTCGCTCATGCGCCCCGGTATCGCCCAGAGAACTTTATTTCCCTCGGCCAGAACCAACTGACGCTCCCGCTCCCGCAGTGGAATCTTCCGGTCAATATAATAGCGGTTCAGTTTCTTTCGATGACCCGCCTTGTCCATAATAAAATAGTCCCCCTCTTTCGGGGTTCGTAAAACAAGACCATTCAATATTTTATCATAATCAAACCATTTCGTATAGTCTTTTTGAGGAATTTGTTGCGGCAAATCATCCCGTTCCTTTAGAGTAAGCGTAAAAGAACTGCTGCCGCCATCCATTTCCACTATATTCACGGACGGCACGGCACATACCAAAGAGAAATCAGTCCGTTCCCCGCCGCCGTCCCGATACAGGTAAAGCTCGTTATACCGGCGCTCTATTACGACTCTGTCCGGTAAGTGCAACCGCTTTCCCGTATCTTTGGAAAACAACTCCCGTATCTGTCGGTAATGCGTCCGCGTAATATCTTTGGCGCCTCGTATTTTCTGCCGCAGAAAAATGCGGATTATCTCATCCTGTATAACCGCTTCCTGCCGCAAAAGTTCATGCAAATCCAAAACAAGCCGCCCGTTTTCCCCCTGCCGAATAATTCTTCCGGCAACCGGCGCCGCCTGCCTTTCCACATAGTCACGCCACTGTCTGGCGTCGCCTGCCATCTCTGCCAGATGACGCACCGCCTGACGGTTTAGGCGCTGCTCTAATAACGGGAACAACTCTTTGCGAATATAGTTCCGCGTATACGCCGTATCCTCGTTCGTACTGTCGTTGCGGTACAAAATATGCTCACACTGCAAATATGATTCGATTTCCCCCCTTGTCACGTCCAGTAACGGGCGCAGCACATATCCGGTTTTCGGCGCCATGCCCGCCAGTCCCCTTATGCCGCTCCCGCGGAGCGCCTGAAACAGAACGGTTTCCGCTTGGTCTTCCTGATGGTGGGCAACCGCAATCCAGTCCGCATGCTGCTGTCTGCGTATATTCTCCAACTCGCGATAGCGAAGCTCACGCCCCGCTTCCTCTTCGGTCTGTCCGCGCTCTCTCGCCAGCGCGGGAACATCTCTCTTGATTAGAAAAAAAGGAAGTTCCCACTGCTCTGCCAGCTCTCTCACATAGCAGGCGTCCGCCTCCGCCTCCTGACTGCGTATCCCGTGATTAATATGAACAACCGAGAGCGTCAGTCGCCACTCTCTCCTTAGCTCATGCAAAAGCTTTAGGAGACAAACGGAATCAGCCCCGCCGGACACACCGACAACAAGGTGTTCCCCCGGGGCAAACAAACCGTGCTCTGTTATATATTGGATGAACTTTTGTTTCACTGGCACTCTCCCTTTGTACTATTTGTTTATATTGTAACGATTTTACCTCCATTCGTCAATTTTTATTCCAAATTCCGGCAACAAGTACGCTCATATCATCCGTTGCCTCCCTTGTACTGCGCGCCAGTGCATTCATCAAAATCTGGTTAGCAACGTCGTTCGGGTTTTGACACGCCAGTTCTTCAATAAATGTGCTCATATCATCCTGACTTCCATCCATCATATTTCTCTCATAAAAACCGTCCAGAACGCCATCTGATACCATAATAACCATGTCGCCATCTTCCAAGTCCACGGTTGTCACATCCGGCTCCGCCTCCATATCCACGCCGACAGGAAGCGCACTTGATACAATCGTCTCCACTCTGTCGCGATGTTTTACAAATGTCGTCGCCGCCCCGTTTTTCATAATTTCACACTGTCCGGTATGCAGATTGATGGCCGTCATATCCAGCGTTGCAAAAGACTCCCCCTCGTAATTGATGACAAAAAGGGTATTCAGGAGGCGAAACGCTGATTTTTTTTCAAATCCCGCTTCCATTAAGTATTCTAGCGATTCAATGAGGTTGCCGCTGTCCCGATAGGCGATTTCTCCGCTTCCCATCCCATCTGTCAATACCATCAAAAGCTCCCCCTGCCCCTGCAATTCCAGAAAGGAGTAATTATCTCCGGAAACCTGCTCGCCGCTCTTGGCAATCCGCGCCAATCCGGTAATCGCTTTCAGGCGTGTATCTTCCCGAAAAAACATCGTATCCTGCTCATGCGAAAGTACATTCCTCGTCTCCCTTGCCGGCGACATCATCACGCCCGTACCGCGGTACAGCGCCCGCGCAATATCGGTTTTTGTCAGGCACTGGTTTCCCTTGCAGGCGCCTGTCAGCGTCACTTCCAGATGGCCCCGTCTTTTTTTCACCGCCAGTTTCTGCAGTTTCACGCCCTCTCTTTTCAATTCGTCTGCAATCCGTCTCTTACATTCCTTTGACTGCTCTTCCACATCATTGAGGTCTACGGTAAAAGAACGTAAGGCGGCGGCAATTTCCTGCATTTGTTCCGCCATTACCCGCCGGTTTTCATTCATGCGGTTATACCAACCGAGGCGCACTTTCTCCTGCGCAATCCGCTCCTCCACCCTCATTACATACTCGTCCAATTTCATGCAGCGGCGATGAAAGTCTGCGTTAATAATTTCAAGCGAAGCCGCCCCCTCCTGTCCAATCTGCCACAGAATTTTGCGCAGACTGCTATCTGTCTGCTCGTAGTGGCGGTTCCAGCAGTATTTACAATTTATGCAATCCTGACAAACGGCACGGGACAACTCTTCAAACATACTTTCTAATTCCTGTTCCGTCAGTTCCCTCTCGCTCGTCTCCCCTTGAAAACTTTTGGACAGACGCCGGAACGCTTCTGAAAAATCTTCAATCCGGTGATTTGCTAATTCCCTCACATCTTCTTTTGCAAAATCACCCTCCGGCTCTCCCTCCAAATCATCCTCCCACCGATGTGCAATTTTAGCAGGCAGGGCCAGAAATATAATGACAGCCGACAGAATTGCGCGCAGCTCGACGATGCCGTAGATTTCCCGCAAGGTAAATATCGTCATTATGGCGCCCAGAAGAAGAAACGCCGCGCTGCTGCAAATTCTCCCCAGCTTGCGGAATGCCCCTACCGACACCCCGAGCAGACAGGCAATCCCGATTGATACGAGACTTTCTCCTGTCAGGGAAAAAAGCATGCCGACGGCGGCCCCTGCAATGGCGCCTGTCGACGCGCCAAAACGATAGCCGGCAAAGAGGACGAACAGATACCCCAACGTCCCGGAAATCGAAAAAATCATATCCGCCTGATGAGGTATTCCATACAGTGCCGTAATCAGAATGGCTAACAGGCTGATTAACTCCTCGTTGTCCGGAACCTTTTTCCAGTCCTCATATAATAGAAAATGAACGCCCCACTGATTGATATTGGCAAATGCAAATACAACGATACTTTCCAACACGCTAAGCCAGAAAACTTCCCATCTGTTTACCGACACAATACTTAGCACAACACCTGTTGCGATGTTGACAAGCGCCACCAAAACTGCCATATAGGCGGCCATAAAATGACGGCCTGTCCACCGTTTTTGCAAATTTTTTGTTACCAGCACAACACTGAATAAAAGAAGATACTTCACAAGTGAAAGTCCATCCATGCTCGTAAACATACCGAGCATTACACAAACCGCCACTCCCTGATAACCCTTTTTTACATCTGCGGTAGCCGCAACTAAAGAGAGCCCGAAAGGATTTATGCTCATCAGCCAGGCACGCCCCATAAAAAAACCAATTATCCAAAGTAATATCATCCGTCCATTACACCATACTATTTTTCGCTCTTCTCTCACTCTTCAAGCCCCCAGTCTCATCTTTTTTATACACTTTCGAGCATGTCATCTGCATGACGCTGCCACGGCGCATACAATTCGCGACTGCGACAATAGTATAATGGTATTCAAATGAATTTTTTGTCAAAACAGGGAGGCAAAAAAATTTTTTTCTTCTCGGCGCACAAAAAAAACGCCTGTCTGCCAACAAACGTTTCTCTTTTCCTTATTTCGCTTTAAAAACAATCTCGTTGTCATATACCAAACCAAATTTCTTGCGTGCCACATCTTCGATATATTCATCCGTATTCCGATATGCCGACTGTTCCTTTATCTCTTTTTGTTCCCGCTCTAATTCTTTTTTCTTTTCTTTTAAGTGAGACTGTTCGGTTTCCAGTCTTTGGCAATTTGCCCTCAGTGTATATCCATGTATCGCCAGTGTACCAACGAACAATACAGCTACTAACATAACCAAATACAAACCGGCACGCCTGCGTCTGCGTGTCCTTCTACTCATAGGCTTCTCCCTTCAAATCTTTCTACAAGAATAGTACCATATTTTCATTATATAGAGATATCCCTATGATTTCAAGGGTTTTTGCCGTTTTTTTCTTATTTTTTTTCTAATCCAAACGTACGGTCGAAAAAAAAAGTCAATAATCGCCCTGATTCCCCTCTGAACGACATTTTTAACCAATTTCCGATATCCGACCATCCCAAGCAGAAAGGCTATAATAAAGAAGCTGCGCAAAATTCCGTTATTGAGAGCAAATATCATTTGAAAAACAAAAATTGCCGCAATCCCCCAAAAAATCCAGTCCTCAATCAGCAGCCTGACTTTCCCGATTTTTTTCGTGCCGCGATGTACGACAATAAAATCATAGAGAAACATAAGAAAAATTCCCCACAGAAAGGATGCCAGAACATACCGGAACTGCCCTATAATGAGTTCCATTAACGAAACAGGCGGCTGATAATCCCTCCCGCCGTCCTTCCTTTCTGGGATTCATGATAAATGATTTCACGTACTCTTCCCTCTAATTCCAGTTCTCCACGCTCTAACGTAAGCCGCTTGACGTTCAAATCATTTCCGGTAAAACGCACGGCTCCCTCCGTCGTCTCCAACTCTACTACCTGATTGTCAAACGATACTACTTCCGTCACGCCCGTAAGCTCAACCTGACCACGATTGTTCATTGTCAGCTTGTGGTTTTGCGTCGCACGCTCCTGCTCCTGAAGCATAAAAATATCCCCCTCTGCCTTGATACCATAACTATATGCAGAAAGGGATTGTTTCATTACAAATACTTGTACAGTTCTTTCGCTTCTTCCTTTTTATAAGTCTCCTCAATACTCAGTACTTCTACTTTCGTATTTTTATTGCCAAACTGGATTTCAATGATATCTCCGACTTTGACATTCAGGGAAGCCTTTGCCACTTTGTCATTTACTAGTATACGCCCGGCGTCACATGCTTCATTTGCTACCGGCCGCCGTTTAATCAAACGGGAAACTTTCAGATATTTATCTAATCTCACTCCCCCGCCTCCTTCCATATTACAAGAAAAACACCCCAGAGCAGCACTCCAGAGTGTTCCTGACTTTCATTATTGATTCTGAAACAAATTATTTGTTCACAGTCTCTTTCAATGCTTTTCCAGCCTTGAATTTAGGTGCTTTAGATGCAGGAATGCTCATTGGTTCTTTCGTCAATGGATTAATACCTTCTCTTGCTGCTCTCTTTGTAACCTCAAAAGTACCAAAACCAACTAACTGCACTTTGCGGTCATTCTTTAATTCATCTGTAACAACATCAATAAACGCTTTCAATGCCGCTTCCGAATCTTTCTTGGACAATTCAGCTTTCTCAGCAATCGCTGCAACTAATTCCGTCTTATTCATGGATTCTATCCTCCTCAAAAAAATTTGCTAGATTTAATAAACCTATACATCTATATATAACCTTTTTATACCAATTTGTCAAGGTTTTTTAAGCCTTTTTACGCCTTTTTAGGCAATATTTTCCTATTTTAAACTACTGTTCCATTTGTTTCCCCAGAAAATTAGCTCCGCATACCGCCATTTTTTCTTCCAGTTCTGTAAACTCCCGCTCTGGGTCTTTCGTGAGAAGAATTACCGCTCCAATCGCATCTCCCTCAGCAACAATGGTACTGATTGCTTCCGCATACACTTCATTTCCATCTTCCGTAATTCTGCAGAAATTGTGCTCTCCGTTGATTGCTATCTGCTGTCCACGCTCCTCCATAAAACGGATTAAATCCGCATGAATATTCTGACCGTGAAATTCCCTCTTCGCCGGCCCCGACACAGCTACAATCATGTCGCGGTCTGCCACGCATACGGTACACTTCGCCACTTGCGCCACCGCCTCTACATACTCCGCTGCCAGCTCACCCAACTCCCCGATGGGTGAATATTTCTTTAATATAATCCCGCCTTCCCGATTCGTAAAAATTTCCAATGGGTCTCCTTCACGTATTCTTAATGTACGCCGGATTTCCTTTGGCACTACTACCCGTCCCAAATCGTCAATGCGCCTTACTATACCTGTTGCTTTCACTTTTCTCTACCTCCATTTCAGACTTTTATCTTTGTTTCAAATATACCTTTGCAAAAAGTAGTATCTGTAAATGTAGGAATTTTATACCGTTGGTTTTGTCTTCTTTCACACTTAAATTTAACATTAAAGCAGCGACTAATAATTTTTTATTTTCAAAACAATGCGTATCCTGCCGTATCTCATCCGGTATACTGCAAACGGGCTGTCAAAAGTCAGTGAAAAGCGACAGCAGACATCTCAGACAATGCTCGGGCGGCGTTCTGTAAACGAAGAAAACAATAATTTTTCGGGGAACGATACAAGGATGAAATACGGCAGGATACTCATTGCTCTGGCTTAACATTATATTTTCTTGCATTTCCTTAAAAAATATTTTATAATTTTGTACAAATACTATAGAAATGAGGTTGAATGAATTATGAAAATTCAAAACAAGTGGATTCGTGCTGCGATACCCGCATTACTTCTTCACTGCAGCATTGGTACCGTGTATTGCTGGTCTATTTTCAGTCAGGAAATTGCAGACCACATTGGCTTTTCCAAGGGCGCGACGGAATGGGCGTTCAGTTTTGCCATATTTTTCCTCGGCATGTCAGCCGCCTTTTTAGGAAAAATCGTAGAAAAGGACATTCATAAGTCCTCGCTGATTGCTGCCATTTGCTTCGCTGCCGGAATGGCCGGTACGGGATTCTTTATCTGGTATGGCGGTACTCATCGAGGCAGCCTGCTTGCCCTGCTTGGCATATACATATGTTATGGTTTCATTATGGGAATTGGTCTTGGTACCGGATATCTCTCACCGGTCAAAACTTTAATGTTATGGTTTAGCGACCGCAAAGGTCTGGCTACCGGATTGGCCGTTGCCGGATTTGGCGCCGCCAAAGCGATTGCCAGCCCAATCATGCAAAAGCTGCTCACTTCTCTCGGAGACGGCGGTATTTACAAGATGTTCTGGATTTTAGCAATCGTGTACTTTGTTATGATGTTTGTCGGACATCTTCTCCTTGCCAAACCGGAAGGATGGCACGAACCATCCGGTGACGAGAAAGCGCCGAGCGCAATCGAGACAATCAAAACAAAGCCGGCTACTTTTATCGGTATCTGGATTATGTTCTACTTAAACATCACTTGCGGACTTGCGCTTATCTCACAGGAGAAAATGATTATTAAATGTATCGGGCTCGGCTCCATGGTCGGTATCCTTTCTTCCGTCACGGCGATTTTCAATGCCGGCGGCCGGCTCGGTTTTTCCGCATGGGCAGATTCGTTTAAAGACCGCAATACCATTTATAAAATAATTTTCTCCCTGTCCATCATTGCAACCGCACTGGTAATTATTACACAGGGAATTACCAATCGGGGCGAAAACACGCTTCTTATGATTTTAGTTCTCGTTCTCCTGTTTGTTGTCAATGCCGGATATGGCGGCGGTTTCAGTAATGTACCGACATTACTTTCCGACCACTATGGCATGGGTAATATCAGCGCCATCCACGGCATTACTCTTTCCGCATGGGCAATCGCCGGACTTACGGGAAATCAAGTTGCAACACTTATTGTTGACCACGTTGGCAGTCCTATTGATATCGGACATGGAAGTACTATTAACCCGCTTGGCTATCAGACGGTACTCTATCTGACAATCGTACTCTATGTAATATCATTACTGTGCAGCCTGTTCCTCGTCTCAAAGAAAACAAAATAAGACAGACAAAGGAAAGACCGTCGGGAAATTGTTTCCCGACGGTCTGTTTTTTTCTACCATTCTGTTTCATCTAACTGACTTCTTATATCCTGCATACGGATATCCAGCGCTGCGCTGATTTCGGCGCACTCTTTTAGTTCCCTGCGCAGTTCGCTATTGTTCTGTCCCTTTTTATAATAGATTCGATGTTCCAGACTCGCCCAGAAGTCCATGGCAATCGTCCGCAGTTGAACCTCCACACGCATCGGACGCTTCTCATCATGCAGAAATATCGGCGTCTGGACAATCAGATGAAGACTGCGGTATCCGTTTTCTTTCGGGTGCAAAATGTAATCTTTCTTTGTAATCAATTCAATATCATCCTGCTTCAAAAAACAATCTGCCAGCTCGTAAATATCTTCCGGAAAAGCGCACACCACGCGTACTCCGGCAATGTCGGACAGTTCCCGCTCAATACAGGCGGCACTAAACTCCAGCTCCTTGCGGTGCAATTTCTCAATAATACTTTCCGGTGACTTTAAGCGTGATTTTATTGTCTCAATCGGATTGCGGTCATACTTTAGCGAAAACTCCGTATTTAACACGTTAAATTTCGTCTCCACTTCCATAATGGCACATTTATAATATGCCATAAGGGTGCGGAAAGCTTCGCCCTGATTCAAAATCTGCTCAATTGCATCATTTTCCAAAATACTCTCTACAAAGGCCTTGTCCAATTTAGGCCCTGACGACGTGTTTTCTTTCTCTTCATACATCACAACAGCCCCCTATAAGACCATAATATACATATAGTACAGTCTTTTAATAAATGTAACATCCTCATATATTTTATTCGTAATCCGGTAATACATCTCGCCAAACAGACGCAGTTCTTCCTCGCCAATCGTATCCGGCCCAAACCGCGCATGGTAAATCAACGCCACGAAGATAGCAATATCTTTTTCCGGCATCGCCATTGCTTCCGCTATCTGTGCCGTATATTCTGCCATGCTCTGACCTCGATAGACGACGGAGCGCGCCGCAAATACCGGTACAAGATGATGATAGGCCATACGAATACGGCGTTTTGCCTTATAACTCCGCATATTACGGACGAATAACCGCTTTCTTATCCTCCTCTGCGTCTCCATTACAGCGACAAAGAGTATGATAACGAACAATACTTTAAGAATCGTCCATAACACTTTATTACTCTTCTTCTCTTCGGCGCCTTTCGCGCTGCCCTCGTCGAAATCCTCTTCGTTTCCGTCAATATCTTCAAATTCCATGCTCTCCTCCGGCGTCTCCGTGACGGACGGCGTCGGCGTTGCGACTTCCATTTTATCCTCCGGCTCGTCTTCTTCCGGCTCGGACGACTCGGACGGTTCCGGCGTCTCGGTTCCGTTTTCCGGATTTGGCTGGCCATTCACCAAATCGTCCTCTCCCTGTCCCGGAGTAACCTCTACCGGAACGAAACCATAATTTTCATCGTAAACTTCTATCCATGCATGGGCGTCTTCATCCGGTACTTCGATTTCTTTCCCGTCTTCCGAGCCTTTCTCTAACTGCCCTTTCGTAATATACATTCCCTCTACATAACGCGTCGGTATACCGACGCTGCGCAGGAGAACTGCCGCGGTTGTCGCATAATAGGTACAGTAACCCTTTTTTCCTTCGTTCAAAAAATAAGTGACGGTATCCTGTCCCGCCGGCGTCTTTCCCGGAGAAAGACTATATGTTGTGTCTTTCGTAATATAATCTTTGACTGCCCGAATCAGTTGGCTCTCATCTGCCTTACCGTTCTTGTATTGAGACAACAGTGAATCTCTCTTCTGCAAATACTGTTCAAACTTCTGGCATTCCTGTCGGAGGTTTTCCGGCACCTGCAAAAAATGTTTCACGGCAAATTCCTTTAATTGCTGCCTTTCGAGCTTATTGCTCTCCCAAAACATTTCATTTGCCAGACGGTAATTATGACGTAAAATGTCCTGCCGCACAAACGACGGGTACGATAAGTAATATTCCATCGCATAATCAATACCAGGGTCATCCACTATCTGACGCCCTTTTTCTGTACATTTGAACGCCGACGTCGGCAGATACGGAACTAAGTAATTGCCGTAACCAAACGCCAGATTGCGAATCCGCAGCTCGCCGGTTTTCCAAATGTCCTTCTGCCCGCTGCTCTCATTATCACCCAGCTCGTTTCTCAACTGTGTATGCCAGTTATCTATCGTGACACCGGTTTCGTCAAGTTTTGCCAGTTCTTTCTTGTATTCCTCGTCCGAGGCGAGCGAAGTCCAGCGATTATTCTCATAATGGTCTCCCACATATCCTTTCAGATATAATCCATGCTGCGAATTGATATCTCCAGATATTTTCAGCATCGTCTCCCCGGTATAAGATATTTCTTTTTTTGTTCCAATCCGCCCATAAGAAATAGCGTCGTCATTAAAGTTCGCTTTCAGCCATGTAAAGACATCTTCCGTCGTCCATGACGTCAGCGCCATCAGACTGTTTCTTGCCTGCGCCAGTTGTACTAAATTATTATCGTATTTCTTCGGTGGTATAAACGCATAAGAAATCCCACCGCAAACCAAACCGATAATGATGAGTATGAGAGACAGTTTCTGCCGCATTCTCCTGTCGGTAGCATCCGTTCGCAAATGTCTCGTACCAACTATTGTCATAGCGATAATTAAATACAGGAATAAATCGGAGAAGTTGCCGACTTTCCCGACCATTAACGGAAGAATGACGAACGGGCCGGTGACAATTAAAAATACTTTTGAGTGGCGGCGGCGATAAAAGAAAGCGCTGATAATCGCTATCAAATATACTCCTACCAGAATCAAAAGCAGATTCGTACAAAACTTAACGCTCGAACCCTCCGTGTCGGTATAGGACATAAGAGAAATCGTCGTTCCGGTATAATTCATAAACTCTTTGAGGAAACTGTTGACAACGGTGACAATTGCCTTTTGCATAGCAGCCATAAAACGGAAGCCTATGAGTGCAAAGAAAAGCGTAATCGCTAAAATACCGTACAATTTCCCTTTGCGGAATGTCTCCAAAACAGTAAACAATCCGTAAAAAACAACCGAAGCCATAAGCATAATAGCCATCAGTAAAATTCTGTCATAAGTAAGCTGTAAACTGTTAGCCGTGCATAAAATGGCAGAAAAAACACCGAAAAAGACCAGTAACACCTGGCTAAATTCCAATATAAACTTTATTACTCTGTTATTCCTGGTCTTCAAGTTCTTCACCTCGTAAGTCCATTACTTCCAAACGGTCCCTTATCAAATTTCTTTCATCCAAATCATCATGGTCGGCAACAGTAAGATACAACGCTGATTCCAACAGTTTTCCCTTGCCCCAATCCATATAGGCCTGCATTAATTCATTGGGATTTTTCGTGATTCTACACTTAAATAATTCCTGAAACATCCAGTATAATTCTTCTTCGTGTTCTACGGAATATTCCTGTATCATCTCATTTTTCCTGTCATGCCATATAAAAATCTGCGGTATGCCATGTTCAATCATAAACATGGAAATGGAATAGACTCCCTGTATAAGCAGATTTACATTTCTTCCCCGCTCTTCCTTTATAGCCGTAACACATAAATCAATAAAAATATGAATTGCTTTCGTAAGCGGAAGGCTCCCTTCCTTTACCATCAAATTTCCCGTCTTACTACTCAGCTTCCAATGGATGCGCTGAATCTTATCTCCATCCATAAAATCCCGAATGTTAAAAATCTCAGACGGGTCGTCTCCCTTTTTATATAGAGAAAAGCGGTCGCTGTCTTCATTTGTTTCATTGTACCAACGGTCTTTCCCCAAATACATCTCTTTCATCGGCGGCAGCACAAGTATGTCCTGCTTCTCAAAATGTTTGCCAATCGTCCATGCAAAAAGGTTCAGATAATCATAAATACGAACCTTCTCCACCGTAATTGATACATTGCCGCAGTTATACATAACTACCGGAATCCGGCGGTCACGCTTTTTCCCTGCGTCCACGGAAAAACGTATTTTCAGCTTCCCCTTATCCCCGGAAAATTTATTTTCATAACGAACCTTTGCAATCCCTTTCGTGAGTGGCAAAAAACGGTTGCGATTCTCGATGGATAACGTAATCACGGCACGAGCCGGACGGTCGATGTCGTCTTTTTCCGCCATGGGATTCTTGGCGTCCACCGTGACGCTGATTCGTTTCCTCATAATAAGAAGAATGAGAAACATAAAAATCGGCACGGTCACAAGCAGGCCCATCAGCGCTACCGTTCCGTATTCCAAAAATAAAACGGAAATGGCACACCCCGCAACAAAAAGGAATATGTAGAGGACAGTTCCAACAGTCATATAAACCTCCATTCCAAAGCATAGCGGAAACATTCCGCTCCCCACTATCTTTGTTCCTCTCTGATTATAACTTCGGCACCTGTATTTTACTTACAATCTCTTCAATTACATCCTCTTCCGTAGCATGGCTCATTCGCGCCTTTCCGTTTAACAACAGGCGATGTGCCAGAACAGCGCCTGCCACTTCTTTAATATCTTCCGGCAGAACAAACTCCCTGCCCTGAACAAACGCACGCGCCTTTGCCATATCCATCAGAGCCAGCGTACCGCGGGGACTGACGCCCAGAGTAATCATCGAATGCTTTCTTGTTCCGTCTACGATTTTAGACAGATAGCCGAGCACCCTGTCGTCCACATAAATCTGTTTTACCTGCTCCTGCATAACAACCAGTTCTTTTTTCGATATAATCTCCTGAATAAAATCCAACGGATTAATGTCCTGTCTCTCCTTAATCAGGCGCATCTCTTCTTCCATCGTCGGATACCCCATGGAAATACGAATCATAAAACGGTCTAACTGTGATTCCGGCAGCATCTGTGTGCCTGCCGAACCGACCGGATTCTGTGTCGCAATTACAATAAACGGATTTGGCAGTTGTCTCGTCACACCGTCAACCGTAACTTGTCCCTCTTCCATAACTTCCAAAAGCGCCGACTGCGTCTTCGTCGAAGTACGGTTAATCTCATCGGCCAACAGCAGATTGCAGAGAATCGCCCCCGGTTTATACTGGAACTCGCCGTCCGCCCCAATCATATTGAAACCAACGACATCACTCGGCAATACGTCCGGCGTAAACTGCAAACGGCGCTCTGTCAATTCCATGGCGCGGGAAAATGCTACGGCCAGTGTAGTCTTCCCTACCCCCGGTACATCCTCGACCAAAATATGGCCTTTGGCTAAAATCGCCGTCATAACCAGTTCAATCGCCTGATTTTTCCCCTTAATTACTTTTCCCACCTCATTTAAAATGACCTCTACTTTCTCGTTCACTCGTATGTCTCCTTTCCTCACTTACACAAAAACGCCTCGTTGCCTCGGCGTTCTTACTCCTATGTCTATTTTCTTTTACATGGCTTTCATTTTGAATTTCTGAATCGCACGTTCATCTTCCGAATCGACTTCCTCCATACAACCGCCCAATCCACAGATTTTCTCTACGAAATTTTCATAGCCGCGCTCAATATACTGGATTTCTTTTACATAAGTAATCCCGTCGGCAACTAAACCCGCCATGACGAGAGCGGCGCCTGCACGCAAATCCGGTGCGCTGACTTGAGCGCACGTAAAGTCTTCCACTCCGGTAATAAAAGCAGCGTTTCCCTCTACTGTTATATTTGCCCCCATCCGGCGCAATTCGCTAATGTATTTAAAACGCGTCTCAAAAATGGTCTCTGTCACAATACTCGTTCCCTGTGAGAGGGCGAGCAGCGTCGTCATCTGCGGCTGCATATCCGTAGGAAAACCCGGATACGGCATCGTCTTTACATTGGCGTAGTACAAACGTTTGTCCGCTGACACATGTATGCAATCGTCAAACTCTTCTACTTCGGCGCCAATCTCAACGAGTTTGGCCGTAATCGCCTCCAAATGCTTGGGAATGACATTTTTAATATAAGCGTCGCCTCCGGTCGCCACAACCGTAAGCATATAAGTTCCTGCTTCAATCTGGTCGGGAATAATCGAATATTCCGCGCCATGCAGCGCCTCCACGCCGCGAATGCGAATCGCATCCGTACCAGCGCCTTTGATGTTGGCTCCCATGCTGTTTAAGAAGTTTGCCACATCTACAATATGAGGCTCCTTGGCCGGATTCTCGATAATCGTTTTCCCCTCTGCCATACAGGCAGCCATCATAATATTAATCGTCGCGCCCACGCTCGGACAATCTAAGTAAATATGCGTACCCCTCAGACTTTCCGCCTGCGCATCAATTTTACCATGATGAATCGTTACTTTTGCCCCTAATTGCTCAAACCCTTTGATATGCTGGTCAATCGGACGGCTGCCTATCTGACATCCCCCCGGCAGGGCGATTAACGCTCTTTTATACTTGCCTAATAAAGCTCCTACTAAATAGTACGAGCCGCGAATTTTCCGAATAGCTTCTTCATCTACGCTGACATCATGAATCAGCGCGCCATTAATACGCACTGTATGTGCGTCCTCGCGCTCCACAATGGCGCCAATTCCCTCTATCGCCTCTAATAAAACGCGAACATCATCCACATCCGGCAGGTTTTCCACCCGAACAGGCTCATTTGCCATAATAGCCGCCACAATGATGCCAAGAGCCGCATTCTTCGCCCCGCCAATGGTAACTTCGCCTCTCAGTGGTATTCCACCCTTTATAAGATACTGTTTCATCATAACCTCCATCGGTAGAAACATATATACATACCGCTGTAATAGTATAACACATTTTTGACATTTGTAAAATAGTAAATGTAACACATTTCACAATATTTCGAGTCTATTTTTTAACAGAATAACCAAACTTTCCTATTTTTTCACCCAAACAAAAGTATTCTCCATGTGAATAGGCAACCAATCCGGTCTCGTTCAAATTAAATTTTCCCATCTCATTCATATATTTTTCGCTCACCATAACATCCGCAATCTCCGCCAAAAACATGTCATGGCTCCCCAACTTCTTTTTCTCTGTAACACGGCACTCAATATTCACCGGGCTCTCTTCGATAATCGGCGCATACTCCAGTGCATGCCCCTTAGCGGGAGTCAGGTTCATTGCCGCAAATTTGTCTACGTCCCGTCCGGATTTTACCCCGCACCAATCCGTGGCAAAGGTAAGCTCCTTTGTCGTTAAGTTAATCACAAACTCGCCCGTCTCTTCTATCATAGAGTACGAGAACCTCTCCGGACGCACGGAAATCGACACCATCGCAGGGTCGGAACAAATCGTTCCCGTCCACGCTACCGTAATTATATTTTTTTTGCCTGCGGCATCGCCGCAGCTCACCATTACCGCCGGCACCGGATACAGCATATTGCCCGGTTTCCAAACCTGTTTCTTATTCATCTGCTGATTCCTTTCCCTGCACAATATACCGTTGCCGTTACATTCTCACTTTATAAGTAAGAATATCCGACAGTTCCGGATAAATTTCCAGAAAACAATCCATTTCATCAAATGGGCCGGATAACATGACAACAAACTTCTCTTCCTCGTTTTTTACGACCTCCAATAAATCCCGTACCGCTTTTTCACTCATTTCCGGTGCGCTTAACACAAGCATGCAGCCTCCCCGTATTTTATCCATCTGCGAAGCCAAATCAATCTGATTCAGTTTTTCAGCGCTAATCTTCGCTATGCTATGCGTTACGACATATCCTCCCTGATTCAGCTCTTTCGTCACACGTTTGGCAACCGCCAGCGTAATGCGTTCTTCCCCTCCCGCAAAAACAAAATGAGGCTTGTCCTCACTGCGGCGCAAACGGCGAATCACACTTTTGAGTGTGCGGTAACGAATGCCGCGCTGGGAAATATCTTCCGACTCCTCTTCCTCCGGTAGCTCCGTTTTCTGCTCCGGTTTGCTTTCGGGGCGTTTTGCCGGTTCTGCCTTTTTGACAACAACCGGTTTGGAAACGGCCTCTGTGACGGGCGGCAGCTCCGACAATATTTCTTCCCGCTCTGTCTCCTGTTCATCAAAGGACGGATTTTCCGGCAGTTCTTCCA
This sequence comes from uncultured Eubacterium sp., assembly GCA_948579355.1. GTDB lineage: Bacteria > Bacillota > Clostridia > Lachnospirales > Lachnospiraceae > Eubacterium_F. The sequence continues at coordinate 43,379 of CAPAOV010000001.1, read as the reverse complement.
TCTCGGTAACGGCAACTGCCGGCGCCGCGTAGGCAGCCATCTCCTGCAAGTCGGGCTCTTCCGGTTCCGGAATCTCTTCTTCCGACGGCGGTTCCCACGCTGGGTCTTCACATTGCTTTTGCAGCGCAACCGCTTTGTCGACAATCTTTCCCTCCCCAAACCACAGTTGCAAACGTTTGCATTCCGCGATACATTTGTCGCGCATCCCCTCCAGTTCATACAGGCGGGCAAGCTGAAAACCCCACTCTTCGGTATACTCTTCCCGTTTCAGCTCTTCCAGAATTTCGATTAGCCGGCTTCTCGGCTCTCCCTCCGCTTTCGCCACAAGATAGCGTAGTTCATACGTGTCCAGCGTTGCTTTTCCTTGCATCTCATAAGTAAAATATAATTCTTTTGCCTCTTCCATATCACCCATGCGAATGACAAGGCGCAGCAGCTTGTTCAGCACATGACGAGACTTTGTCCGCTCATATATCATATAATAAATCTGCTTTTTCTTATCCATATGCTCCGCTTTTTCATACATCTCCGCATACAGATATAAGTCATCCAGCGAGCCAACCTCTTCAAGAGGAAGCTCGTCAATCAACTCCAGCGCTTTCGTGTATTTATTTTCCTGAATTAATTCCCGAATCTGTCTGCACCGGCGTACCCTCTCTCGTCTTTTCGCCATGTTCTTTTGCTCCTTACGATTCCATCATATAACGTCCTGTCTGCTCTACCTCTTCCGGTATTTCTACATTTGCTTTTTCAAATCTCCGTAGCGACGACTGGAATGCCTTCTCTTTCTTGCCGCGCTCAACCATAAAACGTCTGGCGGCGTCTTTGTATGCTGTCTGCTCTAACAAGTCTTTAGCTACTGACTGTGACAGCGGACAATATGTGTACATAATTTCCCGCGCCACACGGTTGAGTTTCAATGCGCCCGCAGCTTCGCGCAAAATCCAATCCTGATAGTCTTTGGTAAATACATCGCGATACTTATTGTTACACTGTTGAAGCTGCGCTTTTACCTTTTCTCTCCGGTCAGGCGTCAGCTCGTTGTTCTTTTTATAAAATTGCAGATAATCCGTATATTCGCTTGTCAGCGAAGGATAGCGGAAGTTGTTCCATTGCGCTCCCATCTCCGTGCGGCAGCGCTCCCAACGGTAGTGCGCCATCATCTTCAATATTACGCCCGCTAAATCCTGCTCCATAAAGGATGGCAATAAAATCCGGGCATGCGAGCTTTTATTGCGGCCCTCCAAATCCTGCCACATCAGGCCGTTGCGGCCATAGACCGGAAAGAGGATGAACTCCGGCGTATATCGCTCAATCACTTCCAGACGGTTTAAGCCCGCCTCTTCATAGGCTTCAAAATGCTCCCGATAAAAAATAGAATAATCAATTTTTTCTATTTTATTTACCGTCTGATTGATAACCATCGGCGTTACGAACGTGTTGTTCAATTTATTAAATATACCGTCGGAACACAATATCGGCACAAAGGCGGATATATTTCCGTTTAACAGACGGTCGGCATAACGATACAGATTATCTATCTCAAAATGCAGGCGCTGTTCTCCATCCTCCATCGCTTTCCTGTGTTCCTGCTCCGTAATTTTATGCTCCTGAAGCTTCACGCGCAAATCTTCTTCGTAGTCCAAATCAAATTCGTTTTTGGATGGATTTTTGCGCATTTTGTATATTTCATATAACCATTCCGGCAACGTATAAACGCGATGTTCCATCTGCTCGTCTGGAAAATCTGGAAACGACAACAGCATCTGCAGCTCTTCTTCTTTCAAGAGCTTCTCGCTGACATAGCCAAAACGGAGAAATAACCGCACCGCTGTAGGCATCTGCGGGTCGTCAAAACTCTTCTTTAATACTGCCTCGTATAATTCAAAATAGAGCGAGGAAATCTTTTTGCGGAGAGAACCTGCTTCCGGATTCTTGACGAACGGGTCCGACAGCTTCCCAAATTTCTCTATCACCTCGGTAAATTCTTCTGCCACACGCCCGTGTACCGGAGCATAATCAATAATCTGCTGCAGCGAGTTATCCAGCAGTTTCAAATCGTCCGCACTATATTCTTCCACTTCTACCACTTCATCGGACAGGAGAGCAAAATAAGTCTCTTCCATACGCGTGCGGTCAAGATTCATGTCGCAGCCGGCTTTTTCCAGCAATACCTTTTCGGAATCATTGATATTTTCCAGAATCTTATCTAACATGGCGCTGAGCTGCTCATCGTTCTGTCCCGCCTTTTTCAGACCAAGGGCCATGCGGGAAACAAGAGAAAACAGATTTCTCTCTCCCATAATCATAACGTTAAACAACTTTTTCAGCAAATCCGTCGATGTATGGCACGCCGCTAATAAATCCGGCAGTACTTTGCATTGTTCCTGAAAATAGCTTTTTGCAACATAGGCATTTGCCCCGTAATAATTTCTCTGCGCTTCTATCGGAATCCGGCAGCACTGCATAAAATAAGTCAGCCGCTCGGGCAGAAGCGGCTTCTGCTCCGCCTGTTGCTGCAACGTCTCTATCGCAGATATCGTCTCTGGTACAAGACCATTTTTCTCCGCTGCCTGCAAATAGTTTTGATACGCCTCACTGACAAACTGCAATAGCGATTCTGCCTGTTGCTTAATCGCCATATACCCACTCACGATATCCTGATAAAAAAAATTGATGGACGTAATTAAAAGCCCCCGATATTGTGGCTTTTCATCCAACAGGAGGCCCGCTTGTTTCTGCTCGGTAATCGGCAGTCCATATATCACGCAATCATCCAATGCAACAAAAGTAAAGGAATGTTTCCCCTGCATTACATCACACATTCCCAAAAAGTTTCCTGAACTGAGCGTTGTGTGTACGCCATCGCCATTCACAACAACACGCCCTTTCAATATAAGTCCAACCGACTGAAGCGGCTGTCCCTTTTCATATATTACCGTTCCTTTTGGAACCGGATTCTTTCCGTTTATCACAAGATTTTCTAACATAATCACACCTCTGCCTATCTAATCCGGCGGTCTCACATACAGTTTATTCTCACATTTATCCTGTTTATGATTGAAAATCCGTGCACCCTGTGTCGAACCAAAATCCAGAGACGTTACCGAAGCAGTAAACTCGGCTCAGGCGCCCTCGCGTCACACAGAAAAGTTTGCTTAGTGCTGCTTCATTCCTGACCTGACACGGTTCGCAAGTTCCTGTTGCGCAAGACCCAAGCGTCATCGCCACTTACTCCGGCCGGCTCTCCGTCAAAAGGCCCTCGACAGGGCAACACTCCTGCTATAGCGGATTGCAGGTTCAGGGCACCGCTAACTCCCCAGTTGCACGGAAATTTACATTGTTGATTATATCTGTTTTTACGGTACATGTCAACTTAACCTTTTCTCTTTTGTCGCAATTCCTGAAAGAATCGACTCATCAGCATACTGCACTCCTCTTTCAAAACGCCTGCCGTCAGTTGCACCTGATGGTTAAAACCGTCGTTTTGCAGCAAATTCATTACTGAACCCGCGCACCCTGCTTTGGGATTCATGCTGCCGATTACTACTCTTGGAATGCGCGCCTGTACGATTGCGCCGGCACACATCGGACATGGCTCGAGCGTCACATACATCGTACACTCTTCCAGCCGCCAGTCCCCCATGACACGGCTTGCCTTATTGATGGCAAGCAGTTCTGCATGTGCCAATGTGTTTTTTTTCCGGTTCCTCTTATTGTATCCGCGCGCTATAATTTTATCCTCATATACAATAACACATCCGATTGGTGTCTCTTCGTTTGCATACGCTTTCTTCGCCTGCAAAATTGCCTGTCTCATATACTTTTCATCCTGCGTCATTCCTACACATCTTTCTTGACCTCGCGTAACCAATATCCGAAGTCACCTATACTGATTGATTTCTTTCGCCTGCCCTTAAAAATGGGAAAGCCAAAACGTTTCGCCATATATATTTCTCTCCGGTAATACTGCCCGGGAACGCCGACATATATCTTTTTCCCGTCCGATGCATAAATCAGGTGATGGTAATTGTAATACCCCTGAAGCAAAAAGGAATTAGCCACTAAATACCACTCAGCCGGATGCATACCGGATATTTCAGCCGGATGAATCCGGCGGCACCAAACCAATTCATCATCCTCAAAAATGGGAGGCTCCTGCGAGACATCTTTTTTCGGCATTTCCTGCCCCTGCAGGGATTCTTCCTCCTCTGACGGCGCCTCCTGCTCCTGCACAATCTCTTCTTCCGGCGGCGCCTCCTGCTCCTGCACAATCTCTTCCTCTGGCGGCGCTTCCTGCTCCTGCACGATTTCTTCTTCTGGCGGCGCTTCCTGCTCCTGCACGATTTCTTCCTCTGGCGGCGTTTCCTGCTCCTGCACAATCTCTTCCTCCGGCGGCGCTTCCTGCCGCCACACCGGCAGTTCAAATTGTGAATTAACGGTTCCTGTCAGATAACTCTCCTCCGTGCCAACCAAGGCGCCATATATTTTTGTTTCACATTCTCTGTGCGGCAGTTGCGACAGCAGTATACGCCCCTCGCTGTTCTCTGCCCCGCTCGTATATCCTACGCAATAACGCTGCTGCCTGTCTTCCTTATCGTACACGATATAAATCGGACATTCGGCCGGCATAACCGTTCCCGTCAACACGAGAGAGAAAAAGAGATATCCTCCTTTTCTCTCTAAACGTAAATATCCTGTTGTCTGATTGGTATCTTCTTTTGTCCTCAGATAAATCATTATGCGCATATAGTTATTCATGTTTTCCCCCATTTCTTCATCGGGAACGGTATCCCGCATCAAACTGAAACATTGGTATACTATATGCTTGTCTTTGTTATGCTAGTACAACAAATATGTAGTTTTTGATATTATCGCTGTACTATATAATGATTTCTATTCTCCCTCAATCATTTTGAATTTGCCAGTTGCAAAAGACTATCGTAACAAGGCTTCTTTTCATTGGATGAATCAAACAGAAGCGGATAACTTGTCTCCCCTTTAAAGGAAGTCAGCCACGTCACTTCGTCGTTCAGTCCCCAGAAAGTTACGTTTGTGACGTCTATCTTTCCCTCCCTGTCGGCTTTGACAATGACGTCGAAAAATTCTTTATAGCGGTCTGCCTGTGCTTTCAATCCCTCTTCCGAATTATCTGTATTGTGCATATCAATTTCCGTATACTGGATTTCCAATCCCTCTATCTGGCTGAACGCCTCGATTTCATCTTCTAACATACCAGAATCCGGAAAGCTCATATCCCAATGGCTCTGGCAGCCAACGCCGTCTACCAGCTTTTTCTTATCCAGCTTTTTCAATATCTCCACCATTGTATTTGTCTTCGCAAAGATGTAAGAGTTATAATCGTTAAGGAACAGCTTCACATTTTTGTCTGCATATTTGCGGGCAAAGGTAAAGGCGTCTTCAATATAAGACTCGTCGCCATACACCTCATACCACTTACTGTCAGTGCGGTATCCACCCCCGTCGTCGGCCGCCTCATTGACAACATCCCAAGCATACACAATGTCTGGATATTTTTGCTGACAATACGTCAGCACTTTCTGTATATAGCTCTCCATGCGCTTTTTCATCGTCGCCTTATTTACTTTTTTATTGGCAGCATCATATTTTTCACAGAAGAACCACTCCGGCGTCTGACTGTGCCAGACGAGGCAATGCCCTCTTACTTTCAGATTGTTTCTCTTTGCCAGTGAGAGAACTTCATCCAGCACATCCTCTTTAATCTCCGGCATTCCATCCGCACTCGCCTCCGAGGCATACTGGTCTAATACGCTTTCCGGCTTCATCGCATTTTCCATGGTGATACTGTTAAAATTGTCCGTGACAACTTGCGAAATTTCTTTGTCCGTAAGCTGATATGGGTTTACTGCGACACCCACACTGAAATTGTCGGCAAAAGCGTCTTTGAGATTGGTTGCCGCCTGTGCGCTCTGCCCGCTGGCTGTCTCCCCATTTGCCGGCGCTCCGGTATTTTGCGGCGCTTTTTCGCCTCCACATCCTGTCATCAGGACAACGGACAACACCGCCGCCAAAAACATTTTACTTCCTGTCTTCACATCGTAACCTCCATTCTGTCTGCCTGACAGCGCTGCCTTTACCTCTTTAGACAGCAATGCCACATCGTTTTGTTCCTTTATTATAAAATCTTTTATTTCTTATTTCAATAACAAAAAGCAGTTTTTATTTTTCCCCGACATTGACTTTTATTTAAAATCCCATTAAAATAATATCAAATCAGGGATTATGCTGCTTAGATAGCCGATACTCAGGACAGTATATTGAAAATCCCTCAAAAAGCATATGATGGAGGAAAGTATGAAAAAAATTATTTTAACCGGCGACCGCCCTACGGGAAAACTTCATGCAGGTCATTATGTCGGTTCTTTAAAACGTCGTGTAGAATTGCAAAATTCAGGTGAATATGATGATATATATATAATGATTGCCGATGCACAGGCTCTCACGGATAATGCCGACAATCCTGAGAAAGTCCGCAAAAACATTTCCGAAGTTGCGCTTGATTATCTCTCCTGCGGTCTAAATCCGGAGAAAGTTAATCTCTTTATCCAGTCTTATGTGTCAGAACTGACGGAACTGACTTTTTATTATAGCAATCTGGTTACGGTATCCCGCCTGAAAAGAAATCCTACCGTTAAATCTGAAATCTCTCTGCGTGGTTTTAATTCCAGCATTCCGGTTGGTTTCTTTACCTATCCGATTAGTCAGGCCGCCGACATTACCGCCTTTAAAGCTACTACGGTTCCGGTCGGCGAAGACCAGCTTCCGATGATAGAGCAGGCGCGTGAGATTGTCCGCAGTTTCAATACTACTTATGACGAAGTTTTAGTTGAACCGAAAGCGCTTTTACCGGATAACGAGATTTGCAGCCGTCTTCCGGGCACCGACGGCAAAGCAAAGATGAGTAAATCGCTCGGAAACTGTATTTATCTTTCGGATGAACCGGACGATATCCGTAAAAAAATTATGAGTATGTTTACTGACCCCGAACATATCCGCATCGAAGACCCCGGCAAACTGGAGGGCAATACCGTCTTTACTTATCTGGATGCTTTCTGTAAGGATGAACTGTTTGCCGAATATCTTCCGGAGTATAGCTGTCTGCAAGAACTGAAAGACCACTACACACGCGGAGGCTTAGGCGATGTCAAAGTGAAAAAATTCTTATACTCTGTCCTTATGGAAGAGTTATCTCCTATTCAGGCGCGCCGGAAAGAATGGGAAAAAGATGTTCCTGCCGTTATGGAAATACTGCGAGAGGGAAGCAAAAAGGCAAAAGAAGTTGCCGCCGAAACGCTGCAGGAAGTGAAACAGGCGATGAAGATTGATTATTTTGCCTAGTGTCTTGTCTCGTTGATAATTAGTTAAACTCACTTGTCTATTTGTTCATCTGCTACGTTGAATTTTCTAGCCGTAGCCACCGCTACGCCGTCGAAAATCCGCCTTGCAGATGAACAAATATCCTGCGTGATTTTATTAAATATCAACGCGACGAGACACTAGTACAATGAAAATTAAATGATAAAGGTACACTCACAATTCATGGAAACGGCGCAGAAATTCTATGCTTGAATTTCTGCCATGACTATGTTATATTGAGTGTAAAGAAAGGCATCTGCGGGAACAGATGCCTCTTCAACGGATAGTATCCCACTCCAAAAGTGGATGCTCCCAAGCAAAAGGTATAATGTCCTAAAGGACACCGCCTAGCCTGTTTGCACGACAGGTTAGGCATTTTTTATTTTCGCTTGTTCTTCCTATCTATGTAGGCAAGCAACGCTATCAGAAGAGTTCCGAAAGATACCAGCAGAGCCAGTATTCCCAGAAAAACCATAATAGTTTCATAATCTGTCATCAGCGTCACCTCCCATCTGGTGTAAGTCCGGCTATCATAAATTACACCGGCTAAGTTTACAGTGACAGCTTGGGAGGCTACCACCCTGTCGAAGGGCTTTTCCGTATAAGATTTCTGCTGTTTCTTAAACTCCCGTTCCTCATACTTTACCACATCAGCACAAATACCGATTCGCCTGCACAGACCACATTCTTGCATAGACGCCCTCTCCTGCCGCCAGCTCCTCATGTGTTCCCTGTTCGACTACTTCCCCCTGCTCCATAACATAGATGATATCAGCATTTCTTGTTGTCGAAAGCCGATGGGAGATTAGCAGGACCGTCTTTTCTTTTGCCACTTCTTTCATTGCCTCGTTCAATTGATATTCGGCTAATGGGTCCAGTGAAGAAGAGGGTTCATCTAAGAAAACGACGCCCGCATTTTTATAGAATGCTCTCGCTACGGCAAGTTTTTGTCTTTCCCCTCCCGAGAGCTCCACTCCGTCTTCACAAAATTCCCTTGTCAGTTGCTGTGCGATTCCCTTTGGCAGTGTCTTCAGCTTCTTATGGAAACCGCTCTTGCAAACGGACGCTAACACCGATGGCTCGTACTCTTTCCTCATTTTGTCCATAACAATATTTTCCGACACTGTTGCGGCAAACAACTGGAAATCCTGAAATACCACTCCTATGTAACGACGATATTCATTGACGTCATATTCTCTTATGTCATTGCCATTCAACAAAATAACTCCGTCTGTCGGGTCATACAGCCGCAGCAGCAACTTGATGAGCGTTGTCTTTCCAGCCCCGTTGTAGCCGACTAACGCCACTTTTTCTTTTGGCCGGAGCGTCAGGTTAATCTGTTTTAGTATGAGCTTATCTTTTTGATAACCAAAGGAAACGTTACGGCATTCAATTGTAGCCACTCCCTCTGGTATGTCACGCATTTTTTTATTTTCTATCCTGCTCTCTCTCCCTAAAAAAGAACGTATTTTTTCGACATAGAGAGACGTCTCCAGCGCATACGGCCCCAAATCCACAACCATTGCGAAACCGCGCCGCAAATTCGCCGCCGAATTATAGAGAACGACTACCCCGCTCAGAGAAATCGTCTGATGGATTACGACTTTCAATATCAGATACAGCACGTACACGATATCCAGTGCAAAATCCGAAACAAGATATTTGGCTGTGAAATCCAGCAAAAAACATTTGAAGCCCATACGCTTGCGGACAGCGTATAACTCCTCATTAATTCGATTAAACTCGTCATGCATAACAGCCGACGCCTCTTTGTTAAGGCGCAGTTCTTTGGCATACTGCCGCAGATAAAAAATGCGTTTGACGCACTCCCGCTTGCGCTCCAGCGGATTCTCTTCCTGACGGATTCGATACCTCCACTTGTTTAAGCAGTTTGATACGATTGTCCGCAAGATAAAAGATAAGAGGACAAAGAGAACAGAAGTGACATCCTGTGTCACAAAAAATGTGCCGTAACAGATAAGTACGGTAGCGCTTCCAAAAATCATCCGCAACAGGTTTTCTGCCCGGCTGATGGCATTGTCAGACTCCGCTATAGACAACATGAAATCATCATAATACTCCGCGTCGTCATAACAGGACAAATCTACTTGTTCCGCCTTGTCATAAAGCATCGACTTTAATGCTTTCTGCGCGACAGGCAGATACCGCAGTTTAATTCGCTGCTCATACAAATTACTGACTGCTGCCGCTGCAACATCAAGAATTAAAAACAATCCCACTACATACAAAACATGTGAATATGGTTTCCCTGTCTCGATAAAGTCCAATATCAACCAGACGCATATCGTCTGCTCTAAAAAATTAACTAAATTATGCCGGACCGCCTCTACAATAATGCTAAAACCATAGATTGGCGTCGCCCGAAAAAATAGCCGGATAATGAAATAAACATTAGAGCATATATTTCTCATTTTGCTTCCGCGTCTTTTCTTCTCACTCATTCAGAAACAACCTCCTCTTCATCAAGGGCAAAATAGTTTCTTTCCTGTATCCGGTACATCTGCGCATAACTTCCGTCTGCGCGCATTAAAGACTCATGCGTACCCTCTTCCACCTTTTTCCCTTTCTCAAACAAAAGTACCGAATCCGCATTTTTTACACAGGACAGACGGTGAGAAATCAAAATACGGATTTTGCCTTTCGTCTCCTGTAAAATGTGTGTAAACAGCTCATGTTCTGCAATCGGGTCAAGCGCAGACGACGGCTCATCAAAAATCGCTGCCGAACAATGCGCCGCAAATGCTCTGGCCACAACAATTTTCTGACACTCTCCTCCCGACAGCAACGTGCCGTCCTCATCAAATTCTTTCGTAAGCGGTGTGTCAATCCCCCGCGGAAGACTGCGGATTTTCTCATAAATGCCCGCTTTTTGCAAGGCGTTCACAACCTCTTCATCGCTCCCCTGCCGGCCCATAAGAATATTGTAGCGAACCGTCCCCGGCAAAAGAGCGCCATCCTGAAACGCACAGGCAAACAGACTGCGGTAGGCTGACAGCTTATATTCGCGGATATCCCTGCCGTTCACTCGGATAACCCCCGCCGTTGGCTCATAGAGACGGAGCAGCAGTTTTATAACCGTACTCTTTCCCGCCCCGTTGTGCCCTGCCAGAACAAGGCTTTCTCCGTCTTTTACATGAAACGATACATCCTGCAGTACAGGAATATCTTTCTGATAGGAAAAACTCACATGACAAAACTCGATAGAATGTATGTACGAATCCGGTAAAATGCCCCCGCCATCTTCGGGAATTTTCTCCTCATATTCAAGAAACTCCCGCAAATTATCGACTAGCAGACTACTTTCCGTACTGCGGTTAATAGCCTGAATTACCTGCACCCAGACCCATGAGGCAGTAACCATGACGCTCGTTAAAACTGCCATTTGCGAAAATGTCAATGTCGGGTTGGCCGGAACTATCGCCTGCCATGCCCCATATAACAGAACCCCCTCAAAAATGACAATATAAGAAAAGAAGTACTGCAGCATTCCCAGAGGAAAGCCTTTCTTAAAATATTTCTTCCATATCCCTGCCTTTCCATCCGTCGCCTGTGTATATTGTTCCTTTACTACACGATAGATGCGGGAGAGGCGAAATTCTTTGGCATATTCTTTTAAGTACATAATACGGTTGACATAATCTAGCTTTCTCTGGAACGGCACGCCATCCTGATATCTTTCATAAAAGATTCGGTTCATCTTAGGGGCAAAGAAAAAATTGCCCAACAAGGGCGCCGCCAGAAAAATAATTGTCAACGGAGCAATTTCCACCATCGTATAACAGGCAAGTATTCCTCCAAATATTCCGCTGATAACCGTACTCATATTATCAATACAGTTGCACAATTGCGTTCCCATATCATCCAGAGCTGTCGAAAATTTATCATAAAAACGATTATCTTCATAACACGCAAGTTCAACATTTTCTGCCTTGCGGTATATTTTATTGTAAAGATGATGAAAAATCTTTATGTTCCAGCACGGAAACAGTACATTGTCGCAATAGTACAAAAAAAGTTCCAAAATCAAACTTACGCCCCCTATGAGCAGTATCGCTGTGAGGATTTCCCGCAGCGGCCTTTTTTCTTCTAATGCGTCCAAGATAAACCGCACGAAAAAGGCGCTGTAAAAAACCCATAGAAAATACTCAATGGAACGTTTGATAATGGAACATATCACTCTCTTTTTTGAAATTGTCATCGCCTGCTTTACGGCATACAAATTATTTCTTAAAATCTTTCCGGTAAAACTGTCTTTCTTTTTCACAATAGCTGTCGTCCTTTCCCCGCATATCCAAAAGCAGGTCAGGCATCTCATAAACTAGCGTACACAAAATACAATCCGGATGTTTTTACTGCAAATGAATCGTCGGAATCGAAATAGTTCTTTATTTTTTTATAATAATCGGCATATTCACACGCTCTTTGATAACTTGCCCCGCGGGTTAAAAAGTAGTCCTTTCCTCCCTGAAAAGAGTCCTCGTTTTCATAAACATAGCGAAAAGTATGATTGAATCTCTCATTTTCTTTATCTCCCGAATCGTATATCATAACCCTATCGCTTATTCTGGCTTCAATGTTTTTCATACCGCACTTTTTAAATAAGTATGGAAGCCTTGTTCCCATACGGAAATCCCTCTCACGGTGAAAAGTTTCTTTTTCCCATACGGGAGTAAAATCCGGACGCTGGAAATCATTTTCTTCCTGTTCCAGGCCGGCAAAAAAACCCGCCTGCTCTACCGCCATATTGGAATCAATGACAATCAGCAGACCATCCGGTTTCAAACATGCTTTCATCTTTTCCAAAATCTGCTGCGGATGCTTTACATAGGACAACAGATACAGCGCCACTACAATATCATACTTTTTTTGCGGATGAAACTCATAGATGTTCTGCCGGATAAAGCGGTGCTCATAAGGCGTCGCCTTAAAAATATTTTCTGCTCTCTCTATCTCATGGGAATCGAGTTCAATTCCCGTATAACTGCTTTTCTCTGGAAGCAGCGGCAGAAATTTCATTCCCAAAAAACCATATCCGCATCCAAAATCAAGGATGTCCATTGGCCGGTTTAACTTCCACACATCACTTACCAGAAAAGAAAAATAGTCGTCATTCCAATAAAGCGACTTCCAGACTTCGAATAATTTACGGTTTTTATTCCAATATTCGTTGCTGTCAAACTTCCGCCATTCCTGCTTTTTGCGTGGCTGCAAACCAAGAAGCTCGTCGGCACTTACGCCAAAAATATCAATCAGTCTTGGAATATGAGTAATATCCGGCATATTAACTCCGTTTTCCCACTTGCTAACCGCCTGAAAAGATACCTGCATTTTCTCAGCTAATTCTTTCTGTGTCATTCCCTGCCGTTTGCGAAGTTCTTTAATTTCTATTTTTAACTTTTGCTCCATCTACTTCTCCTCTATTTTAATTATTGTATAAGTATGGCCGTAATTCTACAATAACGACATTCACGAAAAAAATTCACCCATAAGGTGAATCGCAGTTCCTATCATTGCTTCGTCACACCACTCATCCCGATTAGGAAAAGGCGCGCTCCATGCGGCTGACAATCTTTCTTTGCGGTTTATTAATAACATTGTACCTCCCGCTCCCTCGTGATAAATCGTCCCCTCTCCATAAGGATACAAAATCGGACACCCCGCCCCATAGGCAACAGGCCTGCCGTCATGGTCCCAGCAAAAATCCCTCATTCCGTCCGGCAGTTGATTCTCCTCCAGCTTTAACACCGATGTTTCTTTGAGCACTCTGCGCCCTTTATATACACCGCCTGCGGCTAACATCATACCAAACTGCACCAACTCACCAATCGGTGCAAAGAGACCGGCTGCCGTATTTGGAATCACCTCCCAAATGCCTCCGTCCCCGTCTCTCCAATAACTCTCTTTCATCTCGCAGGGCAAAAGTATCTGTTCCCGTATATATTTTTCTGCCTTTTGTTTCGTGATACGCTGTATCAGTTCACCAAGAATGCAAAATCCTGCTTTTGAGTACTCCCATCTCGTGCCCGAGCGATAAAACAATCCCTGTTTCAAAATAGCGGGAATCCATTCGGCACGGACGTCATCGCCGATTTGCGCCTCCCAATCCATACTACGCTCCGGAAATGCAGCCGGTACTGCCGCCAATCCTGATGTGTGTGTTAATAGTTGCAAAACAGTAATTTGCGAAAAGGGCGGGCGGTCAAATTCCGATATAAACTTCGCCACCGAATCATGGAGATGTAGAACTCCCTGTTCGCATAGCTGAAGAATGGCGGCTGCCGTAAACATTTTCGTAACCGATTGCATATCCACATAATAATCCGCTAATCCCAATTCGCTTTCCGCAATTTTCTCTCCCCGCCACGAAATGCAAAATCTTGCTCCCGTAATTTTTTTCTGTTCGTATAACGCCTGCAAATGGTGCTTCATTTGCCGTTTTATTTCCGTTCTGTCTCTCATCTTCTATTCTCCAAATGTGTCTATGTGATTTTTTCAATCCTCGCGGCTATCACCGGCGCCACCGCTATTGCCAGCGCCATCTTCACGATATCACCGATTATAAAAGGGAATACGCAAATCAGCAGCGCAGCCCAAACTCCGCTCCCTGTCGAAAAGCAAAACCAAACAGTTCCAAAAACATAGGCAACCGCTGTTCCCACTACCATGCCGGTAAAGCTGAGTACGTTTCTCAACCACGCTTTGTCTGCCCGTACCTGAATAAACAAACCGCTCACTATCGTCATCAATATAAATCCGACGAGATACCCTCCCGTCGGCCCTGCGAATTTCCCGACGCCGCTCTCAAAACCGGAAAATACGGGCAGTCCTGCCATGCCGATAAGCAGATAGACAAGATAAGTAATCGTCGCTCTCCGCCATCCCAATATAAATATACTAAAATAGATTACGAGATTCGTCAAGGATATCGGAACCGGCCCGATTGGCACTGACAACGGCGCCAGTACGCATGTGATGCCGGCAAAAAGCGCCATCAACACCATATTTTTTGTATCCCATCGTTTCCCTTTGTTTTCCATTTTAGAATCCTCCCTTATGTATCTTTTTTCTTAACCGTAGTATACCGCCGCCCGCTTCTAATGTCAACCATTTTTGTATATATGGTTTACATTACATTCAGTGACACTAAGAAAATGGACGCCGCCGCTCCGGCAAAAGTCGCAACCAACGCTCCCGCAAGAGTATAGCGGCTCTTTGTCACTTTCGCCGTCATAAAATAAACGCTCATCGTATAGAAGATGGTTTCCGAACAGCTCATGAGAACCGAAGCTAACGTACCTAAATACGAATCTGTTCCATACGTCTTATATACATCCAGAAGCAATCCGGTGGCCGCTGAAGAGGAAAACATTTTTACAATAAAGAGGGAGAACAATTCCGCCGGAAAATGCAGAAATGCGACAACGGGCGATAACAGGCCGGCAAACCATTCCATGAAACCGGATTCCCGCAAAATGCCGACCCCCACCATAAGCCCGATAAGCGTGGGCATAATTTTATATACCGTTAAAAATCCGTCTTTGGCCCCCTCAATAAACTCGTCAAAAATATTTACTTTCTTGCACATGCCATAGCCGACCAGATACAAAATAACAAATGGTATCATGCAGTCGGAAATATAGTATAAAAAGTTCAATCGGCATCCCCCTTTCTGCCTTTCACTTTACGCGCAATTACAGAAAAAATAACACCGGCGGCCGTGGATACTAATGTCGCCGCCAGTCCCATGCCGATAATTGACGTCGGCGAAACAGAACCATACTGGCTGCGGTAAGCAATAATATTTACCGGAATCAACTGTAATGATGAGATATTGATAATGAGAAAGGTACACATATCCGCACTGGCAATATGGCTGCCGTGATTTAATTCTTTCAACTCCTCCATCGCTTTAAGTCCGACCGGCGTAGCTGCCCAGCCAAGTCCGAGCACATTACTTATCATATTTGCCGCCATGTATTCATTGGCTTTGTGCTCTCGCGGAACACCCGGAAACAAAAAAGCAAGAACCGGTCGCAGCCCTCTTGTCAGAGCGTCGATAATTCCTGCTTTTTTTGCAATATTCATAAGTCCTGTCCACATGGACATGATACCGAGCATAGTAACGCACAATGTAACCGCTTCTTTCGACGAATCAATCGCCGCAGTTCCCACATCGCCAATATGACCGGTCGCCGCCGCAAAAAGGATACCAAGGAGAATCATGAATCCCCAAAGCTTATTTAACATACGCAAACCCTTTTTCTTTTAGTTTATGACAATCGTATAAAAAAATGCCTGTCCGCCTTTTTGCTCTTCTCTCTCTATTTTGAAATTGATATTTTTCACACTTCTCTTCTTTAAAAATCCGAATTGATAAGCGGCGTTCCCACAATCACGCGCGTCACCTGTTCCTTTTCATCATAGGACATGGCAACGTTTAAATTGATTTTCCTGCCATTTACGACCTTTACCTTATCAATTCCCATCGTATAGCCATAGGCGACATAATAATCCGCATCATCCGCCTGACTGCTCATTACCTCTGCGCCGCCAAATTCACGAAAAATATCTCTGGCAACCTGCTGTTTCTTTTCATTGCTCAGTTTTCCGGCAATGATACCTTCTTTACAAAGATTTCCCTCTTTTGTATTGCGTGTGTCAGCCGCCGCCTCTCCCCGCTCCGTCACAAGGATTTGGTTTCTTGCAAATGCCTGCGTAAATGCCGATTTTGAAACATAAAAACGGGTTATAAGCGTCTGCACAAAAGCAATACTCCACAATAGGACCAATGCCGTTAAAATAATTTTAAATTTCGTTTTCACAACTCATCAATCCTTTCTAAAGCCTGCATCGTCCGGCTTTCTTATAGGATTGACAAAATTTTATAAATTATTCATATTTTTTGAAAACGACGCTTGCGTTCTGACCGCCAAAACCAAAGGAATTGCTCATCGCAACATTGACTTCTTTCTTGATTGCCTGATTTGGCACATAGTTCAACTGCACGCATTTTTCGTCCAGATGTTCCAAATTCAGTGTCGGCGGTACAACTCCCGTGCGGATGCACTGAATACACGTAATTGCCTCCGTAATACCACCGGCTCCCATCATATGACCGGTCGCTCCCTTTGTCGAGGTAACAGCCATATTTTTTGTATGTTCACCAAAAAGACCTGCTATCGCATTCGTCTCAATCGGGTCGCCCACGCCGGTACTCGTTCCGTGGGTATTGATATAATCTATGTCCTCCGGTGACAATCCGGCATTTTCAATCGCTTTCTCCATACAAAATACGGCTCCCACTCCCTCCGGATGAGGACTTGTCACATGATAGCCGTCCGTGCAGTTGGAGAATCCGGCAAGTTCAGCCAAAATTTTTGCGCCGCGCTTCTTTGCATTCTCTTCTGTCTCTATCATCAGCGCGCCCCCTCCTTCGCCGATGACAAAGCCATCTCTGTCTCTGTCAAACGGACGGCTGGCGCCCTGTGGATTGTCATTATTTGTCGAAAGCGCGTGCGCCGACGTCAGACCGAGAATGAACAGCGGTGTAAGTGCAGACTCCGCTCCCATCGCCAATACCGCATCTGCCTGTCCAGAAAGGAGCAGCATACAAGCGGCGCTGATAGCGTCTCCGCCGGAAGAACATGCCGTACTCACAGTCAGGCTCGGCCCTCGATATCCTTTGGCAATCGCCACCTGAGCGGCCGCCTCATTGCCAATAATTTTCGGAACAAAACGAGGACTTACTTTCTTGTGCTCCCCTTTACTGATACCGTCCTGCGTCTCTGAAATCGGCGTAATTCCCCCGAGCGCCGTTCCCACGACAATACCCATGCGCTCCGGCTCTGCTGCCTCTCCGGCCTGCTCAATTGCCTGCATGGCAGCCGCATAACCATATTGCATATAAGGAGCCATCTCACGCGTCAACTTTCTTGGCATAAACTGTTCCGCCTCAAACCCTTTCACTTCGGCGGCAATCTTTACCGGCAGCTCAGATGTGTCGAATTTTGTAATTTTGTCCACGCCGCATTTGCCCGCCACAAGATTTTCCCAGTACTCTTCCACACCAATACCAATCGGTGTAATGGCGCCCATTCCGGTAATCACCAGCCGGCTATTCGTTGTCTTCATCTTCATTCCAGTCATTCTCCTTGATTTCTTTTCTGCGTATCTTACCACTTATTGTTTTCGGCAGTTCTTTTGTAAAGTCGAGTATTTTCGGCCATTTATAAGAAGCAATATTATTTTTCAGCGATTTCATAATGTCGCTCTTGAGCTTATCCGTACCCTCCTGCTCGTCCGCAAGTACAATACTGGCCTTAATCGCCTGCCCGCGAATCGGGTCCGGCACGGATGTAACCGCACATTCAAGTACATACGGCAGTTTCATGATTTCATTTTCAATTTCAAATGGGCCGATACGGTAGCCACTGGACTTAATGACATCATCCGTGCGTCCGACATACCACAAAAAACCGTCCTCGTCATAATATGCCGTATCTCCGGTATGATAATAACCGTCGTGCCATGCGTCCTTTGTCTTATCCTCATCTCCATAGTATTCCACAAACAGTCCGTTGGGAATCGCATCTTCCGTGCGGATTACAATTTCACCCTCTTCCATCGGCTCCGCCAATGTGCCGTCCGGTCTCATCACTCTCACGTCGTACTGCGGACTCGGCTTACCCATAGACCCCGGCTTTGGCGTTGTTCCACAGAGGTTGCCTATCGTCAGCGTTGTCTCTGTCTGACCAAAGCCTTCCATTAAAGTAAGACCAGTCTTTTCCTTAAATTTCTCAAAAATTTCCGGATTTAAAGCCTCTCCCGCCGTCGTTACATTCTGCAGGGATGACAAATCATATTGGTCAAGCTTCATATGAACCATAACGCGGTATACCGTCGGCGGCGCGCAGAACGTTGTAATCTTATATTTTTCAATCATGCGGAGAATCTCTTTCGCATCAAAATCATCAAAGTCATAGGTGAAAACCGTCGCCTCACAGAGCCACTGTCCATATAGTTTGCCCCACAAAGCCTTTCCCCAGCCCGTATCGGATATCGCAAAATGAATGCCCTCCGAATCGACCTGATGCCAATATTTCGCTGTAATATAGTGGCCGAGCGGATACTTGAAATTGTGTGCCGTGATTTTCGGATAGGAAGTAGTTCCCGAAGTAAAAAACATCAGCGACGTGTCGCTGCCGAGAATCGCACCCTCCCCGCGCGGTCTCCGAAAATGGCTGGAAAAATATTTTACTTCCTTATTAAAGCTTCTCCACCCCTTGCGGCTGGCCCCTACCATAATTTTCACTTTCAAATCTTTATAACTGCGGCATGCCTTATCCACTTCACGCGATACCTGCCCGTCTGCTGTACAGAGAATCGCATTGATTTTTCCCGCCTTAAATCTATACTCAAAATCGGATTTTAACAAAAGGTTGGTAGCCGGAACCGCTACTGCTCCTATTTTATGAAGCGCCAATATCGCAAACCAGAACTGATAGTGCCGTTTTAAAACAAGCATGACCCTGTCGCCTTTTTTTATTCCCAAAAAAGATAAATAATTCGCTACTTTCGAGGAATAGCGGGACATATCATAAAAGGTAAATTTCTTTTCCTTTCCCTCTTTTGAAATGTGTACCATCGCCACCTTGTCGGGGTCTTTCTTTGCCATTTTATCGACGATATCATACGCAAAATTAAAAGTTTCATCATTGACAAATGCAATATGCTGCAAACATCCATTCTCCTCTTCATCCACCTGAATAAACGGTGCCACGATATCATTCCTGCCTAAAGCCATTGTACCTACATCCTTTCCGGAAATAATTAAAAATTAATTTCACTTTTTAATTATCTTTCAATGTAGTTTTCAAAACCACATCATATTGTAAAGATTATATCATATACTGAAAAATGTCAAGAAAAACCATATATTTTTCACATATTTTTAGTGCTTTTATCAGAGGGCGGCGGGAGAGCCGCTGCCCTGACACTCCCAATACCTGACTTTACTTTTACAAAAGAATGTGATAGAATTGGTGTGCTATGTGGGCTATTTAGTTGGATTGCCTGACGAGGGCAGGCTGCATTCCACTGAATGACTATAAATTTACGTGTACGGCGATATAACGATTTTTCTTATATCGTGTACGGAATGGAGGATTTTTAACATGTTCAAAATTGTTGAAAAAAAGTCCCTTAACCCTACTGTCAGCAAGATGGTAGTTGAGGCGCCTTTAATTGCCAAAAAGGCAGAACCCGGACAGTTTATCATCTTCCGCGCAAAAGAGGATAGTGAACGAATTCCTTTGACAATTGCGGATTTTGAGCGCGAAAAGGGAACAGTTACCATTATTTATCAGATTGTCGGCGCCGGTACAATGGAACTCGATACTTTGCAGGAGGGCGACTGCATTCATGACTTTGTCGGCCCGCTTGGTATGCCGACGCATACGGATGGATTGAAAAAAGTGGCGGTTGTCGGCGGTGGCGTTGGCTGTGCCATTGCTTATCCGGTCACAAAAAAACTCCATGATATGGGAGCCGAGGTACACGCTATTGTCGGTTTCCGCAATCAGGATTTAGTTATTTTGGAAGATGAGTTTAGGGCGGCAAGCGATAAATTAGTGATGATGACCGACGACGGAAGCTATGGCGAAAAAGGCTTAGTAACCGACGCCCTAGAAAAATTGATTGCAGAGGAAAACGAATACGATGAGGTTATTGCCATCGGCCCTCTTATTATGATGAAATTCGTATGTCTGACAACAAAGAAATACGGCATTAAAACCGTTGTCAGCATGAACCCGATTATGATAGATGGAACCGGTATGTGTGGCGGCTGCCGTCTGACGGTTGGAGGCGAAACAAAATTCGCCTGCGTGGACGGGCCGGATTTTGACGGACACCTTGTTGATTTTGACGAGGCAATGCACCGCGGTACGATGTATAAAGATTTTGAAACACATGCCCGTGATGAGGAATGCAATTTGCTGAAGAAGGAGGTCAGGTAATCATGGCGGAAAGAAATATGGATATGAATAAATGTCCGATGCCTGTACAGGACCCGGACGTAAGAAATAAAAACTTTGACGAAGTGGCTCTTGGTTACACTTATGAGATGGCGGTAAACGAGGCGCGCCGCTGCTTAAACTGCCCGAAAAAACCTTGTGTGAGCGCCTGTCCGGTGCAGATAGATATTCCTGCATTCATTGAGCGCGTAGCAAACGAAGATATGGAGGGAGCATTTGAAATCCTTTCCCGCTCAACCTCTCTTCCTGCCGTCTGTGGACGTGTCTGCCCGCAGGAGACACAGTGTGAGGGAAAATGTGTCCGTGGCATTAAAGGTGAGCCGGTTGCCATCGGACGATTGGAACGCTTTGTTGCCGACTATCACAGAGAGCATTGTTCCGAAAAGCCGGAGATGCCAAAACAAAACGGCCATAAAGTAGCGGTTATCGGAGCCGGCCCGAGCGGTCTTACCGTTGCCGGAGATTTGGCAAAAATGGGATATCAGGTTACTATTTTCGAGGCACTTCATCTGGCAGGCGGCGTACTTGTCTACGGAATTCCCGAATTTCGTCTGCCAAAGGCGATTGTGCAGCAGGAAATTGACAACCTGAAAGCAATCGGCGTCGATATCCAAACTAATATGGTAATTGGGAAAGTACTCACTATTGACGAAATTTTTGAGATGGGTAACGAGGCGATTTTTATAGGTTCCGGCGCCGGTCTTCCACGGTTTATGAACATACCGGGCGAGAGTTTGAAAGGCGTTTATTCCGCCAATGAATTTCTTACCCGAATCAACTTAATGAAAGCTTATACGGAGGGAAGCAGGACGCCTATCCAACATGCCAAAAAAGTAGCGGTTGTCGGCGGCGGCAACGTAGCGATGGACGCTGCCCGCAGCGCCAAACGTCTGGGTGCAGAAGAAGTCTACATCGTATATCGCCGCGGCATGGAAGAACTTCCTGCCCGTAAAGAAGAAGTAGAACATGCAGAAGAAGAGGGTATCATTTTCAAGACGCTGAACAATCCGGTTGAAATACTCGGCAACGAAGAGGGTATGGTCAGCGGTATCAAATGTATTGAAATGGAACTCGGAGAGCCGGACGAAAGCGGCCGCCGCCGTCCGATTGAAAAGGCCGGCAGCGAATTTACAATTGATGTGGATTGCGTAATTATGTCAATCGGCACAAGCCCGAATCCGCTTATCCGCTCGACAACTCCGGGACTGGAAGCCAATAAGCGTGGCTGTCTGATAACAAAGGATGAGTCTGGACTTACGACCCGTGAAGGCGTGTATGCCGGAGGCGATGCCGTAACGGGAGCCGCCACGGTAATTCTCGCTATGGGAGCAGGAAAAGATGCCGCAAAAGCGATTGATGAGAAACTGATGGGCAGGGAAAATTAATTTACGATGTAACAAAATAGAAAAAGTAAGAGAAATCCTGAAATTTTTTCACGTTGATTTCTCTTACTTTCTTTTTATTCAGTAAAAATTACAATTTTCTCTTCATCTGTTCCGGATTAAACGCTGACAGCAATGCTGTCTCCTCGCTAATCTCGCCTTTTTTATACAAATTAACGATATACTGGTCCATTGATATCATGCCAAGATTCCCCGACGTCTGGATGACATTATCAATCTGATAATTTTTACTGTCTCGTATCATGTTACTTATCGCCGGTATCGTCTTCATAATTTCCATCGCTGGTATCATACCGCCTTGTTGACGATGTAACAACTGTTGTGAGACGATACAGTTGAGAACAAGTGAAAGCTGGATTTTAATCTGGTCCTGCTGGTCTGCCGGAAATGAATCTACGATACGGTCAATCGTATTTACCGCTCCCTTAGTATGCAGCGTGGCAATCACGAGATGGCCCGTTTCCGCTGCCGTCATTGCGGTTCGTATCGTCTCGGCATCGCGCATCTCACCCAACAGGATAACATCCGGCGCCTGACGCAGACACGCGCGCAGTCCGGTCAGATAATTCTCTGTATCAATGGCAATCTCCCGCTGGCTTATCAATGATTTCTTATTGCGGTGCAAATATTCTATCGGATCTTCCAAAGTAATGATATGTGCTTCACGCTGGGCATTAATGGCATCTATAATACACGCCTGCGTAGTCGATTTTCCACTGCCGGCCGTACCCGAAATAATAATTAAGCCATGTTGCAGCTTCGACAACTCGATAATTTGCTCCGGAATCCCCATCTCTTTATAATCCGGTATACGAAACGCCACCACGCGAATGACCGTTGCCTGAGAACCGCGCTGAAAATAAGTATTCACACGAAACCTCGCCAGATTTTCCATGGCAAAAGAAAAATCATCATCGCCATCTTTTAAAAAATGTTCTTTGCTTCTCCGTGCGTATTGATATATCTCATCAATAAATTGTTCGGTATGGGCGGGCGTTAGTTTTTCCGAATCATCCATGGAACAAATCTCACCATCTACCTTGTAACTCAAATAACCACCCGCTACAACAAAGATATCCGATGCCCGTTTTTCAACTGCTTTCCGCAACACTTCTTCCAGACCTGTCATACGTTTGATAACTCCTTTCCATCACTCGGTGATTTCTTCCATACCACCCCATACTTTAATCGTATCATCTGCTTTCCATTCGCCAATGTACTCTTTTTTCCATTTTTTAATCACATAGGAATCACCCGTCACCTCTGCCTCCACACTAAGCTGCTGCTTATCATCAATCGGACACTGGTAACTATAAAAATTTCCATCAGAAAAAACTCCCTCCGGTATGATTCCCTCACGAAGCTGCGCCAGAATCTCTTCTGCCTTTGTATCTGCCTGATAATATTTGGCAACAGCGTCTACAGATTTTTTGGCAAGCGTACTGTCCGCTTTTGAGGTAGACAGCGACAACAGGGCAAAGATAATAAAGCACAGAACGGCAAAAATTGTTATAATCGAACTTCCGCCGACGCTGGTAAACGATATCTTCTTCTTTTTCAACTTTGCCCTCCTTCCTGACGCTGGCATCCAACGTCAATCGAAAACAATGTCTCTCCTTTGTCATCCTCAACGAATACCGTATTGGATAACAAATATCCGTTTACGGCGTCCTGACGCGGTTGTATGTAAACCGTCATGCCGTCTTCCGGATAGGCAAAGGCAATCCCCTTTTCCGTCTGCTCACCGGAAAGCTTCCGGCTGACGGCGTCTACATCTTTTAACTCCTTTATATATTCGGCAACCTCTTGCGCATGAGCTGCCGCCAAATTTTCATTTTGACTTTTTCGGGACAACGAATCTGAGTAGACAAATGCCTGCAGGCATACCGCAGCTGTCAGGGCAAACACCAATATCATAATAATCTGCTCCATCAGCGCCAGCGGAGCCTTGCTTCTCTCATATCTCATTGCGCCACCCCGCTTTCTCCGGAGCGAAGTGTAACCGTCGCCCGATTCTCTCGCCCGTCAGCATCTTTTGCCGTTATGTGGATGATATTCCCCTCTCTGGCAAACGACAATCCCTGCGCATCCATAATGGCATTGCCATCTTCGGGATTCAAGTCGGTTCCCGACAGGGTAAGCAGCTCATAAATCTTTCCGTCATAGTAGTAAACACGCAAATCGTAAGTTGCCCCCTCTATGTCCTGATACATATGCAGCGCATTGATTTCGCCGTCGTCGTCCACATTGGCGAACCCTCCGACCGCTACCGCCCCCTGCACATCGTTGTTGCGGATTTTAGCTGAGACGTAAGAAGTGATAATTCTTTTATTATAAGAATCATTATCACGCTCTACCAATCCTTTATAAGTTCTTGCGCCTAATGCCAGAACGGCTACGATTGCAACAGCAAAAACAGCAAACAGGACAAGCACAAACGCACTCTCAATATTATGTTTCGGATTTATCATCTTCATATCTGCTCTTCCCTTTTAATCTTGTCTCTCCATCACCGTAATGTCCGGCATCATATTTTCCCAAAACACCTCATAAAACACAACAAATCTCGTTTCATCCACCTGTACGCCATAGTTGTCCTTTAAATATTGTATCGTAGGAGGATAAACGCCCTCCGTTGCATAACAAGTCATCATCGCCTTGCGAATCGATGTATCCAATTGCTTCAGACTCTCTGCCTCCTGATTGCTGCCCATCCTGCCGGCCGCTTTATATAGGCAGAATACGGCGGCCGCTAAAGCAGCAAACATAACAATAACTTTTAAAATATTGCCATTCACTCTTCTCTTCATCCCACAGACCATCCTATCCAATCGAAGACATAATGTTAATCAGCGGTAACATAACCGCAATGAGAATGATACCGACTAAAAGCGAAGTAATGATTACGATGGTTGGCTCTATTTTCCCCACTTTGCGCTCTATCTCCATCTGCACGCGGTCGTCCAGACGGCGTGCAATCTCTTCCATCGCAGTATCCGAAGTACCACTCTTTGCTCCCAAATCCAACATGCGGCAGTGCGACGCATCTAGTATTCTATTTTGTCGGAAACACTCCGCCATAGGCTCCCCCATCTCAAGCATTTCCAGACACTTCTCATATCTCTTCCTCGTCTTTGGCACGGCATCCTGAAACCGCATGGCTGCACGAAAGGCCTCTTCCGTGTTCAGTCCGCTCATCATCCCCATCGCCATGGCGGAGGCAAATCTCGCCTCGCCAAGACGGCGTGTAATACCGTGTTCACCAAGCAGCCGCTTGTAAAAATTCATAACCGCACCGCGGGCCGCACGGCTGCACCCAATCACAGCAGCCAGCAAAACGACAATACCGAGGACAATACAAAGTACCGGCAATATGCTGCCAAGACGGTTTCCCAACTGTAGCAGCATCTGTGCCGTACCGCTCATCGTCCCTCCGAGCTGGACGTATACCTGATTGAAAACCGGCAGGACTTTCACTAACAAAACAACGATAATTACTAACATTAAAATCATTAAAATCACCGGATAGAGCAGGGCGCTGCGAATTTGATTCGTCAACTGCATCTGTCTGTCATAGTAAGAAGACAAGGCCTGAAACGACTGCTCCAGACGTCCCGACTGTTCACCAGTTTCTATCATATCGCACACATACTTGGGAAAACATCCTGCTTCGCGCAATGCGGAAGAAAACGGTTGTCCCTCCGCTACTACATCCGCCAGCTTCGAAAGCATTTTTTTGATTTTCTTGTCCGTTTCATCCTCCATCAAAAGATACAGACCGTCCTCAATGCCAATTCCTGAATGAAGTAATAATGACAACTCCAGACAAAAGGAAGAAACATATTCATTGCTTAACATTCTTTTCTTCATTTCCGCGTCTCCCGTTAATAACTGTATTTTGCCTTATAATTTCTGCCATTTCCAATATATTTCATAATAGACTTACTAGACTTGCTTGTAGACGCAAATGTAGGGTCCATCAGCTTCCACTTCTTGCCGTTAAAATAAATGGCTCCCGTAATCCACCCCTTTTTCTTTGCATATACGTTAATCCACGCATGATAAGCGTTGCCCGTATAGCCGACAACAAGCTTTGTCGGAACTCCCTGACTGCGCAGCATGGCTGTCATAAGCGCGGCGTAATCAAAACAAATCCCTTTCTTCTTCTTATACGCCTT
Organism: uncultured Eubacterium sp.; assembly: GCA_948579355.1. Classification (GTDB taxonomy): domain Bacteria; phylum Bacillota; class Clostridia; order Lachnospirales; family Lachnospiraceae; genus Eubacterium_F. The sequence continues at coordinate 17,345 of CAPAOV010000001.1, read as the reverse complement.
ATCCAGATTTGGCACATATCCCGCCTGCACGGAAGCGGCCAGTTTCTTGTCATACTTAAAATTCTTAACAACATAGCGGTATACTTTTTTTACTTTCGCCAAATCCGTCTTGCTTTTCTTCGTAAGCGAAGCCGCTTTTTTCACACATTTGGTATTCTTTTTGTAATTGACGTACTGATTCGGCCTCAAATACGGTGCAAACTGGCTCGACAGCGTCACGTTAATGGAGGCGGACTTTACCGTTGCATAGGAATTGCCCGACACATTTTCAAAAACCGTAATTTTATACGAAGTATTTCCCTCCGTCAGTGGGATCGCCTGATACTGTCCGGCCTTTAAAGTATAAGTATATTTGCGGTCGGTACTGTTGTCGGCAATCACCTGACACTTTAGCGTCTTATTTGTACTCCTTTTGTATTTTACCATCACATAACCGTCCTGACAGTTGGAGTAATCAATCACACAGTTCGCATCTTCCGTCACTCTCTGGCCGGATGCAACGGTCGGATAAATCACCGTTTTTGCCTTGGCTGCCTGTCCGGAGAACATACTAAACAACATGCCCAGACACAACATGAAACTAATCTGTTTCTTTCCCCTCATTAAAAACACTCCTTTCACCGCATAGCATAGTGTAACACTTTTAGTCCTAAAAATAAAGTATCTCTTTATAATTCATTATGAGTATAAATTGTAGTAAAATAATGGCAAATCGCCTTTACTTTAATAATTGTGCATAGATATCCCGTTTTGAGACACCGCGGTCTTTTGCAACCGCTTTCATGGCCTCTTTTTTTGCCATTCCCTGCTCCATGTAAACGTCCATATGTTCCTCTAAAGACATCTTTTTCCACTGTTCCTGCTCCTGCCGTTTCTGCTCCTTTTCGTCTGCGCCGTCCAGCACAAGAACAAATTCCCCTTTTGGCTCATTGTCCTCATAATAGAGAATCGCTTCCCCGATTGTCATTTGCAATACCGACTCATGCTTTTTCGTCAGTTCTCTGACGACTGCCATCTTTCTGCCCGCTCCTGCTGCCTCCGCAAGAAGAGAAAGCGTCTTTTTCAGACGGTGAGGCGCTTCATAAAATATCGTCGTACAAGTCGTTGCCGCCAAACGCTCCAATACAGGGGTTCGCTCTTTTTTATCTATCGGAAGAAATCCCTCAAAAGTAAAGCGTCTCGCCGTCATCCCTGACAATGTCAAGGCAGTGATGACAGCCGAAGCCCCCGGCAATGAGGTGACTTCAATGCCTGCCTCATAACAGGCGCGTACCAAATCCTCCCCCGGGTCAGAGATTGCTGGGGTGCCGGCGTCCGTCACAAGCGCAATCGAATTGCCTGACAACATCCGCTTCACAAGCACGGGTGTTTTTTCTATTTTATTGTGCTCATGGTAACTGACTAAAGGCGTCTTTATCTCATAGCGGTTGAGCAGCTTAATGCTTTGCCTTGTATCTTCTGCTGCAATGACATCCACTTCCTCTAAAATGCGGAGTACCCGCAAAGTGACATCCTCCAGATTACCAATGGGCGTAGCACACAAATACAACATTCCTGCCATCCGGCTCCCTCCTCTAATTATAATACCACCGTCTTAATTCTTCCGTATAAACCTGCTCTTTCTCATATATGATGAGAGGAGGCTCTACTGTCATATGTGCGCGTCCCCCGCGCACACCCTCTATCAATACCATATTGGGCTCTTTATCCCGATAAGGATGTACCAGACGCATACGTTTGGGCTCCACGCGGTTCTCTACCATAATATGTATCAGCTCCGCCAGACGGAACGGACGGTGGACGATAAAAAAGCGTCCCCCCGGTTTCAATACTTTGGCGGCATTGCTGACTACATCCGTCAGACTGCACGCCAGTTCATGTCTGGCAATTGCTTTGTGGTCAGCCTGATTAACCAGACCGTGTCCGCTTGTCAAATATGGCGGATTGCATGTAACAACGTCAAAGGAAGCAGCTCCAAAGATTGAAGTGGCTCCCTTTATGTCACCTTGTACAATTGATACTTTCTGCTCTAAGTGGTTGAGACATACGCTCCGCTGCGCCATTTCGGCAACATCTTCCTGAAGCTCCAATCCCGTAAAGGATACCCCGTCTGTCTTTGCAGAAAGCAGCAACGGGATAACCCCGTTCCCGCACCCCAAATCCAGACAATTCTGCCCCTCCTTGACAACTGCAAAAGAGGACAGCAGTACGGCATCCATGCCAAAGCAAAACCACGATGGATTTTGGATAATGAACAAACCTTTGCACTGCAAATCATCCAGACGCTCTCCCTTGCGGAGAACTGTTTCGAAATCCTTACTCATTCAGCTTTGATTTTCCTTCCCTTTTTTCCATCGCTTCCAACTTCTTCAATTCTTTCTCGTGTTTATCTTTTCCTTTATTCTTTGGTCTGTTTACTCTAAATTCTAACTCTGCCACATCATAATCCCGGACTTCCTTTTCGTCGTCATCAGTAGAGACAATTACTCTCACCCGCTGTTTCAATACGCTGACGCTCTGCACTTCCCCGTGAAGCCCCTCCGGTGTTTTCACGTGGCTGCCGACGTCTGGCAGCCGGCTGTTTAACTCTTCATAAGCTTCTTCTTCATTTTTCAGACAACACATCAGCCTTCCGCAGACGCCCGATATCTTTGTCGGGTTCAAAGACAGATTCTGTTCTTTTGCCATCTTGATTGATACCGGCGCAAATTCTGACAGATAACTGTGGCAGCAAAGTGTGCGCCCACAGATACCAATCCCGCCGCATATTTTCGTCTCGTCGCGTACGCCAATCTGACGCAGTTCAATACGGGTGCGGAAAACACTTGCCAAATCTTTCACCAGTTCGCGAAAGTCAATGCGGCCGTCCGCTGTAAAATAGAACAGTAATTTGCTATTATCAAATGTATACTCCGCTGCAATAAGCTTCATTTCCAACCCATGTTTGGCAATTTTTTGCAGACAGATTTTATATGCCTCTTTTTCTTTTTTCCTATTATTCCTCTCTACCTCTTCATCTTCCGGCGTTACCAAACGGATAATCGGTTTCAGCGGCGCGACAATCTTCTCTTCCTCCATCTCCCGATTCGGCATGACAACAGTGCCGTATTCGATTCCTTTTGCGGTTTCAACAATGACATGCTGACCTCTCTCTATCACTTCATCGCCTGGGTCAAAAAAGTATACTTTTCCTGCCTGACGAAAACTAACTCCTATAATTGTCTTCATAAATTCCTCCGGTTTCTGTATCATTTCAATGTTAAAAGCATTAATTCCATCGCCACATCAAAACTGACGTTAGCCTTTAAGCGTATTTTGGCTTTGTCAAATGCCTGTAATATTTCTTCAATCTTTTCATATCCCCGTTCGCTTGCTTCCCGCGATATATGCGACGCCTCTTCCTGAAAGAACAGGGAATTAATATTCTTTGTGGCCTTAAACAATAAGACATCTCGATACCACAATTCCATCAAATCAATGTAATCACGGATTTCTTCCTTGCGGGTTCCCAAGTCTTTTATAATCTCCATCATTTCGGTTATGTCAATATCCCTTACTCTGCGAAGCAGTGACAACACCTGATTCTTGCGCTCAATAAAATCCTCCGATTTCGCATAGCGGACTGCTTTGCCGAGATTGCCCTGTGCAAATGCCGCGCTGGCTTTCGCCAGATAATCCGGTATCTGACACTGCGTCGTAAGAAAATTCTCTACTGTTGCGGTGCTGAGCGGACGAAATTCCAACGTAAGGCAACGCGACTGTATCGTCGACAGCAGTTCACTGATATTGCTTGTCAGCAAAATAACAACACCGTATTCCGGCGGCTCCTCAATCGTTTTCAGTAAAGCGTTCTGTGCCGCCTCGGTCATTCTCTCCGCTTCCATTACGATGTAGATTTTATATGGACTGGAAAACGGCTTAATATCCATCGTATTACAGAGCTGTTCCCGAATCTCCTCAACACCAAGACTGTTGCGCTCTCTTGATACCCATATAACATCCGGATGATTGCCGGATTCGATTTGACGACAGGACACGCAATCCTTACACGGCTTTTCTTCCGCGCCCTGCTGACATTGCAGTCCGGCCGCAAATGTGCGCGCCATCGTCTCCTTTCCAACGCCTACATCTCCCTGAAAAATGTAAGCATGGAATGGTTTATTATCGCGAATTGCCGTTTGCAAATGCTCTTTTATCTGTTCATGTCCTACAATCTCTGAAAAAGAAAACATCCTGCCCCTCCTATGTAAAATTAAGTAATGATATCCAGCAACAAACCTCGTATTTCATCCACCTTGCTCAAAATCGCCAAAGCATCTTTTTCGTCTTTTATCAGCTCTCCCGCCAACTCATCCAATACCGTGTCCACACGCTTAATCATGCCATAAACGCGATGACGGCCGCGGCGGTCAAGAAAATTCTCACGGCTGAACTTGTGAGAACGGTTGACAATTTCATTCATAAAATCTTTTATCAGACGACGGTAATGCTTCATATCACGGATATCCATATGTTTGCCGAGTTTCTTCCCCTGCATCGTAATTTCTTTCATCATGGTGGACAAGCGCTCCTGCAGACCACTCTCTTCAATCGAACTCATTAAAGTAAACTTAAATTCTTCCCCCGTCTGCTGCGCCTGCTGCGTCTGCGACGTCTGATTGACCTGCTGCATATTATCGACACGAATATCCATGAAATCACCCCGCTTTCCTTTTCGTCTGACGGTGCCGGGCCAAACTCGCCGTTTGACCTGCTTTCGCCAGCGCTCATATCTATCATACCACTTTTTATTTGGATTTTCTACCGTTTTTTAGAGTTTCCTCAATCTGACAAATCGCCTGTTCCAGTGAATTATTTTCAATCCTCTTATCAATCCCCAGCCGCCGCAGATTCTCTTCCGAAAAATCCTCCTCATCTGCCAGAAACCGGCGGCACACTTCGGCAACACAAGGATGTTCCTGTTCCTTTTCACGAGCCAGAGAACGCTTAATCCGTATCATATCTTCGACTTCGATATAGAGCGGCAGTACCCGCTCTTCTCCATAAAACATACGGATTTTTTCGTACCCCTCCAACGTAGTTATCATACAGAAATCACCTTTTTCAAAATCAATTTGTCCGTCGTCCGCCGTAAAATAGTACCACGGCCCCTTTACCGTCTCATAGCAGCGGCACTCTATCACTTTCCCGAGAGCTTCCATCTCCGACAGTTCTTTTTTACTGACAAAATGGTATTCCCGTCCCTCTCTCTCCCCCGCGCGAATCGGACGGGTTGTATAGGGAATCACCGGAATCAATTCCGGATGGCTCCCCATCACCTTATGATACAGCGTATCTTTTCCCGCTGCGCTCTTTCCCATAAAAAGATATAAATGCCCCATGCCGTCACTCCTTTTCCTTATTATCGTTATCCGACGGTTTTCCGCTCTGTAAATCACAAATATAAATATGAGAACCCGTCTCATCTTCCATTCCCAACAATGATAAACCAGCTTCACCGGCTCGCCGAATCTGTTCTGCCACTTCCTCTGTTATCTGCTCCCCCGGAGCCAGAAAAGGAATACCCGGCGGATATACATAAGCGTATTCGGCCGCAATCTCCCCCTGACAATCTTCCAGTCTTAACAGCTTTTTGCGGTACTGCATAGCCTCATATGGACACATTTGCACGAATGCCCGCCCACCGGACACATGATGTGGCAGCGCCGAAGCACTACTGCAAGTTGGTTCTGATATTGCCGCGTCTATTTGTGTAAGAGCGTCCGCAAAATGCAACAGCGTATCTTCCCTGTCGGCCACGCTTGTCATCGCAAGAATATAAGATGGCGTCTCCATCTCAACTTCAATCAGATACTTGTCTCGCAGATACTCCGCCAGTTGTATCCCCGTCATCCCCGCACCCCATGTGCCGATAACCAGTTTACCCCTGTCCTGATTTCCCCTCCGCCAGAGCCGCAAATACCGCCAGTCTGCCGCCTGCCGTTCAAATTCCGAAAGCCTTTTTTCATACGCCGTCCATACGCCGTCTCCGGATTGCTCCAGCCACGACATACATTGGCCCATACTTGCCATGAGCACGTAAGACGGGCTGCTTGTCTGAAATATTGATAAATACCGCGCCACCGTCTCCGCTTTCACCCTCTCTGTCACACGGTGAAGCAGGGCGGTCTGCGTCAGCGCCGGCAATGTTTTGTGCAGACTCTCGATAACCAAATCCGCCCCCTGCTGTATCGCTGTCTGCGGAAACATTTTTCCCCATGCCAGATGCGCCCCATGGGCCTCATCGACAATTAACGGAATATTCTGACGATGGCAGATGGCGGCAATTGATTTTATGTCTGACACAATCCCCTCGTAGGTCGGGGATGTGAGTATTACACAGGAAACATTTTCCTGCTCCAGCATATCCGCTATCTGCTGCGGCGGAATATCCAATGCAATTCCGGTTTCCTCATCCACTTCAGGATATATATATACAGGCATTAAATTTAATAAATAAATCGCATGATATACCGAGCGGTGGCAGTTTCTTGCCACTAAAATTTTGTCGCCGCGGCGGCAACACGATGCTATCGCCGTCAGTATACCGCCGGTACTCCCATTTACTAAAAAATAAGTATCTCTGGTATGATATCTTCTGCTCAACCGTTCCATTTCCTGCTTCAGAATACCTCTCGGATGGTGCAGATTATCCAATCCCTCCACCTCCGTCACATCCCATTCGTAGGGATTTGCCATCGAAAAGGAAGAATTTCTCTTGTGCCCCGGCATATGCATCGGTATTTTGCCGCTTTTGGCATACGCCTGCAGATAATCATACAACTCCATGCGCCCACTCCTCTCATCTCATTCGCAACCCTATCTCATAATATACGCAAACACGCTCTTTGACAAGTACGGTTGTCATTTTCATTTTATTGTGATAAGATACTTTAATACACACGAAATTGCGCTAAAGCAGCGCGGAAATAAGGAGAACAATGCATATGAATACAATTATATTTTCCGGCGCCACTATAAACTCATGGATATTTTCCATTTTTTTATGTGTCATCGCACCACTCTGTTTTTTGTGGTTCTTTAAAAAGAAAACCGGAGCGAAAATAACTTCTTTTCTCATTGGTATCGGTTTTTCTCTTCTGTTTTCTTTTATCATATACACTGTTTTAAACATTATATTATTGCAAATATTCGGGCTCGGCTTTCTTTTCCGCTCCGACAACCACCCCGTATTTACGTTTCTGTATGATATTATTATCGCCGGCCTGATGGCCTTTGCCGGCTGTCTGCTTGGTTTGAAGCATATGATAAAAAAGCACCCTGACAAGAACAATGCTCTTCTGTTCGGTCTTGGAATGGGTAGTTTTGAATGCATGATGAATTGCGGAGCAGTTTATATTACAAATATCATCGCCGCTGTTTTTATCAATTCCATCGGCTCAAATGAATACTTTAGCAAATTGAATTTATCTGCAGCAGAATTGAAGCAAACTTACTCCTCTTTCGCCCTGTTGGCATCTACTCCTGCCCATACATATATCATTCAGGCAACTTATTTCCTGCTTTTATTATGTATCCACACGGCTTTGGCAATAATGCTTTATCCGGCGCTGCAAAAAACGGAAAACGAAAAAGCCAAGCATCTGCTCCCCCTCGTAGCGGTTCTGCAAATCCTTGGCTATGTTCCAATCTACCTGGCCAATATCCCTTCCCTGCAAAATTCCATGATATTGCTGACGGGCGCCTTTATTTTTACATTTATCCTGTCACTGCTCTCCTATCAGTTATATCAGAAGATAACAAAATAGGGAATTGACTTTCCTTTATCGTTATATTTCCACCGCTCTTTAGTGGAAATATCTTGGGTTGCTCGCCACACATGCAAAAGCGCTTAACCATACAATCCAATAAATTAATGCAATGGCGCCAAGACAAACACCGATAATTCCACAGATTAACCCCGCTTTGTGGTAGCTTGATTCAAATCCCATCTGCACGTCTTTACGATTCATAATAATTGCTATAATACCACAAATCAATCCAATCAGCGGTGTGCAGCCAAATACAATGGATACAATACCAAGTACCATACAGGCTATGCCGTTACCATAATTCATATTATTCGGATTCTGGGGCATTGGCTGGGAATTCTGCGGTGTCGGCTGAAAATCCATCTGCGACTGCGTCTGTCCGGTCTCCAATGCATTTCCACATGTCTTACAATAACGTGTTCCCTCTACATTATCTGTTCCACATTGATTACATTTCATTTACTTATCCTCCTCTATTTCATGTCTAACGTTACCATTATTTGTTCTGCTATGATTATAACGTTAAATGTCCTTTTCTGTCAACGATTATTCTTTTCCATGCGCCCCGTCAGTAAATAGACACCAACCGGAATCAGCAAAATGCTTATAAGCTGCGAAGTGGATAAAATTCCTACGCCGCCCCTCAGTTTATCTCCGCGCAGCATTTCCAACAAGAAACGTGCCATCGTATAATAAATCAGGTAAATTCCCATCATCTGTCCTCTTTTGCAGGTTTTCTTTTTTGCCATATAAAAGAGAATGCCAAACACGACAAAATTTAGTCCCGCCTCTATCAACTGAACCGGAACACGGGGAACTGCTGACAATTCCGGTATCTGTTCATTGTATGGAAACCGCACGGAAAAAATGCCATGATATTCTTTTCCATAACAGCAGCCCGCAAAGAAACAGCCAATCCGGCCAAATCCATGTGCCAGCGGTATAAAAGGCGCAAAAATATCCAGCAACGGTTGAAACGATACTTTATATTGTCTGCAATAAATCCATACGCCTAAAATTGCGCCGAGCAGACCGCCATAAAAAACAAAACCTCCAAAGGCATACTCCAGCGCCTGAAGCGGCGCTTCCCGAAACAATAGAAAAAATGAATCTCTTTTTATTATAATGTTCGGCAGCTTCGTGATAAAATAAAGCAACTTTGCCCCAATCAGAATGCCAATGGCTCCATACGCCGCCGCATATGTCGTATCCTCCTTTGTTCCCTGAAAACGGGGCGCCAGCTTTCTCGCCAGAAAGACAGCCAAAAAGAAACCAATCATAAAAATGGCTCCGTATAATGGGATTTTGATTTTCTCCGTTATGACAAGAAAAGGAAACATACCGTAAGTCACCTCAATTCATTTGATAAAAAAAGGCTATTGCTCATGCAACAGCCTTTCACTAACTCTTATCCAAACTAATTAGTTCAGGTCTTTCAATGCATCCTGAAGTGCATCCTGAAGTTCGTCAGAAGCATTATTAACATCATTCTGCAACATACAGGAAGCGCCTACGCACCCATAACAGCCATAGCCGGCAGAACTAGCGCCACACAACGTACAGCCAACTGCGAAAATAACAGCAAATACAATACCAAGAATACCGCATACAAAACCGGCACTTCCTGCTGCTCCGTCTGATTCCTTCTTCGCCTTAATGCCAAATACAACTGCCACTACACCAAGAGCTACGCCTACAGCAGCTCCAAATACACCAAACATAATGCCAAAAATAATGGATATAACAATACTTGCAATACCACATATCAGGGCAATTGTACCTGCTGGATTTTTGTTTTCGTTCATTTTTCTCCTCCTTGCATTTTGTAAAATATATTCCCTTTATCCTGAAATTATACACTATACATGCAAAGGATACCATATATCGACAATTTTTGTCAATATACGTTTCTTATAATCTCCTTGATATGTTTTTGAAAAACTTTGTCCTAACCAATTTCAATTTTTTATCTCTGACAAGTTTTTCACTTTTAATGTCGCGGAGCTTTCTCGATTCTTTTCATTTTACTTTCCTCCCTGCCACAGTTCCGAAACATTTACAAACTATATGACTAAAGGGCTAAACCTTGCAATTTACATTCAACAAATTACTTCCACTCACCATTCCAAATCTTTTCAACATTTCTACCATCAATATCCATACAATACAGATGATGGGAATAACAATTGTTACTTACCCACCCCTCATCATCGTCATAAAGTTCTTGCCACATACCCTTTTTATTATACCATGCTTTGGCATGTACTTTTACATAGACACTATCTTCTGTACAGTCAACTCCCGCGGCTTTCAGATTACTGATAATGCGGTTCTGTCTGGTTTTCTTATTGATTCGGTGGACTCTGTAATTTTTATCTATATAAAAAATATATTTTTTATTATAACAATAAGATATACTCTTGGCAATATAGGAATAATCATATAAACTTTCAAAAACTTTTGCATCTGCAAATGCTTTTATCATTTTCCCACCAGAACGTGGTATTAAATACTCCTGACAATAGATATAATCCTCATCCATTTCCAGTAATATAGTAGTTTCTTTATTGTCACTCCTCATATAACAAAAAACTTTTTCTTCCCGCCCACTCTCTAAATCATGGGAGTATAAGGTAACTTTCTTCCCTCTTTGTATCCCATAGTATATCTTCCCATCAATGTAAGTGAGATATGGCTTTGCTTTTGTTAAATTCACGGTAGTAGTAATTGTTTCTCGTAATTTAATGTCTTTTATGGGCGATTTCATAAAAGTTCCCGGACGTTCATACTCCATGTCCCAATAGTTCTTTTTGTTATAATAAAGAAAGTCCTGATAAAAATTACAAAATACAACTCCCTCACCCTCATCTATACGGGTTCCGGTCATGTCCCATAATTTTACTGCTTTCTTTTTCTTTAAATCTATATATGCTAATACCGTTGCGCCACCCCAGCCATCGTCTGATTCATATTCAATATCTTCGCCGTCAGCGTCCAGATAATCGAATAATATATAGAATTTTTTCTTATACTTTACCATTCCAATAAGCTCAGGATAATCACCGCTATCCTTATTGATATATTCCTTTAAAGAAAACTCTCCTACTTTCTTTTTCTTATCCTGATAAATTGTATAAGTAACTTCATCACCCCTGCCCCGTATGTAGTAATAATGTCCGTCTTGAACTTGTGAATAGTTTGTAGCCCAGTTGGCAGAAGAGAAATAAATCCCTTTCTTTTTTGTATTTACAGACTCCAATTTCAACTTCTGCAGCTTCCCAGTCTCATCTGTAACAATCCTAATTATTTTCTTCTTTTCTCTCTTCAGTTGTTTTTTCTCCACCGCCATCCCGCTAACTGTTGCTGACACTCCAGTCGCTGTTACAGCAGACCCGGTTGCTGTAACAGCAGAACCAGTTGTCACATTTACTCCCACATTACTGCTCCCATTATCTTCGTCGGCAGCATTGCAAGCACATAACATGATAGAATAAATGAATAGATAAAGAACTGCTTTTTTCATTTGACCCATCCCCTTCTCATGACCCTTTCACCTGACATAACCATTTATCTTCTTTCCTAATAACACAAAAAATTCAAATAATCTATTACCTGCTTAACGCTTTTATTATGCATTTCTCCAGCCGCATTATTTAATTTCTTATCTATATTTTCCCAATTACTTAAACCGCCTTAACTTTGTCGTTTCATTTACATCCGGATCTTCCATGTCATCATCATAGTAGCAATCTTCTCCTGTATAACCGGATAGCATTGCTTCTTTATATTCTTTCACATAAACATAATTTTCCGTACAATCAACACTCATATACTTTGCTTTTCCGTACCCTTTTATCTTTCCGGTCTTTTTATTGTATCTTTTTAAATGATATTGTTTATTCAAAAAATAAATATATTTGGAATTTGTAGAAAAGGCCCTACTGCCATTATAATACACCAAGGCCTCATCTAAAATCCTTTCTGGTCTTCCTCCACTTACCGGAATAGCATATTCCTTACAGTATATATAGTCCTCGTCTACATAAACCATCAAGTTCCCTTTGCTTTTTTGTTCCGGTTTTATTTCTGCCATTTTGTTCTGTTTTCTACTTTGCATATTATAATTGAAAATATCAATTTCCCCATCTTTTTCAATTGCATACACAAAAACATTTCCAATCAGATTTACATATGGCAACGCTTGTTGTAATTCTTTCGTAGTAACAAGCGGTATAACACTCTTCCCCTTTGTATCACATAAACTGAACTGCCCTGTTTTATACTCTCCTGAATTTGCCTCAAAAAGCGAATATTGCTCCCTGTTATCAAAGAAAATTTTTCCGTCCTGTATCTGCATATAATTAAAACGTGAATCACCAAAAACCCACCCTAACTTAAAATCTAACTCTAATTTCTCCACATGCCTTTTCTTATAATCTATCCGCACCAGATATCCCATACTCGCAACACTACTTTGATGTACAATGGCATATGCATTGTCTGCGTCAATTACAAAAGAAGCGATGATACCGTCCTCAATTGAAAAATGTCCTACTTCTTTTTCATCCCTCATTACAGTATAATTTGATTTGCCATCTGACAATAAATAATAATAGGCATCTCCATAAACTTGAGAATATGCCCACACAGGCATACAGGAACGAAAATATGAACTCTCCGTTTTATCTGATAAATTTCCGACTGGTTTCTCACACGGCGTCTGCTCACTTTTTGCAGTTGCGTACGGGGAAGTCTGCTTGTCCTTATTATCTCCCTGTGTTATCTTTCCACATGAACAAAGTATAATTGCCATGAATAATATATATATTGTATTTGTTGCAAATAATTTCATATCTTCTCCCTATGCTTTCTTACATATTTTGCACAAAAAAAGTCTGCATTTTGCCATCTGTGCAATTGTTTATAAAGTTTCAACAACAACTCTATATTTAATAATGCACAAAAACGGTATCATTTCAGGTGCAATGCACTTCGTTTTCCTGTTAGACCGGCAAAATAGAGAAACACATCCTGAAAAACCGAACTCCAGTTATTTCGTGCCCTTTCGGCTTCATACATCGTCTTTCGAAGTTTTTTTCTGTTTTGCTTTCAGGATGTAGTCACTCACAAGAACTCATATCTCAAGCCTTGCTGCCTCTCCCCTTTCCAGTCCACATAACACTCAAAATACTCAGCAAAGAACTTTTGCCTCCATCTCTGTATCCGGTTGGACATCCCCCCGTATATGCTAGCCTTGTTGACGGAAACTTTCCTGTTCTCAGCATACATTCACTCAGAATACAGAATGTGGAATATCTCCTGTCTTTCACAAGCAGGACAATTGCTTTCAGGTCATCCGTTTCAGAACTGTTGTCATCCCATTTCATACTCCTACTGACCATATACTGGATTGACCGCCACAAAAACTAAACTCGTGATCCTGTAAAAACTTTTATTAGTCTATCATACCACAAATTTTTTATTGTATTGGCGCTATTTTTAAATTACAGGAATGCTCCTTGTAAAATAAACTTGTGAAAATTTATCTACACATTTGCCTTTCTTAAATTAACCATTATTTTTTTACTGCATATACCAAAATGCTTTTTTAATAAATTTTACTGAATCATTAATGGCTTTTTCACAACGTGGATTTTTTTCTTTAGAATCTATAAGCATCCTCCATTGATATTTTCTTGTCCTTACATTTATCGTAAATACCGCAGAAGGATTATCTTTATATAACTTATGCCAATAATCATGATTTTCTGGGTCTGCCCAATCAATATGAAAACTATTTACAATATCGGAATACTTATTTTTGTTCTTTGTTGATTTATACTTTTCCAAATCAACATGTTTTACGGCTTCACAATAACTATGTGCTGAGTAATCCTGCACTGAGTGCAAATAACATCCAATAAGTAAATAAGTTTTTGAACATAGGCCGTATTTCTTTACTTTTTCCAATATTCTTTTCCGCAATGCTTTCATTTCTCTTTTACTTTTTCCATGAAGGGCATTCTTAATACTCTTCTTTCCTTTAGCACAAAGTGAAATATCACATAATTTTTTTGTTAAATATTTCTTATATTTCTTGTGATACTCTTTCCCATACTTACTTTCTTTCTTCTTGTCTTGAAGATAGTCTGGTAAAATGACTCCATCCAAAATTGTTTTTTCCATTTCTGATGAACTCTGTGCAATCATTAAAGCACTATTATTATTGTAATATCTACTAAATGCCTCACGCGTTAGCTCTTGATGAACAAAAGAATTTGATGAGCGCCTCCCCCAATGCCCCGTCGGATCTGTCATATTCACCCCATCATTCTCACAGTAAGTATACAAATGCAAACTCAGCGGCTCATCCTCTTCTCCCGTATAGGTATCCCTTGTCAGAAATCTCCCCACTTTTGGCTGGTAACACCTTGCCCGCAGATAGATTTCTTCCGTCTCTTTATCGTAGTACTCCCCGCAGTAGCGGAACGGGCTGTCGTCTTTGCTGTCCGGCTTGATTTCATTACCGAAAGAGTCATACTCATATGTCCTGATGACGTTTCCTGTTTCGTCAGTCAGCTGTACCACATTCCCATGTGGGTCGGTCACATAGTACTGTTTTTCGGATGCCTCTTTAAAGATGCTGTCTGCTCCTTTATCGGATAATATAAGGTCGTTTCCGCGGATGTATCTCCTCTTTACTTTCCCACTTCCAGACAGTTCCATAACAAGCTGATCTCCGTCCCACACAAAGACCGTCTTTTCCCCGTTTACTTTCTTACTTGTGCGCAGTCCTTCAGCGTCGTATGTAAAGCTTACTTTATAGTTTTTGGTTAAAGTCTTGGTCAGCTGGTTTAATGCATTGTAATGATTGACCACGTTTTCGTTTAATCGGTTATCCCCCAGTGTCACGTCGATATCCACATAGGTGCTGTCTTTCTTATCACTTGGAATTTCATAGCGGTTGACGGTGGCGAGCTGGTTTCCATTTCTGTCGTTTTTATAAATAACTACTTTGTCTTCTTCCGTGTCGGTATTCAGTGTGTCAGTCCGGATTAGTTCGTCGTTTTTGTTGTATTTATAGGCAGTTACTTTGCTTCCTGCTTTCATTTCTTTGCGGTTGTTATTGCTGTCATAGATGTAGGAAATATCTTTACTGCCTGTTTTCGTCTCTTTAGTGATACGCCCCAGCAGGTCATAGGTATAAGTTGCCGTCTTTTTCAATTTCTTTCCATCTTTATCAACCGTTTCCGAGGTTTCTTTCGACTTCTGCCCATTGACAAGGTACTCCGATGTGTATTGCGAAATCATGCCGGCGTTGCCTGTCTGGTTTTTTAAATCCGTCAGCCGGTTCTGGTAATCGTAGGCATAAGTGGTTGTCATACCGTTTCCTGCCACGGTTTTTTCGGACAGGCTGCCGTCGGTGTCATAACTGTATGTTGCTACTTCGTTTCCTGTTTCGTCTTTTACTGATGAAAGTCTCGATTCGCCGTTATACTCATATGCCAGAGAAAGTTTTGCTTCTTCCCCGACTGTTACCTTGAAAGAAGACTTGTTTCCTGCGCTGTCATAGGTATAATTCTTGACAATGTTTTTGTTTTTTGTCAGTTTTGTTGTTTCTTTTGTTACCTGACCGGATACGTCTCCGTAGACAAAAGCGGTATCATCCTGTGTGGCTACGTCTCCGTACGCGTTGTAGGTATAACTGTGTTTCGTCTCTTTTCCGGTTTTCTTTTCTTTGGCTGCTGTTTCTGTTAAATTGTTCTGATAATCATAGGTGTTTTTCTGCGTGTTTCCATTTTTGTCCACTGTTTTCGTGTGATTACCATTGATGTCATAGGTATATGTTTCTGTTCTGCCCTCAGCATCGGTGTAAGAAACGAGTTGATTTTTCCCATCGTATTCGTACTTTGTTTCATGGATGGTGTCGTTTTTTTTCTTTCCCCCAACAGTAAGGAGATATTTTTTCCCAGCATAGGTAAATGTATCATCATTGGCGGATGCTGTTTTTGTCTGCGATACGGTTAAGGTAAGCGGGCTTGTCATGCCGGTGAACTGGCGCACTTTGTTTCCCTGCGTGTCATAGACATACTGGACATACTGTGCTTTGTCGTTTTCCATGCAATTTTTTACCATAACAAGGTTGTTCTGTTTATCGTATGTATATTCGGTTCTGGCTGTTTTGTTTCCCTCTGCCTGTTCCTCCCATGCTATGATGTTTCCGTCGGTATCGTATTCGCTGCTGATGGTCTGGTAACGAATTTTTCCTTCCTGTTTTTCCTGCGGCAGTTCTTCTTTTATTTTGCGCCCAAGGATGTCATAGGTGTATTTTGCTACTGCTTTTTCTTTTACTCCCCGCGGAGTATATTCGCCTGTCAGCCGGCCCTGACTGTCATATTCGGCTCTGGCCGTTTTCGTCTGCCACCCGCTCTCTCCCTCTTTGCGGCTCTTTGTTTCTGTCTGAATTACATTTCCATGGTCATCGTATGTGTAAAGAACTTCTGTCTCATAAGAGGGAAGCCATTTGCCGTGCTGATATTTTTTATTTCTGGTGTTTTCCTTTGTGGTTCTGCCGAAGTCGTCGGTTTCATAAGTGGTGACGGTTTCGGTTTTGTTTTTTCCGCGGATATAAGTGTCGGTGGTGGAAATGGTGTTTCCATCGGCACCGATTACCGTTCGTGTAATCGTTTCACTGAGGACGGAATCGTTAAACTGTTCATAGTAGTTGCCGGCATTGACGTTGGCATGATAAGCCGCCGGATTGATTTCTTTGCTGTATGCGGTGGCAACCGTCTGTGCCTTGTCATCTTCTCCGGTGACTTCCGTCTCTGTTTTCGTCAGATTGAAAGAAGTACAATGTTCTGCGTCTGTTTCTCCATTGCTGAATCCAGCGCTTCCAATTTCATTGCCTAAATCGTCATAAAAATATCTGGCTGCACTGAGGATTTTTTCTCCTTTTCCCGTAATGTAGTAGTTGGGTACGGTTTCTCCGTTTTCGTTGATGATAAATCTCTTTTCGTCGGGTTGAAATGCATAGGTTTTTTCTTCCAGAAGCCGGGCCTCTTCTTCCTGTTCTGCTTCCGTGTCATCGTCTCCGCTGTCTTTGCTTTCATCATCTCCGCCACTGCTTCCGTAATCATACGTGCTTTCTGTCCATGTGCCGGCGGCTTCGTCTTTACTGGTAATGGTGTTGCCAAAGGCGTCTTCTATGTCGATTTTGACACGGCCCCAGTCGTCCACTGTCATTGTTTTTAATGTGTCAGTGGAAATGTATTGTTTTTCTGTTGTTTCATACTCGGTTCCTACGGCATGGATGGTTTCGGTTTCTTCTCCGGTTTCCTCATTATAAGAAGTTTTTGATGTCAGGCCGTTTTCGCCGGTGTGAGAAAGTTCGTTGCCAAAGGTGTCATACGTTGTCTGTTCTGCCACATAGGTACGGTTATCTGCCGGATTTTTTGCTGATTTTAACGTTACTTCCGTTTTCGTCTGCTGTCCGAGGCTGTTGTACGTGTAGTCGTTTTGGATGGCTTCTTT